>JBIKTM010000064.1:0-20943 GCA_044348085.1 Methylacidiphilales bacterium | reverse complement strand
GCTCAAGCTGGATTCCGCGTTGATGTGATGATCGGTGAAGACGCCAAGTACTTGGCGAATCCTTCGGTCCAATCCAATTCTGCGCAAGATTCGAACTATCTGTTCCTCGAACAGGCCTATGTTCAACTCCGCGCCCCTGTGGGTAACGGCTGGGACTTCAAAGTCGGTAAGTTCGCCTCCATCCTCGGCTACGAGGTAATGGAACGTCCCGCAAACATGAACATCACCTACGGCTTGCTCTATAACCAGTTCCCCTTCTGGTACACGGGTGTTCTCTCGTCCTACAAGTTCGATGAGTACCTCGACGGTAAGTTGGGTGTGGCTAACGGTGCGAACAGCGACAACAACACAACCACTTCTGGTGGAAGCGATGGCGTGGCCCTCTTGGCCGCCCTCAACGTGACCAACCCCGGTGGAAACGCGAACTGGAGCCATAACTTCGAGTACAGCACTGCGAGTGAAAACAGCACTGGAAACCCTACTGCAGGAACAACCCCTGGTGCAACGAACCAAAATGCGTTGCCCTCGAATGTTGGCTCAACATCTGCAGCAGGTGGTGCATGGACGATCATCTACAACTCTTGGGGCAACTGGGCTCCTAAGTTTGCCAATGATAAGCTCCTTTTTGCCTTCGATAGCGTCCTCGGTAACACCGCTGGAACGAACGGAACAAACGGTGGCGCGAATGGTGCAAACAACACCACTTGGTGGGGTGCTTCGGCCTATGCAAAGTATCAGTTTAACGACTGGTTCTCGCTGTGCAGCCGTGGTGAGTACTTCGGTGGTGATAACCTGAATAAAATTAATAACGACTTGGGTAACAACAACCAATCCTCTGGCCTTAGCTGGTGGGAATATACGATCACTGCTGGTTTCAACGTGATCGATAATGTTCTGATCCGCGCTGAGTACCGCTTGGATTGGGGTGACAACATTTCCGGTACCAGTACCGGAACCAATGCCGGTGCATCCAACAGCAGCGGCCCGGCTCACTATGCTGGTGCTGAAGTTGTCTACAGCTTCTAAAGAATATTTAGAAAACAGTTAGTTTAGAAACCCCTCGGAGCCAGTGATTGGGCTCCGGGGGGTTTTTTTTGTAGGGCGACCATTCGTGGTCGCAATAGGTCGAGAGGCGGGCAAGAATGCATGGGCTTGAAGCTTAAAGGGGAATGTAGGGCGACCA
Source organism: Methylacidiphilales bacterium (assembly GCA_044348085.1). Lineage (GTDB taxonomy): Bacteria > Verrucomicrobiota > Verrucomicrobiia > Methylacidiphilales > Verrucolacustridaceae > Verrucolacustris. Next base: position 19,760 of record JBIKTM010000064.1, on the reverse strand, counting down.
TTCGTGGTCGCTGGGTATGAGGCGGGCAAGATGCCCGCCCTACATGGTTTTTCATGCCGCCATCATTACAGACCCATACAACTGCTATATCTTTAAGCATTCCCTCGACTCCAATCACAGCGGTGTGTCATCACGGCGGAAAATAGTTGTTGACCCACGTTCATCTGTGTTATATAACGACCATTCTAGTCGTATATGCAACTTTCAAAGAAAATCGATTGTGCCTTGAGGGTGCTCTTCACCCTCGCCGGGACGTGAAACTTTGTCTCATCTAAAAAAATTTCATGAACACATTATCACTCTTTAAGCCCTCCAACCTCGCCAAAGATTTGCCTGCTGGATTGGTTGTCTTCCTTGTCGCGCTTCCTCTCTGTCTTGGCATCTCATTAGCTTCTAACGCCCCGCTAGCTGCTGGAATCATCGCTGGGATTGTGGGTGGTTTGGTGGTAGGTGCGTTGAGTGGTTCCAGTACCAGCGTTACGGGTCCTGCAGCTGGGTTAACTGCTGTGGTGGCGACTCAGATAGCGGAACTTGGCTCCTTTCAGGCATTTCTAGTAGCGGTCATCGTGGCCGGGGCTTTGCAGATTGTATTTGGAATCCTCAAGGGCGGATTTCTCTCCTCCTTTTTCCCATCCAGTGTTGTAAAGGGGCTGCTTGCAGCAATCGGGATCATTATTATCTTAAAGCAGCTCCCACATCTGGTGGGATACGATGCAAATCCGGTAGGAGATACCGATTTCTGTCAGACGAACCAAAAAAACACCTTCACTGAGCTTCCTGCTGCATTGCAAATGTTTCTTCCAGGGGCGGCAGTGATCGGGTTGTTGTCGGTCGGACTTCTCATTTTTTGGGGAAAGGTATCCTGGCTGCAGAAATCTCTCATCCCCGGGCCTTTGGTCGCGGTGTTATTTGGAACGGCAGTGAATCTTGTCCTGATTCAAATGGGTCATCCTTGGGCCATAGCTCCCACTCACCTGGTTCAGGTGCCCGTCGCCGAGGGAGCCTCGGGTTTTCTACAGCTGTTTTCCTTTCCCGATTTTTCCGCATTGGCCAAACCCGCTGTGTACGGAGCTGCAGTTACCTTAGCGGTGATCGCCAGTTTGGAGACCCTTTTGACGATCGAGGCGGTGGATAAGATCGATCCTCAACAGCGGAAGAGTCCAGCGAACCGGGAGCTGTTGGCTCAGGGTGCGGGGAATATGGTGTCGGGCTTTTTGGGCGGGTTGCCGATGACCAGCGTGATTGTTCGTTCGGGAGCAAATTTGAATGCAGGAGCGCAGACGAAAATCTCTGCCATCTTTCACGGGGTCTTGCTTCTTGGCTGTGTCGCGCTGCTGCCGCGCTGGCTGAATCAGATTCCGCTATGTGCTTTGGCAGCAGTTTTGATTGTGACCGGCTACAAGCTGGCGAGCCCAAAGATCATTGGTCAAATGTGGAAAGAAGGAAAATATCAGTTTCTCCCGTTTGCCATCACGGTCATTGCGATTGTGTTTACCAATCTTTTAACCGGAATCCTGATTGGCCTAGGGGTGAGCTTGCTTTTCATTCTCTACAGCAACTTTCGTAGGCCGATTCATCAGGTACTTGAAAAGCACATTTCTGGAAATGTGATGCGGATTGAGCTTCCGCCCCAAGTAAGCTTTCTGAATCGCGCTGCCATGCAAAAATCTCTTTATGCGATTCCTGCAGGTGGATCCATTATGATCGACGCTCGCAATGCCGATTATATCGATCCAGATATCTTAGACCTCCTTGCCGATTTCAAAAATGTCACGGCGAAGGCACACGGGGTGGAGTTTAAAACGGTCGGACTTAAGGAGAAGTACAGCCGATTTGATGAGCAGGTTCCCTTTGCTGACTACTCGAGCAGGGAGTTGCAGAACTCGATCAAACCAAGGGAGGTTCTGGATCTCTTAAAGGCCGGACATCAGCGTTTCCTGGATGGGCGACCTCTGGTTCGGGATTTGAGACGACAGGCGGGAGCTACGGCAAAGGGGCAATTTCCGATTGCGGCTGTTTTGGGGTGCATTGATAGCCGGGCTCCGGTGGAGCACATTTTTGATCTCGGGCTTGGAGATGCCTTTGTCGCGCGTATCGCCGGAAATGTGGCAAGGGACAAAATGATCGGCAGCTTGGAGTTCGCCTGCGGGGTGGCAGGAGCCAAGCTCCTGATGGTTTTGGGACATACATCGTGTGGGGCCGTGAAGGCCTCGGTAGAGCTCAAAGTGGCTGGCAAAACGGCGGTGGAGGCAACTGGATGTGACCATTTGGATGAGTTGGTTGGCATTATCCAAGGGTCTATCGATCCTAGCCAGTTGAAGGATTTTTCAAATTGGGCTGATGATAAAAAGAAGGCGTTTGTCGATGAGGTGGCTCGCAAGAATGTCCTCAATACGATGAACTATATTCGGGAGAAAAGCCGGATTTTGGATCGATTGGTTCGGGAAGATAAGGTCATGATGGTGGGTGCTGTCTACGATGTGAGCACGGGCAAAGTGGAATTCCTGTAGCACCTGCTCTGCGTCGGACGGGTAGGGGTAGTTTCGATAAGCTCACTTGCTTCGTTACCACAGATCGCTTGAAATCATCTATGCGCAATCGCTGGAACATTTTTGGTTTTTCTGTTCTTGTTTCGGTTTTTCTAGGAATGTCGTTGTATCTGGTTTTTAACCCTGATCGGACGGGGGTTGTCCCAAACTACAGATTTGCCTCGAGTCACTGGTGGTTGGGTGAATCGATGTATCCTGGGGGGACTCATGGATTTTTGTACGCGCCCACATTTGCCGTTCTTTTCACCCCATTTCATCTGATACAACCCGCTGTCCTTGGGGAGATCGTGTGGCGCTTGTTCGGATTCGGACTCTTTGCATGGGGATTATGGAGGCTTACTAGAAGTTTTAATAAGAAGAGTAGCGGGCGGGGGGAGTTTGACTCAGCGTTTGCGCTGCTAGTTCTGCTGGCCGTACCCGCTTCATTAGCTGCGATTAACAATGGGCAAACGAATTTAGCTCTTTCCGCATCTCTCGTGCTCCTTTGTATCAGCATACGTGATGAGAAGTGGAAACTTGCTGCGGCATGCTTGACCTTAGCGCTGGTCCTTAAACCGATCTCGGTCGCTCCTTGGCTGTTGGCTTTTGCAGTATTTGCTCCGATTCGGATCCCCCTTCTCGGCGGACTTGTGGCCGTGGCAATTATTGGACTCATTCACCCAGATCCAGCTTACGTATCGGGACAGTGGATCGAATTCTGGGCAAAGCTGACTCACTCCTACACACCGGAAAATCTTCGGGTAAGCGACCTATTTGGAATGCTGGAGAAAGCAGGATTCCCAAATCCGTTGCCATTTAATTCTTTGAGCCGCGTAACGGCATCGGGTGCGGCTCTGGGGTTTGTGATTTGGAAATATCGGCGTGGGGGTTTCATGAACGGCTCTTGGGGATTATGGGTCGCTACCGCCTTGATTTGGACGATTTTCAATCCTCGGGCTGAGACAAATAGCTATGTGCTCATCTCACCCCTGCTCGCATTTGCTGCTGTTAGTTATTGGTCCGAGATGAAAGGTGGAAAGTGGAAGGGAGCAATCCTATCGATCGCCTGTATCGGGCTTATGTGCGACGGGATGGGAAAGCCGATCTATTTGGCGACCGATGTGTGGTTTAAACCACTAATTGTTTTGTTGGTGAGCCCGCTGCTACTCCGAATGCCGAAAAGCTGGAAAATATAAGGCTCGAAGATTGGTACGGACGACCCTCCGGGTCGTCCTAGGATGAGCGAGACGCTCATCCGTACCCTCTTTAGATGAGCGGGGACGCACATCCGACCGCCAATCAGATCACATGATCTGGCAAAAGGGGCAGAAGCTTTTTTACCTCTTGAACCCGATTTTTAGGGCAGACGAGCAGTGCATCAGGCGTATCGACGACAACCAGGTTCTCCGTCCCGAGGAGGGCGATAGGACGGTCCCCTTGAGCTAGGGCGAGGGTATTTCGGCTTTCTAACGAGAGGATGGGGCCCCGAAACGTATTTCCCTTCTTATCTGTCGGTAGGTGGGCGGGTAGCGCGCTCCATGAGCCTACGTCATCCCAAGGAAAAGCAGCTTGGATAGCCAGAACAGACTTCGCGCCTTCCATGATGGCGTAGTCGACAGAGATTTTCGGTAGCTTGGGAAATTCTCGTTTTAGGTAGGAAGCATAAGAACCGCGTTTGGGAAATCTTTCGATAAAACGGGCGAGGGCGGGTTGTTGTCGGCGTGCCTCTGCGAGGAAGGTGGAAGCTTTCCAAACAAAGATGCCCGCATTCCACGCATACTGACGGGACTTCAGGAAGGTCTTCGCTTTCGCCAAGGATGGCTTTTCTACAAAGCGACGAACGCACAGAAAGGGGCCACCCTTGATTTGAGGCAGGGTCTTTCGACCCAGGTGAAGATATCCGAAGCCCGTGGCGGGGTAGGAAGGTTTGATGCCCAAGGCGACAAAAGATGGGGAGCTGTGTGCGGCACGGGCAGCGGCGGCTAACTGGGCCCGAAAAATCGGGGCCTTTCCGATCACGGCATCGGCTGGGAGTAGGGCCAAGATAGCGTCGGGATGGGAGCGAAGAGCAAGGGCTGTTGCCAGGGCAGCCGCAGGAGCGGTATCGCGCTTGGCGGGCTCGGGAATCAGCGAGCTTTTGGGGAAGCGGGGCAGGGCTTTGCGGATGCCGGGGATCTGCTCGTGATTGGTTAGGATCAGGAGATTGGAAGGTCTGGGTGCCAGGGGTTTGAGGCGGAGGACAGTTTCCTCGAGAAGAGTTTTTGAGGAGACAAGTTTGAGCAGGTGTTTGGGTTTCGCCTTTCGGCTGAGCGGCCAGAAGCGCTCACCAGAACCTCCAGCCATGATAAAGAGGTGAAGAGGGGGCATAGGGGAAGTTTAAGATGAAGATGAAGACAAAGGGAGTTGGAAATTTGTGGGGTTTGGTAGGGCGACCAGTCCCATGGTCGCCTCGTTGAAATGTGTAAATCGATGATTCGCGAGGCGGGATAGGATCAAACCGCCCCTACCAAAGTGGTGAAAAATCGGATAGAGTTGAATAGATGGAAGTTCTTACCGCTCTGATTGCAGATTCGGCCAGTGATTATCAGGGGAAGCTTTGTGTTTTGGGGTCCTTTGACACCATCTGTGCGAGGCAGTACCCCGCAGTACATCCGCACTGTTCGATTGCACTCAGGCTTCTTTTTCGCACGGGGGACGAAGGGAAGCACACGATTCAGATTTCTTTTATCGATTCGGATGGAAAGGCGATTCTCCCTGAAGGGGGTCCAAGGATTGAGTTCACGATGGGGGAACCTCCCGCACAGGCGTTTTTTTGGAGTCAAAACTTCATCTTCAACATTGCAGGGCTGCGCTTGCCAAGTCCTGGGCAGTATTCGTTGGATGTTTTGTATGATGGAAAGATTGTTTCGCGTATCCCGTTGCAGGGGGTTCAGATTCAGCAGCCAGCTCAGCAAGGGTGAAATTTGTAGCTAGGTAGGGTCTCTTTCTATGGCGGGCAAGATGCCCGCCCCACATAAGGTTGGGAATCTGGGCACGGGGTATTTGGATTAGGCCCCTAGGAATGTTGCTTACCCCTTAAGCAACTTTGCCGGATTGATGATTCCGCAACCATAGAGAGGGTCGAACCCGGCCAAGCCGGCATCGGCGGAGGTGCGGCACAAGTGTTCGATGAGATCCTGCTGGGTGCGGAGAGGCGTCTTTCCTCCTATTTTTCGGTGTTTCGCCAGAGCGAGGGCAACTACGCCGGAGACAAAGGGGGTAGCCATCGAGGTGCCGCTGAGGGTGGCGTAACTGCGAGGAGGATAGCAGGAGGTGATCTCATCGCCTGGAGCCACCACATCGACCTGTCGGCCACGAGACGAGAATTGGGAGAGGCGTTTTCGGCGGTCGATCGAACCGACGGCTACCATTTCAGGAAAGCCTGCTGGGTAGCCCACGGTGTCGAGGTCAGGGCCTTCGTTGCCAGCGGCGGTGATCACGAAGATGCCTTTCGAGATAGCGTTAAGGAGGGCTTGGTGAATCTCTTCGTCGGGTTCTGGGCTGCCCAGGCTCATCGACAGAATGTCGGCCCCAGATTCGATCGCCCAGTGGATGCCGGCGACGATGTCTTGGGAAGTTCCGGCCCCTTCGTCGTTTAGAACTTTGGCCGCGATGATTTTCGATTGGGGAGCGACTCCGACGATTCCTTTGGCGTTGCGTCTGGCGGCAATGATGCCCGAGACGTGAGTACCGTGACCTTGGGCGTCATAGGCTGCGGAGGGGCTGCGGGTGAAGTCGCGGGCTTCCAGGATTGCAGGTTGTAGGTCGGGATGTTCGAGGGCGATTCCAGTATCTAGGACGGCCACCTTGGTGCCTTCGCCTTGGGTTTCTTTCCAGAGAGGTGGGATGCCGAGGAGTTTGAGTCCCCAGTCGATTGTTTCGGCTGTGGCCAACATGACTTTATCGACCTTGAAGGGGGGAAGCCGGTAAATGGGGTAGGGCATAGGCGATTTCATAAGCGGTCAGGCTCAGAGCTCAAACTTAAATTTCAAGATTCGTTGGGCGGGCTGTTACAGCCTACTTCGGCTGTATTCATAAAATTGAAGGTTCAATTAGGCGGCCAAGGGACTGGCCGCCCTACCTCCTACCAAGGTCTTGGGGTTTCGGTCATTCACATGGACGCGTAGGGATACGCGTCCCTACCAGATTTGCGGCGTTCCAAATTTCGGCCAGATCCTCAGGCAGCGCAATTTCCTGACAAATCGCCTCTGTGCCTAAAACAAAGGACAATTTAGCAGAATGTAGGCTATGTCTTGCCATTTTTGGCGCGTTTCTAGTGTCTTTATCGATATAGTCTATGAAAACTTCATCTTTTTGGCCGTAAATCTTGTCATTTAGGACTGGAAACCCAATAAATTCGAAATGTGCACGGATTTGGTGGAGTCGGCCGGTCCTAGGGGAGGCATCAACAAGGCTTATCTCTCCAAATTTGGGGTGGGTACGTGTTTTGAGGGTTTTGTACTCGGTCTGTGCGGGGTAGGTGCCGGGGATGACGGCTTGTCGCATATAGATTCGGCTGGGTTGATGTTTGCCGAGTCGGTCGAGGGGCTGGTCGATCAGGCCATATTCAGGGGGCCGCCCATGAACAAGGGCGAGGTATGACTTATGAATTTCCCGGCGTTGCTGCATTTTACCAAACAAGGAGGCGTTTTCTTTGCCCCTTGCCACCAGAAGAAGGCCGGACGTCTCGCGGTCGAGTCGGCTGACGAGGGAAAGGAATTCATCGGGATACTGGTCGCGGAGCCAGTCGATGAGCGTGAAAGTTCCATCGGGACGGGTGGGATGAACGAGCCATCCGGACGGTTTATCGACGATCAGAAAAGAGGGGTGTTCGAGGACAACAGAGGGTTGGGGATTCATGAGGGTTAGGGATGCTCTCAAAGATATACAGCGTTTGAGAAAAATCTGCGATCCAGCTTGATTGGGTGACGTCTGATGGCGGGCAAGATGCCCGCCCAACATGAGGATTGAATAAGAGCACGGGTGGCTCGCTGATATGTAGGGCGCCCATTGGTGGGCGCCGCGGGTTTGGATTCAAAGCATCTTTGGGATACAAATCATTTATGACCCCGCGAGTGTTAGCCAATGAGTGTGACAGGATTTTGGAGACAAAAAAGTTCCGAGACTATCCTGGGGCAAAGAACGGGCTGCAGGTGTCTCATAACCGGATCGTGGAAAAGATTGGGTGGGCGGTGGATGCGGATCTGGAATCGATTCGAAAAGCGGGTAAAGAGAAGGTGGATTTTCTGATTGTTCATCACGGGCTGTTTTGGGGGAGTTCAGCATTGGATCGGAAGATACGGGCAAAACGGATTCGGGAGGCAAAGAGATTGGGAGTGGCGATTTACTCCTCCCATCTTCCGTTGGACGCGCATCCCGTGTTGGGAAATTCGATCGGCCTCCTGAGGGCCTTGGGGTTGGAGAAGTGGAGACGGAAAAGATTTGGAAAGGCAATGGGAAAGGAGATTGGTTTAATGGTGGAGGGTGGGAGGGCGAGTTTGAGGCAGTTGATCAACAAGGTGAGTCGAGTGACCCTACTTCGCTCCCGGCCCCGACGGAGTCGGGGGGGGAGCTTCGAAGGGTTGGCGAGCAGTGTGAAGGTTATTGAGGGTGGACCGAGGATATGTCGGAGGATTGGAATTGTGACGGGGGGATTTGGGGATTTGGATCAGGTGATGATGGCGGGGCTAGACACGTTGATCACGGGAGAGGCCAATTATCCGACGGAGGTGAAGGCAAAAGAGCTAGGCATCAACCTGATTTTGGGTGGGCATCGGGAGACGGAGGTGTTTGGGGTGAGGGTGTTGGGTAAAGCGCTGAAGAGTCAAAGAATCTTAAGAAGTTTTTATGTTTAAATTGATTTGATCATCGTAGTCGAGATAGCGATTAGTAGTAGTGGCACCGAATCGGCGCAAGCTTGCCTGAAGAATCAAAAAAAAGTACTAGAAGAAAAAAAGTATCACCAGTTGGATTGAAGTCCATCAAGGGATTTCCAGCAGAATCGGATAGCAGAGCGTATCCATCGGATATTTTTGTGACCTGACCAGGGGATAGATTTATGGTCTTGTTATTCGGGCGAAGCGTTATCGGATTTGGGCCAGCGCCATAAGCAAAGATTGCGGATTGGCCAGACGGTTTTCCCCATGGCAATTCTATCCAACGGGTATCTGTGATCATGGGATATTGTTCTTGGGTCTTTGGGTCTTGGTTGGGTTTTTTGTCGACTACAAGAAGATAGCATTTTCCCCCGACGAGCTTTTCCTTAATGACGGACACAGGTCGAGATGGATGACGCAGCTCCAGCGTTAGAGGGCCGGTTGGCAGGGTGTAATCACCCATTGCGTACCCCGGATAGGCTGGCCGCTTCCACATCGGCTTGCCTTGATTCCAAGCTACGGTCTCATTCTCCCCAGGTTGTGCAAGAGCGATGCAAAGGCGAGCGGGCTGGTTGGTTTCTCCGCCTGTGAGGGACTGGGCACACAACCGTTGGCCAAAAATTAGGCATACTATTGCGGCTAAGGAGAAGACCTTCTTTATGCCTTGGGAAAAGCGAACCCACCAAGCAGGGGCTTTGTCATGTGATTTCATAAAAAGTATGCTCTACGGAGACTAGTTGGAAAAACTTCTTGTCTGGTTGGGGTTATTTGTTGTCATAAAATAAAAAAACGTGAATGTTTGGCGAGTAAATTAATTTAGTAATCGGATTTAGAAATGTCGATTACTCCGACGGATGGTTTCCATGAGTAGATCGTGTTGCCAGGGTAAGTGGTGGTATCAGGTAGGGCAGCTGCGGAGGAGCCATTCCGGGCATAAATCTGGTAATATTTCTTTACGAGTGGACCGATGGCGTTGGTTTGACCCGAGCTGTTAGTGGCGACCAGTTGAGCGACGACGTAAATGCGAAAGTTATGACTCTGGCATGAAGACAGTGCGTATATCTTGGAAAACCACTCTTCCGCGGCTTGATCGTTCCACGCGGTCACATTAACCCTGGTGGTGCTCAAAGTATTCCCGGGGACAGTTGAAAGAGCGATTGAGTTGGTATTTCCAAAGACAGCGTTGAGAGGCCAAGTGTTGGTATTGGGCCAAGATGGATCTGTTCCAATGAAGCAGAGGTGGCTAGGGGTGAGGATGGGGTATTTGGAGCGAAAGCGCATGACTCCTTGGGCAAAGGCTTCAGCCATGGCTGAGGGGATGGGGAAGTTGGTTCCGCTTCCACCCACCCCAGTCAGCATAGGATCGCTGGTAAGACGAATTCCTCCTGCCAAGGCGCGAAGGACAGGTGCAGGGGCGGTGTTGAGGTTAATTTTTCCTCCGCCCAAGGTGTATGGTCCTCCCGCAACACTGGTGCCATTGGTCGTGGCAAAAAGATCGAGTAGAGCGGCTGATGACATTCCCATATTTGGAATAGAGGGGATGCTGTTGCCGTACATGTTCGTGAAGGCAAAGGGAGTAAACTCGGGCCGACCGATCCGCAGAGAACTCCGGCCGCAAAAACGGGGATCGTTGGTCGCGGCCGCAGAAAGATTGGTCCAAAGACCTCTCTGGCCACCAGCAGCTGCTGGCAATTGAGTGGTGTCTGCCCACTGCATGGGATCAAAGATATTCCCCAGTTCACAGACGTTACTAAAGGATCCGGAGTTGTTGATCCGGGCTAGAGATAAGTTGGTAGACCACGTGCCCACCTTGCCAGCGTAAAGAGTGTTGGGTCTTTGACTGAAATTGCCGGGGTTTGCGCCCTTATCCCCTGCGATTGTCCTGCCGCCATCGGGCCAAAAAAGTTGCGGGTTTACCTCGGAATTCGGAAAGGAAGCATTTCCCTGCTCGTAATTTCTTCCTCCAGGGCTTGAGTAGTTCACGTAGGGGCTACATTTGACTTGCCAATCTCGTAGAAAAAATTGAGCTCGTGGATCTCCGCCCACGGTGGTGACTCCCGACCGATAAACATTTGGTGCCAGGATGGCAGATGCAAACTGGTTCGCTGTCAACCAGCCTGAGCCGGTTGTAAGTGTGCCGCCAAGATTCGTTGCGGAATAAATCTGCATGCCTGCTATGGTTCGGGTGAGGGGGGCGCTGCTGGAGTTGGTGGGCCGAATAACTACTTGGTTGTTGCCACAGTCTTGGAAGATCACATTGGTAGCGTTCGTCGCGCCGTCCGCAAAATAGATAAAGGTCTGTTCGGGGGTTTCCAGCATGCCAAACTCCCCTGGTCGGAGAGTGGCGGGGGCGGATGCTACGTTGGTAGCGATCTGTGTTTTCTGATCTTCCGTTGCTAAACTAGCCAAAGAAAATGTATTGCCACCAGTTCCCGGAATTCGCACTAAAATCTCAAGATTGTTCGAGATGCTAAGGGATCCCGTTGGAACATTGGTGTTATGAATATTCCATGTTTCGATATACTGCTTGAATTTGAAGGCATACTGAAAACCACCTCCCGTGGCGAGCGTGTCGGTGTTGCTGAAAGTGACCTGATAAATGATTTCGTTTGGCCAAGCGACTGCCTCAGATCCGCGGACATCGGGAGCAATGTAGGTCGGATCGCTGTCGGTATCCGCATAGTCTCTGATATTGGCGGCAATGTTTGAAACATAGGTTCCTCCGGCCATGCCCCCTGCACGATTGGTGAAACCGGGGAGATTATTCGTGATCACGGCGGCGATATTGGCCACCGAAGCCGCCGGCGTTCCGGAGACAAGATTGTTCAGGTTTAATTTTGTGTAGCCCTGGTTGGTATAACCCTTCGGGGCGGTCGAGCTTCCACTTATGGGAATTCCAGCGGGAATCCAAGCCAAGGCGCCGTTATTGAGAGCGGAATTGGTGGGGGCCCAAGCGCGAAGGCCGCTGGCAAAGTATCGGGCGTTGGTTGGATTGGCCAAACCGCTGACATTGGTCGAAGCGAGCAGACCATAGGAAATGTAGGCTTTGCGGTTATTGGTGAATGTAGCAACGCTGGACAAGAGGGCGCCGTTGGTGCCCGTCGCGTTGGAGATCGAGATTTCCTCTGAATTGGTTCCGGAGGGGCGGGAAGTGAGGCCGCCCATGCGTTCGGCATCGATGAGGCCTTCTAGGTCTTCAGCAAACCAGGCAATGCGGACGGCGGGAGAAGTGTTGGTTAAATTGCTGCCTGGCCTTCGCTTTTCTTGATTCAGGTAGACCCACCCCACGGGGGGTGAGGTGCGGCCTCCAAGAAGGGGTATTTGAACGCATCTAGGATGATTTAGGCCGGGTGAGGCAACAAACCCGTTGGTACCGTTCGTTGATGACATGTAAGCTTGCATATCGTTGGAAAATGTTCCTTGGTGGGTATTAGTGAAGCGCATGGCGGTTTGGATGACGTTGGTGTCGAGATTGGTGACGCCTGCGGGACTGAAGAGGGGGAAGTAGTGCCATATGGCATTGTCCCGACCGCCATTCGTTCTGATTTGGCCGATGAAGGGATAGCCCAGTTCGTTGGTCCAGTCGTTAACGTTATTCCCCCGCCAGTAGGTGACGATATGGGTATTGCCACCGACGTCTGCCTGCGAGTTGTCGTTGATGACTTGGGAAGCACAGACTTTGCCCGAATTCAAAGCCATTTCGAGCCGTGTGGCGTTCCCGATAGAACTGGTGGCTTGGCGCTCAAGCCGGGCGGAGGCCAAGAATGCGGTGGCGGTCAAGGCGGCCAAAGAGACAAGTGCGAGAACGCTGATCAGGGCAAAGCTGGGGGAGTTGATCCAAAGTTTTTTCTGGGAAAAAGTTTTCATGGGAGTTTTAATCATTGGGACAATCGATTTTAAATTCGAAGGAGCGGGCGTATTTTTGAATATTATTCGTGTTCATCCAAGCTGTGTTCGTGATTTTTTGGGCTGTATCATCGGGGTAAAAGGAGAGTTCGATCCCCATTTTGTTTCCCCGATAAAATCCGCTGGAAGATCCCTTGTTGCTGAAGTTGAGGCCGTTACTCATAGTCGTGCCTGAATAGATTATGATTTGAAGATTGCAGGCGTTGCGGGCAAGGATTTCACTGTTGGTGGTAATGTTAGTGAAAAGATTGGGAGCGGTCCCGTTAGGGGAAGACAGCCAAGTGGCAATTCCGGTAGCGGCGTTTGACGGGGCGATGTAGTAACGAAAAAGATTGTAGCTGGTTGTGACGAAGCCATTGACGTTGGTATTGGTGGCTGGGGCGATATAGTATCCAACCATTGCGATATCGGCAGGGTCGTTGGTTTTGCTGGCTTGGGGAATGAGGCCAAAGAATTGGGCGCAATTCGGAGCGCCCCCTGGGGCAAGTCCCCCCGATCCGTTGTAGTAGTAAAAAGGGACACCCGCGTTGGTTAGATTGGTTGGAAAGCTATCGAATCGACCAAAGGCTTTTCCGCGCATGGCAAAAGTAGAAAGGTCTCGAGCCATAAGGAGACAGGCGGCGCGAGCTTCGCGGGTGGCGTCGGTTCGGCGGTTGGAGTTCGACCAAGCCTTGGACATCTGATCCTGCATGCCGACCATCATCAGCAGAATCACCGACAGGACTGTCGTGGCGGCCATGAGTTCGATGAGGGTGAACGCCGCCGCAGGGCGGCGTGGGGTTAAGGGATTAAGGGATGAAGGGTTTAAGCTCCCGCGTTCGCGGGACACGCATACGCGGGGCAATTCGCAGGGCTGGGGGTAGGATTTCAATTTTGGGGGATAACTCCGCTGAACACGTACTGGACGCGGTTGGTGGCGGGGGCATTGGCCGGGCTTTCGATCGTAACATCCACCCTTTGAGGATTTGAAGTTCCTGATGCCGACAGCCGAAAGGAGTGTTTGAGGGAGACTTTGACGAGAAGGATGGGGCCATTCGTCCCACGGGTGAACCAGGTGGGATCCGCAGGTCCGTTCAAGGAGACAAAGGAGGCGCTGGGTCGAAGCATAACTGGAGAATTGGAGGAGTCGGTTCGGATCTGCTGGTCGTAAGCGAGGTAAATGTAGCGGTCGGTGCCCCCGCTAGCGGCCATCAACTGAATGGTTTCGTAATTGGCCGCACTCATGGCATTGGTACCAGTTTTTTGAATCAATTTTCCTGTACCAGCGCTAGCCTGATCACTTAAATCTGCCATGATAGATTGTGCAATCACGGCGGCTTGGGTGGCTTCGTAACTTTCTTTACTCATATTCAGGCCAAGGGGGAATAAGGCGATGATGGAGGTGAAGGCGACGGCGGCGACTCCCATGGCGATGACGACTTCGGTGAGACTGAACGCCGCCGAAAGGCGGCGAGACGTGGCATGGGTAAAAAAGTTCATGGCGCGGGGGCAAGGGTAGGGAAGGCTCGGCCTGTGTAACGGGTGAGACGGACGGTTTCGAAGTTTGTCATTTTGGAGGTGGGATTCGTTGTGGTGCCTGTAACTGTGCCCTCAAAAAATGCAATTCCGTTTGTAGGAAAGACGGTCGAATTTTCGGATAGTCCACCATCCGACTGAAAAATAACGGCGGGAAAACTTGCGGTGTTGGTGATCGTTAGAATGCGGACTTGGACATTGGTGGCACTGGGCAGAGATGAGATTGAGTTGGGGAGCAGGGCGATCCCTTGGGGGAGTGTGATCCAAGAGCCGACCATGGTTGCAGGTGTGGCCGTGTTGGTTCCATTCCATGCGACAACAGCCATCGAGCGGTATTTGTAAGCATCGCCAGAAGCGAAGGTGCTATCGGGAAAGATTACGGCGGCGTTGGTGCCAGTGGAGATGGCGGTATTGCGGGCGATTTCAAGGGCGCCCATGACTTGGCTTAAGGCTTGTTTGCGGCCACCGCTCCCCGTTAAGCCTTTTAGGGAGGGAACGGCAACTGCGGCAAGGAGTCCCATGATGCCAACGACGGCGAGGAGTTCGACGAGGGTGAACGCCGCGACAAGGTGGCGAGAGTGCTGCAATTTATGATTTTTGATTTTGAATTTTTGATTGGCAGAAGAGATGGGCTGTTGCGAAACCCCGAAAAGAGTTCGGTGTGCTGGCACGGGAATAAATGAGATCACGATTACAGTACGTACACTTAAGATTTACAATGTCAACACAAGCTTACAAAGTAAATATTGAAAAAGTAAATTAAGAATGTAAATATCTATTAAACAGAAATTTACATCTTTGGCCAGCTAGTGATCCATCTGTTTGTATTTCCTCCTCCAGCCGTAGACCAGATCAAAGGTGGATTCCAAGTTCCGTCGTTATTTGTGCTGCAATTGTAGCCGTAGGCGTAGCCCCAGGGGTCGATGAAGTAGTTGGGGGATCTGGTCGTAAAAACCATCGCAGGTTTGGGTTCGAAGTAACGTTTAGAGGTGGGTGCGACCGTTAAAGTGGCTGACCCGAGTAAATTGGTGAAGAGGGTGGTCGCACCGGTGGGAGTGTTTGTCCGCGTGGGGTCGTCTGTGCCGATCGGATAAGCGTTGTTATCCGCATAATAGCGGTCACATGCGGCTTGGAGGGCTGCGACCTCGGCCTTGGCGGTGGAGGTAGCACCGTGTCGCCGAACGGCTCCCGCAGCACCCAGGGTAAGGCCTGCGAGGATACCGATGATGGTGATGACGGCGAGGAGCTCGATCAAGGTGAACGCCGCCATGGTGCGGACAGGGATGAAGGGGTTAAGGGATGAAGGAGAGTTCAAAATTTTGGATTCTTGATTTTGGATTTTGGATTGAAGTCTTGAAACTGTGGCGAAGGTTTTATGAAGAGGATTTTTCTGGTGGAAAGGGGAGAGAGTGGGTGTAGTCATGGTTATGAACATAACTTCATCACAAAAATTTCCAAAGGCAAAAAGCAACTCGTTCACATTGGTGGAATTGCTGGTCGTGATTTCGATCATTGGGTTGCTGGCAGGGTTGGGTTTGCCAGCGATCAATGGGGCAATTCAGGCGGGTAAGAAGGCGGAGGTGGCGTCGATGGCGGAATCGATCAAGACAGCCATAAACGCATTTTATGCGGAGTATTCGCAATATCCTACGAATTCAAGTGGTAGAACTTATACCAATACGAGCTTAGAATTTCTAGGTTTTATGAGTACAACTACGAATACGAACGGGGGGAACTCTCGGGGAATTGCGTTTTTGGAAGTGCCGCCAAAGTTTACGAATGCAAACGGGATTGTTACGCCCAGAGGTTTTTATTCGGGAACAAGCCAGAGCAACTTTTTGGTTGGAATCGATGGGACTGGAGCAGGGGTGCAAACGAATAATGTGGGTGGCAGTAACTATGTGGTGCCAGCCAGCGTTTCGGTTTGGGTAGCGGATCCCAAAAACTCAAAGAAACCTGTTGGAACGTTTAAGTAGGCCCTACTTCGTCCCGTATACGCGGGACTTCGAAGGGCCCTTAAGCAGATACCAGATTGCTCACGCCAAGTTCGCTAAGAATCCAACGTTTTCTTTAAAAGAATATTCCGCCCTCAGGAATTCTCGCTTTAAAACTCTGCAACCCTTAGCGCCCGTGGCGTCCTTTGCTGAAGTGTATGGGGATGCTTTTTCATCGTAAGCTTATGAAAAAAGGAACATCGGAGGTTATATACCGATGGGAGGCAAATTATTTTCTAGTGCGACGATAAATATATTACTCAAAAACTGATTATAAAGCGTTAATGGATAACATATAATTTATATTTTTATCTCAAAATAAGTGCCATCATATTGTCA
This sequence comes from Methylacidiphilales bacterium, assembly GCA_044348085.1. Classification (GTDB taxonomy): domain Bacteria; phylum Verrucomicrobiota; class Verrucomicrobiia; order Methylacidiphilales; family Verrucolacustridaceae; genus Verrucolacustris. The sequence continues at coordinate 3,563 of JBIKTM010000064.1, read as the reverse complement.
CAAAAAAGTCCTAGCCTTTGGGCAAATGAGGAGCAAGTTGTGAGTGTGGTAACAAACCTGATCCGTTTCAGTGTGTTTGGCTACTGCTTGCGCAGTGCCAACTCACAATTTTGGAGTCGATAAATAACAGGAAAATAAAAATATGAAAAATATCCTCATCACATCAAATTTCGGATTCACAAAATGGTGCGTTGCGTTCATCGCAGCGGGATGGATGGGGGCGGCGCAGGCGCAGGTGACCATTACGCCTGGAGCAACCGTAACACAGAATTTTAGCTCTCTGGGTGTAAACGCCACAGCAACTCTTCCTAGCGGCTGGAAAGCAAGTAAAAGCGCAAACGCGCGTGAAGTGACCGCTTACAGCACTGCGGTCACTGCTGTGGAAAGGGCGGGCGGAATCAACCTTAGTACCACTGCTGGTAACGGTATTTATAATTTTGGAAGCTCGGACACGGACCGGGCAGTGGGAGGATTATCCTCAGGCAGTGCTTCTAAAAGTGTAAACTTATATGTTGCCATTCAAAACACAGGCGGAAGTTCCATTCCCAGTTTTTCTATCTCCTATAAGGCGGAAAGATACCGCAATGGAAGCAATACCGCAGGATTTAGCATCCAAATGTATTACTCGACCGACGGGACAACGTGGACGAGTGCCGGGTCCAGCTTTCTTTCCAGCTTTGCTGCCAACGCGGATAACAATGGTGCCGCGACAGTCCCAATCGAGACAAAAAACGTTACCTCACAAGCTCTGGCAAACAGTTTGGCCGCAGGCTCAACTTTGTACTTGGCCTGGAATTACTCTGTCACCTCGGGAACAACCACCTCCAACGCCCAAGCTTTGGGTGTGTCCGATATTGAAATTGTTGCGGCGGGCGGCGGTGGCGGCACACCGCCCACGATCACGGGTATCAGTCCTTCTTCTGGTCTTGCTGACACGATTGTGACAATCACAGGAACAGATTTCACAGGTGCGACGGCCGTTAGCTTCAATGGAGTGGCGGCAGCCTCGTACACAGTGGATAGCGCGACCTCGATCACAGCGACGGCACCGACGGGGGTAACGACGGGGCCGATTTCCGTCACTACGCCGGGTGGAACTGCGGCCAGTTCGGGTAATTTTACTGTGCCGGCTTTGGCGATTGCGGTACCCAGTAGCATCATTGAGGGGGATAGTGGCCAGATAGCCACGGTCACGGCCACGCCTGCGCCGACCTCCGATCTGACAATAACGCTCACCAGTTCCAGCGCAACGGATCTGACGGTGGATGGCGGTACCGGAGCCGGAGCCACCTCCACAGCGACCATCGCTGCCAACACCACGGAAGCCAGCTTCTTCCTGAATGCACCCGCGGATAGTACTGTAGATAACGATGCCTCCGTGAACCTCACGGCAACGGCCGCGAGTGGTTATAGAAGCGCAACGGCGATTGTGACAGTGAGGAATGTGGATATTGCCCCGGTGTCCATTACGACGACAGGGACGACCTACACGCAGAACTTTGACGAGTTGGGAACCGGCAATGTAACCGGAGCATTTTCAAGCACCCTGGGTGTGCAGAGGGATCTGGGATCCGTGACAAGTTCGATGGTGGGCTTAGGCGGGTGGTATGTGGCTCCGATCGGTGGTTCTGGTCCGGGCACGTCTCTTACGGCCAACGATGGATCAATCAGCTCAGGGGGTGTTTTTAGCCATGGAACCACTGGGGCGAGTGACCGGGCGCTGGGTTTAAATGCTTCGGGAAGCTCGGTTTTTGCGTTTGGTGCGGCCTTTAAAAATGACACCGGTGTAACGATTGAGTCTTTCACCCTGGCTTTTTCGGCTGAAAATTGGAGAGGAACTACGGCCGCATCCAAATTAACTTTTGGGTATGGCAAGCTGGGTGGTGACATCATCGGGGGTAATTTCCTTTCCGCCACCGGCACAGGAGTCACCACGCTCGCTTCTGCCGATATAACGGGAGATAGCCAAAGCTCCACCGCCGCTCTTGACGGTAACACAGTCAAGAAAAGTGTTAACGTAACGTTGACCATCAGTGTTGCGCCAGGAGAAAGCCTCTTTTTGCGGTGGCGGGATTCTGACGATGCGGGCAATGACGCCGCTTTAGCGATCGATGACTTTAGCCTGACGGCCAATGCCACAGTTATTACCACACCGCCTAGCTTGACTGGGGTGACGGTGGACCAGCCCTCACTGACGCCAACGCAGGCCACGGTCAGCTCCCAAGTGGTGACGGATGGAGGAACCAGTCTGACTGGCCAAGGATTTGTCTTTTCTCCTACAGCGACAAGCGCGGATCCCACGCTTTCCACGGTGGGGGCGCTTTCGGTGACGAACACGCCAGCGTTGGGTGCCTTCACTAACAACCTGACCAACCTGACGGCCGGGACGGCTTACACGGTAAAGTCCTACGCTATCAACAGTGCTGGCACAAACTACAGTTCGCCCGCTGCCTTGACGACCTTGGCGGCGTATCCGACTTTCACGGGCGAATACAGGCAGAACTTTGACAATGTGACCAACAATGCGCTGATCCCCGCCGGGTGGCGGTCCCTCTCAAGCAGCAACATCAACAGTTTCGTCGGATATTGGACCAACACGAATGCCAGCACGGGTGGACTGTATGGCCGGGATGGTGCTCCGGGAATCCTCGGCTACCTCCATACCGGCGGCACGGGCATTTTGACCAACAAGTTGACTTTGGTGAACGGAACGGGTGGAACGCTAACTAATCTTTATGTTTCTTACACGGGCGAAGTAAATTTAACCAATAATGGCCGTTCTCCAGCCTTTGCCGTGGCGGTCAACGGGACGGACGTGGCTGAGCTTGCCTACTCCACATTAGGTGGAACTAACTCGAGCGTCAGTTCACTTGTTGCTAACTTGAACATTACCACGAACGATCAAATTACAATCACATGGGTATCTGACCGTGGAACCGGCTCTGGTTCATCCAAGATGATCGGATTGACGGATGTGCGGGTGGCGACGACAGCACCTTCGACGGCGCCGACTATCACCAGTACCAACGCTTTCTCGGGTACGGTAGGGGTGGCGTTTAGCAACACCATCACGGCGAGTGGCTCTGATCCGATCGCGTTTTCAGGAACAGATCTGCCGGGAGGGCTTTCGGTTGCCACGAATGGCGTGATTAGTGGGACACCCACGGCCGCCGGGACCTTCACGAACGCCGTGCTGACGGCTACCAACGCCGCCGGGACCAACAACCAGACCGCCACATTCACGATTGCCAAGGGCACGCCGAGCATTACGGCGGTACCAACGGCCTCGGCAATTACGGACGGTCAGGCGTTGAGTGCTTCCGTTTTGAGCGGGGGAACGGCGAGCGTAGCGGGAGCGTTTTCTTGGACGACGCCGAGCACAGTCCCTGCCGTTGGAACGGCGACCTATGGGGTAACCTTCACGCCAACGGATACAGCGAACTACAACACGGCTACAACCACAGTAAGTTTGACAGTCAATCCGGCTGGTACGACCTACAGCGGTTGGTTGAATGGGGCGGGTGCATCTGATGCGGCGTTCTTGGATTACGTCTTTGGGGCGG
>JBIKTM010000043.1:0-7712 GCA_044348085.1 Methylacidiphilales bacterium | reverse complement strand
CGCTCGCAGCCCATCCGCATTCGGGCGGTATCTTCCGCTACGCCCCGCTTTCCAAGCAGCCATAACAACCAAAAAATAAAGTGGATTAATGTCCGCCCGCGGAGCCACCTAGATAATTGCCGTAGCCTACGATGATAGTGGAGGCCACAAGTACAAGTAGGCCAAGCCAGACAAGTTTCATTGTGCGTCGACCTGATCCTTTCCATTCGTGAAGCACTAATCCCCAAAACGTGCTAAAGATGATTATGGATGCCATGTGCAGCGTCCAACTGGAGAAGGAGTACGCGCCCATCTTTGTCTCTCCCATGCTGTAAAAGAAAAACTGCAGGTACCAGGTAAAGCCGGCGAGAGCGCAAAGTAGATAGTTTCGTAGGAGTGGGGCAGGACCAGCCGGCCGGGCCGCTCCGCCCATCCCGTGGGAAGCAGCCTCCCGGTTGGCTACGATCTCGGGCGCGTCGGACATCATCATGCCTTCCGCTGCCCCCATCTCAGCCGTATGCGCGGGGTTGGCGTTGAGGTACTGGTGAGTGGAGCGATTACGAATGTTGAGAATGACGCACCAGATGAAGTTGGTGGTGAAACCGCCCCAGAGAACGACTACGAGAATGGGGAGATTTTGCCATAGGGGACTACCGCCAGAGGTCTGTAGGGCGGCGAGAGTGATTTCGCCGATCGGCCGTCCGGCGGCGAGTCCGTAGGCGAAGCAGGCGCTCATGATCCCGGCGAAGGTGGCGACGACCATGCCCTTGCGGAAATTAAACTCCTTCACCGCGGCTGCCTTCTCCTCGGCCGAAAGTTCGCCCTCCTTGGACATGCCAGCTGCACCGTTCAGGCCGATGCCTAGCAGACAAGCACCCACCCCCGCTAAAACCACTAGGCCAGACAGGGTGGTGAGCAACCGGCCGAAGTCGCCCGCAAAGATTGGCGGCATGAGCGTGCCGAAGGCGGCGCAAAAACCTAGGGCCACAGCCATGCCGAGTGCGATACCAAGGTAGCGCATGGTCAGGCCAAAAGTGATCCCACCGATTCCCCAGAGAACCCCGAAGAAGTAGCACCAGAGAACCGAAGAGCGGGGAGCGGCCGCGATGTGACGGTAAAGATCGGGCACAAAGATAGTGCCCAGCAGGGAAGGGGCGAGAATCCAACTAAAGAGACCTCCCACCAGCCAGTACGTCTCCCATGACCAGCGTTGCACGGCCCGGTAAGGAATATAGAAGCTGGCTGCGGCGAGACCACCGATCCAGTGGAAGAGAACGCCGAGAACAAGGTTCACGGGAAAAGCAGGGGGAAAGGGCGGATCAGCGCTCCAAAGCGACGGGATTGGTCAGTTGGCCGATACGGTCGATCTCGATAGTCACCTGATCCCCCGCCTTTAACCAGCGGGGCGGTTTGGCGGCCATGCCGACGCCGTGCGGGGTTCCGGTCAGGATCACCGTGCCTGGCGGAAGGGTGTTGCTGCCGCTTAGGAAGGCGATGATCTCTGCCACATTGAAGATCATGTCATTCGTGTTCCAGTCCTGAACTTTCTCACCGTTTAGGATTGTGCGGATAGCGAGGGTTTGCGGGTCGGGAATCTCGTCGGCAGTGACGAGGCAGGGGCCCAGCGGGGAAAAGGTGTCAAAAGTTTTTCCTCGGCACCACTGGCCGCCGCCCCACTTGAGCTGCCAGTCACGGGCGGAGACATCATTTCCGCAGGTATAACCCAGCACATAGGAGAGGGCGTTTGCGGGATTGGCGTTCTTGCACGCCTTGCCGATCACCACGGCAAGCTCGCACTCGTAATCAACCTCGGTGCTGGCGGCCTTGACAGGAATCTCGATGGGGTCGCCTGGGTTCTGGAGTGTGTTGATGCCCTTGGTGAAGAGCACGGGGCGTTCCGGCGGCTTCATGCCCGACTCCGCGGCGTGGTGGCGATAGTTGAGCCCGATGCAGAGAATCTGCGAGGGGACTAGCGGGGCCAGAAGTTTGGCGATGCGGGCCGGCTCTTTGGTTTCTTTCAGGCCGGCGTAGAGATCACCGGTACAGCGGACGGCCGAACCGTCGGAATTCTGGGAGCCGAAGTGGATGGTTCCCTCAGGATCTTGATAACGGATGATATGCATGGGTAGGCCTTTCAGTAGGTGGCGCGTCCGCCGGTCAAGTCGTAGGTGAAGGCAGTGGTGAAGGAGTTTTCCGGCGAAACGATGAATTCGCATAGGGCGGCGATCTCGTCCTTGGTGCCGCATCGGCCCATCGGGATCTTGTCGGTCATATATTTCACCTGTTCTGGTGGCAGGGCCGCGACCATCTCCGTGAAGATGACCGCCGGGGCCAGCGCGTTGACGGTTATACCCGTTTGGGCGTACTCCTTGCCCTGTACCTTGGTCATGCCGATGACGGCAGCCTTGGAAGTGGAGTAGGCCAGCATCCCAGCATTGCCTTCCTTGCCAGATATCGAAGCAAAGTGGAGCACCCGGCCATAGTTGCGCTTGAGCATGTGCGGAACGACCGCCTGGAAGGTGTTGAGGCAGCCGTTGACGTTGACCTTCATGACGCGGTCAAAGTCGGCGGGATCCACCTCATGGCTTTTCAGATTTGTCTTTCCGGTGATGCCGGCGCAGTTGATGAGAATATCCAACCGACCGGTTTCGGCAGCGGCTTGATCAATAGCTTTGCGCATAGCCGACGGGTCGGTGACGTCCACGCGGAGGGCCAGTGTGCGCGGGCCAAGCTCCTGCTTCGCCTTAGCGAGGGCCTCGTCGTTGAGGTCGAGCAGGACCAGGCGAATCCCCCGCAAGGATAGGCGACGTGCCACGGCCAGACCCAGTCCGTCCGCTCCGCCGCTAATCACGGCGACTTGCTCTTTCCAGTCCGGTTTCGGGTGATTCATAATAGATGGTAGCGGGGGATTAGCCTCGGCGGATAAGATCGCGGAGAAGAATGGTTTCCGCAACATTATCCGTCCGATTACAACCTTCCCAGTCGACCCACACATACTCAAGGCAGATCCAGCCGGGATAGTTTAGGCGCTGCAACGCATCGCGTATGGCCTGAAAAGGAATCTCGTTTTCCTTCATCCATCCACCATTGGGATGAGGCATGCGGCCATGCGTCTGACTCTCAGAGTCTGTATCAGGTTATGCGAATCATTGTGGTCGATGGATTACGTCTGGCTGTTTGCCAACACGTCGTAGAATTTTCCCAGGTGGCTTGGGTGGAAGAGTTCGAAAAACCGATGGAGGCGTGCCGTAGGCCTGCTTGAAGCATTTGGAGAAGTGGAATGCATCGTGGAAGCCGAGCGATTCGGCGATTTGTGCCAGCCCAACTTCCTGTCGTCGAAGAAGATCAACCGCCATAGCTAGTCGGTGCCGACGGTGAAATCCGGCGGGCGTCTCCCCGGTCCATTTGCGGAAGGCACGGCGAAATGCGTCGGCGTGGAGTCCGGATTCCCGTGCAACCGACGAGACTGTGCGATGTTCGGGAATAGATGCTAAGGCCCGGCGTGCCTTTTCCAGCCAGAGGGGAAGGCCCTGCTCATCCGGCTTTTGCGCCAGCCACCGAGCCAACATCCCATGGACATCCGCAGCCTGCTGAATCGCTTCCTCGAGGTTTTCGACCGGCCTCGTAAGTAGGGAGCGCAGGAAATCTGCCTCAGGACGCGGATCCTTTAGACGCCAGACAGGATGGGCCGGGTCCAACCCGTGTCCTCGCCAGGCATCAAAGGCAGGTCCGGAGAAAGCCACAAAAACCTCGTCCCAACGCGTGCCCGGAGGAGGGCCATAATGGTGGGGGATTTCAGGAAAAACCAGAATGACCGACCCTTCTTCAAGGGGGATCTCCCTGCCAGAAGCATCCCGGTAGACTCCGCAGCCACGGGTAATCAAAACCGCAGCGTACATGCCGTATTTGCGGAATCCATCCCACCCAGTTCCCGTACTTCCGGGTAAAACACCTCCAAAATGCACTCTGCCAAGAGGTGTTTCACGCTCTGGGAAGGAGTAAAGCCGGTATCGGTCAGGGGCCCTCGCCATGTCCGGAAAATACATGCAAAAGTATGGTTCTGTCCATTTCCAAAAAACCCATGATCTCCCATATTGATTATGGTTATGGGAACAGATACCCACGTTTCGGTTTCGCCGGCGATGAAACCCCCTGAGCGTCTCGATTATTCGTTGACCGGTAAGAATACGGCTAAGGCGATCGAACTCGGTCTGGCAGAGGCCGACTGGTATCAGCCTCCGGTTGCCCGAAAGGAGCTGCGAAAGTTGCTGGAGCGGCGTGACGGACCTGCGCTCCGTGATACGGCGCTCTGGTTTGCGCTCTTGGGTCTGACTGCTTGGGGAACCGTAGCCCTGTGGGGGACTTGGTGGGTTCTTTTGCCCTACGCCTTTTATGCGGTGCTTTACGCCACAGCTTCAGATTCCCGATGGCATGAAGCGGGTCACGGCACCGCCTTTAAGACGGACTGGATGAACAACGCCTTGTACGAAGTGGCCTCGTTCATGGTCATGCGCGAATCCGTCGTCTGGCGTTGGAGTCACACCCGCCATCATTCCGACACCATTATCGTCGGTCGGGATCCGGAAATCCAAGTATCCCGGCCCCCGAATCTAAAAGCCCATTTTCTCAGCCTGTTCGCGATCAATGTTTACGAGGGATATTTTCCGGGTTTGGTCCGGCACGCTCTCGGGCGTGTGACCCCGGGCGAGCGCACCTTCATTCCCGAAAGTGAGTTTCCAAAAATATTTCGAAACGCCCAAATTATTTTGGGCATCTATGCCGCCACCCTAGCCTTATCCGTTGCGCTGCATTCGTGGATCCCGATTTTTCTGGTCATCCTGCCGCATTTTTTTGGGACTTGGCTCATGATCGTCCACAATTCTACCCAGCATGCAGGATTGGCGGAAAACGTCCTGGATCACCGGTTAAACTGCCGCACGGTGTTCATGAATCCGTTCAGCCGGTTTGTGTACTGGAACATGAACTACCACCTCGAACACCACATGTTCCCGCTGGTGCCTTACCACAACCTTCCAAAGCTGCACGAGCTTGTGAAGGACGATTGTCCGCCTCCCTATTCTTCGATCCTCTCCGCCTGGCGTGAGATTCTTCCTGCCGTGCTCCGCCAGGTAACGGAGCCCACCTACCACGTGAAGCGCAAACTGCCCCAACCCCGGCAAAGTGCGGTCGAGCAACTCAAAGGCACAGATATCAAACCGGATACTAAGGGTTGGATCGAAATCTGTGCCTCTGCCGATCTTGGACCAGCCGATGTCTTGCGTTTCGATCATGGACGCAAAAGCTATGCCCTGATCCGCGACGAAAAGGGAGCGCTCTTTGCCACCGATGGCATCTGCACTCACGGGAACACCCATCTGGCGGACGGCTTGGTGAAAGGGGGCATCATTGAGTGTCCGAAACACAACGGACGGTTTCACCTTGCCGACGGATCGCCAGCCCGCACTCCCGTCTGTCGCGGGCTAGCCACCTACCCGATTGAGGAAAGGGGAGGGCGACTCTGGCTCAATGTCCTTAGTCCCGGCGGGGCGGGTGCCAGGCAACAGACGACCCTGCAGTTTCGGGTCGTCAGCAACCGGAACGTCGCCACGTTCATTAAGGAGCTTGTTCTCGAACCACTGGACGACAACGCACGGGTGGATTTCACTCCAGGCGACTATCTGCAGATCGAGATTCCAGCTTACGATCGAATCCAGTTCCGAGACTTCGACATTTCCGAACCTTTCGCCTCCGTCTGGCGCCGTCAAAATGTCTTCGACCTGGAGGTCGCCAATCCACAGGCGGGCAAACGCAACAACTACTCGCTGGCTTCAAATCCAAAAGGGGAGAGGATCCTCCGCTTCAACGTCCGTATCGCCACTCCGCCGCCAGGTCAGGATTGCCCACCGGGAGTCGGTTCTTCCTATGTGTTCAATCTGCGAGCGGGGGACGAGGTCACGGCGATCGGACCTTTCGGAGATTTCCATATCAAGCCGACGCAGAAGGAGATGGTCTACATCGGAGGCGGAGCGGGAATGGCGCCCCTTCGCTCCCATTTGAGTAACTTGCTCGAGTCGGCAAAATCGGCGCGTAAAATCAGTTACTGGTATGGAGCACGGTCGAAACAGGAACTCTACTACCAGGAGTATTTCGAGCAGCTTGCGGCAAATCATGCCAACTTCAGCTTCCACATGGGGCTTTCCTCGCCGCTACCGGAGGATCAATGGAATGGTTCGGTTGGATTTATCCATGAGGTTGTTCTAGATGAATATCTTCGCCAACATCCGGATGTCCGAGGCGTTGAATTCTATCTGTGCGGGCCACCCATGATGGTCAAGGCCTGCCGGAAGATGCTCGCCGATCTTGGAGTGAGTCCGTCCCAGATTGCCTGCGACGAATTTTGAATCGTCCTCATTATCTTAATGATGGATCGGGGGATGACCCCAAACTGAGGGTCTTTCTTAACCTCGACAACCTTGTCGACTTGCCGAGCAGTTCGATTTGGAAGAATCCCCCTCGCGAGGAACTCCTTAAGCACCTCGCCGCCGACGGATTCGAAGGTGTCCAACTGACCCAAGATGGTCCTCCGCCCCTTGGATCACTCCCTCACTGTGGGCTCGGTCGGATCAACAAACCAGGGGAGGCTTTGCATTTGGCTGAAAAGCATGCGAAGCGCGGAGATCTCTGCCTAACCGTCCATGCGGGCTGGGGAATCGAGGACGACGATGAAGTCTTTCGATTGGTCGAAGCTATCCTGGTCGCTTCTGAGAAAACCCGGTTGCCCATTTTTATCGAAACCCATCGCGCCACGGTGACGCAGGATATGTGGCGGACGGTCCAGATCACGAAGAGGTTTCCTGAGGTTCTCTTCAACGGGGATTTCAGCCACTACTATTGCGGGCAGGAGATGGTTTACGGGGGCCTAGAGATGAAAATCGAGTTCATGAAACCGATTTTTGACCGGATCGGCTTCATGCATGGGAGGATTGCAAGCCCCGGGCACATGCAGGTCCCGATTGATGCCACCGAATCGCGGCCAGCGGCGGCAGTTGGTCTGGTGGATTATTATGCCGACTTTCGGACAATCTGGGCGCGGGCAATGCGCGAGTTTCGGGAGAAGGCCGGCCCTGGTGACGTTCTCATCTTCACGCCGGAGTTGCTCTCAGGAACCCACTACTACGCCCGGCTATTTCCCGGACCCAACGGGAGAATGACAGAGGAGTCTGACCGCTATGCACAGGCGATCCTTTACGCCAAAGTCGCGCGGAAGCTTTTTCAGGAAGCTTCGGCCTTGGCCTGACACTCCTTCCTGATAATCGCATAATGGAAGGGAGATCCTAGTCGGGCGGGAATCTCATCGCTCGCTACATCAGGATTTGGCACCTTTTTTGCCATGAGGCATCCAGATTTACTTAGCCTATTCTCTAGATTCGCTTTTCTTGTTCAGGTGACCTTCTTCTTTCTCCCAGCGGTTTGCCTACAGGCCGCTGGCGAAAAGCCTTCTCGGCCTAACATTATCCTTATTCTCGCTGACGACGTCTCGGCTGATGAGCTGTCACCTTACAGCGGTGTCATTTCCATGCCCAACCTCCAGAAGTTGGCCGATGAAGGAGTCCTTTTCCGCAATTCGTGGGCCACGCCAGTTTGTGCCCCGTCGCGCGCCATGCTCATGACCGGCAAATACCCGCACCACACCGGCTACTATGAGAACCCGGTCGCTCCCGAAGTCCCGTTCT
>JBIKTM010000042.1:0-7984 GCA_044348085.1 Methylacidiphilales bacterium | reverse complement strand
TCTTTATCGTTCTTCCTCAAATTCTCATTGCTGTCATTGTCAGCCGCGCCATGGAGTTCTTCCCGCAAATTCACCGCCTCAACGTCGTTACCTTCGGCGGAGCGTGCCTCATCCTCGCCGCGTTTCTGACCCTTCGGATTCAGCAAGCGCGTACTTGAGGAGTGAATATTCAGCTAGCCGCCGAATCAACGCGTCTCCCTCCCTGTCTGGACCAGATGACGCATTGAAAATTTGGGAAGTCACTTAGGTAAGAGGCGTTCGAGCTGCTGGTAAAACGTGCAAAATTCGCCACTTTTTGCGAGTCCTTCCGTAACGATCCTGCGCGCCTTCTCTGTTTCTCCGATTGTTAAGTAGGCGGTCACCAAGGCCTGGTCTGTGGCCACTAGGTCCATAGTGTTCATTCGGGGTCGGGCCGCTTCGAGGTAGGGGATCGCCTCCTGATGCTCCCCAAGCATCTGATGAATCCGGCCCATATATCGCTCCGCCATGCCACTCTCAGAAAAGCCTTTTTTTAATAAAAACTTTCCCCGCTCCAATTCCTCCCGAGCCTTGGTCTGATGGGAGGAGTCCAATCGGCCGTTCATTTTTTCCCGGCATGCGAGTTCAAAGTACAGGTACTCCATGTGCCAACTGGTGAACAGTGGAACTTGAGTCTGGGCGATTTGGTAAAGCGGAAGTGCATCCTTAAAGTTGGATTCCCGGAGATGTTGGCGGGCCACCATGCCGGTGATGGGGCGTTTCCCACCTGCATGAGGGCGAAACGATTGCCAAAGCCGAATGTTCTCGATCATGGCTGGAGAAAAGGTGGCCTCGACAGAGCGTGCAGATGAGTCGTATCGCTGATAGGCACCCGGATTACTGCGAAGAAGGAACGGTACTTGAAAAATTACCCTAAGACCGTGCCAAGTACCGTAGCGATCCCATTCATTGGCGCCCAGTCTTGTGGTATAGGTTGTGTTGGCGGGGAGAGCCGCCAGCCGAGATGGAGGAGTAGCCCAAGGTCCTCCTGTTGATGCCAAGGTGGCCAACATGGCTCGAGCCGCTTCGGCTTGGCCCTCCAACGAGGGATGAACGTGATCGTCCAGCAGTTCCCAACCGATGACCCCTCCGGGAGATTTTTCACGAAACCAGGTCTGCACGTCACAGAGTGGCACTGCTTCCGATCTGGCTGCATCGCGAATGGCTTCCTGCAGATCGTCTGACGGGCGCCAAGGCATGCGGTCGAAACAATTGGCCTTTGGTAAAACATCCAAGGAATCCTTTTTTTGCAGAAGCAGAGAGCGCCCAAGGAGAAACCAAGCACGTGCGTCCTTGGGGTTTGTCCTGAGATGGTTCTGAAGAAGATTTTCCGCATCGGCGGGATGGGAGGTCAAAATCTGTTCAGCCTGATCAACGGCGGTTCCGCCGGGTAGGGCTGGATTCAGGACGGGAGGATTGCCGATGGGAGCCAGACCAGCCTCATTCACGGCGGTAGTGCAAACCACAATGGGAACGCCGGCTTTTCGGCAGGTTTGAATCATTTCCCGGATATTTTCCCCAAGATTTCGCGCGGCGAGGGAGCGACGGGAGTCGTCTGGATCGATGCCCGGGTCTCCCATCATGATTTCCATGAGGGAGGTGTCGGTGGTGGGCGGGGGATGAAGGATCTCGTCTAGTTTTTGCAGGACAGCCAAAGAGCGGATGGCCCGCTGGGCCTTCAGACCGGCGCGAGTACCGAGGCCACGGGAGGTAGAAGCCACCCCATAAGCGCCGTAGAACTCGTTGTTGCCAGCATAGACGATGATAAGGTCAGGCGAGTAACGGACCATTTCCCTAGTCATATAAACTAAGGGAAAAGTGCTGACCCCAGTCGTGCCCATGTTGAGGAGCTCGATTTTTTTATTCGGATCCAGGTCTTGGAGCATCGCCTGCAGAAAGGAGCCCATGGAGAGGTTGGGCGGTTGGGGGTAGCCCTTGGCGGCGGATTCGCCAACGAGGAAGATACGAAAAGTGTTCGCCGGTTTAGGCATTAGGAAAACGGACTGGTCGGCGTAACCAGGGCGTTCCCGTGCGGCAAAGAAGTAGGGTCGGGTGGCAGCGGGCTCCACCATCATGAGGCGGGAACCCCGCCACTCACCGACATCACGGACAAAAGGGGGATAGCCACCAAGACCAGCTAGACGAAGGATTATCTCCGCTAAACCCAAAGCCAAAAAAGGCAGGGAGACTGCCAGCCAGCGAAACATAATCTGGCGCTTTGCTACAGACATAGGATTAGATTTTTAGGAATTCAAAATGTAAACAGCTCGATCAAAACGGCCAGAAACATTAAAAGATGAGTTTCGAAAGCTAACAGTTGTCGTAAGGTATGACGTGAAATATGAAAGGTGAAAAAAGTTTCTCATTCTAAGTGGGGTGAAAACAAAAACCCCGCGACCGAGATCGCAGGGTTTTTCTTGAGCGAAAATCGCTTATGCGTTCTTCCTAAAGCGGCGCAGTACAAGAAGGCTTCCGATACCTGCCAGTAACAAAGAGCCACTGGAGGGTTCTGGTACAGCCATCACACCCAATACCGTCCCATTGACCGTTCCTGTCGTGAAATCGGCACCCGACTGATTCACATTCGAAAGAATGATTCTGTCTGCCACCTCGTTCGACATGAGATTGTAGCTCACCCCATTGAACGTGGTCGACCCACCCGCTGCTGCAATGAAGTACTGTTTCGTGGCATTGGATAGCAGGCCCGCAATGTCGAAACTCGAGGAATCCACAAAGAATCCACCCAAGTAGGTCGTGGGGGTCACGCTTGCAAGGCTTGCACTTAGCCCAGCATCGTTAAAGTAGAAGCTGACCGTATTTCCTGCGCTAAAAGATCCACTGAACGGTGCGCTTCCTGAGGTTAAGTGCAACAGGTCATTCTTGCTGTTCCCCGCCAGCGAGTAGGTCGGGGCCCCTGCGGCAGTAAACTCAAAGGCAAAATCGATACCTCCCGTGAGATCCACTGAACCTGAGGTCAGTATTCCAGGGCTGTTTCCAGGGCTCAATAGTCCACTACCCCTGATCTGACCCGACGTGCCTCCGGTTCCCGCCAAAGTCGATCCTGACCCAATGGAAAGATCACTGGTGGTCGTCGTCGAAGAGTTGGCTAAGTTCAATAGCGAATTGTTAGCTACGGCTACCGTTCCTCCTGTGGCTCGAGCAGAGCCAGTGATCGAGCTATTTCCATTCGCGGTCAGAGTCGTGCCACTAGCCACCGTGACTACACCTGTACCTGAAGCTGCAAGCGAACCCACGGTGTCACTTCCACCCACGCCCAAGGTTCCGCTTGAAACAGCTACAGCAGCCCCGTCAGCCAATTTGTTCGCTCCACTTGTATTCAATGTTCCACCCGATACATTAACATTTGCCGCAGCAGACGTTCCACTCAGCAAGGTCGTCCCGCTGGTGGCATTCACTGTTCCAGCACCTAAATTTCCACTCACCGTCCCACCACCCAGCGAATAAGTTGCTGCTGTAAGTGTCCCCGCACCGCTTACCGTTCCACCCGTTGTGCTCAAAGAACCAACGGTATCGTTGGCACCCACAGCAAGTTCACCACTGGAAACCGCCACTGCAGCCCCGTTGGCCAAACGATCGGCAGAAACGAGACTGAGAAGTCCGCCCGCAACGTTAACATTTGCCGCACCGGACGTTCCGCTCAGCAACGTTGTCCCGCTGGAAGCATTCACCGTTCCCGCACCCAAATTCGCATTCACGGTTCCACCATTCAGCGCATAGGTTGCCGCGGTCAATGTAGAACCATTCGCGGAGGAAAGAAGTCCACCCGAAACCGTCAATGATGCCACTGTATCGTTGCCCCCCAACTT
The DNA here is from genome assembly GCA_044348085.1 of Methylacidiphilales bacterium. GTDB lineage: Bacteria > Verrucomicrobiota > Verrucomicrobiia > Methylacidiphilales > Verrucolacustridaceae > Verrucolacustris. Next base: position 4,139 of record JBIKTM010000042.1, on the reverse strand, counting down.
GTATTCGCCCGAGGAAACATTCACCGAGCCTGTATTAACGACTACATCCGCCGATGTGGTTTCGAATGTTCCCCCACTAACCACAATCCCAGACGAAGCCAAAGCAACACTCGCTCCTGTTTTAAAAGAACCTGCCTTAACCGTTGTGGTTCCTGCCCAGGTTTGGTTGTTGTTCACTTGAACATTGCTTGCCTGTTCCACGCTAAAATCGACATTCGCGGCTGTATTTCCTACTCCAAGTGTCGAATTCAAAGTCAGCGTCTTACCGGTCGTGCCGAAAACGAGGTAGTCGTTGCTAAAATCGTTATAAAGATTACCGCTCATAGTCAAATTGCCATTCACCGGGTTCAACTCGATCCACGGCGCTCCACTTTTTCCTCCAGAGAGATTCACTGTAATCGTCTGCGCGAAACTACTGTAATTTTCTAACTTCTGTTTGAAACTTATCCCACCGGGACTCCCACTCAAAGTCATTGATTTATTATAGGTATCTCTCCAGACGATATTGCCGATGTCATACCAATCACCTAAATTAAAATTCAGGACTGTTGGAGTGGCATTATTTTGGAAATTAAAATTCAAATCGACTCCAAATCCCCAACCCACCCTCGGATCAGACCCACCTGATGTAGAACCATACCAATTATTCCACCAATCAAAATTACCACTACTTCCATCTCCATCCCAATTCCTCTGAGCTTGCGCCGTTGTACAAACCAGAAACAAGGAACACGATAGAAGTAATAAAGCACTTCTGATAATTTTCCCTCTACCGATTGCTGATTTTACGAGGTGACTCATCTTGTATTAATTCTTTTTGCTTTATCCTTACATAAGCAAAATACTACCCACTCAGGCTTATGCAAGGTGGTATTTATAGAACAGTTCAAAAAACCTCTTTTAAATTCCCACCTCCACTGCAATTAGGATGTGTCGCATTGGGCCAATCAGATCGGGTTTTGCAGGGCATGCACAGCGCTTCGCACAAGAATTAGTCCCCTTTCACAATTCCTTAGCGATTTTGACCCTTCGGATTCAGCAAGCGCGTAGTTAAGGGTTGAACATTCAGCGAGGCGACCAAGGGATTGGTCCCCCAAGACCTACCCCCACCCATTCAGGTTTCTCATTCCATGATGCAGTGGACGTCTGCTTACGCAGGGGAATTGGTCGCCCTACCAAAGCTTGAATGTTGTTCGATTAATCAACTGTAGGGCGGGCTGTCCCTAGCCCGCCTCGCACGACGTACAGAGCTAACCCTCCAAAACAAAAAACCCCCCGACCGAAGTCGAAGGGTTTTTTGCGAAACAATATACTTTACGCGCTCTTACGAAAGCGTCGCACTACCAGTAGCCCAGCAACACCCAATCCCATCAACATTCCTGTCGAAGGTTCGGGGACAATCTGAAGATTATTGGCGTAAAGATTTCTTTGGCCTTCACTGCCCTGTAAATTACCCGCGTACAACTTAAAGGCACTGAGCGAGCCAGTAATCAGGCCAGAGGTATAGGTGTCTGAGCCGCGAACAATGTTAACCTGCAGTTGTGTGCTGTTAACTTGAGTTGCCGTAATATCCCAACGAGAATCCGCGCCATATCCCCAAGGATTGGCTCCGTTCAGTAATTCAGATCCTCCCGCAAAATGTTTGTCACCCGTGACATTAAAATTAAATAAGTTATTCCAGCTCGAATCAAACAGATCGATGCCTTTAGACCCGGCTCTCCAAGCAGTGGCCAAACTGATTTTGAAGCTTTGCCCGGCAGTCAGTAGTCCGCCGTCAAATGTTCTTTGGGCATTAGCATAAGTATCGATTGCTCCCGTTCCGTAAAGAACGAACGAATTTCCAAGATTAGCCATCCCTGCTGCTGGTGCGCCAATGTAGTGACCGGCAACTGCGCTCGCGCCGGTTCCGGTGGTCCACAAGTCCCAATTAGAAAACGGAGAACTTGAGGGGTCTGATCCATTGCTCCATGTGCCTCCATAACTTGAAACGGTGTCGACTCCAATGTTCGCAGCGAGAGCACTGAGGTTCACTGCGAGAGCGGCGACGATGGTTAGGATGATATTTTTCATAATTTTATCTCCACGGATTACTGATTTAACGGGGTGACTCATTTGTATTAATTATTTTTGCTTTATCCTTACATAAGCAAAATACTACCCACTCAGGCTTATGCAAGGTGGTATTTATAGAACAGTTCAAAAAACCTCTTTTAAATTCCCACCTCCACTGCAATTAGGATGTGTCGCATTGGGCCAATCAGATCGGGTTTTGCAGGGCATGCACAGCGCTTCGCACAAGAATTAGTCCCCTTTCACAATTCCTTAGCGATTTTGACCCTTCGGATTCAGCAAGCGCGTAGTTAAGGGTTGAACATTCAGCGAGGCGACCAAGGGATTGGTCCCCCAAGACCTACCCCCACCCATTCAGGTTTCTCATTCCATGATGCAGTGGACGTCTGCTTACGCAGGGGAATTGGTCGCCCTACCAAAGCTTGAATGTTGTTCGATTAATCAACTGTAGGGCGGGCTGTCCCTAGCCCGCCTCGCACGACGTACAGAGCTAACCCTCCAAAACAAAAAACCCCCCGACCGAAGTCGAAGGGTTTTTTGCGAAACAATATACTTTACGCGCTCTTACGAAAGCGTCGCACTACCAGTAGCCCAGTAACACCCAATCCCATCAACATTCCTGTCGAAGGCTCGGGAACCAAAGTATAGCTATTCAGGTTGGATCCACTTGAAGTATAGCTGTCTCCCCAACCGGCGATGGATTGGGCTGAGGTAGCGAGCGCATCGACTGCGCCGTCACCACCGCCCCCGCCTGAGGAATAAGCATCAAAATAGATCGTATCGCCCACGGTAACTCCAAGGGTGGCCAAGCTATACGTATAAGTCAGCAGGGACTTACCAGTCGCATAGGTTCCGATCTGCTGGTTGGATGAACCAATATTGCTCCATGAACCTGAACCCGCCGGTATTCCCGAGGTGTACTTATACAGTTCAGACCCCCCACCACCATCCACCCAAGCGCCAGTCCAAAAATCCATCCCTTTACCAGAGGGCGCAGAAAGGTTGATAGGGCGGTTCCAACCGTTGCCTGAAGTGGTGCCGTCAGTTTTAGTTGTGGCAATGCCAATCATGAATTTTCCCCAGTCGGTTGTTCCAACGTTGCCATTCACTTTCAAGCTAATCACCAAGTCAGTAGCTGTATTGGAAACTTCCGCGCCGACAAAGTCAATTGTTCCACTAGCGGGGTTGATAGTTTCTCCGATCACATCGGTGTAAGTTTGCGCTGCGAACGCAGAATTGATTCCGATCATGGTCGCTGCCGCGATTAATAAGTTAAGGGTTTTTTTCATAGTATTTTTACTGATACTCCTTTTTTAGTCGCTGTTTACTTGTTCATCCTATATTTATTTTTGTGGTATTTTGCTTACATAGACAAATTACTACTTGATTATTTTGTTTTCAAGTAGCTGTTTTATAGAACAGTTTAAAAGCACATCTTTAGGCTTTCCTCCTGTTCTTTGAACTGTTTAATTTAGCCTCGCATTATGAAGTCCCTCAGTATGGCCGACCTTGCTCAAGCCGCTGGCGTCGGCAAAGCCACTGTCTCCCTCGCTCTCCGGAACGATCCCCGTATCCGCGAATCCACCCGACGCCGAATCCAAGCCCTCGCCAAAAAAATGGGCTACCGCGCCAATCCCATGGTCGCCCTCGTTATGGGTCAACTTCGCTCCAGCTCCAACACCAAGTTCCGCGGCTCCTTTGCCCTCATTGGCCTCCAGGTCACCAAATCCCTCGCCGAACAAAATCACACCTTTCGCTCTCTCCTACGCGGATTCGAAAACCGCGCGACCACCCTCGGCTACCAGGTCGACCACTTCTGGGCAGACGATCCCCTTCTCCAAGCAAACCCCAAGTTGCCCGACGTCCTCCAAGCCCGCGGAATCCAAGGAGTCGCTTTTCTCGGACTTCCCTCCAAAGGCACTCTCCCCGGCTGGACCGAATCCATCATCTCCCACCAAGTCTCCGTCGTCCTCGGCACCCGCCCCTCCTCCCCCGCCATCCACTGCTCCTCGAATGACCAGTACACCACCTCCTTCGATGCCGTTCGCCAACTCCACGCCCTAGGGAAA
>JBIKTM010000041.1:0-8103 GCA_044348085.1 Methylacidiphilales bacterium | reverse complement strand
GCGACACTATTTACCCAGACTGGGAGAAGAAAAATACGGCTACCTCCAGCCGGAGGATCTTATTTTGGATTTGGGCGTAATCCGTCGCTCCTTGATTGCCGTAGGAGCCAGTCGGCTTGCTGCTGCAGAAGTGGATCCGATGATTCGTCTCGTGGAAGTGTTTGGCTTTCATTTGGCAGCACTGGATATTCGTCAAAACAGCGCTCGTCATGATGAAGCGGTTGAGGAGCTGGAGGCCTTGCGAGGGGAAGTAGGGAAGGTGGCATATCGGAGTCGCCCAGAAAAAGAGCGCCGAACGCTGATTGAAGATTGGTTGAAAAAGACTCCTTGGAGCGTGGAGGAAGCCATGGGTGCAGGGCCGGCAGCCGCGGAGGTGATCGGTACGTATGTGGCTTTGGCTGAACATGCCAAATTGCATGGAATCGACGGCTTGGGTCTTTTGATTATCAGCATGACAAGAGATGTGTCGGATCTTCTTGTGATTCATGTCTTTTGTCGGGTCGCGGGTTTGACGCGTCCTGGGGAGGACGGATCGGAGGTGTGTCCCTTGCCCATTACGCCTCTTTTTGAAACTCTGAACGATTTAGAGGCTGCCCCTCGTGTTGTGAGCGAGTTTCTCTCTCACCCAGTGACACAGAAAACGATCAAAGTTTTAGCGGCCCAAGAGGCGCAAGTGGTTTTACGAAAAAGAGTGGCCTTGGTGGATCCGGGAGAAGGTGCGGTAGTCCTACCAGTCCAACCCCCGCCTATTTTAAGGGTTATGATCGGCTATAGTGACAGCAATAAAGACGCGGGAATCTTAGCGAGTCAGTGGGCGCTTCATCGCGGTCAGAGGGCGATCCAGGATGCCGCGAGGGAGAAGGGTGTATCCGCTCGTTTCTTTCATGGCCGGGGCGGAACCGTCAGTCGTGGGGCGGGTCCTACTCACCGCTTTCTTGAGGCCTTACCGCAAGGAACTTTGGCGGGTGATCTCCGGGTAACGGAGCAGGGTGAGGTGATTGGGCAAAAGTACGGAACCGTAGCCACGGCCACATATAATTTAGAACTACTTTTGGCTGGAACGGCATGGAGCTCCCTTTCCGTTCGCAGCAGTAAAGAGAAAGAGGCGGGGCTTGCCGAAGTGTTTGAACTCCTCTCGCAAGTGAGCATGAAGTCGTACCGAGGCCTTGTCCATGAGCCTGGTTTTGTGGAGTTCTTTCGCCAAGCCACTCCGATTGACGTAGTGGAGCGCAGCACGATTGGATCACGCCCTGCCCGACGAACGGGGGCCGCAAGCTGGGGCGATCTACGGGCGATTCCGTGGGTTTTCAGTTGGTCGCAATCCCGATTCTTTCTTCCCGCGTGGTATGGGGCAGGTAGCGCACTGCAAGAGTTAGCCAAAGAGCATCCGAAGCTATTCAAATTACTCAAAGAGAAGGTGAGAGAGTGGCCGTTCGCGCGTTACGTATTTAATAATTTAGAGAGTGGCCTCGCAAGTGCGGACCTTGAGATAGGGCATCTGTATGCCGACCTTGTTCAGGATGCTCCCTTGCGTAACCGCATCTTTGGGATCATTGAGTCGGAGTTTGTATTAGTGAAAGAGGGGCTGAGCTCCCTCTTTCCTGATTCTTTGGCACGGCGTCGACCCCGATTCCGCTTTACGGTGGAGCGTAGAGTTAAGCCTCTGCGGGCACTTCACGATTGGCAAGTGAAGCTCTTGGGGGAGTGGAGAAGTCTTGAGGAGAAGGGTCTTGAGGAGGCAGAGCCCCTGCTGTCGGAATTAAGGCAAACGATTGCAGCAATCGCAGCTGGATTAAGAACAACTGGTTAGCGTGAAAAATCCAGGTTGGAAGGTTGTTGCAGCAGGCACGGGAATTAATTTAGCCCTTGGAATTCTGTACGCCTGGAGCCTCTTTAAGACGGCGATAGAAAAAGATTTCGGTTGGAGAGTCGACCAGCTTAACGACCCATATGCTGTTTGCTGTTTAGTTTTCTCCTTCGTTATGATTCTGGGCGGGCGATGTCAGGATCGCTTAGGGCCTCGAATTACGGCGACGCTGGGAGGTGTATTTGTGGCCCTGGGACTCGGAATCGCTTCTCTCAGCACGGATTATACTGCTTGGGTGCTCGGTTTTGGAGTTCTAGGGGGTCTAGGAATTGGTTTCGGCTATTCTTCGGCCACGCCACCCGCTTTGAAGTGGTTTCCACCTTTTCAGACGGGGAAGGTGGCTGGGGTTGTGGTTGCTGGGTTTGGGTTAGCCCCTCTGTACATTGCACCCTTAACGGACTTTCTGATGCGGAAAGGTGGAGTCAGCTTCACAACCGCATTTTATGCGGCTTTCTTTTTATTCGCAGTTTGTGGACTCGCTACCTTTCTGCGTAATCCTGAAACATCGAATGCGGACGGATCAAAAGCAGAAACGAAGGATTCAAATTCCGTGAGTCCATCTGCTCTCTTTTTTCGAAAGGACTTCTATCTGCTTTGGATAATCTACTTTGTTGCTTCAGGGGCTGGATTGATGGTGATCAGTAGTATCAATGGAATGGCTAAAAAGAGCCTGGGGGAGCTCGCCTTTCTTGCTGTTGTTGTCATGGCCATTGGAAACGCAGGGGGCCGGGTCATTGCGGGAGTTGTGTCAGACAGGATCGGCCGAAAGTGGACCCTGCTGGCTGTAACTCTTCTCCAAGCTGGATGCATGATTCTGGCTATCCCCGTGACTCAGACGGGGGACTCTACTTTTCTCATTGTCCTTCTCGCGACCGCGATTGGATTCAACTATGGGGCCAACCTTTGTCTTTTTCCTGCCTTTGTAAAAGATTTGTACGGCTTGAAGAATTTTGGAATGAACTATGGGATCGTCTTTACGGCTTGGGGAGTAGGAGGATTTGTCTTAAGCCGTGTTCAGCAGATGCTGAAGGCATCGAGTGGGGACTTTGGATCATCCTTTCTTCTTGGAGCTGCTTTGCTTGGGCTTGGTGCAGGGTTGACGTTGATGATCGAGAAGCCGAAGAAAGGTGTCTTGGCCTAAAGCCAGAGTAAGGTAGATTTTCTCATGTTTTTAGAAGGTCCTGATCTAGTCTTCTTAGTCTTTGCGCTCGTGAAAGCGGTTGCCGTCGCACTGGTTGTTTTGACTATGGTTCCTGGAAGCGTGACCGCCGAACGTCGGCTTAGTGCCTGGATCCAGGATCGGCTTGGACCGAACCGAGTGGGGATACCTTTCACCAATATTCGGCTCTTCGGGCTGGGGCAGGGTCTCGCGGATGCTATGAAATTCCTTCTCAAAGAGCAGTTCGTCCCTGCTTCCGTAAATAAGCTGTATTTCAACTTGGCTCCTATTCTTGCCATGGTCCCAGCCCTCGTGACTGTGGCGGTCATTCCTTTTGCTCCGGGATTTGATTTGCGGCCTATTGCGAGCTGGCTTGCCACTCCATTGCATTGGGGGGAGGCGACTGTACAGGCATTTCAGATCAGTGGTGTCGTCGCCAATCTTGATGTAGGTCTTCTTTTTGTTTTTGCAGTTATCTCCCTGAGCGTTTACGGGATTATTCTGGCCGGATGGGCCTCGAATTCGAAATATCCTTTTCTTGGGGGAATTCGCTCCTCTGCACAAATTATTTCCTATGAAATCGCCATGGGGGCTTCGGTCGTTCCCGTCTTCCTAGTTACCCAGCAGTTAAATCTTGGTAAGATTGTTGAGTATCAAGTCCGACACGGCTGGCTGGCTGTTCCAAGTTTTGGGGAGGGCATCTTGGGCGTTTTCACTGGTATTTGTTTGGCGTTCTCATTTCTTGTTTTTCTGATTGCGGCATTTGCGGAGACCAATCGACTTCCATTCGACCTGCCTGAGGCTGAGACGGAGCTGGTTGGGGGCTATCACACGGAATATTCGGGTATGAGATTCGCGCTCTTTTTCTTGGGTGAGTACGCGGCCATGATTTCAGCTTCGGCCATTATGGTGACCTTGTTCTTAGGGGGGTGGAGTCTGCCTCTTCCTTGGTTTAACGCGCTCCCCATGCCAGAGGCGATTTTTGGGTTGGTATTACCATCTTGGCTCGCGGGTCAACCCATGCCTTGGTGGTTTGGTTTCGTATCCGTAGGAGTCTTTTTGGCGAAAATCCTGGTTTTTATCGGTTTCTTTATTGTGATTCGGTGGACTATCCCGCGCTTTAAGTATGATCAGTTGATGAGTCTGGGTTGGAAGTTCTTTATTCCAGCGGCATTCATCAACATCTTTCTGGTCGCCGCGCTCGTCCTCCTAAAAGGTTAAGCCGGTGATAAGGAGAGGCCTTGTGCAAGGCGGGTGGTTGAGGTGGAAAGTGCTCACTGTAATCCTTTTGGGTGCTTTCAGTGGGCTTTTGAGTGTGTCTGCTGCAGAGAGGGGGCCCACCATCGTGATTAAAAAGGATGAGCACCGGATTGCGGGGGTTGGGACGAATGGAATCACCCGATGGACATCCAACGTAGCCAGAGATGAGGAAGTAGTTTCTGCGGTGAATCAAAGCGGAAATACAGCAATGGTCAGCGTGACTAATAAGAAGACAGGAAAGACACGAATCCTGAATTACGACGCGGAGAAGGGGATTTTAAAGTTTTCCCAGTCGGTGAACTGAGCTGCTGCCCAGTCGTTTCCTCTCTGGTTTTTTTTGCGATTCAGTCCTTGAAACGGAATTGGGAGGGTCTTTTTTAAAACCCGATTAAATTGCTTATATAAGCAACGATAATAAATATTACGAATAGTTTGCTAATTTTATAAAATGGAGGATGATTCTTAGTTGGAATCAGTAGTTAATAAATCAATCAATATGAATTACCTTAAGCAAGAGGATGGGGAGAGCCACCCACTTGGCATGGTGCTCGAACGTTGGGCAGCTCATACCGATCTATCGGTCGTGATCGCCAATGCGGGCGGTTTTATTGTTTGGGTCAATGCTGCCTTTACCCGGATGTGTGGGTACAATTCAGATGAGCTCCTAGGTCGGCGACCAGGACATATTTTGAGTGGCCCGCTATCTGAAAAAAGACCGAGAGAAGTTTTGAATCGTGCGATCCAGAGTCAGACTCCTGTCCTAACCCGCATGGTTAACTACGCGAAAAGCGGAAAAGCGTATTGGGTAGAGATCCATTTGGAGCCAATTCATAACACGAATGGGCGTTTGACCGGTTTTATCTCAGTCGAGCGTGATGTTACAGCGGAAGAACTGCATGAGCATGAGATCGGGGAACTATCGGCCACCATGTATGCGAGCCTCATTCAAAAGGTGGTACCGAATGGATCCACAAATATTCGATCAAATCCCAAAAAAAATGAACGGCGTTCAGGTGCCAAGAGTTCGATTTCTAAACGGAACCGCGGAAAGAAGTTATTTAAAAAGGGGCAGTAGTATTCGCTTCATTTAATCAGTTGTACTTCATGGATATGGGTTCGTTACGTTTCTAATCGCCTCTGCTTCTTTCATCGAACCTTTTTGCTTCTTTGGTCTTTTATTTCTTCGCTCACTTCTCATTTTATTGTCCTTACAACAACACTTTATGCTAAATATTACTTGTATTAATATAATAACCTATACAATATATTGACAAGTTACTGACAAAGATTAGCTCTAGCACATGCGGTTGTGTTATTTAATCAATGATATACACAATGGATCTGCATTTGGTGTCACCGCCCGTCTTCTGTATCTGGTTGTATTTCCGCTGTTTTTTTCCTTTTACTGCGCCGCTCCCTTAAACGCACAGATTTCATCCAGAGGACCCGCTCAGGCTGATGCCCTTCAGTCGGACGTGTTGGTTCCAGCATTCGGCGAGGGGATCTCTCCGGCCCACAACTACTCCTCCAAGGATGAGCGAAACCTGTCGGATAGGGCAATTCCGATGAGAAGAAACGAGGACGAGGACCCCGAGAATCCTGGGGGCGCCCTCTATCGCCTGATTCGTCCCTATTATGATAATATCTTTGCCGATAGGAGGCCGCTTTATCAGCCGACCTTTGATCCGACGACTTTTCGCCCAGTGCAGGTGGCTGAACCGCCGCTGGGTCTTTACCCTAGGGGGCGAAAACCTGGTCTGGTGGAGGTCTATCTATGGGCGGGGGTTGCCCAGTCCTACGACTCGAACGTTCAGCTAACTGCCACCAATCCGATTGCTGATTTCTTTTTCACTCCACGGGGAGGCATCGAGGTATCTGTTGGAACACCCGACACGATTCTCGGATTTCAAGTCGCCTACGAGGCTTATGAAGACATGTTTTATGAAAACCCCAATCTCAATGCTTTTAATCAGAAGCTCGATTTGGCTGTCCGGGTTGGCCGGGATGATTTTATCTGGAGACCTTATCTGGCCGCCTCGGATCTCACGGGGAGCAATCTGTTGCTCGACGAGCAGACCAACCGAACACGCCGACTCCGGATTCTTCCTGGCATCATCGGGGATTATCAGTTCACCCAGCTGACGGGCATGAATCAATCGTTCAGCTTTTTCTCCTACCAACATCCTGACGGCAACGGTTTCATTAATCTTCAGTCCTACGACACGCGCCAAGAGGTTAACTATTTCATCCTGCATGATCTCAAGGTCCTCGCTTGGGGTGAGTACCGATACTCGGATCCTTCCCAGGGGATCGGGGCGTCGGAAATCATTTTCGGTACTGGGTGGCGGGGGAGACCGGATCCTCGCATCTATACCGAAATGCGTTTCGGTTACGATTTCATCCTTCAAAACGAATCCCTCCAGGGCCGTAAGGATCTCTCTGGCTTTCGTTTCAACGGCTACACGACGTTTGATTGGAGCCCGCGCTTTCGGCCAACCCTGAAATATGACCGGGATTACGTTTTTACGGAATTCGGGATCAACGACAACTATACTGCCACCTTGATCCAACTTCGGGCGGAGACCTTTCTAGGAACCAACTGGTATGTGACTCCCTACTGCGCTTTCTGCTTCTTTGAATATGAACTGGGGAGCCAATACGCCTTCCAGATAAGACCTGAAATCGAGGTAGCTTATGCTCTGCCCAGCAGCAGCAAGAGCAGCCAACCCCGTGCTTTTATGAAATTTGGCTATCAAGGCTTCGACATAACCGAAGGAACAGGACCTTCCATCAGCGGGATCCGCGTGGCCGCGGGTTTCGAGTGGAAGTTCTGAATTAAAAGGAGTACCCTATGAACAAGTTGATTCATCAAAGACAAAGACATTCCAATCTAGGCATAGTCAAGGAAACAGCCTGTTTTCTGCTAATCGCCTGCACGCCGATGGTTGGGCTGACCGCAGAAAAGAAGCTCTCTCCGCCAACTGAGATCGATGTCGAAAGTGCCGATCTACCGTGTGAGGTTTCCACTCTCTCTTATCAGGTAGCCCTACTAGATCGGCTGCATGTGACGTTGCCCGAGGGCGACATCAAGATCTTTCAGGTGAGCCAGGAGGGTGTCATTGATCTTGAGGGCGATAAAACCCCAGTGAAGGGAATGAAAAGGGATGACTTCCTTGCCTTAGCGAAAAAACGCTATCCTGGGGCAAAGAAGATCTACTTGGAGGAATTCCGTCCCAATCGAATCTCTGTACTGGGCGAGGTCTTTCATCAGCTGAATTCGGAGCTAGCCGACGGTCCGATGCGGGTGATGGACGCGATTGCCGCAGCCAACGGCTTCACTCCCTTGGCGAATCAACGCCGGGTCAAGTTGGTGCGGCAAAATGCGGGTCGGGTTGAGGTGTATGAGTTGGATCTCCGCCAGATGATGAAGGGGGAGGGGATGAAACAGAATCTTCTCCTTCGTCCTGGAGATGTCATCACCGTGCCGAGAAATTTCCTATAAAGACCATGCCTCTGCCGCCTTTTTCGCCCGATCCAGACGTACCGACCAAAGCTGTCGCGCATGAGGCTGGCTTGGATGATGTCTTTGTTTATTTGCGAAGAAATGTGTTTTTCATTCTGGGTGGATTGGCGACGGGATTGCTCCTCGGTTTACTTGTTCAGTTTTTCACTCGTCCCGTCTACGAGGCAGATGCCAAGTTCACCATCAATCAACTCCCCTTCGATCTAGAGAAGGGAACGATCGACGCCGAAACCCAACGTCAAATTGTCCAAACTCTTATCCTGAGCCTTTCCTCTGACAGGGTGAAACAGGGTG
>JBIKTM010000063.1:0-2570 GCA_044348085.1 Methylacidiphilales bacterium | reverse complement strand
GCTTTGCCGGAGGCCCAATCACCGACACCGGCCCCCTCACCCGAAAACGCATGGAAACGTTTGACGAAGAGGTTAACACCCACGCCTTCGCCTTCCTCGATCAAGCCAAAGCAGAAAACAAACCCTTTTTTCTCTGGTGGAACTCCTCAAAAATGCACATCTTCACCCACCTCAAAGAAGGGGTCGCAGGTAAAACCGGCCTTGGGATCTACGCCGACGGCATGGTGGAGCACGACCGCCAAATCGGCCAACTGCTCAACAAACTTCGCGAACTAGGCCTCGAGAAAAACACCATCATCATGTACTCCACCGATAATGGGGCCGAGGCCTTTACCTGGCCTGACGGGGGTACCACCATGTTTCGCGGCGAAAAAAACACCCAGTGGGAGGGGGGCTACCGTGTCCCTTGCATTATCCAATGGCCCGGCGTCATCCCCCCTGGAACCGTCATCAATCATGTCGGTGCCCACGAAGACATGCTCACCACCTTGCTCGCCGCCGCAGGGGACCCCGAGGTAAAAGCTGAACTTCTTCAAGGACGAAAAATCGGAGACCGTACCTACAAAGTCCACTTGGATGGGTACAACCTCCTCCCTGCACTCCAAAACCAGAGCCCATGGCCACGCCAAGAGTTCCTCTACTGGACAGACGATGGCAGCGTCGCCGCCTTGCGCTACGGAGACTGGAAAGCCACCTTCCTCAAACAAAATGCGCATGGCATGCACGTTTGGCTGCAACCCTTCGAAGAACTTCGCGCACCTACACTCGTCAATCTTCGCATGGACCCATTCGAGCTCGCCCCCGATATCGGGATGGACTACCCCCGCTGGTACCTCGAACACATGTTTATGATCGCCCCCGCAGGACAATACATTGGTCAATGGCTCCAAAGCTTTCGTGAATTTCCCCCACGCCAAAAACCAGGCACCTTCAATTTGAACCGCGTCATGGAATCCATCACTCAAAGCCCCAACAGTAAATAATCCCGCCCTTTTCCTATATCCCAACTTTCAAACTTTACCCTTTCTTAAACTCCTTCTTTAACCCCCATAAATTTCTTTAGGCTATCTGTTTCAAAAGGTGGCTCTCCACCGACCATGTCCTTAAATAGGGTTTTCCAGGATTCCAGCGGGTCATGTAGGTCAAAGAAGCTGGTCGCACCAGCCTTACTCCAGAAAAGTATGTCAGCCAAATTCCAATCCGACTTGTAAATTCCCAAGCAGAAATTCTTTCCCCTGATTTTTTCCAAGGGGTAATCCCCGTTATGCATGATGAAGTCCCCGCACTGATAAGCGCGATTCCTTAAGGGATGCACTTTCACTTTTAATCCAAAATGGCTCAGGAAAAAGATGCGGAGGAGTTCAGGCATGGTCCCTCCGGAAGGGGACAAGAAAATATTCTTACAGCAAATGGGATTCTTTTTTCCGGAAAGACGTTTCATGTTCTCGTTTCAAGATTCCTTCTTTCTACAATTCCGGATCTTTTCCTTGCACTCAGCTACCTCATCGCTCCGTTCAGCAAAGTGGACTTCGCGGATCTTCATGGCCCTCTCGTAAAATTCCTTGGCCGTTTTGTTATCCCCTGCTCCCTTGCAGGTATCACCCAGAATCAGAAGAGTGATGGCGACATTGGGATGGTCCTTGCCCAGCGCCCGCTCCTGCATGGCCAAGGCTTTGAGCCGATCTTCGTATGGGGCCCGTCCATTTTCTAAGGGAAGTAATTTCCCGCTAAATACCGGCCTGAGATTCATGTCGGTCACTGACTTGACGTTACTCATCAGCCACCCCACCGGCCTATACCAACAGATGGGTACTAGGAGGGTAAGCTGGTTTGTAGATTAATCGCGGCTTGCCGGACCAATTCAGGACCGCTGACCCTGAGCTTTCGACAAATGGCCTTGCGATGCGTTTCCACCGTCCGTACAGAAATTCGGAGATCCTCGGCAATCTCCTTGCTCATCCTACCCTGACCGACCATGGAATAAATCTGACGCTCCCGCTCAGTCAAAAGATCCCAAGGATTTGCATGGGCCACAGAAGAAGCGAAGGGTCGGATAATCTCTGCGATCTCCTTCTGGAGAGTTCCATAAGCTTGGGTTTTATCCACCACCGCCCTGACATTCGGACGAAGGTCTGTCGGACAAACAAACTCGCTGGCATGGCCGGAAAGAATGATGGAATTCACTTTACGATTCTTGCGCACTGCGGTTTTAAGGACCGAAAGCCCCAGCCCGTCGGGCAACTGCAGATCCAAAATCAGCAAGTCGGTTTCATTCCGTTGGCAGAAATCAAGAGCGGGAGTGACCCGCGCAAAGCTGCCAATCACTTCCAGTCCGGGAACATTTCTGATCATGGCAACGAGCAGTTGCAAAAACATCGTCTGATCATCCAGAAGGACACAACGGAGCTTCATGAGGATCCATTCTTTGTCATACGCCCTGGAAGTTCCAATGGAATGCGGACCCGGAATTCTGCACCCCCAAAAGGCGAGTCTCCCACGCTGACTTCCCCCCCGTGATTGACCACTGTCGTCCTCACTAGGTACAAGCCAAGACCTGTTCCTTTGGGTCG
>JBIKTM010000062.1:0-2579 GCA_044348085.1 Methylacidiphilales bacterium | reverse complement strand
TCGATTAGTTGATCAATGTTGCTATCCAACGGGTTAGGTGTATTTTCCCGTTTCTTAATGACAGCCTTGGATTTCACATTGAAATGCTGGCTGGGAGGATAAGCCATGGCAAATCTTTTAGAGGCAGTGGGCACGCGTGTCGTCGTTGGGGACGGTGCCGTTGCCGCGTATCTTTATGCCGAAGGGGTGCCACTGGGACGAAGTTTTGAGGGATTGAACCTAACAGATCCAGATCGTGTGAGTGCGGCGCATCGGGCCTATTTAGAGGCGGGGTCGGAGGTGATTGCAACGAACAGCTTTGCGGCGAATCGATCGGCTTTGCGACGTCACGGGTTGGAGGACAAGGTAAACGAGATTAACTGGAAAGCTGCCAAGTTGGCGTTGGGGGAGGTGGGAAAAAGTGGAGCGTGGGTGCTCGGTTGTATTGGTCCGAGTGGAATTCCCGAAGCGGAGTGGGGGGATGCGAAAGAGTTAGAGACTCTTTTTCGGCAACAGGTCGGTGCGTTGTTGGATGGAGGAGTGCACGCAATCCTTCTCCAATCATTTTCTGATTCCCGAGAGTTGATCTTTGCAATGGAGGCGGTCCGAGAACTTCACCATCTTCCGATCTTTGCCCTCTTGGCGGCAGGAAGAGAGGGAACTTTGCCTGGCGGAAAAAGCTGGGAGGAGACAACGGAGAAACTACGCCAAGCAGGTGCTGAGGGGATCGGGGTAGCGCCCGCGTTTGGACCGAGTGCGTGTGCAGGGGTGCTGAAACGAATCTCGTCAGGTCCTGGCAAACTTTTGGCGGCGTATCCAGATGCGGGTCAGCCAGAATTTTCTGAAGGGCGCTACCTTTACGCCAATCATCCGCAATATTTTGCCGAACGGATGGCAGAGCTACCCGCGCTAGGAGTCAGCTTGTTGGGGGGAGGATCGGGTGTGAGCCCCTCCCACATTCGCGCACTGAAGGCTAAGGTGGGAGGACTCAAGCCAGCGACACAAGTCCGAGTCGCTGTGGAGCCGAAAAGGGAGGCGATTCAGATCTCCACTGGGGCTGGGGAGAGAAAAAAAGAGGAGTCGATTCTCGATCGATTGAAGAAGGAGAGAATCGCGGTGGTGGAGTTGGATAGTCCGCGCGGTTTGGATATGGGGCCTTTTCTCAAAGCGGCAGAGGAGCTCGTGAAGGCGGGGGCAACAGCACTCACGTTGGCTGATAACTCCCTGGCTATTTTGCGTGTGGCCAACACGGCAGCGGCAACCTTGCTTCGGGAAAAATTTGGAACGACCAGCCTGATCCACTTGGCTTGTCGCGATAAAAATCTGATTGGGTTGCAAAGTGAGCTGATGGGGTTGGCGGCCTTAGGTCATCGACATGTGCTCGCACTCACGGGTGATCCGTCAAAATTCGGGGATCATCCTGGAGCGACTTCGGTGTACGACGTAAACAGTCTGGGATTGATCGATCTGATCCGGCAGCTGAACGAGGGAAGAAATTCGGCAGGTCGGGATGTGGGGAAAGGGGCTGAGTTTGTCATTGGGGTTGCCTTCAACCCAAATTCGAAAAACTTTGATGCTCAAGTCAAAAAGCTGGAAAGAAAGATGGAGAAGGGTGCGCACTTTGTCATGACTCAGCCTGTGTATGAGAAGTCCATGGTTCGTAAGATGAAGGACGCATTAGGGCCTTTGGGGATTCCTGTGCTTGTGGGGGTGATGCCCGTGGTGAGCTCACGGAACGCTGAGTTTCTGCACCATGAGGTACCTGGAATTTCGATTCCCGATGCGGTACGGGAAAAGATTCGGTCACTGCCTGAGGGGCCGGCCCAGGCGGAGTATGGTCGGGAGGTGGCTGCAGAGTTGGCCAGAGAGGTAGCGGAACACTTTCGCGGAATTTATCTGATCACACCCATGGTGCGTTCGGGGATGACCGCACCGATTGTGAAGGAGTTTCTGAAAACAAAATGAGCGAAATGGTCATTAGCGGAACGCGCCCACGCAATGTGGGTTGGTTGCGGGCGGCGGCGCTTTTGTATGGAGACTGGGGAACGAGTAAGGCGTATGTAATCGGATTGGCCGTGCTGTTGGCGGGATATGCGGCGCCTTACTACCTAGCTGGAATTATCGGACTAACTCTTCTCGTGGGATGTAACTACGTGTGGGTTTGTAAATTCTTTCCTGAAGGGGGCGGGGTTTATCATGCTGCTCGGCGGCATAGTCCGCGGTTAGGGGTTGTGGGGGCTTTGCTTTTGTTTGCGGGCTATGTGGTGACCGCCGCCATCAGCGCATATGAAGCGTACAACTATTTTGGATTACACGAGGAGGCGACTCGCTGGGCAACATTAACAATTTTTGGTTTAGGAGTGATGAATGCGTTCGGACCGCGATTGGCGGGCAGTGTGGCGGTGTACTTGGCGTTGCCTGCAGTTTTAGTGCTGTTGGGTTTATCAGGTGCAGGGTTGTTCTCGGGCCAGGAGAGAATTGTCCAGGCACCTCTGCAGGGAACCTGGGAAGGATGGACAATTTTTACGGGCATGGTGCTGGCTTTGTCGGGAGTCGAAGCCGTGGCGAACATGACAGGGGTGATGAAGGCAGATCCAGAT
>JBIKTM010000061.1:0-2651 GCA_044348085.1 Methylacidiphilales bacterium | reverse complement strand
AAGTTCAGACCGACGATTTCCAAGCTGGATATCTTTTGGGAAAATACTTTCTAAAACTGGGGCATCGGCAAATCGCATTCATCTCTCAAGACAATAGTCGACCCGATTTGCAGCAGCGTGCGGAAGGATTCCGCAAGGCTCTGCAGGAAGCAAAAGCAACGGATTCCCTGGAGAGGCTGCAGGCCTTTTCAAAAAAGGCCAGGAATCTACACAGTGTTTTACAACGAATGCTTTCAGCAGATCACAGAATCACAGGTATTGCTTTTGATTCAGTTTATGTGGCGGGGGAAGCGTACGGCATTCTGAATAAACTGGGTTTTCCTGTGCCGAGTTCTATTTCCATCGCGGGCATAGGCAATTTGGCGATTGGAGAGCAAACCTTGCAGATTACTACCATCAATCAGTATCCTCTGCTGATGGGCCACACCGCTGCAGAAACTCTGATTAATCAGATTGAGGGGAAACCCAAACCGTCCTCACCGATCCTTATTCCTGTCGAATTAATTCCTGGGGAGACCGTTAGACGAATTGAAGAGCAGGGTTTCAAGGGGTAAAAAATTGTGATGAACCTTTCCCGGTTGGTCTGTTTTGGAGACTCGATCACCCAAGCTTGGGCTTTTTCCTATCAGGACGCATGGCCTGCAATTCTGCAACGAGGCTTACAAGATAAAGGAAGTAGGATGCTTGTGTACAACCGTGGGGTCAGTGGGGATACGACAGTGCAAGCTTTAGATCGGTTTGATGTTAGCATCCGACCGCATCTTCCGGCTTGGGTTCTGATCTCATTCGGTATGAATGATTCCAACGTACGTGTCGGACGTAAAACGGCCAGAGTTGGCGTGGAGGAGTATTCGCGGAATCTTGCAGAGATTCTCCGAATGATTCGGGCTGGGGGTGGTGAGGGGATCTTTCTCTGCCTGCATGCTCCTAGTGTAGCGAAGCATTCTACCCTCAAAGCGGAGAAGGCTTCGCGGATTCAGCACATGGCCGTTTACCCTGCGTATCGGAAAGCCATGATTTCTTTAGCACGTAAGGAGTGTTGCCCTCTGATTGATATTCCGGCCGGGCTCAAGGCAAATGGGAAAACGACGTCCAATCTGCTTCATCCTGACGGCGTCCATCTGTCGGTGGAAGGGAATCACCTGCTCGCGCGCCTTGTGCTGCCAACCCTTTTGAAAACCTTTTATCGAATTCATTAAATCCGTTATTTAGGTTTCTTTGGTGCGACTCATTCACCTATTGGGTCGGGTTATAAATCATGATTGCGAGCGAATGAAAACATCCCTCAATTAGACTTATGAGCAAAAATCTTTTTTTCCTTTTACACCTCTCTATCAGTCTTCTGGCTTCTAGTAGCTTACCTTTGGAGGCTGCGGACAAGCCTTGGTCGGGGGAATACAAGGGAGATGTTCTTCCCTTGGAATCGTTTCCTCCTTGGAAAGAGGATGTTCATAGTGGAGCCGCACAAATAGAGATTGCTAAAACGGACAAGGGTAAGGCTTTGCGGGTCGTCATCGGGGATACGAGTCGTCTGGGCTGGCGAATGAGCAGTGACCCGATATTCTTTCCCGAAGCTGCTACGCGTGTAACGGTTGAGATGAGAGCCCGGATTGTTTCAGGAGACGACTTTGTTCTCGGTTTAGAGCTGAGGAAGGGAGGGGCTGGGATGGCTTCGATACGGATTAATCAGTTCAGCATCGAGTTGCAAGGGGCGCAGCGGATCCAAATTCCGTACTCCGTGGGTTCCGGGTTTCACCTTTACAATCTGGTTCTTGCTGATGGAAAGGTGGACCTATATATCGATGAAGCAAAAAAGCCGTTGGCTACCGTTTCGGTTAGTCCGGCTGTGGGGAACGGGGGTGGATGGGCACATTGGATTGAATTTGGTGATTTCGGGGCTGTTTCGGGTCAAGGGGTTGTCGAATACGAATTTGTTCGGTGGCGTTGCGAAGGGTTATAAGAAAATCTGTGCCCCTGCTGGCTGATCCCGCTGCGGATGTGGTACGAACCCCTCAAGAGGTAGATCGTTTATTTCCGTGGGTCCGGCAGGATCGTCTTCGAGCGATCCCCCATTTAATTAGTCCTGCTTGGGCTATAGACAAGTCTCGCTTTGATCCAGAGGCCTACGCCGAGGCATGGAAAAAATGCGGGTTTGATTCGGTCACTTTGCTGACCGTACATCATGACGGCTACTATCTTTACCCATCGCAGTTCACGCGTTGCCAACCGGACCGAGATTATTTCGGGGAGCAAGTAGAAAGTTGTCGGCGCAGAGGTATCCACGTTATTCCGTATTATTCTTTGAGTCTCAATAGCCTGGCAGGCAGTGAACACCCCGAGTGGCGGATTCGTGATGCGCAAGACCGGGTTCTCGTCCCGGATCACAGGTATTTTTTCCACTATCACTGGATGTGCCTGAATAGTGGCTTTGGTTCTTTTGCAATTCAGCAAATGGTCGAGTTTTGCGAAAAATACGACTTAGATAGTGTCTGGCTCGACATTCTCTACCTGCCGCCCCTTCCTACACAAAACCGCGGGAACGAAGGCAAGGAAACGTGTTTCTGTTCCTCATGTCATCGGGCTTATTCCGATTGGTATCAAGGAGAGCATCTGATCGAATCCCTTGGAACGACAAGGCATGAGGAGTTTCG
>JBIKTM010000040.1:0-8722 GCA_044348085.1 Methylacidiphilales bacterium | reverse complement strand
CAACTGGTTGCTCTCTATACCCACGAAGGCCATGCCTACGGCGCCACTTCCCCAGAGGAAGTCGATCAAGTCGCCGCACGAGTTCACGCCCACCTAATCGATGTCCGAGAGGCAGTCGGGAGTAACCTACCTCTTTGGCCAGGTTGTAGCGTCACCGCAACTCGTATGGTGGGCCGTGAGGCCGTCACCCGCGTCCGCCCAGGAAGTTATGTGCTGGGTGATTTATCCCTCACCGAATCCACTCAAACCATGGACACCCAGCAACCCGCCCTCTCCATCCTCGCCACGGTGGTGGATCGTCCCACCCGTGAACTGGCTTTGATTGATGCCGGCTCCAAGGTTTTCAGCTCCGACCGATCTCGTGCAGGACTTTACGCACGTTGCGTAGACCGACCAGAACTAGTCATTCAAAAGGTCAGCGAAGAGCATGGCTACCTCACGGGCCCTGGGGTAGGCACTTTACCCATCGGCACGAGGCTCCGCTTCTGCCCAGCGCATGTTTGTCCCGTGATGAATCTCGCACGCGAAGTCCACTGGGTCCGCGGATCGGATGTCCTTGAAACTCATCCCGTCGATGCCCGAGGGCGCTCAGACTGACCCTCCTTAAACCCTTAGCAAACCAGGAGACTCCCTATGAAAATCATCCGTTATCTCGACCCGAAACAAAAAGAACATTTCGCCCAAATCCTACCAGACGGCACCTACGAGCGGCTCTCTGGACACCTCCCTGACAAGGTCATCCCAACCGGGAAAAAGGCAGAGGTAACCAAGCTTCTGGCCCCTCTCGTTCCCTCCTCCATTCTGTGCATCGGACTGAACTATCGTCACCACGCCGCCGAGAGTGGAAAGCCAGCTCCAGAAATTCCCATCCTTTTCGTCAAAGGCCCCAACACACTGCAGAATCCAGGAGATCCCATCTATCTACCCACCTTCCTAAAGAGTGATGAAGTAGATTATGAGTGTGAACTTGCGGTGGTGATTGGTCGTACTTGTAAAAATGTTCGACGCAAAAATGCACTTGAGTATGTCTTGGGCTATACTTGTGGCAACGACGTCAGTGCCCGCGACTGGCAAATCAAAAAAGGCGGCAGCCAGTGGTGCCGAGGCAAGACCTTTGACACTTTTTGCCCCCTCGGACCATGCCTTGTTACTCCCGATGAAATTCCTAATCCCAACGCCCTAACCATCCGCACGATCCTCAATGGTCAGGTAGTCCAAGATTGGAATACTAACGACATGATCTTCGATGTCCCGGACCTCATCGAATTCCTCAGTGGCAGTACTACCCTCCTCCCAGGAACGGTCATTCTTACCGGCACTCCGCACGGTGTGGGCATGGCCGCCAAACCTCCTCGCTGGCTGAAATCGGGAGACTCCATAACCGTTGAGATTGAAAAGATTGGGAAGCTCACCAATCCGGTCCTCTCGGAACCGTGACCCCTCGAATCATCTCAGCACGCCCCTTCCTCCCTGAAAAGTTTCTCTTGGCAGAGGGACCTTTTTGGTTCGACCAACGCTGGACTTGGGTCGATATCGATGGTGGATCCATTCATTTCGCTGACTCTTGCGGCAAACAACGAGAGACCATTGAACTAAGAGAGCCGGTTGGATCCGTAGTCCCAGTTGCCCCAGATCACTTTTTGGCCTCTTTATCGGATCGCATTCTTTGGCTAGATATCTCTTCTGGACGTCGACAAACCTTTGCCTTCTGCCCTAAGGAGTCCTCTCAAAACAGTCGCCTTAATGATGGTCAGTGCGATCCCCGAGGTCGTTTCGTGGTCGGGAGCCTAAGGCTGGATGGTGTCGCTCAATCTAGTTCACTCTACTCGTTGGATGCAGGGGGAAGACTAACCAACGTTCTTTTTCCTGTTGGCCTTTCCAACGGCATGGCCTGGAGCCATGACGGAAATACTTTTTACTACATCGATTCCCCCACGAGAGAAATCGCCCGCTTCCCATACGATCTTACAACAGGGAAACTCGGCCTCCGTTCCGTTGTCGTCCGGGTTCCAGATTCTATGGGACTGCCCGATGGGATGACGATTGACGAGGCTGGCAATCTTTGGGTGGCCCACTGGGGGGGGAGCGCCGTCCGCTGCTGGTGCCCGAAAACTGGGCGGTGCCTAGCCCAAATTCCTCTTCCTTGCACTCAAGTCACCTCCTGTGCGTTTGGCGGGAAGGACCTCGATGAACTTTTGATCACCACGGCACAGTCTGGATTGTCAGAGATGGCCCTAGCTCAAGAACCAATGGCAGGCGGCCTTTTCGTATCGCGACCCGGAGTGCGTGGGTTGCCTACTAGGACTTTCGCCGCTGAGAAAAACTAGCTTCTTTTTCCAGTCCGCCATTCGCACAGGCAAGCGACACGCTTTTCTGTAAATACCTTTCGGCCTAGGATAAAGCCTAAGCGATCGTCACATGGGATGGTGAAATCTCATGCACCGCCAAACCACGCGGAATCATCAAACCAGATTCCAATCTTCACCTGATTCAGGCACATCAACAAACAAAGTTCCTTACAACCTTTCAAAAGGAGGCCACCCGCCGTCTCGGCCATCCGATCGGTTTTTCTCGTCACTCGCCCAAGCGGGGCAGCCTAATTCAACAGCTCCTGTAACTCCGCCCAATCTAACCCTCGTACGAAATCCTCCTCGCTCACCAATGTCCCCCGGAACAGCTCCTTTTTCCGCTCCTGTAGCCGTACAATTTTTTCCTCTACCGTGTCCCGAGCAATTAGTTTGTAGGAGCTTACGATCTTGTTCTGTCCAATGCGGTGTGCCCGAGCCGTCGCTTGATCCTCTACAGCAGGATTCCACCAAGGATCAAAGTGGATCACGGTATCCGCCCCCGTTAAATTCAAGCCAGTGCCTCCCGCCTTCAAACTAATCAAGAAAACAGGAATATCATGATTTCGCTGAAACCGATTCACTTCTCCAGCTCGATCCAAGGTTCCTCCGTCCAAATAACAGAAAGGGGTCTTTCGTTTTCGCAGCTCCTCCTGCACGATCTTTAACATCGATACAAATTGGCTGAAAACTAGAATTCGATGCCCACCTGAAATCGCCTCTTCCAATCGATCTAAAAAGTACTCCATTTTTCCCGAAGGTTCGCTCCACACTTTCGCTCCTGCTCCAGGATGCGGCAACAAACCCAAGTGACAGCACGCCTGTCGCAACCGCATCAGTACAGTAAGAACAGCAATCCGATCCCGCCCACCCGACGCCTTGCCCGAAAGTTCGCTGACCTGCTTTCGCCCCTCTTCCAAAATCTGCTGATACACCCCTTTCTGCTCATCCGTGAGTTCACAGTACGCAATCTGCTCAATCTTGGCGGGCAGGTCCTTGGCCACTTCTGCTTTGGTTCTACGCAGAAGAAATGGCCTCACTCGATGACGCAACCTCTGCTGTGCTTTTTCGTCACCCAACTTGGCTACAGGAATCTCATAACGATCTCGGAAATCCGTTGCTGTTCCCAAATATCCGGGCATCAAGAAATCGTAGATCGACCACAGATCTAACAGGGAATTCTCTAAGGGAGTTCCTGTCAGAACCATTCGATGCTCACTCACCAGCTTCTTTACCGAGACCGCAGTCTGACTGGTTCGGTTCTTGATATTTTGCGCTTCATCGAGAATCACTGCGTCGAACTCCAGTTTCTCATACTCCGCAATATCCCTCCGCAGAAGCGCATAACTAGTGACGACTAGGTCGTGATCTGGAATTTTATTGAGCAGGGTTTTTCTTCCAGCTCCATGTAAGGCCAACACCTTCAGGCTAGGGGCAAACTTCTTTGCCTCGTCCACCCAGTTCATGACCAGGCTCGTCGGGCAAATCACCAAGCCTGGTAACTTCGTCTTATTTTGTGCTCTCCGAAGTTCAAGGAACGCCAATGTCTGCAAAGTTTTTCCTAATCCCATCTCATCCGCCAACACCCCGCCAAAATGATTCTTTGCCAAGTAAAGCAACCATCCGATTCCCTCCCTCTGATAAGGTCGCACAATATTCGCCAATCGGTCGGGAAGTTTGGCCTCTTCATACGCAATCACCTCAGCTGGAGGTTTCCAGTTGGATTTACCACTGACGACCCAACCCGTGCCCCGAATCGCCTCCCCAAAATATCCACGGAACCTCTTCTCCAACTTGTATCGCGTGCCGTCGTTTCGAACCTGACAATCCTTCAAAACCTCCTGAAACTCGGCCACATCATCCGTGGGCACCAGAGCGATTCGTCCTCCCGCAAGACGATGGTGGCTCTGCCCCGTTTGAAGAAGTCTTTGCACCTCAGCTGGAGAAAGTGCACTGCTTCCTGCCCCGGATCGAAAATCCACCTCCACTGTCAACCAAGACCCACCCGTATCCTTTAATGTCACCTCGGGCGCCACATAATCACATCGGCTCAGCAACGACTCCATCCTCGGCGTGACCTTCACATCCCACTTCTGCCTCCAACGGGGCAAAATATTAGCCAAGAATGCCCCCACCTTTCCCTCTCCCGCCAAAGTGTACCGCTCCGCCGCACGCTGCCCGGGTAGAAAACCTGCCGCTAACAGCTCTCGTTGTGCCGTTCGCTCCATCGCCCTACCCCGGACCCGATATCTCTTCGGATCTGCACCATCCGGCATCCACGCATCCATTCCTTCATTCTGCCCAGGCATCCCCGTTAAAATATGGGACTCCTTTCCATACACCGCCTCTAACTGACAACTGATTCCAGAAAGGAGTCCATCCAGTTCCACTCGAATCTTGGGAGCTACCGTATCAAATTGTAGCCCGCGCAACCTCTCCCCCGCTTCCACTCGCACATGACGCTCTAAGAGGGGCATCTCCCTCTGCAAAAAGGTCGCCATTCCTTCACGAGAAACCGACCTCCCACCCTTCCTCAAACCCTCGTACGCAGCAGGCAGACTATCCAACAACTCCAGATGATCGCCTGCAAAGCGCCATCGCCCATGGCTCCCTTCAAAAACCTCACTTCCCGGAGGCCCAGGAGGTGCTTCCTCTAACTCCATATGCAAAACACCCTCCTGATCCAGTTCCGCCTTCAACCGTGTTCCCTCCAGCGCACGCGATACAATCAGATGTTTTTTTCGGCCAACAAAAACTCTGGGATGCCCTAAAAGAATCGGAAAAAATAAATCTCGGTCCGCTGCACTTAACTCAGCCTCTCCATGCACCGACGCTCCATCCATTTTTTCCAGCATCGAGAGAAGCACTGCATCCGACTCATCCACTATATAAGGCTCCACCTTCTCGACCGACACCGCATCCAAACTTTTTGTCGGCCCACCATCCACCGAGGCCTCAACCGTAAGCGGGATCTTTCCTGCCCTCCACGCCTTGCCCAGTTCCAAAGGAAGATGCACTTCCAAGGAAAGAGGCTTGGATCCTTTGCCCGCCAACTGCCCCAATACACGCGGGAATCGCGGCGCTACAGCTCGTGCCGCCGCCGCAACAGGCCCAGCAACAGCTCCATTCGGCCGATGGACTGGCCCACCAGCCGCCTTACCATTTTTTTCCAAATATTTTAAACTTAGGGCGATGACATGAGGACATACCGTCCCGTACTCCCGCGCCTGACGGCAGCTACACAGATTCTCTACATCCGAAAGTCTCTTTCCTAGTTTCAGTCGCGCATTCACGGTTCCAGTCCCCGCCTGCACCACACCCCCAAGCATCGGATCTACCCAATCCACGGACATAACTTTGCCTGCTTCCCATAGCGAACGCCCCTCCTGCATCGCCCTCCATCCCCCGATTTCGAGCAACATCTCTTTTGTGAGTACCGACGGCACCGAACTATTTTCCGACATACTCTTAAATCATAAGAAAAACCGACAAGCGCAGGCAATCTCACCCTCCCACCCCTGTGCCTTCCTTGGGAACAACTTTTCTCCATCTTCAACTCTTTCCACCTCCTGTTTGTGCTGTAATATCTTATTTGAGCCTGTGACCCGTCCTAAACTTCTCCTCTCTGTTGTCGGTATCCTCGCCCTAACATGGGTCGGGCTTTGGATCGCTCAAGGCTGGGGCACCATCACACTGGTCTTTGACAAAAAACCTCTCTCCATCGTCCTTCGATCATTCACCAGCCAATCGAAACTCAAAATCATCACCGATATCGATTTAAACACTCCAATAACCATCCAAGTCCGCCGCGTCCCTGTGGTCGAAGCTCTTGAGGCTCTCCAAGCCGCGGCCGAATCCCGTGGATCCCTCGCTGTGATCCTCGCTCCAGACAACGCCTCCATGAAAAATCTTCTATCCACTCTTCCCAACCCAAAAACTGATTCAGGCACTCTCTCAATCGAGTATCGAACGCCTTGGCTTTTTCGTGGTGCTAGTAGCTCCCTTCCCATCGACCGAGACCCCAGAGAACAGGTCTGGAGCCCCTCCCCCCAACTGCCCCTTCAACTCCTACCCCTTCTTGAACATGCCGCACAAAACACGGAAGTTCGGCTCCTCATTCCCCAATCCTGGAATCCAACTTTGAAAAAATCCCCCTCGTCGGGCCCCATATCGACCTCGATTCCCAAATTAGCCAAAAGTGCAGGTGGCGAAGCCCAACTTGTCTACCTTCTTCCAGCTCGTTCCGAACGAGATGGTCCTGGGACTCCCCCGTCCACCCAAGAGGCAAACCGCGGCACTCTCCGATGGACAGAACCTGCCGACCTTCCCCCCGATGCGCTTCTCGCCCGCCTCGAATCCCGAATCCGTTCCCTTCCCTCGTCCGAACAAGGAGACGCCCGACAAGCCGCCCAAGAATCAGTCCGCCAATACCGTGAATGGTCATCATTAACCACAGAGGGGGAGAGAGACAAGAAAGGACAGGAAATCATGAACGATCCCGCGCGTGCCGAACGTGCGGGCGAAGGATTCTCCCGTGCCATGCGCAAAATGAGCCCCGAACAAAGATCCCAACGCTACCAACGGTACGTCGAACGCCGCTCTTCTCAGAAGGGGGGCTAAACCCTCCATGCTTCGAGCACTCCGACGTAGAAATGCCTTCACTTTGGTCGAGCTCCTTACCGTCATCACTATCATTGCCATGTTGGCCGGCATGATCTCCCCCTCCCTCCAAAGAGTGCGAGCGAAAGCAGAGACCACCGCCTGCCAATCGAACCTTCGCCAAATCGGCACCGCCGTTTGGCTCTACGTTCCAGACAACGGAAACAAATTCCCAAGTATTAACAACCCATGGGGCGCGCAAGTCTTCACAAATGAAGGCGCGACAAACCTCCTAGGTGCTTTAAGCCCTTATGGATTGACCGCCAAGGTTCTCGCTTGCCCAGCTGATCTGCGCAGCAAAGAAAGCTACTACCGAAAATACACGAATAGCTATGAGTACCTGCCGTTCTCCTCGGATGAGGAAGCCGCTCCAGGAACGGCGACTATCTACGGCCGCAACGGAACATTTGAAATACCTTTTCGTCGTTTGACCTTAGCTTGGGACGCTTCCGATGTTCACTCGGACGGATATGGATTCAACGGATTACGAGCTGACAACACGGTTTACAGCAGAACCAATAAACCCACCTATAAATAATCTTTTTACAAACTCAAAAATCCTCAACTCCGGTCGATATTTGCGATAGGATAAAGATGTGATTCGACTCGGCGTAAACATTGATCACCTCGCCACCCTTCGTCAGGCGAGGTACCGCGTCCCGATTCCAGGTGTAATCCCAGAGCCCGATCCCGTCTCTCTCGCCCGTACCTGCCTATCCGCAGGAGCTCACTCAATTACCGTCCACCTACGTGAGGACCGCCGCCACATCCAAGACGACGACGTTCTCCGACTCGGCCACGAGTGCCGCGAAAAGCTCAACCTCGAAATGGCTGCTACCCCTGCGATGCTGCAGTTCGCTCTCCGCCTCCAGCCTGCCGAAGTCTGCCTCGTCCCCGAAAACCGAGCCGAAGTCACCACCGAGGGCGGCCTCAACGCCGCCAACCAAATCCAAACTCTTGGTCCCATCATCGAAAAACTCACCCAAGCCAAGATTATCACGAGCCTCTTTCTCGATCCCGACCCCCGCCAAATCGATGCCGCCGCCACCCTCCAAGCCTCGGTCATCGAACTGCACACGGGTCGATTTGCCGACGCTAACCCGGCGGATCGACCTGCCGCTTTAGACCAACTCAGATCTGCCGCAGAGCAGGCCCACAGCCTAAAAATACAAGTCAACGCTGGCCACGGACTTCGCCTTTCGAACTTACCCGAACTTCTTTCCCTACCTCACCTTCATACGCTGAACATCGGGCACTCTTTGGTTTCCCACGCCATCAACGTTGGTCTTGAACAGAGCGTCCGGGACTTTCTTCTAGCCATCAAAAAGAAATGAATCCCGAACGAATCCTCGGCCTTGGTATGGATCTGGTCGAAATCGACCGGATCGAGGAATCCTTCAATCGATATGGGGATCGGTTCCTCCAAAAGATTTTTCACCCTGCGGAAATCGAATATGCCCGTTCTCAATCCCGTCCTGCCGTCCCACTCGCCGCCCGATTTGCCGCGAAGGAAGCCGCTTCCAAAGCTTTTGGCACGGGAATTGGACAATCCTTGCCTTGGCTAGGAATGGAAATCGAGCGCCAATCCCATGGAGAACCTCTCCTTCGCTTCCACAGCCAAGGTGCCCAGCTTGCAAAAAACCGAGGAGTAACCCGCTCACTCGTCACCCTAACACATACCCGAACCCACTCGGCCGCCACGGTCATTCTTCTTGGCC
>JBIKTM010000039.1:0-8829 GCA_044348085.1 Methylacidiphilales bacterium | reverse complement strand
TGATTCAAGAGGGCAATATGGGTTTGATGAAAGCGGTGGAGAAGTTTGAGTATCGGCGGGGATATAAGTTTTCTACCTATGCGACATGGTGGATTCGGCAGGCGATTACCCGAAGCATTGCGGATCAGGCTCGGACGATTCGTATTCCCGTTCACATGATCGAAACGATCAACAAGCTGATGCGGGTGCAGAAGCAGTTGGTGCAGGAGTTTGGAAGGGAGCCGACCCCCGAGGAAGTTGCGGATGAAACCGGAATGCCGGTGGAGCGAGTTCGTGCGGTTTTAAAAATGGCTCAGCAGCCGATCTCCTTGCAGGCGCAGGTGGGGGACAGTGACGACACGACTTTTGGAGACTTTATTGAGGACAAGTCGGCTGAGAATCCGTCCGACATGACGGCCTACTCGATGTTGAAGGAAAAGATTAAGGATGTGTTGGACAGTTTGACCGATCGGGAACGGGCGGTGCTGGAGCAGAGGTTTGGTCTGGTGGACGGATACTCACGGACCTTGGAGGAGGTGGGGCGCCAGTTCAAGGTGACCCGAGAACGTATTCGTCAGATTGAGGCGAAGGCTTTGCGGAAGATGCGGCATCCGACACGGATCCGGCATCTGCGCGGATTTTTAGAGAACGAACATCAGTTGTAGTTCTTGGGGTTCGGGGGGGTTGAAATGGGGAGTGGTGAGTATTAAAGTCTTTTCATTGGGGGTATAGCTCAGTTGGTAGAGCGTCTCGTTCGCAATGAGAAGGTCTGGGGTTCGAATCCCCATACCTCCAAAGCAAAGTGTGGAGGTATAAATTATCCTGCCAGAGGCGTAATTAGGATAGCGCGGGGAAGAGTTCAGTGGGCGCAATCCCCTTACCTCCAAGGAAACGCGTGGGGATAGAAATTAAAATTCGCAGTGGGCTAATTAAGGAAGTTTTCTGCAAACGGTCAGTCTGACCAAACCGAGGGACATCGAACGCGCGAAGAGAAGTTTAAGTCCAGCCTCGTGGAGTTCGTGGTAAAGGTCGGAAGGGGCAGGGAATTGGGAGATACTACGGGCGAGGTAGCGAAAGGATTCGCCTTGGCGGCTGAGGAGTTGGGCTGCCCAGGGCATGAAATGAAACAGGTAAAAGTTCCAAAAGAATTTCCATGGAAAAGGAGGAGGATTAAATTCCAGCAGGGCAAAGATCCCGCCTGGTTGAAGGACTCGGTGGATTTCCGAAAGGCCCTTGGGGCGGTCGGCAAAGTTACGCAGTCCGAAGGCGAGGGTAGCGGCATCCATCGTTTGATCCGGGAAGGGGAGGTTGAGGGCATCGCCTTCCACGGTTTGTTTTACCCCTCGGGTTTTTGCCTGATCGAGCAGAGGGCGGCAGAAATCCAGGGCGATCACCTCGGCAGAGGGGAATTCTTTTTGAAGAAGCAGACTGACATCGCCAGAACCGCAGGCCAGATCGAGGATTTTTTTTGGGGACTTCGGGCTGAGGGAGGCGACCAATTTTTTTCGCCAGGCAACATCGAGGCCGAGGCTAAAGAGCCGATTGTAGCGATCGTAGGAGGGTGCGAGATCGCCGAAAAGAGTGCGGATCCGCGTGGCGTGATCGGGCGTGTTCAGCTGGCGGTAGATTTGGCAGGGGACGAGGGGGAAGTCGTCGTAAAGGTTAGATTTTCCTTATCTGCACCTACTTTGACGCGATCTCCGGCTTTAATCTTTCCACGGATTACTTCCTCGGCGATCGGATCCTCCAGATATCTTTCGATCGCCCGGCGCAGTGGACGTGCGCCGTAGACGGGCTCGTAGCCTTTCTCGATAAGGAAAGTAGAGGCTTCGGGGGTAAGTTCGATTTCCACGCCTTTTTCGCGAACCCGGGCTGCCACTTTGGCAACCTCGAGGGAGACGATCTTAGAAAGGTCTTCGCGGGTGAGAGAGTGAAAGACGATCTGATCGTCAAGCCGATTGAGAAACTCCGGTTTGAAGATCTTTTTCGTTTCTCCGAGGATCTTTTCCTTAATCGCGTTGTAGTCCTGCTCGTGAACAGGAGTGCCGAAGCCCATCACGTTGCCCTTGCGAATCAGCTCCGCTCCCACGTTGGAGGTCATGATGATGATGGTGTTTCGGAAATCGACCTTCCTGGCGAGACTGTCGGTCACCTGCCCGTCTTCGAGGATCTGGAGAAGCACATTCCAAACATCAGGATGAGCCTTTTCGATCTCATCAAACAGAACGACGCAGTAGGGACGACGACGGACTTTTTCGGTCAACTGGCCGCCTTCCTCGTAGCCTACATAACCCGGAGGTGAACCGATCAGACGAGAAACGTTAAACTTTTCCATGTATTCGGACATGTCGAGTTGAACGAGCGCATCTTTTTCTCCAAATACTTCTTCCGCCAAAGCTTTTGCAAGGTGGGTTTTGCCGACACCAGTCGGACCTAGGAAGATAAAGGAGCCAATGGGGCGTTTCGGGTCTTTGAGGTCAGCACGAGAGCGACGAAGCGCTTTCGCGAGGGCCTGAACGGCTTCGTGTTGCCCAATGACACGAGATTGGAGGGTTTCTCCGATATTGAGGAGTTTTGAGAGATCGCCTTCCCCCATTCGCGTCAGAGGGATGCCTGTCCACTTGGATATGACGTGTTTGACATCCTCCTCGCCGACATCGACAACAATCTCATCGCGCTTCTTGCGCCATGCATTCAGATCATTTTCCAGCTTCGCGGTAGACTCTTTTTCGCGATCCCGGAGAGCGGCGGCTTTTTCAAAGTCTTGCGCTTTGATGGCCGCCTCTTTTTCCGCTCGGATGGTCTCGATTTCGCCCTCGGCCAATTTGAATTCTGCCGGGCGGATACTGGCGGCAATCCGGCATCGCGAACCCGCCTCGTCCATGACGTCGATCGCTTTATCGGGCAGGTATCGGCCGGTGATGTAGCGTTCGCTGAGGCGAACCGAGGCGGCGATGGCTTCATTTGAAATCTTGGCGTGGTGATGTTCCTCATATTTCGCGCGGAGACCGTGGAGAATGGCAATTGCTTCATCGATGGAGGGGGCATCTACCCGAACGGTCTGGAACCTACGCTCGAGGGCGGAGTCTTTTTCGATGTATTTGCGGTACTCGTTCATGGTGGTGGCCCCGATACACTGCAGTTCACCGCGGGAGAGGGCAGGCTTGATGATATTCGAGGCATCCATGGCACCCTCGGCCGAGCCTGCGCCTACGAGCGTGTGAAGCTCGTCGATAAAGAGGAGAACGGATTTCAGCTTCCGAATTTCCTCCATGACAGCCTTGATGCGCTCTTCGAACTGACCACGATATTTTGTGCCCGCCACCATGAGGGCTAGGTCGAGAGTAATCACTTTTTTGTCACGAAGAATTTCGGGAACATTGCCTGAAGCGATCTCTTGGGCCAGACCTTCCACAATCGCGGTTTTTCCAACTCCTGCTTCGCCGATAAGGACGGGATTATTTTTGGTTCTACGGCAAAGAATTTGCACCACGCGTTCGATCTCATTTTTGCGACCGATGACGGGGTCCATCTCTCCTTTGCGGGCGAGCTCTGTGAGGTCG
This sequence comes from Methylacidiphilales bacterium, assembly GCA_044348085.1. Lineage (GTDB taxonomy): Bacteria > Verrucomicrobiota > Verrucomicrobiia > Methylacidiphilales > Verrucolacustridaceae > Verrucolacustris. Next base: position 5,287 of record JBIKTM010000039.1, on the reverse strand, counting down.
CGACCGAAGGCTTTGAGGGCAGGGGTCTTGATGTCTTTACGAGCGCCGGAGGAGCCTGTGGAGGCCGCGGCTTCTCCATTTCCAGCGGTGGACTCTTCCATTCCACCTGCGGGTTCTCCCCCTTCCTCGAAATTAGGATCGAGTTCCTTGAGAACTTCTTGTCGGGCTCTTTCGATATCGACCTCGAGAGATTTCAGAACGCGGGCGGCCACTCCATCACCTTCGCGAAGGAGTCCTAAAAGAATGTGTTCAGTGCCGACATAGGAGTGATGGAGGGCTTTCGCTTCTTTGCTGGCTAAGGCGAGAACCTTTTTGACCCTTGGGGTGTAGGGAATGTTGCCTGTGACTTTGGTGTCAGGACCTGTTCCAACCTGTTTTTCTACTTCCATCCGGACCGTTTCGAGATCCAACCCCATTTTCTGGAGGACATTGACGGCGACACCTTGGCCCAGCTTGATCAAGCCGAGGAGAATATGCTCCGTGCCCACATAGTTGTGGTTAAAGCGGTCGGCCTCCTTGCGGGCAAGGGCGAGGACTTGTTGTGCGCGGGGGGTGAAATTGTTCACAGGAAGGATATTAACCCAAGTTGGTTAGAGGTGCAATTTACGCATCGCGGGTTCGGCAATGCCCTTGAGTTTCTCGCGAAGAAGATCGGCACGGAAGGCGTCCCGCTCCTCTGCCCCCAGTTTCTTCTGTGAAGCCTGCTGGAGATGGGCGGGTTGAGTGGAAATAAGGAGAGTATCGAGCTTGGGCTTGAGAGTGGCGGGGAGGAGGACGAGGTCTGCCGCTAATCTGAGTAGGCTGAGAAGATTGAGGGCCTCCTTGGAGGAGATGGAGTAGGAGTGAAGAACAATGCCGTAAGAGCGGCCAACTTGATCGGCAAGCATACGGCCTTTTTCTTGGATCAGTTTTTGGCGGGCGTTGTTTTCGAGCTCGGTGAGTTGGCGAACTACTTTGACGAGACGATCTAGAATCTGGCGTTCTGATTCGCCCAAGGTTGTCTGGTTGGAAATTTGAAAAAGATTTCCAAGAGCTTCGGTTCCTTCGCCGTACAGACCGCGGACGGCTAGGCCTAACTGATTGACCGACTTAATGACCTGGTTGATCTGCTCGCCTAATACGAGTCCAGGGAGGTGCAGCATGGCGGAGGCGCGCATTCCGGTGCCGACATTCGTCGGGCAGGCGGTGAGGTAGCCAAGGGAGGGGGAGAAAGAGAATTCGAGTTTGTCCTCGAGGGCCGTATCGAGCTTGTCGGCCGCATCCCACGCTTCGAGAAGGTGGAACCCTGGGCGGAGCGCTTGGAGGCGGATATGATCCTCTTCATTGATCATTACGGAAAGGGATTCGTCCCCATTTACAACGAGGCCACTTCCGGCGTTTTTTGCGGCGTGCTCGCGGCTGATGAGGTGTTTTTCGACCAAGAGTTGTTTGTCGAGCGGAGTTAATGTTTCCATCGCGACAGAAACTTTGGCAGGGCGCATGCAGGTGAGGTCTGAAACGGCAGGCTGAATGGTTTCTAAAAGTTTAAGGCGATCGGCTTTTTTCAGCCAACCTGGGAAGGCAAAACTTTTTACATTTCTGGCAAGGCGAACCCGACTGGAAATGACAATACCCGAATCCACTTCGGGAGCGGGGGTGGCGGCGGAGTGTCCGTTTTCCGCTTTCATAGAAGTTGAGATTACCTTTGGAAGGTGGGGTTGGCAACGGGTTGCGCGGAAGCGCGGGTTGACGAAGCGAATAACCCTCGGGACGATAGTGGGATGGCAGCAACCCGGACAACAGACTATGCGGTGAGGGCTCTGGTGGCTTTGGCCCTAGAGGGGGGTAGTGGAAGGGTGAAGCAGGCTTCGGCCTTAGCACAGGTTTCGGGCACTCCTGGAAAGTTTATGGAGCAGGTTTTACGGTGGTTGAGGCAGGGTGGATTTGTAACCAGTCGTCGTGGGTCGGGGGGTGGATATGAGTTGGCGCGTCCTGCGGAAAAGATACGGATGAGTGAGGTGGTGGCATGGGTGGATGGCGGGAGAAACGCCAGAGGAGTTGCGCGAGGAGATGCGGTGGGGGAGGTGTGGGGAAAGTTACAGAGTGATGCGGCGGGTGCGGCGAGCAAGGTATTGGCGGCGGAGACCTTGGCGCGCCTCGTCGAAAGAGTGCGTGCTAAGCTGGCGGCCAAAGGAAGAACGACCGAGTATCAGATCTAAAGGGGCACGGCTTGCCCTGCCCTGCGTTCCGTTTCATACTCCAAAGCTATGGCTTGGGGAAATTCCTGGAATCGATGGCAAGGTGCGGAGGGGCCTATTTTCATGGTTGGTAATTTCCGTGTGGATTTAACGACTCTTTTGGTTGGGCTTCATGCCATGTCTATGGCGGTAGGGGCTGTGGCGATGGCAGCAGGTTTAGGAGCGTGGGTGAACGCCGGGGTATTTTCTGCTGCCCAACTTGCAGAAGGACATGTGTGGACGTTGGTGACGTATCCCTTTGTCCACGACATTCGTCAGGAGGGAATTTGGTTTGCGTTCGAAATGCTGATGTTTTTCTGGTTTGGGCGAGAGGTGGAATCTGCGATGGGGAGAAAATCCCTAGGGCTTCTTTATGCGGGATTGATCGTAGGACCCGCCTTGCTGATCGCGGGTCTAGCTCCGTGGCTAGGTTCGGTTGTGATGGCTGGATCGGGCACAGTCCACTTTGCGGTCTTTTTAGCGTTTTGTGCTTTGCATCCTGGAGCCCAGTTTTTCTTTGGGCTTTCAGCCAGGTGGGTGGGGTGGATCCTCATGGCGGTGTATAGTTTAACGTACTTTGCGGGTCGGGATTGGTTGGGAGGAGTTCAGCTGTGGACGACGGGGCTCATCGCGGTGGCTTGGGTTCGGGCGGGAGGGGTCAGTTGGCCGCAGATTTCTTTTGGAAAGCGTCCGAAAAACACCGCCAAGAAAAAGACAGCTCCCAAAAAGACAGGGTTGGTCCCGCTGGAAAAGGTAGATCCGATTTTGGAGAAGATTTCGCGGGAGGGGATGGACTCCTTGACGGCGGCAGAGAAAAAACTTTTGGAAGAGGCACGGGCCAAGCTGATGCAAAAAGATCGCTCCAGCGGTTCGATGCGTTGACGGAGTGGAATGGCCCTCAATTCTACAAGTGAAGTTGTCGACCGAGTGGATGGGGCGAACTGGAGGCCAAAGGAGGAGGGGACGCTCTGTTTTGTAATCCAGGACGGACAGATTTTGTTGATTGAGAAAAAGCGGGGATTGGGCGCGGGGAAGGTGAATGGGCCTGGGGGAAGACTTGAAAAAGGGGAGACAGCGGAGCAGGCCGCGATTCGTGAGACGCAGGAGGAGGTTGGGATTACGCCCACGGGAGTGCAGTGGGCGGGGGAACTACGTTTTCAATTTCGCGACGGGTACTCCTTGCACTGTACGGTATACCGAGCTTCGGGTTGGGAGGGAGAGTTGATGGAGACGGCGGAGGCCAAACCGTTTTGGGTTCGAACGGATCAAATTCCCTACGATCGTATGTGGGCAGATGACGAGCAGTGGATGCCCCGTTTGTTGGCAGAGGAAAAATTCCGCGGGTGGTTTGAATTTGATGGGGACCGGATGGAGTGGTCAAAAATGGAGAAGGCATGAGCCGCCGAGTGCTGGTGACGGGGGCGGCGGGGTTCATCGGGTATCATTTGAGCGAGCGACTTCTCCAGCAAGGGGACGAGGTCGTTGGTCTGGACAACCTGAACGATTACTATGACGTGAGCCTTAAGGAGGCACGTCTGGCGCGGTTGCAAAAGAGCAAGGCCTTCCGGTTTTTGAAGACGGACCTTGGGGACCGCACGGGGGTGGAGAAAATTTGGCATGAGGTAAAGCCCGAGGTGGTCGTGCATCTGGCGGCGCAGGCGGGAGTGCGTTACAGCCTGACGCATCCCCATGCCTATGCTCGTAGCAACCTGGAGGGGATGTTGGATGTGTTGGAGGCGTGTCGAGCGCAGAAGACACCCCATTTGATCTTTGCGAGTTCAAGCTCCGTGTATGGACTGAATCAAGGAATGCCGTTTTCGGAAAAAGACAATGTAGATCACCCCATTTCTCTGTATGCCGCAACGAAGAAGGCCAATGAGCTGATGGCCCACTCGTATGCGCATCTGTACGGAATTCCGTGCACAGGCTTACGGTTTTTTACGGTGTATGGTCCGTGGGGTCGGCCCGATATGGCCTATTACAAATTCACTCAGGCAATTTTAGCTGGGAAAGAGATCGAGCTTTTTGGAGAGGGGAAGATGCGGCGGGATTTCACGTATGTGGATGATATTGTCGAGGGGATCGTTCGATTGACGAAAAAACCGGCAACTGGAAACGTGCGATGGGATGGGAAGAAACCGGACCCTGCCACGAGTCCCGCCCCGTATCGAATTTATAATATTGGAAATAGTGAGCCAGTGGAGTTGGGCAGATTTGTGAAGGCGATTGAGGTAGCCACGGGTAAGAAGGCAAAAGTGATCATGAAGCCCGTGCCTGCTGGGGATGTGATGGCGACAGCAGCGAAAGTCGAGGACTTAGGAGAGGCGGTGGGCTTTCGGCCGGAAACTTCGATTGAGGATGGCATCAAGAGGTTTGTGGATTGGTACCGAAGCTACGCACAGGTTTAGTGGCTGCTTGAAAAGCAGTCTTTCCAAGGGCAAAGAACAGCTGAACCTCAAAATCGAGGTCTAGCGAAGCTCATTCGGCAGTCGCGTGGAGTCTGGATCGGAACATCCAGACTCAAGAGCCGAGACTGAGTTTATTTAGCTTTTTTGAGGAGAGGCAGACCGGTGCGCTCGTTCTCGGTCACGACATAGCCTTCGGGAAGGGCATCCACAGCGCCTGCGCCAGGGGCGGAAGCGAAATAGTAAAGGGTGACAGTCGCTCCGCCACGGAGGGTCTGTTGGCGACTGTGAAGGTAGTACGTTTTCCCGTTTTTCTTACTGGCGCTGCTGAATGACATAAGAGGTTTCTCCTTTGGTTGTGCGACCGAACTGGCCGCTAAGAGATAGATTGCGTTCTGGTAGGGATTTGAAAACTCTTTTATTCCACTTCCTCACAATGGATTGGGGATGGTTTCTCGGCTTGCCGAGATCGGTTAGAGGAGCAGAATTAACCCATGATCACACGTCGCGGATTCCTAGGGTTGATTCCAGGGTTGGGGTTGGCGAAGAGCTGGGCGGTTGGCGGGGGGGTTCCAACCCGGAAGTTTGGCCGGTATGACGAGAGGGTGAGTGTTCTTGGCTTCGGAGGTCATACTTTGGGGTTGGCCAAAGACATTCCCGAGGCGA
>JBIKTM010000011.1:0-66538 GCA_044348085.1 Methylacidiphilales bacterium | reverse complement strand
CACCCCCCTCACATAAATAAGCTGTCCCCCCTATTGTCTCTTTTCCAATCTTTCGGACGAATTCACTTGGATGATCCTCGCTCGCTCCCGTGATCAATACATCAGGTCGATAAACATTCCCCACAACTTCTAGGAATTTTTCGCGATCTGTCCCAGCTAAGATCAATCGAGTCGAACTTTCGCCAACTCGCTGCAGGGCCATCAAGCCGTGGGGAACCGCCTGAGGCAATCTCCTCATTCTCTCACCCAACCAATCGAGAATCCTCCGAGCCGCACTCTCCCACTCCACCTGATCCGTAAGTCGCGCCAACTCAGCCAAGGCAAGTGCCGCAACGGCATTTCCGCTCGGTTCTGCTCCATCGTAATCGTCTTTCATTCGGGCAATGAGACTTTCATCCACGCTTGCCCATAATCCACCCCTTTCCCTGTCCTCAAATGTTTCCAACATCTTTTTCGCCAAATCCACTGCCCGCCTGAGATACCGTACTTTTAAGGTGGCCTGATGGAGATCAATCATCGCCTGCAAAACCCCCGCATAATCCTCCAGTAGATGAGTATCATCTTTTTTACCGTTTCGCCAACGGTGCGCTGGTGTTCCGTCCTTACGCAAAAGATTCTCTTCCAAGAAACCCCATATTTCCTCCGCTCTTTTCGCATAATGGGATCCTCCACCCCATCGCGCCGCCTTCGCATATCCTGAAATTGCTAACGCATTCCAAGAGGTCAGCACCTTATCATCTTTTCCTGGACGAATCCTACCCTCCCTTCTCCTTCTCATTTTATCTCTCAAACCATCCAAAATATCATCCTCATCCGCCGCCGGAACTCTTTGGAGCGCTAAAACATTCCACCCTTTGACTGGATGATGCGGATCCATAAAGTTACCCGCCTCGGTGACTCCCCAAATTTCCTCGGCCAACTTAAGTTCCCGCTCTGTCGCAAGCTCCCGTATTTCACTCTTTGTCCACACGTAGAACTTCCCCTCTGCCCCCTCACTGTCTGCATCCTCGGCCGATGCCAACCCTCCCCCTTCCACCCCCAAGTCTCTCTCCATGTATTCAGCGATCCCTCTCACCACGTCCCTAGGCCACTGCTCCCCTAACGCCACCCCCAGCTCCGCATACAGCCCCATCAACTGGGCATTGTCGTAGAGCATCTTTTCGAAATGAGGTACCGCCCACTCTCCGTCCACTGCGTATCGATGAAAGCCTCCGCCAATCTGATCGTAGATCCCACCCATCCGCATCGCTCGGCCTGTATGCCTCACTATATCCAAAAGCTGCTCACTCTTTTCTGCATAAGACCTTCTCAATAAGAAAAGAGGCTGGCTTGGCCTTGGAAACTTGGGCGCCCCACCAAATCCCCCGTGCTTTCGATCATACTCCGTTGCCATCTCATCCGTCCCGGTCTTAAGAATTTTCTCCCCATCAGAGACACCACCCCCCCCCGTTCCCTGCCCTAAAGTTCGAACCCTTTGAGATAACTCCTCCGCCCACCCCTGCACCTCCTCCCCTCTCTCCCTCCACGCCGCTGCAATCTGATCCAACACATCCACAAACCCAGGCCTCCCATGCCCTCCAACTGGCGGAAAATAGGTCCCCCCATAAAACGGCTTCCCCTCGGGAGTCACCCAAACGGATAGAGGCCATCCCCCTTGACCCGTCATGGACTGGACGGCCGTCATGTAGACTCGGTCCACATCCGGACGCTCCTCCCGATCCACTTTGACTGAAATAAAATCCCGATTTAGCACCTTGGCCACATCCTCACTCTCAAACGACTCCCGCTCCATCACATGACACCAGTGACACGTCGAGTATCCGATGCTCAGAAAAACCGGCTTATTTTCCTCCTTCGCTTTCCTCCACACCGAATTCCCCCACGGCATCCAATCCACTGGATTATGGGAGTGCTGCAACAAATAGGGACTCACCTCCCCAGCCAACGCATTCGTCTTCTTCACCCACGAATCCTAGCTCGTCTTAACGCTTTCCACACCCCCCGAAATCCTAAATCACTCTTTCTTCTTTTTCTTCTTCTTTTTTTCCCCCTTGGCAGGTTCAGCTCTGTAACACGACTTATCGTCCTCAATTGCAAACTGACCGGCCTTGCGCAAGGCAATGACCCACTCAGGCCCAACATCCTCCGGTTTTAACACTTTCCAATTCGCCAACTCCTGTTCCGCCGACCACCCCGCAGGGATCAACTCCACTTTGCATCCCGACTCGGCAAGTGCGTAAGCACAGGTCCCGCCCAAAAGGAGATTGTTCTCATAATGATTGGGCGAAAGCTTGATCTTATCCAAAGGGGGTTGCGTGTCCGGTAGCGAACCGATCACGGATTCACCACCAGCTGACCGGATGAACCGATTATCTTTGATCTGACAATTTTCGGGCAACAGAACTAGCTGATTCTCAGGCCAGTGCCTCTTATAAGCAAAACCCACCTCTAAATCTGCCCCTGTATTGTTAACGGAAACGTTTCGGGCCAAGACCAGATCTTGAACAGGAGGATACTTCGCAACATTCACCTCACTACCTTCCCCTTTTTTACTCTTTTTTTCCTTCATGTTCGCTTGGTAATCCGACGTCAGGGCCGACTCAATATATTCCCCCGTCTGAATTCGAATTCCCCAATCACAACCCGACACATAGTTCCCTTCCACCTTGTTGTCGAAACCTGACATTCGCAGCCCCTGAGCCCCCACCACTCCCTTCCCAAGTACAATATTTCCCTGAACCACATTATGGGAGCCTTGCCGGATATTCAGACACCCACGACTTCCCACGATCGTATTGCTCAAGACTCGATTGTAATTCGACTTCAGCGAAATGATTTCTGTACCTTCTCCATCCGCACCATCAAACAGATTCCCTTCCACTAGACAGAAAGCCCCATCCTTATCCTTGGGATCAAACTTGCCCGGTCCCCACATCCGAAGAATTTCACGCCCGTTCCCGTCTTCGAGCGGGATATTTTTAAAGTAACAGCCCCGAACGGTGTTGGTGCGACTCCCGTCGATTGCGTTCCCGAGGAGGGGATGCATGTTGTTCTTCCCCTTAAAGTAACATTTCTCCACGACGTTGTTATCCCCGCTGAAGTAGGCCCAATAGCTCTCATCCTCAAATTCAGGAGGGTTGTAATCGATCACAGCAGTATTACGGACGGTCCCGTGATGGGATTTAAAATGAATGACCGAAAATTGCTTGGGATCGATGGCACCCTGGGTGAAATAAAGACCATCCACCACCACGTGGGGAGCATTGATCTCCAAGTAGGAGGTTCCTGTGAGCAGTGTCTCTCCAGGACTCTCCGCACGGATCGTGAGGGGACTCTGTTCCGAACCCCCACGATCGATCTTGATTTGTGCATCGGGCCAATTCCCTTTCGCCAACACGATCACATCCCCCGAACCCGCCGAACCCAAGGCCCCAGCCAAGGCGGCTACATTCGGCACAGGAATCTCTCTAGCCCAAAGGCTTGAAAAACTGACAAGAAGTATGGCGAACATGGTTTTTTTCATTTTTTTTCTCCGTTGGTTAGGATTCGGGTGACCTTGAAGTTGTCGAAGCGGATGTGGCTGCGGGTGGTTCGGAACCCGAACCAACCCTCCTGATAAGGCTCAGGATCATCGAAGGTGAAGATGAGCTCGCCGTCACGGAGGAATTGGATTTTCTTTCCATCAGCCACCAACTCGATTTTCAGGGTTTTATTCGGAATGTTCATGTATTTGGCGTCGCTGAGGTCATATTCCGGCTTCAGGGGCTTGTCGTCCCTCGGACGGGGATACCGACGAAACCGGGTGGTCGCATTCTCGTTAGCCCCATATCCGACATAGTAGGTCTTCAACGGATCATATTTTTTAAAAATCCCGCTCCGCTCCTTCGAACCAACAAAAAGATCTTCCGGATTCTTTGGATCACTCGCCATCCAAAAGCAGTTTAGATCGCTGATTCGGTCGTTCGGACCCCCTTTTTGAACCATGGTCGCGTCGTAAGTAATGCGTGCGGGACCCGAGATCTTCTGTTTAAACCAAACCGTGCATCCTCCTTTGTCGTGTTCCCCAGGAGCATCGTCGATATCCAACTCTCCCCCGATCACTTGGGTTTTTCCACTGGGAGTCTGCTCCACCACCCAACGCGAAAGATCTCCGGAAAAATCATCCTGAAAGAGGATCTCCTCCGCCATCAGCGAGAAAGAAGACAGTACAGCGCAAAACAGAACCCAAAAAATCCAACTGGGTTTCATAACAAGGATAGACCCATTCAAATCATTCGGAGGCAGGCTCGCTCATCTCGTCTTTGCTCTTCTTTGTCTTCTTGTCCTTCTTTTTCTCACTCTTGCTACCGTGCCGTCCGGTGCCATCCCCGTCATCTAAAATGCCACCGGCAGGGTTCAATTTTTCCAAGGCTGCTTTGAGTTTTGCCCGTTCTGCCACCGCCACTGGATCCGTGCTGTCCGCAGGCACAAGCTTCTCCTCAAATGGAGCGCCACTCATGTCGTACAACTCCCCTTTTTCATTCAATTTCCAATTCATGTCGCGCACGTACCACATCCGTGCCAACTGCACATAGGCCCACTCGCGGGGCGTCCCCTTCTCTCCCTTGATCTGCGGCAAGAAACTGTGCCCATCGATAATCACATTTTCAGGAAGCTTGGCTCCTGCGGCTGCCGCAAACGTGGGTACATAGTCGGAAAAATCGATCATGTCCCGACACACTTGGCCGGTTGGGGTGGTACCAGGCCAGTTCACGATCATCGGAACCAAGCTCCCCCCTTCCAGCATGGATCCCTTGGATCCATTGATCTTTTTCCCTCCCACCGTCGAAAGAGCCGCTCCTCCCTTAGCCGTTCCATTGTCGCCGACATACACGATCAGAGTCTTTTCTCGTAATTTCAGCTTTTCCAACTCCGCGATTAACTGCCCGACCAGCTTATCGTGGTAAACAATGTTATCTGCGTACAACTCCTTAGCAGTGGCCCCCTCTTTGCTGTCGGGGGTTGGAAGGATGTCCCCATGGATATGAGACATCGAATAGTAGAGATAAAACGGTTTATCCTGATTGCGGGTAATAAAATCCACGATCAGCTTGTGCATCAAGTCAGGCATATACTCCTTGTCCTTCAGTTCCACCTGTTTTCCGTTGAGGGTGTACTCCTTCCCCTTGGGCTGAGTATTCCAAAAGATTCCGCTTCCTTTAAACGTCAGATACTCGTCGAATCCAAAGTCAGATGGCATCAAGGGTAACTGCCCCCACTTACCAATGGATGCAGATACATAGCCCGATTCTTTAAGGATTTTCGGCATCATGGTCTCTTGCTGGGGGGTAAAACCACTGGTTTTATCCTGATTCACTGCCCCGGTGCGGAACGCATACCGTCCTGTCAAAATCATCGCCCGCGAAGGACCGCAAAGTGGCGCAGCATACGTGTGGGTAAACTTCATTCCCCCTGCCGCCAAAGCATCCAAGTTGGGAGTCTTGTACTGATCCGAACCGAAACAGCTAAGAATATCGACCCCTAAATCATCCGATAGAATGAAGATGATGTTTGGCTTGCTCCCTCCTACCACTTTGGGGGCGGCAGTTTCTCCAGCCCGTGCAAGACATCCCAAAGCCAAGACCAACAAGATGGAGAAATATTTTTTCATGAATGATCCTCTTTGTTTTACTCCCCGTCTCCCGCTTTATCCTTCTTCTTTTTCTTGGCCTTCTTTTCGTACCCTGATTCAGGTGCGCCTTCATTACCCATCTGGGGCTTGGCTTCGGGAAGCTTGGCCAAAACAGCCCGAAGCTTGGTAACCAGTTCAGGATTCTCTTGGGCCAAATTCTTTTTCTCCAGCGGATCAGTCTGATAGTCATACAGCTCGATCGCCGCTTTCTCTGGCGGATCGTTAGGCTGTTTCCACTCGACCAAACGGTAGCTGTCGTTTCTCACCGCACGTCCGATCAACTTCCTCTTCGTATCATCCGTTTTTTCTGCCCGAGGATATGCATGAAACACATACTCGTTCACCTTCTGACTCGGATCCTTCAGGACCGGAACCATACTTTTCCCATCCAAACCCATTCCTGCAATTCCGGTCTCCGGCAGAGTCTGCCCAGTCAACTCCAATAGCGTGGGATAGAGGTCGACCGTCTCAATCAGAGCCGAGGTGCGTTGCCCCGGCTTGATCCCAGGACCGCTGATCAGAATCGGAATTCGGGTCGCCTGCTCGTAGTTGGTATGTTTGCACCACTTTCCGTGATCTCCCAAATGCCAACCGTGATCGCCCCAAAGAACAATGAAGGTATTCTCCGCCAACCCCAACTCCTCGAGAGCCGCGACCACCTTCCCAATCTGTGCATCCGTGTAACTCGTCGCAGCGTAATATCCATGAATCAAGTGACGGGCGAAATCATCTGGGAACGGTAACTGCTCCACCGGCAACTTCTTATACTGCATGATCTCACCTGACTCTCCGAGAGCGTATGCGGGCGATCCCTCAGGAGCCGTACGGAACTCCGGCAAAGAAAACTGCTCGGGCTTAAACTGATCCCAGTATTTTTTGGGGGCCACAAAGGGAAGATGAGGCTTATGAAAGCCCACCATCATCATGAAGGGTTGATCTGGTTTGGCTTTCTTGGCTTTCAGGCGGGTGACCGCCTCTTCGGCAATTTTTCCATCCTGATAGTAATTATCTTCCACATCTCCCGCCTCCGTTGTCGTCCCCTTTTCTCCTTTCATCGATGCGCGATTGTCCTCGATCGCATACGTCTCACCTTTCGGATCCCAACTATCAACCGACCACGATTTATCGTCTTTTAAGCTGGAATGATAAATTTTACCCAAGGACTCAGACGTATACCCATTTTTCATAAAGGTCTGACCCATGCTGACCACGTTCGAATAAACGGGGATATCGCGGAAATAGGTCTTCAAGTCATAGAGACCCATCGTTTGAGGTCGGATCCCCAACATCAAAGAGTTGCGGGAAGGCGCACACACCGCCTGATTCACATACGCTTTTTCAAACAGCATCCCACGGGCAGCCAACTTATCGATATTCGGCGTTTTCGCATTTTTGTCCCCATAACAACCCAACACCGGCTTCAAATCATCCACCGCAATAAAAAGAACATTCGGCTTATTCGTAGCTGAAAATCCAAATTCACCCAAAAGACACATCCCAAGGAATAATTTTATTACAAATTTATGCATACTATAGTTTCCCACGATTCGTTCTCGAAAGGAAGGGCTTGTTAACGAGTTAACTCTTTTTCTTTTTTACCTTTCGAGACAGTGCCCGCCGAAGATACATCCGGACGCAAGAGTTTCTCGTGATTTTCGAAATAAAAATTGTAAGGTTCTTTAATGTCCTCCCCTCTTCTCCTGATTCCCATGACCTCGGAAGAGGGCAAAGACTTCCTGCCCCCGACTGTCCAAAATAAGCTTAACTCCCTTCCTCTTCGCCAAGTCCCTATCTCCCTCCCCCTCGCTGATCCAGCATCCTGGAAGTCGCTTCTCGAAAAACATCAACCCGAAGCCCTTCTCTGTGCTTGGGGTTGCCCTCCACTTCCCGACGACCTTACCGTCGGCAAACCCGGCCAACTCCGCTATGTCGCCTATCTCGCCGGTAGCGTGAAAAAGCTCGTCCCCCGAAAACTGATCGAAAACGGCCTGTTAGTCACCAACTGGGGCAATGCCATCAGCCGTACCATCTCCGAATGTGGCCTCCTCCTCATCCTCACCGCCATGCGCCGCTCCGCTTACTGGAACGTCGCCATGCACCGGGACGGAGCCTGGAAGGACGGCATGAAAACCGTCACCCAAAGCCTCTTCTGCCGCAGTATCGGCCTCCACGGATTCGGCGCCATCGCCCAGGAAATGATTCCCCTCCTCCGCCCTTTCGATGTATCTATCTCCGCCTTCTCCCCCAGCGTCCCAGACGCCGTCTTCCAGAAATATGGCGTCACCCGCTCCACCTCCCTTGAACACCTATTCTCCCAACATGATATCGTCGTCGAACTCGCCCCCTACACCGAAAAGAACCACCACATCGTCACCGAAAAACTCCTCCGCTCCATCCGCCCCGGCGGCGCCTTCATCAACATCGGCCGGGGTGCCGTCGTCGACGAAGCTGCCCTCATCCGTGTCGCCCGTGACCGCGCTGCCGACCTTCAGATCGGCCTCGATGTCTATGAAACCGAACCTCTCCCCAAGGAATCCCCCCTTCGCGGCATGCCCAATGTCGCCCTCCTCCCTCATATCGCCGGCCCTACCAAAGACCGGCGTCAGGACACCGCCTCCTTTGCCATCGAGAATCTTCAACGCTTCCTCCAGGGAAAACCCCTCGAATCGGTGATCACCCTCGATGTCTATGACCGCGCCACATAATCCCTCCCGCTCTTTCCTGACCTGCTTCTCAACGATGGGGTGCACGGAGCTCACCCTTCCTCAAGTCCTCTCCCTCGCCGACCAGTTCTCGATCGACTGCCTCGAACTCCGCTCTCTCGAAAACCATATCGACCTCCCCACCTATCTTCCGGAACAACCCGGCGGCCTCCCCGCTATCCGCACCTCCCTGGCTCGCCACCCTGCACGCGTTCTCGGCACCTCTTTCAAACTCGTCGGCGACACAGAAGCCAGCCGTACCACTCTCCTCTCCTTCGCCCAACTCGCCGAACAGATCGGCACCCCCTACCTCCGCATCTTCGGTGGCGGCACTTGGGGCACCTCCCTCACGGACGAGAACTACCGTCAAGCCGTCGAAGTGCTGAACTGGTGGCAGGAACAAAAAAAGAAAAACAAGTGGCAGGTGGAAATCCTCATCGAAACCCACGATGCCTTCTCCGCCACACCTCCCCTCCTCAAACTTTTCGAACTTCTCGGCCGCACCCATCCGATCATCTGGGACTCCCACCATACCTGGCGCCTTGCCGGAGAAACACCCGCCGATAGTTGGAAACATCTCAAACCCCACACCCGCCACGTCCACATCAAGGACAGCATCCTCAAACCCTCCGCTCGCCATCCCTACACTTATGTCCTGCCCGGAACCGGCGAAATGCCCGCCCGCCAAGTTCTCGACCTCCTCCAAAAAGACAATTTCAACGGAGCCGTCTCGCTTGAATGGGAAAAAATGTGGCATCCCTATCTCACTCCGATTCAGGACGCCCTCTCTGCCTGCCAAAAGGAGAAGTGGTGGTAAAAAAATCCGAAACATCTCCGGATCCGTCCTGGGGATATTTCGACTGGCTCCGCGTGGCCGAGGAAGGCCTTCGTCCTCTCTCCAAACTGATGAAACCGGGCAAGGCCGACCTGCCCATCATCGGAAAACCCAGCAGTCACGGTGCACAAGCTGATCGCCTCGAATCCTTCTCCCGCCCCTGCCTCTGGGCCGCCCACTGGCTCCAAACTACCCCCACCACCTTCCCCGCCACTGCACCCGAATCCCTTTCGCGTAATACGATTGCCGATTGGTTTCGCCAAGGCCTGCTCCTCGGGACCGACCCCTCCTCCTCGGAATACTGGGGCCCAACCCAGGACAACCACCAGCACACCGTTGAAATGGCAGCTCTGGTGTTGGCCCTCGAAATCGCCCGCGAGTTCCTTTGGGATCCACTCTCCAAGAAAGAAAAAGAGCAGGTCGCCCAGTGGTTCGCCTCCGTTCGCGGAACCAAACTTCATCCCAATAATCACCTCTTCTTCGGCGTCCTGACTCTCTCCTTCTTGGAGAAGGAAGGCTTTGGTCAAAAAAACGATGCCCCTCAGATCAGCCAGTGGCTCGATACGCTCGAAACAATGGCCATCGGCAATGGCTGGTTTCGCGATGGATCCAACCAAACAGTCGACTACTACAATGCCTACGCCTTCCACTACTACGGTCTCTGGTGGGGTCGACTCTTCGGCCAAAACGATCCCACCCGCACCAAACGCTGGCAAAACTTCACCCGCGAGTTCCTGCCCGACTACGCTCACTTCTTTGCCGCTTCCGGAGAAAACGTTCCCTTCGGCCGCTCCCTCACCTACCGCTTCAACGCCGTCGATCCCTTTGCCCTCGCCGAACTTTGCGAATGTTCTCCACTTCCCCATGGCCAATCCCGACGGATCTCATCGAAAAACCTCCACTTCTTCTGGAGTCACCCCATCCAACAGTCTCAAGGTCTCCTCAGTCTCGGCTGGATCGATGAATTCATCCCTCTAACGGAACGTTACTCCTGCGGGGGATCCCCATACTGGGCTGCCAAAGGCCTCTCCGCCCTTCTTCTGCCCCCCTCCTCCCCCTTCTGGCAGGAGCCGGAACAGCCCCTTCCTTCCGAGATCTCCGATTTTTCCAAACCACTTCCAAAAGCCGAACTAGTTGTTCGCTCGATCCAAGGAGAAATCGAACTCCTCAACGCCGGCACCGCCATCTCCAAATCCAACACCGTCTTCGGTCCTTACAAATGGGGCAAACTTTCCTACCGCACCGGAGTCGGCTTCGACGTCCAACTTTCCCACGGCCTTTACCCGATCGACTCATCCCTGACGGCTCAGATGGAAGATGAATCCCTGCACGGTCGCCAGCAGACCCGCTCCCTTGCCGTCGAAAAAGATCACCTCGCCTGCTCCTACCCTCTCGGAGACTCCGTGGAGATCGAAACCCATCTCTGGTGGAACGGTCCGTGGCAACTCCACCTCCACCGCTACAAGATCGGGAAAAAATGTCGGCTCCTGCTTGGAGGCCAGAGCCTTTCGGCAAAGGAAATGGAGGATCTGAAAGAGAAATCCTCATTCCCCACCCTGTCTTGGAATAACTCCACCCACCGTGTTGTCCTCCAATCCCTGCAAGGTTTTGCCAAAGCCGGATCCCGAAGGACCATCGTCGGAAAACAGCCGCGCACCCACCTCTACGCTGGCAACAGCATCACCCTCTTTCTGGAGACAGATTCTCTCTCTGGGGATGGCTGGCTGGCCGCACTCCACACCGTCGCCCCAACCTCAACTACTTTGGGTCGCTGGGAATTGACAGAAACCCAAGCCGGCAACTGGTCTCTGAAAAATCAAAAAGGCGAACTCTGGACAGTCCGACATCCCATTCTT
Source organism: Methylacidiphilales bacterium (assembly GCA_044348085.1). Taxonomy (GTDB): domain Bacteria; phylum Verrucomicrobiota; class Verrucomicrobiia; order Methylacidiphilales; family Verrucolacustridaceae; genus Verrucolacustris. The sequence continues at coordinate 55,474 of JBIKTM010000011.1, read as the reverse complement.
CCGCCTATTTAGGAATGGTAGGGCGGCGAGTCTCTTCGCCGCCTCGCTGAATCCTCATCCCACAACCACGTGCGAGGCGGGCTAGGGACAGCTCGCCCTACCAATCATACAACGAACCACATGGACGGCTAAGGATAGCCGTCCCTACAAAATCCAAAACCCCTCACCTTTTCAGGGTTAACTTCAAACTTGTCGGCTCGGCCGTCAGGACTCCTTGGCAGGCTGGAGCCAACTCCTTGGCTACCCGCAAAGCGTCCTGGTTCTTTTTCTGTGCCTTGGCATCCGACTGCATCGGCATCTGGAAGACAACTTCACCCGGCTTAACCTCCACATCCACCTTCATCTCAGGCACAGGCATATCCTTCTTACCGACTGGATTCGCATACGTTGCCATCGCCTGCAAAACGGTCCGCAACAGAACATAGTCCCTTTTCCATTTCACCTCAGGAACAGACGCCGAAAGCTCGACCGGTACTGCCCAACCCAACTCCTGATTGGCCATCTGTCCCTGCCAATCCTTCAGCAAATCCTGAAGTGCAAACTCCTCCTCATGCAGGTCATGCTTCCCAATATCCGCCACCGCATATGGCGGCAGTTCCAAAGCCTTAACCTTCTCCCACTCTTTCCGGGCCGAACCCACCCAATCCGGTAGTTTTCCGAGCCGCAACTCAAGCTGAGCCTCATACAACGACTCCGGAGTCACCGGAGCACCGGGACACTCATTCGCCTCCACGGAATCCTCTTTCAACTTCACCGGCTTGCCGTGCAGGCCCACAAAGAGCGGCTTCACAAATTTTGCCTCTTTCCCCTTCACATAGTTCCAGAAATTGATCGGCTGCTCGTCCTCGCTATCATAGAAAAAGTTCCAGAAAACCATCCAACGAAGATGATTTGGAAAAGATGGGGCAGGCCCACCACTGCGCGTCATCGTTCCCCCATCCACCCGATCGATCAGCGTCGCATACGGACCGTTCCCGTGGGAATCGACCGTGGAGGCTTTGCTCATCAGCCAGCGCCAAACGACCGTTCCGGCCGAACGGTTCCCCGTCGAAGCCCCGTGCTGGGGCGCCGTGGTCTCCTCCGTTAACCCGGTCAGGTTGAAGGTGCAGTTCGATCGAATCGCCACATCATAGTGACCCTTATTTCCGGCAAATCGATTATTCAGAATGGAGCAGACAACCGAATCCCTCAGATACACCCCGGTATTCACATTCAGAAACGAACATCTCCGCACCCAACCGTTCGCCACACCCTTGAACTGGATCCCGTCCCACCCCTCGTCGTCCAAAGCCGACCGATGATGCACAAACGCCCCACGCCATCCGCCTTGCAGGGCCATATCCTCCACCCCCACCTGCTCGATCAACGTAACAGGAGATACCTTGGCCCCAAAATCAGCACCCAAATTCACCAGCACAGGCTCTTTCAGAATCAAACTTTCTCCCTGAATCTCCTTCACCTGATGCAGTTCGCTGATGCTCGCCCCATCTTTAATGATCCGAGTCCACGTGGGATCAGGCTGCAATCCACACATCAACTCCGCATCCAACTTGGGTGTGCCAGCCTTCAGCACAACCCACTCACCCGCCTTAAAGCCTTCGGTCGATTTCACTGGAATCGTAAAACTCCCGCGCTTCACCGCACCTGTAACGGCCGCAGATTTTACCCCTTCCTTCTTCCCTCCCTCACTCCCCTCAAACATGAAAAAGTAGGGGATCTTGGACCAGTCATCCTTCCCGTTCGCGTCTTTCGTTCCCTTCGGTACGGCATAAGGCCCTGTCCTGTAACCGGAATGAATTGCCCGGATCACCGTCCCGCCCTTTCCGCAACCAGCCCCACGGATCACTACACCCGATTTCGAAATCCGAATTACATCCGCTTTGCTCCGATCTGCCCAAATCAGAAACTTACCCGCAGGAAATAGCACCACCCCACCACCCGCATTTTCAGCCGCTGCCACCGCCTTGCGGATTGCATCCTCATCCGAAATCGCATCATTCGCTTTCGCCCCGTAATCCGTCACCTTGAAGATAGGCTCCTGCACATCGGGGATCGCCTTCTCCCCATGCTCATATCCGGCATAGGAGTAGTCGGTCAGAATCTCGGCTGGCGAACGATCGGTGGCGGATTGAAAGGCCTTCCAATGGGCCGGCTCTTTCCCCTCACTCCATCCGATCGAAGCCATTCCAAGGCCGAGGGTCAGCCATGCGAACGAGGAGAGAAAAGATTTCATCATAAAGGGGAGATTAGTGCCAAGAAGCCCCCCGCGACACTTCATTTCTGAACCGGAGTCGAAACCCAATCCGTCACATCGGCTTTCTCCATCGGGGCAAACTCTTTCTGGGCGCTCCGGATTCCTGCATCGTCATAAACAACCGCCCCGTCATTCAACCAAACACGAGCCTCCTTCGAATCAAACTTGGTGATCTGCTTTTCAGCCCAGCCTTCGGGATTTTCTAAAAAAGGAACAAGATAAAGCATCGCCTTCCTCAAACTCCCCCTGCCTCCTTCCCCTTCATGACTCCATAGATCGATGCCCAACGACTGCGCCATCACCGCCCCCTTGCAGATATTTTTCAGGTTAAAGCAACTGTACGACCAGCTTTTCGTCCGAGCTAATTCCCTCGGCTGCTTCCCCTCTGGGGTGATATGAGCGTCCAACCGGGCAGGCAGTGACTCTCCCAAGACTTTCTTTGCGTCCTCCTCTTTCTCGGCCATCACTAGGACTGCACTCAGTTGAACGTCATAGGCTGCACCGTGATTATTCGGTGCCTTTTTTTCCTGCAGCCCGATCTTACTTGTCTGCATCCAATTCCCATAAGCCGTCCACCAGGACTTCATTCCCTCTCGGTCTTTCACCGTCCATGCGGGACACTTTTCCAGCAATTTCAGCACATCGGGCAGAATCATAAACCCCCTCGTATCGATCAGTCCCCATCCCCGTCCTGTTGCCTTCCCAGGAACACTCTGCCCGTAATCCAGATGAGGATTCATCTTGGTCTCCGCATCTAGAAAGAATCCCCGCAAAAACCGAGCCGCCTCGGTGGCATACTTCTCCTGCCCCGTCAGGTGATAGGCCAAGGCGAGATACTCCACCGCATGGATCATCTCCGATAACTTCTTCTCATCCGATGCCTTCACCGCATCCGGATTGGTCTCCCCATCCCGATTGATCCAAGGCAACCCATCTGGCTTGCTAGGATCCGGCCAGAAATAACGCCCAATGCTGAAATAGTCGTGCGGATCCCTGCTGGCCTGGAGGTTTTCGTTTTCCGTGATGGTGATCACGGGCTTCCCCACCCTCTTGTCCGCCTCTTTGACGATCTTCGTCGCTATTGCCTTCGCTTCGGGCGGAATACTGGGATCCTCCTTCCCCGCATAGGCGGATTTCAACTGCCCCAACCGAGCCTCCTGCATCAATAGAAGTTTTTCTGCCGCCTGAAGGCTCAGGCAGAGCCCCCACAACCCGACAAAGCAAACTAATCTCGTCAAAACTACTCCCCGTCTTCCTTGTCCGTCGCCTTCGCACCTGCCGATGCCTGTTCTGAACTCACCAATCCCAGCTTTTCTACAAACTTTAGGCTCTCCTCCTCGATCTTCGCTTTCACAATCTTCCCCTTCTCTCCCTCCTTACTCGATTGAGGGGAGTGCGGGGCATCGGGAAACACAATCAACTCACACAGATTCCCATTGGCTTTCATTTTGTCGGTAAAAGCCTGCGAGTTTTCAAACTTCACCGTCTTGTCCGCCGTTCCATGAAACACCAAAGTGGGCGGCATCCTCGCAGGCATTCGACCTGTCACCGAAAGGTTGTTCGCCCGAGCCTCATCATTCCCGAAACGCTTTGGCCCGCCATACCCGCTCGTTCCGGTATCAGTCACTGGCCAGAGAAGTATCAGTCCCATCGGAACAGGATTCGGCACGGGATCGGAGGCTGTCTCGGGCGTCACGGGATCAGGAATCGCAGTCCAAGCTGCCACATGTCCCCCGGCAGAAGACCCTTGAACCACAATCTTTGTCGGATCGATCCCCAACTCTGCCGCATGATCTTGAATCCAACGTACCGCCGCACGTCCGTCGGCGACGCAATCCTCAGGTTGGGTATTAAACCTATTGCGGGTTCGGTAGTCGGGAGCCACGCCCACCAGACCATATTTCGCCGCCCACTTCGCATAGGTGATACTCCTTGCCGGTGTCCCACTGGTCCATCCTCCCCCAAAGAAAGTGACCAGACAGGCTCTCTTGTCGGTCCCTTTCCAATCCTTCGGTTTTACTACATGAAGCCGTAACTCCACATCCCCTACCTTTTTAAAAACTAATGATTCCGAACCAGGCAGGGTCAATGGGGTGACCTCATTCGTATCTGACGGGAGAACAAGGCTAGGAACATTTGTCTCTGCCCAACCGGAACCTACCGTCAGAAAAGAGAGAAGAAGATTTAGGGAAAAACCTCGGATCACAAAATGAATATAAGCTTTTGCGGGCTACCCCACAAATTCGAACCCCGCTGCCTTAGTAAAGTCTAGCTGCTCTTGCGCCGTAAAAGGCGGGTAACAACCAGCCCAGCGAATCCCAACCCCAGCATAGAACCCGTGGAAGGCTCAGGAACGGCCATTAAGTTTAAAGTGCGAAGATTGTTTGCATCAGTCCCAACCTCAACTTTAAATCCGCCATTGGGTCCAACCCCACTGTTGAAATCCGCTGCGTCAATGTTGAAGAAGCTGGTCACATTAGTTCCATCAGCCAAACCGGTTCCAGTGAACGATCCCGCCTGGGCAATGACCCAGCTATACTCGGTATTGGAGCTGAAATCGTCCATGGATGGAAGACTGTTCAGAACCAAGTTCATTTGGGCTGTTGAGGAAAGAGCACTTAGATCCAGCGCCCCGACTACAGAAAACACGTCCCAGTTTACACCAGCTGCACCACCACTTGCCTGATCGATCTCCCAATTATAGGTAGATCCTGCCGCCCAGCTGGAGGAAGCAGCCGTCAAGAGTCCAGGGCTATTGCCGGGATTCAAAAGCGAACCGCTCTTAAGTTCCACATTGCCCACAACTCCAGATCCACCCAGCAACCCATTATTTTCTAGAACAACATTACCTGCCGTTCCGTTTACAATCAGGTTACCCCTCGACCAGACGGTCGTCGTGCTACTACTGAGAAGGCTAGCATCTTCTCGAACATTAATGGTTGCGTTTGCAGTCCGTACTCCACTATTTGCAGATGTCCCAGATGTCGAAACGACAATACCTGTCGAGGCGGTTAAATTTCCATACAAATCCAACGTACCCGTCTCCACCAGGGTAGATCCCCTGATACTATTGGCTAAGCCTTGGAGAGTTAATGTGCCAGCCCCTGTTTTCCTAAGGGTACGTGTTAAACCATTCCCGGTATCCGTTAAATTCGAATCCACGTTAAAATTACCCACTCCAGCGAATGTCGTGGCTTCACCACCAGCAGATTCACCTCCAATTTCAACATTCCCATTGAAATCCAAAAGCAAATTCGCACTATTATTGTACAAAGTCTTCCCACCGGAGTCGGCAGTTGTAATGTAATTGTTGGCGGCAGTGAACACCAATGTTTTCTGACTGCCACTGCTGTTCGTGAAGATCATATTGTTACCTTCTTTAGTTACTGTACCGAAGGAATTCAGAGTAAAATCACCAGCTCCTCTTAAGTCTAACGTGCCTATTTGTGCACTGCCACTGGCCCCCAGCAAGCTGCTGGATCTGGAAATAGCATTGATATTGTCCAATATCACAACAGGCTTCTTCCCAGTATTTGAGGTTCCCGCGATCGTAACATTGCCTACTGCAGCGCTGTTGTTGCCAGAAATGATATTGGTCCCAGAACCAGTAAATTCAGTGGCGCCAGTGTAAGTGTTGTTGCCAGTCAATCTGGCAACACCGTCATTGTTAAAACCAACGCCATTTGCAAATGCACCAGTGCCATTTTCAATCGTGCCTATATTCACGTTGGCCGTTCCGCTAATTTTGTGTTGTACGGCTTGAGCAGGGGAAGCAGCACCGCTGATTCTCCAACCATCTAAATCTAGAGTATTCCCTGCCCCATCAATTTTATATGTGTAGGAAGCGGCTGTTCCTGAGGTGGTTAATGTGCCCATGGAAATGGTCACGCCTGTGCCCGCAATGTTCATGGCTCGATCGGTGCCAGCCGTGACCAATCCAGTACCAAAGTCCATATTATTGGCACTTGTGCTACCCGATGTGCCAAATTGAATGCCTGCAGGAGAGACGCCAGTCCATAACACTCCGCTGTGCCCTGAGTAAGTTAGAGCACCGCCTGACGTGTTGTTTATGATGCTGCTACCATAAGAAGAACCCGTTACAGCACTTAACTCAAGCAAGCCTGTGCCCAATGCATTGGCGTTGTTGAGGTTCAAAGTTCCCGCAGTCAAGGTCACCCCACCTGCTGCCCCAGAATTGTTTCCGCTCAAGGTCAACGTTCCGCCCGAGGCATTCATCAGGGTCACACCATCATACGTATTGTTGCCCGAGAGGGTAGTCGTGCCTGTTGCGGTGACTGTAACCTTACCTGCTGTGGCAGTTCCGCCATTTGCTATCGCGGAGGCCACGTCCCAGGTTCCTGCCCCACCCAAGGTCAGAGTACGGTTGGCGGAGCTAGTAGCAGTAGTAAGATTTAGGCCATTATTGAAAGTTGTTGTTGAGCCTGCGCTATTGGCCCACAACCCGGTTCCGTTATTAGCGACAGTTAAATTAAAAATCTGGTTCTGACCTGAAACATTCTGGAGCCCAACACCGGACATAATGTCCAATTGTTTGGGAGCAGATTGGCTAGCAAACGTGTAAGCATTGGCTCCATTCGTAAAAATCAACCCAAAGACGGTTCGATTGTCAGCTAGAAGGACCGAGTTGTTTCCTGCCCCAGTCGCGGCAAAAACGGCGACATTCGTATTGCTGCTTGACGACCCCGACCCCCCATTGGCCCAATTTGGACTCCATGCGGTGGACGTGTTCCACAAGTTCGCGCTGTTGTTCCAAGTGTAGTTAGTAGTTTGGGACAATCCTTCAGATACGGTGCAAAGTGAAATTCCAATCAGGAAAATTCCAAGAGCAGATGGCAGATTTAATCTTTTGCTCATACTCTTTTGACCCCTTTTAGGCCAAAACGTTCAACATCAGATTTTGCAAGCACAAAGGAGATATATGAGTGCTTAAATTTGCTCACATCATCAAAATAGCACAGTTACTATAGCGATCCTGATTTTTTTAAGCACATGAAGTGCTTCCAATTGGATTTACTGTCATTAATATATATATAGCAACACTTTATTGTTATTTAGATCCGTAAGAAAAAATTTGTTTAACTAGTTAACTTTTTGTATATCCAGACCAACTACAAGTACTATATCACTTAATCACGAATCGCAGAACTGTTGCCGAAGCAGACGCCAAACCAACTGTCACTTTTGTCCCATTCACCCCTTTAGCCAGATCCTTCCACCCGCCCGCCCACTTCCCATCCTCCCCAATCTCCTCTCCTCCCACCGTTACCCCACCCACCTGTGCAATATCTCCCTCTCTCTGCCTCATCTCCACAAACTGAATCTTCTCCACCTCTCTCCCGACATCCACACTCACCACCGCCTCTCTCCCCTCACTCCCATACTCCCGATTGATCAAAGTCACATAAAGCACCTTCCCCTGACCCATCACTCCGTAGGCCACCAGATTCACCTTTTGCTTATTCTTCTCCACCTCCACAGGCAACAGGTCCCCGTGCCCACCCAGCTCAAACATCTTGATCCCGTATCCAGGCGGTAAAATCGTGTACCCGTTCGCCGAACTGGTCAGCGAAGTGTACACGTTCGGCTTATCCGGCCCCACCGTTCCCGGCAACACCTTCTCCCCCGTGTGAAAGTTCAACCCGCTCGCACTGTGATGAGCCCACCAGTACAGATAATCTAAAATCCACAGCGACGCCGAATAAGTATCACTCGCCCCCAACGCTCCGCCCTTCGAAAAACTGCTCCCCTCATTCATCCGGAATGTTAGCCCGTTCTTCAACACCGCCGGCACGAAGAGATCGTAAAACGCCTGATACTTCGGATGCCAAGCAGGAGAAAGCATATCATCTCGCGCTTTCACAATATCCTTCACATTCGGACCGTCCCCGCCCGGATAGTAGTGCTGACCGATCATTGCCAACATCTCCTTCATCCCCGGCTCTCCTGCCATATCTCTGGCCCAGTCGGGATTCCGATCCGTCGCCGTCGGGGCACAAAGCTTGGCCGACGGAACATACTCAGGCCGAACGATCACCTCCCGGAACTTTTTCCAATCCGCCAAAAACTCCCCATACTTCATGTCTTTGTTCGGCTCATTGCCGAGAATGAAACAGGAAAGCCGATCCCCGTACATCTCGTTTACATACTTGGCCACCTTCGCCGCCGCCTCCGGCGTATTCTTCTGGAGACGCACACTGTAAATCACTTTCACCCCCGCTTCCTTCGCAAAGGCAAAGAGTGCATCGATATCCTTCTCGTCGGGAATATTGACCGTCGCCCGCTCTGCCGTGTTCCCCCCCACCCGCAGATGTTTGATCCCCAGAGTTTTGAAAGCTGTGATCAGAGGCAGATTATCCCCACGGAAGTAGTGCTTTCCCGTGTTGGTGTTCGGCAGCACCATCTTCGTCTCATAGCTCAGCCCACAAAAATCCTCCGGAATCGTCCGAATCGGTTTATCGATATCGACACGCACAGTAACGGTGGAAGAAGAAGCCCAAGCGTGCCCCATCAACGCCAAGAAACAATAAACAGTGCGTAAAAACATTTAAATTTTTTACCAGCATCACCCCACCCGCACCAATCCGAAACCTCACGCCACGGTCGCAACGTTTCCTTAACCCCTTCACCCCTTCACCCCTTAATCCCTTCATCCCTCAGTTCCCCTTTCCGTCCCAAACGCCCTACGAAGCTCAGCGAGGTTTACCGAGACCTAGCGAAGGAGGGTTAGCGGCCTTGGCGTAATTCAGCGATTCAACCCCGAAAAGAAAACCAAAACGTCATCTTCATCTAAAACAAAACGGGCTGGAAGCTTTTCGCCTCCAGCCCGTCATAAACGAAATCTAGAAACTATTTACGGAGTCTGCGTGGCCTTTAGGTACATGAACTTCTTTGAATCCGTCCCGCGCGGTACGCTGAAGTCCTGCCTTTGGGTCACCCCTGCCACCGCCCCTGTTTGGCTACTACTTGGCACACCCGTGATAGGGGAACCCGTCACCCAAGTCCCTGGCGCCAGTCCATATATACCCACTACGCTTACCTTTAAGTCATCGATCCGAATCAGAGCGTTCATCGTGAGTGTCGTGGAGGTCACCGCTACCGTCGGTAGCTCTACCTTGGAACTCGGACCCGTGCCTCCGAGTGCGTAACGCATCAAATCCGATAGTCCATCGGCTCCCACAGTCGTCCCACCATCCGCAAGCGTTACGGTCACTGCACGCGTCACATTCACCGCTGCGTTGCCTCCTGCATCAACTGCACTGTAGGTCAGTGTAGTTGACCCCAGCCTAGAGGTATCCACGGTGTCCAAACTATAAACCGTCTTAGATGCATCCACATTATCGGTGAAGCTGGCTCCCGGATCAGTGAAAACGCCACCCCAAGTGACGGAGAGAGGGTTAGCACCGTTGAGCACAAGCACAGGCGCAGTCTGATCGGTGACAATGACTGTACGGGTTCTCTGCGTCGCGTTATTCCCCGATGCATCCACAGAATCATAGGTCACAGTCTTACTTCCAACCGTGCTGGTAATGCTGTCAGGGATATTGGCCGTCACCGCCGATCCATCATCGGTAGTGGCTCCTTCATCAGAATAAACCGAACCTTGCGCCACCGTTACAGGATCTGCTCCCACCACGGTAATCACCGGAGGCGTGGTGTCGGAGGTTGAGGTTTGTTTGAGCACTAGTGAATTTCCTTCTATGTCCAGACTATATCCCTCGATGGGTGTCTCCAGCGCCGGCGTTCCAGTAATACCACCACTCGCGGTAACCAATGTGTAGGAGGCTTCAGTCGGTGTACCTGTTACTAAAACTTTCGAACCCGCTGCAAAATCAATCGTGCCACCCGTGGTCCAGGTAGTTCCCACTGCCACTTCCACCGCACCTGCATCCTGCACTTCAAGGCTGGTGATGGATCCACCTCCACGCACAAATCCGTTGGTGGAAACCTGCACGACTCCAGCCGCTCCAGCCAAGTTCAAGCTGGCGGAATTTTCAGCGCTAGCACTGGTACTCGCAACAACCGTAGTACCGCAATTGACCAAGGATCCTCCCGTTGGGATAACCAAGGTCCCCCTCGCAACGATAGTTCCGCTGTAGCTGTTCACCCCATACATCGTCAGGTTTCCCGTCCCCAGCTTCTCCAAGCTCCGAATGAAATTGGTATTCGAATTAAACACCCGGTTCGAAATCACCACAGGTCCTACTGCGGAGATGGTGCAGGTATTGTTCGTGTTCCCAGCGATGTCCACCTGCCCATTGAAGGTGATCGTCAAGTTTGCGCTCTGGTTGGCAAACGTTCTTCCTCCTCCCGTACTCAGTACGTTCGTCGCATTGGTAAAGGTCAGCGTAGTCGCGGAACCACTGCTGTTACTGAAGTTCATATTATTGCCCGCGTACTGGTTGAGTGTGTAGTTCCCATTGGTGGTGAACTCCAAGGTCCCCGTTTTGCTGCTGGAAGAGGATCCAGCCAAGGTGGCTGAGGGACTCAACGCGTTGGTCGCACTCACCTTCAACACTGGGAAGATGTCGATGTCATACCCTCCTAGTTTGTAGCTTGTGGAACTATTCGGCGCAGAAAGAATCATTGTCCCATCCACGACCTCGGTCGCACCCGTGTAGGTATTCGTCCCGTTTAGCATAAGGGTTCCTGTGCCGCTCTTGTAAACCTGGCCTAACAAGGAAGTTCCACCATTCGCAATCACACCGTTCACCGTCACGTTTCCGGCTCCTGCAATTGTCAATTTGCGAGATACGCCCGTAGCACTCAAATCAATTCCTCCGTTAAACACCAACGATCCACCCAAAACAGAAGACCAAGTCCCATCCCCAGAAGAGCTGACCTTATTGCCAAAGGTCTGGATTGCAGAAGAATTGTTTGTGATGCTACCCGCAGACCCCACCGTGATGTCGGTCCCTGTCCAAGTGTAGGCATATGCACCCGAATTAAAGACAATGCCTGCGATCGATCGACCAGTTCCCACATCCACACTGGTCGCACTCGAGCCAAGGTTTCCAAAGGCGGCGATATCGCCGGCCGCAGAGTTGGCCGGAATCGCATTGTTAGTCCAAGAAGCAGCGTTTGTCCAAGCTGTGCCGGTGTTGTTCCATGTGAAAACAGGGGCGGGATTGATGGTGATTGTCAAAGTCTGAGCATCACTTGTCCCAAAAGGATTGGTTGCAGTGTAGGTAACGGTTGTGACCCCCGTTGCAGTCGGAATTCCGCCGATGATTCCTGTGCTGGCAGTCAAGGACAAGCCCGCAGGAAGAGGTGTAGTAGGGTCGATTGCATAGGATGTGGGAATGGAGCGAGGAGTAGTTTCGTTTACGGTCGCCTGGATTGAATAAGAAAAAGTCTTTGTTAGAAATCCAGAAGCGATCCCGGTGCTAGTGAAGCTGGGAACCACAGTGGGAGCCGGCGTGACCGTGAGTGCCAAATTGGCGGTAGCCGGTCCGCCCGTTCCATTCGCAGTCAGTCCAATGGTCGTTGAGGTCGCATTCGCACCAAGCGTTCCAGAAATCACCCCAGTTGATGAATCAACGCTCAAACCCGAGGGTAAAGTAGAAGTGCTATACACCGGCGACGTAACACCCGAAGATCTGATTGTGTACGAGAAAGGATATCCAGCCTGGGCCGTGGCTGTGGTCGCGCTCGTAATACCTACTCCCGAAGAAGGGGCAGTATCGGCCACATAAATATCGCTTAAGGAAAAATCATAGGTATGCCCGCTAGAACCATTGAATGCGGCGAATTTTCCGACGGCGGTCGAAGTAGTAGGTGACACGGTGTAAGAAGAGTTGTTTAGAAACGCGACGCCTGTGTTCGATAATCCAGTAGCAATGGTATCGTTGACATAGGCAACCCAAGAATTGGCAGCTAAGGTTACAGCGGAACTACTTCCTGGAGGAGTGTATGAGACGCCGAAGTTGCTCTTATTGTACCAGATTTTAACCGTATTCTCACCCGCATTAAGTGTTACCGGAGCAGAACCGACGGTCTGCGTAACGGAGGCCTGCGTAGTATAATCTGCTTTGAGATGGTAAAATCTAACTTTGTATTGAGGGGTTGTAGTACTGTTGTTGAAATAAAATCTTCCCCAAAGCAACAATTGGCCAGCACTGCTCGGCACATCCATTCCTGTTGGACCTAAACCTGCCTCCATATAACTTCCATCAAGTCCGTTAGCACTGAAGGTATTTGCCATGCTGGCACCTGGAGTTATTTTGTAGGTAAGATAACCCACTGGTCGATCTGTTGCGTTGTTGGCATCTGTAGAAAGTTTGTAGGCAAGTCTAGAGGAAGCAGAATTTAGCCCGCTGCCAAAAGTGGGTCCTGCTCCAGGAGGTTTAAAAGTCCGAAGCTTTTTGGTCGATCCCGCACCTAAAACTGTCCAGGAACTCCCTGGTGCTGCAATCAACTGAGGAGAGGCTGCGGTAGTTAAGGGAACATTGTCGGTGGTATAACCGCTTAGTGTATCATTCAGCCAAACTTCTTGGGCTTGAACAGAATTTCCAAACGCACCACAAGCAAGGATCGACATTGCCAACCAAGCGGCAGGTCGGATAGATGCGGTGGAATTAAATTTCAGGATGGTTTTTTTGTACATATTTACTCCTACTCCCTAAAATTAGACCAACGTCTGACTTCGATGTTCAAAAAAGCAGTCATAAGTACCTAAGATACAATATATAACTACTTATCACTATGACCAAGTAAATTTGCTAAAATAATCTTAATTCTTAGAATAATTTTTGCTATAGTATTGATTAATAGACATTTACAATATTAGCATATTTAAAAAAATATTTGTTTTACTGGTTAACTTGAAAGCGCCGTTTTAATGTGCTTTGCTACATCTTATGCCTCCCACTTTAGATTCAATCGCCAAACGATGTCGCGTCTCCAAGGTCACGGTCTCTTTGGCTTTGCGTGGAAGTCCCCGTATCTCTTCTTCCATGCGCGCCCGCGTGGCCGAAGTGGCCGCAGAGCTCGGCTACACCCCCAATCCGATGGTCAGCGCCTTGATGACCTCTCTCCGCTCAACCCGAAAAACAAAATTCGTCTGCAATCTCGGCTTCATCACTTCCTTTCCCACCCGAGACGGTTGGAAGGAAAATCCCTCGTTCGCCCGCTACCTAATCGGCGCTACCGCCCGAGCCACCGCCCTTGGCTACGGAATTGAAACCCTCTGGATTCGTGAAAAATCCCCGGCTGATCTTTCGCGCACGATGCACCTCCGCGGCATCCGCGGCCTCCTCCTCGCCCCCCTGCCCACGTATGGAATGCCTCTCTCCCTCTCATGGGATCCGTTTGCCACCGTTGCCTTCGGCCACACCTTTACCGAAATCCCCGTTCATCGGGTGACGAACAGCCAGTTCCACACTCTCTCCCTCGCGATGGATCAGTGCCAAAAACGCGGACATCGCAGGATCGGTCTGGCCATGCCCAAATTTGTCGACGCCAAGGTGGAAAGCCGCTGGCTCGCCGGCTATCTGGCCTGGCAGTACACCCACCCGAACCTAGCCAAAATCGAGCCTCTTCTCGTCGATCAGTTCGACGAAGCGACCGTCATCGCCTGGATGAAAAAGGAAAAGCCCGATGCTGTCCTCGCCAACCACGGCCCGATCCTGACCTGGATGCGGAAGAATGGGTTTCGCGTGCCGGACGACGTCTCCTTCGTCCACCTGAACTGGACCCCGGAAAAAGGGGAACTCAGCGGAACCAACCAGCAGCCCGAAGAGATCGGAGTAGCGGCAGTGGATCTCCTCGCCGAACAGATCAATCAAAACCGTCGTGGCATCCCGGAAAAACCGAAAACCATCACGCTCGAAAGTATCTGGCACGAGGGCACCACCTGTCCTGATCGAAGGTGAAATCCCCGTTAGGGACGCGTACCCCTACGCATCCATGTGGTGAGTTGAATGAACAACGTTAGGTATGAAACATGGACGGGTAAGGATAGCCGTCCCTACCAATTCTTAATCTTCCTCAGGGTCTCGCCCTCTTACGGAGTATAAACAGCCTCCAGTTTGAGGAACCGCTTGCTGTCGATCCCCCGATCCACGCTATACACCTTTCGCACCAGGCCCGTTCCTAGTCCCGCCTGATCGGCCGCATTGGCCACTGAAATGACTGGATCCGTTGCACTCCAAGTTCCCAGAGTGCTGGCTGATTTTGGCGTGATGACCAACTTTGAATCATCCGTCCGCACCACCGCCGTCAGGCTCAGCGTCGTCGCCGTGATGCTGCTGGTCATTTTTTCAGGAGCGGAGCTCTTGCTGACCGCACCAAAGGCGTATCGGCTGACCAAGTCGGAGGTGACTGACGCATTTCCGCTCCAGCTGGCAAAGGTCGTGCCCGATGATTCGCTAACCGTCAAACTCACGCTCACCGGCATGGCAGCCTCATAGTTTTCGTCACCCGTTTGCGTGGCTGTGATGGTGGCCGTCCCTACCCCCACAATGTTCAGCGTGTTTCCGCTGGTGATCGTGGCAATTCTGGAATCGGAACTGGTCAGTGTCACCGGCAAATCGGAAGAAGATGTTGCGATCAGCGTTCGTGCAGCATCCCCGACTTTAGCGTTGGCCGAGTCCAAACCAAATGTGATCGTCTGCGGAACCTTGGCCATCCCCACCACCGTGAGAACCACTTGTCCCGCTCCCCCCTTTCCTCCCAAGGTTTGGGAGCCAATTGAGGATCCTCTGGCTCCACCACCTCCGCCGCCGGGGGAACCGCCCTGCGAACCATTACCGTTTCCACTCGAATCTTTTCCATTACCTCCTGCCCCTGCGCCGCTCACTGCAGTTGCGCCGACATATGAAGTGGCACTTCCTCCCGCGCTCGATATTCCGGCACTGCCCCCTCCACCTCCTCCCGTGTTGGTGGGACTACCTTGTCCGGCGAGACCGTTTCCACCTGCAAAAAAGAGATCACCCACACTTCCTGTCGAACTTCCTACTCCGCCACTTCCAACGATGCCCGATCCAGAGCTAATCACAGTTTGTCCTCCGGCTCCACCCTTCGCCAAGCAACTGGCAACAGAGCCGCTTCCAAACCACGAGTCCCCACCTGAAACCGCTGTTAGATGTGGGGAAATCGCACTCACACCACCCTCCCCAATCGAAATTGTATAACTTGTCCCAGGAACAACCGAGACTGAGTTTTTCTTGGCATAAGACCCACCCGCCCCACCTCCCCCAAATGCATTCCCCGCAACCGGTTTGTATGCACTCCCACCCGCACCACCCGCACCCCAACACTCGACCTGCACCGCCGTGACATTTGCCGGGCAAACCCAGGTCGTAGAAGCTCCAAAAGTAGTAGAAAGATTGGAAAGGTTGGCCCCAACCTGAATCGTCAAAGTCGCATACCCAGTTCTACCCGAACCGTTGGTGGCGGAGACAGTGGCGGTGTATGTTCCGCTCACGGTTGGCAATCCCGTAATTGCCCCCGTGGTCGTGTTCACACTCAACCCCAGAGGCAAACCGGTCGCCCCGTAGGTTACCCCGCTGACGTCAGATGCGATTTGATAACTTAGCGGTGAACCGGTCACCCCCACCATGTTCAGGTTGCTGGTGATGACCGGAGCCGGAGACGTGGAGAAAGAAGCGTTGAAAGACTTTCCCTTAGATCCATTCACATTCACGCTAAGCGTGATCGGATTGTTTCCCGTGACCGTCACACCGGAGTCGACAGACAAAGTTGCGAGCGAAGCACGGCCGTTCAAGGTGACCGTGATGGCTCCAGTGTTGCTCTGAGTGGGATCGGCCACACCCACCGAAAGAGTGTTATAGGTTTCTTTGACGATGACCGAGCACTGCTTGCTCACCAAAATAGAATCTATGGTTCCACCGTTATCGGGACCCACGGTTTTCGCCCAGATATTCGCCGCCACCACGCCAAGGGTCTGACTCTTTACCGCCTGAATGCCAGCGGTCGTGCTCGTGGGTTCGGTATTGGAAAGAATCGCGACGTCTGGATTGGCCGCATAAGCCTTCACGCTACTCACAGTTCGATTGGGAAGGATTACGTACGCGTACTTCGCTCCCGTCGGATTCACCCCGTGCTTGCTCAAGATCTGGAGATAATAATCCGTGTAGATGACAGTGTCGGAATCGGTCGGGTTGATCGTCGTCCAAGCGCCTGACCCAGGTACGAATTGCGCCTGTAGGTTGGAGGCTCCCTCTGGGAAGTAGTACCCAGCCACGCCATCCAACACGCACCAGGTTGGACTCGTGCTCGTGCTGACTGTCACAGGATTGGCCCACGTCGTTGGTGCAGCGAGAGAATAAGCAGTGTCCGCTATGTTGAACGTCGTCGTGCCCGTCTTGCCAAGCTTGCGATTCTCCACTGTGGTATCCACCTCACCGCCACTGGTGGAGGTGATGCCAGCTCCAAGGCACACGATTTTGTCATCCAGCATGAACCAGGATTTCTTTGCATAAAGTTGGGTCCCATTCGGATGCGCTGACATTCCGGCTACCCCGTAGGTTTTATCGACCTGAGCGCCGCCGACCCAGTTCTGGTCGGTGACGCCGGCCACGGCGTCCTGCGGCCTCACACTCAGCGGACTCAAGTCTGCCGTTGTTCCAGGCAGATGATACCAATCGATCGTCGCCCAGTAGTCGTCCATATATTGCGTATCTGGATTCCCCAAATAAAGGTAGGTGACCCCAGCTCCCGTGTACCACCCCTTTAAATTAGTCGGCGAAGTGGTGTTGATCTCATAACCACCCACTCGGGTGGAGGACATGCTCAAACCAAAACTGAAGCCATCACGATGAGCGGCCACGCGGTCCATGGATGCAAAGTGATAT
Organism: Methylacidiphilales bacterium; assembly: GCA_044348085.1. Classification (GTDB taxonomy): domain Bacteria; phylum Verrucomicrobiota; class Verrucomicrobiia; order Methylacidiphilales; family Verrucolacustridaceae; genus Verrucolacustris. The sequence goes on along the minus strand of JBIKTM010000011.1, from coordinate 38,386 downwards.
TGGCCCGGTTCCACTTGAGGCGAATCTGCAAAGGCAAGAAGTTTGGCCGCTATGTCGGTCGGGGCAAAGGTGGAGACCGAGCGCATGATTTTGAGCGCTGCGGCCCCGACTTTGGATTCATCCGATGAAGAGGAAGCGATCGCCCGACCCCGCACCATGTCCATCATGGCCCCGCGATACATTAGGGGCATGGTACCCTCGGTGATCCAGCCGTAGATATTCGAGAGATCCGGATCGGTGATTCCCCACGTGGAGCCATTAAGAAGCTTCACCAGGATGGCAATATTCTCCATCAACTCCTGACCGTACGAACCCGTGTAGGGAATGTTGACGTGGAAGATGAAAGAGCCGTCGGCGTACCAGCCATCGCTACTGGTCACCGGCGTAAAAACGCTGTCGCCGGACCAATCAAGCGGATTGTCGCCACTCAGATTCCCCTGAGCCTCGTCCAGCAAAAGGCCCCCACTGACAACATAATCGGTCTGGGGATTGACGGGATGACCAGCGGTATTATGCCAAAAGCGGGTGACCGTCGTCGTGTTGTTTCCGAGCAGAATTCCTTGAACCGCTGTAGTGAGAGCCACATTGGAAGTGTTCGCTCCCGTCAAGGTGCCCCACCAGAAATAGTCTTTGAAGTTCACGCTATTCGGGCCGTAATTATAAACCGCTTTGACGTAGTTCGCGATTTGGGTTGAGGTCAGCGCACTGGGATTGGACAGGAGCAGAATCGCTGCGTTGTTGAGCGATTGCGGACCCGCGATCTCCCAATCGTACCAGTTTCCAAAAACCGTACCCGTTGAGGTGTAAACATTCGAAGTCAGCCAATCCAAGCCACCCGTAATGGCGGCCAAGAGGGTCGGATCTTGATAAAGGGCACAACCCTGTATCGCGTAGGCCTGGGCCATGTATTCCAACCGTTTGAAAGAGTCCGCGATATTTCCTGAGGCAACGTCTGCACTCACCCCAGTCTGAGCCGCAGGCGGTAGGTCACTCCAAATCGCGACGATGGGAGTCGCACTAACACCACTTCCCCCTCCGCCACTTACCGCAATCGTCGGTGTTGTGGTGTAGCCCGACCCCACGCTCGTCACGGTGATAGCCGAGACTTTTCCTGCCGTGATCGTTGCCGTCGCAGTGGCCCCCGTACCCCCTCCCCCACTGACAACCACAGTCGGCACACTCGTATAATCGGAACCACTATTTACCACTTTCACTCCCGTCAGGGCGTAAAGCATCGTCGTTTGATAGCCAGAGGATCGGGTGTTAATGCTATCGAGTGTTTTTGAGCTTTTAACGTCGTCAATCAGTGTTGTCCGCCACTTCAGACGAAGAGCATCAAACTCGTCAGCAAAATTCAGCGTCAAGGTTGCAGATCTGGTGCCTCCCGCGTTGGTAGCCGAGACGGTGACTGAATAAGTTCCGCCGACCGTCGGCGTTCCCGTGATCTCTCCCGTCGCGGCATTCAAGATTAAACCCGCAGGTAAACCTGTGGCTCCGTAAGAGGTCGGATTGCCCGAGGCACTGATCTGATAAGTAAAGGCACCGTTCGCTGCTCCCGCCGCGGTAAATGAACTACTGCTGAAGGCAGGCGCCCCGACGGGTTGGAGTTGCAAAGTGTTATTCAGAACGGCCAGTTGGTATCCGGACACAGAAGATTCCAAGGCCGCCAAACTCGTCATCGAGGAAGCGGAGACGAGGGTATAGATGGCCCCATCCGCCGGAGTCCCTGTGACCCGAACCTTCGAACCCGACTCCAAAGAGAATGCAACCGCATTGCTGAATGTGGCCGTCCCAGGATTGGTTAGCGCGATCTCCAGAATCGCGTTCGTTTTAACTGTTATAGCCGAAGACCCCTGACCCGTGAGAGCCAGCGTCCCTTGCTGCACGATCGAGTTTCCGGTGTAACTGTTGCTGCCGGAAAGTTTCAGCGTCCCTCCCCCCGTCTTCGTCCATCCAAATGCTGAATTGGTCGCGGTCTGATTGATGTCGGTTTGGATATCAAGCGTAGAGCCTGTTTCGATCTGAAGGGTGCCGCTGTTCCGGAACTGAAGAACCGAAGCAACGTTGTTGCTAGGACTTACCCGAGAGAAAGTGATGCGGGAGTTGTTGGCTAGATAAGCCAACTGGTTGGTGACTCCCGTGACCGTATTGGTGAAGGGAGCCGGTTCCGTGACGCCCGTAGCACCGATTTTATAGATCGTACCATCCCCCGCGTTTGTCCGAACCGAACTAAAGACATAACTACTTCCGTTGGTCACGTTGTAGGATTTTCCGTTGATGTTACCCGAGGTGGTGGTCAAGGCAGTCGCAACCGAGGAAAAAACAAGATCGGTGTAGGATCCCCCGCTGCTGGACGAGTTGGGGGCAGCCCCCAGACTCCAGCTGGCAGCAGTGTTCAGGCTCGGATCACTGCCCGTAAAGATATTGGGAGGGGCAGGAGAAATATTTAAAGTGACGTCCAAAGATCCTGTGCCGGCGCTATTGCTCGCATAAATCGTGACCGGGAAAGTGCCGCTCTGATTCGGAGTGCCGGAAATAATTCCAGAGCTTGTGTTAAACGAAAGTCCTGTCGGCAAAATCCCGTCACACAGATAACTATCCGCCAACTCTGAATTGGTGGTGATGTAGTTAAAGGCAAACCCCGCCTGCCCGTTGTGTGAGGCTGAACTCGTGATGATCGGAGCCGCCGGTGCAGGGATCACCACATCGGTCGGCATATCGGATACCACTACGTTATCGATGAGCCAATTGCCGGTGTTTGCAGTGCTGGTGTTGAAGCAAAGTCGCCCGAGGTTATTGTTTCCAGTCAAGATGACTGGAGTGGTGGCGTTGTCGGTCGCTGATAGATTCAGTCCATACATTCCGATAAAAACATTATTCAAGAACACCGCAAAACTGTTGGCGCCGAGTGTGCGCACATTTCCGTCCGGCCCTACGTAGTTGATTGAATTACTGTCGTGATCGTTGGCGAAGAGGTTGACCGTCTGTTTGCTGGTGATGGCGTAGGAGCCGGACGCCACAGCGCCACTGTTTTTTATCGTCCACGCTGGAGTGCTCAGAGAGCCAAACTGGTTGAACTCTATAGTCGCAATTCGTTTGGAGCTGCTTCCACCCGCCGTGGTGTTGTTGGCATTCCATGCAACAAGGGAAACCGCAAGAGCCATGGTGCCGCTGGCCGCAGGCGTAGCGTTGTTGTACAATTCAATGCTGGCCGTCAGATAGGATTGTCCGGACGCACCGGCATTAAACTCCAGTTGTCCCGAGCCACCTGTTACCGTGGAAATATCATTGAACCACGCCACCTTTCCACCCACCCCGCCAATGATGCTGTTACCCGCCGAGCTTGTGACTTGGCCTGACGACTTAATTCCGCTGTTTATGCTAGAGGTGGGTGTAACCAGCGGGATCGCTGATCCATTAGTATAACTCTCAAATGTCTCGTAGACATACGGCTCCACCACGTTCAAAGTGAGGGTCGCAATCCCAGTACCGGCAGAATTCTGGGCGCTTAGGGTGATGGGGAAGGAACCGGAAACCGTTGCCGTTCCACTGATTTTTCCAGTCACCGCATCCACCGTTAGACCGGACGGCAAACCCGTGGCTCCATAGCCGCTCGCATCGCGATTGGCGGTGATCTGGTAACGGAAAGGCAATCCCCTGCCTGCCGTCGCACTGTTCACACTGGTGATTCCCGGAGTCACCTGAGTGATGGTCAAAATCTGTTGAACCGACGGAGCTGGTTTGAAGCTGGTGTCGCCATCTTGACTAGCTGTGATCCATGCAGAACCAGAGCCGCGAATGACTACGGTCGCTCCACTAATCTCGGCCACAGTTGCATCCGAGCAATCAAAGGTCACTGGTAAAGCCGAGGTAGCGTAAGCAGACAACGCAAAAGGCGCATCGGTTTGCAAGGCAGGCTCGAGAGAACCGAAGACAATTGCTTGGTCGGTTCTGGTGTCAGGAGGGGAATAAGCCGATCCATAAATCTCAATCTCTATGATGTTCGTACTGTTAGGAGAACTAGTGTTGTTTCCATAGGAGACCAAACGCACATAGCGCCCCGTAGCGTCGGTAAAGTCGTATTTTTCAAGACTGGAGGTAGTACCTGTACTGTTTCCTCTGGCCCGTAATTCAGTCCATGTGGTGCCGTCGTTCGAAATTTCGAGTTTGAAGCTCGTGGTTCGAGAGCTTCCCAGATACCAGGCGATGTTCATGTAAGAGACGGTTTTCAAGCTACCCAGATCCCACCGAATCCATGTGCTATCGTAACCGAAACCTGTTTTTCCTGCGGAGGGCGTGAAAGAACTGGTCCATCGCGTGCCGCTTTTCCCATCGGTTGTGTAAGAGGGGCGATTGCCACTGCTGTAGCTTAGAGCGGTGGATGCGGTCACCGTGAGCTTTGCCCCGCCGGCGGCCGAGATAATCTGTGTGTAGGAAATTTCCGACGTATCCGGATTGGTTGCATCACTATCCGTCGCCCGAACGGTGAAGGTGTATGTGCCGGTCGTGGTAGGTGTTCCGGCAAGAATGCCTCCGCCCGATAGAGTCAGTCCTGGTGGAAGACTGCCACTGCTGATGCTCCACCCGATCAGGCCGTCACCACCACCAGCCTGCATCAGCTGGTAAAAAGAAGTTCCTACGCTACCACCCGCAATCGAAGTCGTGAGTATGTTGGGCCTACTGTCACCACTTCCCGCGACAGGATAAGACGAAGGACCACCGTCAAAGACCACACCCACCTCGCTCTTCAGGAGCGGCTTGAGCCCGCTCCCCGCAACTTCCAGTTCAAAAGAGCCGATATCCATGTTGCTGGCTGGACGCGTGAGCCCCCGAATATCGGTCGTTGCCGCAAGAATGTTTGTTGCTTTGTTCAAAATCGGACTGCTGGCGGCAGGAATCTTATAATTATCGAAGCTGGTCGTGATAAGCGGGCTGGTCGTGGTGTACGTGCTATTGAGTAATCCATTCCAACCATATTTCCCCGAACTAGTCTCGTGGATGTAGTTGGCACCCGAACTTCCAAGCACGATCGGCGTGTACCCAGAGACGGCAGAGGTGTCTCGATTGATCACGCTTGTGGCCGCGCTATTCCCACCTTGCCATACGTTATTGAACATCTGCACGTTGGCTGGAGATTTCGCAACATAAACTCCGGTGCTGTTGGTGTGGCTGTCATTGGAAAGAAGGCCCAAGCTCATCTCTTTGCAAGTGACGAAAGTGTTGTTGTAGATTTTTGCATTGTCCGCCGGTTGATAGGACCCTGTGTTGCCGATGCCGTTCGCCGGATCTCCTGGATTGTAATCCGATTCACCAGACATAACGCACAGCGCTGCACGAATCCCATCGCCGACGACATTTGCAATGTAGTTGTTGCGGACGATCTGATCCGCCCCGATCACCCGAATGCCACCCTGGTTGGCGCTGGCCGTCCTAAGCGCAATGCTCGTTGCAGTGTCGTAATATCCGCCGCCAAAGATGAAGTTGCCCTCCACTGTGCTACCCGTTCCGCTCCGGAAGCAGATACCCCCTTGGCTCTCGAGAATGGTGTTGTTGAGAATTTTGTTCCCCTTCGATTTGATCGAGATGATTTCCGGCTCTCCCGCGGTGGCGCCGTCTGTCCGCCAGATGGAGCGGTAGAACACGTTTCGCTCCACGGTGACCTGCATGTCATACGTCTGCACATCGCCGACTCCGATTCGAAGGGATTCAAAACCGTTGTCCGCATCGCTACTGGTATCTTGGGGAACCGCATAACGCGGTCCGAAGTAGCAGTAGCGCACCTTGTGCATACGCGGTACGGCCACGCCCCCCTCCGAGATATTGGGCATGAAAGCAATGGTGGTATTACGGATCGTGTCGGGTCTCTCCGTCAGAGTGCAATATTCGATCGTGGCGTAAAACCCCTGAATGTAGATCCACTTGCCGTCTGTCGCTCCAGCCGCACAACCATTAAAACGGAGATGGGATAGCTTCATATACCGCGAACCCGAAGCTGTTCCGACGAGGTAGTCAGCGAGGATTCCGCTGTTCGCATTAAAATCCAAACCCGCCAAAATGATCCCACGTCCCGACAGGGTGATTTTGGAAGGTGCATTCACCACCACCCCTCCTGGGGTCACCGCATAAACAAGAACAGGATTGTTTTTGGCGGTGGTGTCATCCGAGATCGAGCTTTCCAATGTTTTATTGATCGCACCATAGGTTCCGCTGTTCATCTGAACCACATCCCCAGCATTCAATCGGGGCAGATTATTAAAATCGGTGGCATTGTTAATCGTGTATGTGGCGGTTAGTCCGCGATGTGCAGAAAAGAAAAAAGCCACCGAGCCGATACAAAGAAGATGGAAGAATGAAAATGTCCTCGGACTCCATTTCAAAAATGGAGATGCGATTGATGCCAAAGCCTTAGGGGTTTGGTAATTGATCATCGATATTGTGATTCTAACTATATGTTAGACCGCAAATTGCGGTTTTTGTTAGATTATTTGTATAATTCGTTAACTAATAAAATAAAAGCCTAAAATCCGTCGGAAACTTAAATCTTATAGTACTAATAATTAACTACTTACGCCACTTTGTTGGGGCGAGACCCGTCTGTTTTCGAAACCACCTCGAAAAGTAGTTTTGATCCTGAAAACCAGCCCTGTCTGCCACCACCGAAATCCGTACCCCTTTTTGAATATCTAACTCAACAGACCGCAGTAGCTCCCGAGCCCGCCACTGCCCCAAAGTCAGCCCACAAGAGCGCCTCACGAGCCGATTTAAATAGTCCTTTTGCAGACCCACCCGAAAGGCAAGTTCCCTCGGCCCGGGCCATCTGCCCTGTTGATCTATTTTCCAAACTCTCTCCAGCCTTCGCACAACTGATGACTTTGAAACGATCTCCTCCCTGCCTTTTTCACAGGCCTTTCGACATAAATCTAAAACCAGCAGAGCCGCACTTCCGGCCGAAAGCTCTAACCCCTGCGATCGCTCGGCTCCCATCCCAGCCACCCTCTGCCGTACCTCCGCCATCCGCTCCGCCGGAAGAAATCCATGTCGAAATCCCCACCTCCTCGGCCCCGCACCCGTCAGATCCACCACTAGACAGATCGCCCTCCTCGGCCCCGTCTCCCGAAACGCATGTTTTTTCCCTGGAGGAATAAAGAAAACGGCTCCCGCTCCCACCAACCACTTTTTCTTATCCACCTGCTGCTCCCCACGCCCACGCAAATACAAAAGCAGCTGCCCATGCCCGTGTGTATGAGGCGCCACACGATCAAACGGCTGAAGGTGTCGGTTCACCCGAAGCGAACGGATCGACCAGTCCCCGCAGCGCAACTGGAGATTCCTCAACAGCAAGGGTTGGAGGGGAGCCTCCCGAAAGGGGCTTTTTCCCAGAATTTTCATTAGGACATAAAATAAAGTCGTTTTTGTGCTAATTAAAGCGGTTTCTTCCATCCCTTTTCCATCCGCTTAGGGTATTATGTTTCAATGTCACGACCCGTCATCTTGATCACCGGAGCCAGCCGAGGACTCGGACGTGGCGTCGCCCTCAGCCTCGCCCCCGAGGGCTACGACCTCGCCATCCACTACGCCTCGAACCGCCAAGCAGCCGAGGAAACGGTGGCTGCCTGTCAGGCTGTAGCAAAATCCAAAGAGCAGAAATTTTTAGCCGTCCCTGCCCAGCTCGCCTCCTCCGAAGACCGCGCCAGCCTGATGAAGCGGGTTCTCGATGGCTTCGGACGCCTTGATGCCCTGATCAACAACGCCGGCATCGCTCCCCGTGAAAGAGCTGACCTCCCCGACGCTAAAGAAGAGATTTTTGACGAAGTCATCAACGTCAACCTCAAGGGCCCCTACTTTCTCAGCCAACTTGCGGCCCGCTACTGGCTGGCCAACCCCGGAAAATCCCTTCTTCCCGGTGGCTACAAACTGATCTTCGTCACCTCGATCTCCGCCAATACCGCCTCCGTAAACCGTGGCGAATACTGTATCTCCAAGGCCGGACTCGCCATGGCTGCGCAACTCTGGGCCACCCGACTCGCCGCCGATGGCGTCCAGGTTATCGAACTTCGCCCCGGCGTGATGGCGACCGATATGACGACCGGCGTGAAGGACAAGTACGATAAACTGATCGGCGAGGGCCTCGTCCCGCAAAAACGCTGGGGTAAACCCGAAGATGTCGGTCTCGCCGCCAAAGCCATCTGCCGGGGAGACTTCCCCTTCAGCACCGGCGACGTCATCTACCTCGACGGAGGATTCCACCTGCGCCGACTCTGATTTTATGATTAAAAACGACACCACCCTCACCCCAAAAAGCCTCGAAGCTTCTGCCAAAAAAGTTTTCGAAGCCTCCGCCCCGAAAATCCTCTCTCTCCAAAAACGCTGGAAGGAGTCGGACGGCACTCCTGTTTTCACAATCGAAGGCAAATACACCTCCCGGGGCTGGACCGAGTGGACCGAAGGGTTCGTCTATGGCTCCGCCATCCTCCAGTACGACGCCACTGGTGATGAATCGATCCTCCAGATCGGCCGCGAGGGAACGCTCCGCCGCATGGCCGCCCACGTGACCCATATCGGGGTCCATGATCACGGCTTTAACAATGTCAGCACCTACGGAAACCTTCGCCGACTCCTCCGCGAAGGCCGACTCCCCTCCAACGAATGGGAGTCCCACTTCTACGATCTCGCACTCAAAGCTAGCGGCGCCGTCCAAGCCTCCCGTTGGACCCAACTCACTCCTGAACTCGGTTATATCCGTTCTTTTAACGGGCCCCAGTCCCTCTTCTCCGACACCATCCGCTCGCTCCGCGCCCTCAGCCTTGCCCACGTGCTGGGTCACCGACTCATGGGGGAAAACGATGCGAAGATCAATCTTCTCCACCGATCCCTGCAGCACGCTGAGACCACCGCCCGTTACAATGTCTACTACGGCAAGGGTCGCGACACGTACGACGTTCCTGGTCGGGTCGTACATGAATCGATCTTCAATGTTACAGATGGAGCCTACCGTTGCCCCTCCACCCAGCAGGGATACTCCGCTTTCACTACCTGGACCCGCGGCCACGCCTGGGTTCTTTGTGGTTTCCCCGAGCAGTACGAGTTCCTCGAACTTCTGCCCGAATCCGAATTCAAGGATTTCGGAGGAAAACAAAAAATCCTCGACCGCTACCTTGAGGTCGCCCTCGTCACCGCCGACTTCTATCTACGCGAAACCCCGACCGACGGCATTCCTTACTGGGATACCGGCGCCCCCGGCCTTGTCCACTTGGGCGACTACCTGAACCGCCCGGCGGAACCTTTTAACGAACACGAGCCGGTCGACAGCTCGGCCGCCGCCATATCGGCTCAAGGACTTCTACGTCTCGCTAGGATTCTTGAAAAGAAGGGGGACAAAAAAGCCGCACAAACTTATCTCGCCGCCGGACTCACCACGGCACGGACTCTTTTCTCCGAACCGTATCTCTCCTCCGATCCCAAGCACGAAGGTCTGCTCCTTCACACCGTCTATCACCGCCCGAACGGATGGGATCACATTCCGAAAGGCCGTAAGGTTCCTTGTGGCGAAGCCGCCATGTGGGGCGACTACCATCTCCGCGAACTGGCTCTTTACCTGCTCCGCCTTGCTGGCGGAAAACCGTACCTCACCTTCTTTGGAGAAAAACCATGACGATTGCCGATCTCAACGAAATTCAGGGTCGCACATATCCGGCCCGCCGCCGTACACAGAACCTTGTTGGGGGCGTCTCCCCCGTGCAGGCCAAAAACTTTTCTATGGGCAACGTCACTCTCGAACCCAAAGGCGGACAGGTTCCTTGGCACAATCAGGAACAGGAAGAGGTTTACTTCATCGTCGAAGGCGAAGGTGAAATGTGTCTCGGCGAAGAACGTAAAGCCGTCCGAACAGGCCAAGCGGTCTTCATTCCCTCCAAAGTTTTTCATCAGCTGACCAATACCGGAGACAAGCCCATGCGAATGATCTACGTTTATGGTCCGGCCGGTGATGTCGCACACTGGAAACAGGAGCTAGAAGGCACCCTTCCGAAAGCAGGCATCGATGTTCCGGCCCTTCCGGCCGGCGCCCAACCCCAGTGCACAAAAAAACCCTGACCCCTCAAACTCAAACCAAAGGAAAATATGAAAGAACATAAAGTCGGAATCATCATGAACGGCGTCACCGGACGCATGGGAACCAACCAGCACCTTATCCGCTCCATCGTGGCCATCCGCAAACAGGGCGGAGTGCAGATCAAACCCGGCGAAGTGATTATGCCTGATCCTATTCTCGTCGGCCGGAGCGAGGAAAAGCTCCGCACCCTCGGTGCAGCCCACGGCATCACCCGCGTATCCACAGATCTCGACGCCACCCTCAAGGATCCCGCCAACCAGATTTACTTTGATTCCACCCTCACTGGCCAGCGCCCGATGGGTGTGCGCAAAGCGATTGCAGCGAAGAAACACATCTATTGCGAAAAGCCGACTGCCACGACGTCCAAGGAGGCCCTCGCCCTCGCGAAGGAAGTCACTGCCGCCGGACTAAAAAACGGCGTAGTGCAGGACAAATTGTGGCTTCCAGGACTCCTTAAACTTCGTTACCTCATCGACACCGGCTTCTTCGGAAAGATCCTCTCGGTCCGGGGAGAGTTCGGGTACTGGGTATTCCCCGGAAAATTCGAAAAGTTACAACGCCCCTCCTGGAACTACCGCAAGGAAGACGACGGCGGAATCATCGTCGATATGCTCTGCCATTGGCAGTACGTGATCCAGAATCTCTTCGGAGAAATCAAATCCCTCTCTTGTCTGGGAGCCACCCACCTGCCCGAACGTTGGGACGAGAACGGAAAGCCGTACAAGTGCACGGCCGACGATTCAGCGTACGCAACCTTCGAACTGAAAAACGGGGTGATCTGCCACTTCAACTCCTCTTGGTGCGTCCGGGTGAAGCGTGACGATTTGCTGACCCTGCAGGTCGACGGGACCGATGGTTCCGCGGTCGCAGGTCTTCGAAACTGCACGGTGCAGGACAACTCCGCCACCCCCCGCTGCCTATGGAACCCCGATCAGGACAGTCCGGTCGACTATAAGGACGGATGGATCACCCAACCTACAAATGCGGTCTTCGATAACGCATTCAAAGTACAGTGGGAACTTTTCCTGCGGCATGTGGTGCTCAACGAACCGTTCCCTTGGTCGCTCCTCGAGGGCGCCAAAGGAGTCCAGTTGGCTGAACTCGGCCTGCAATCTTGGGCGGAACGGCGCTGGCTCGACGTTCCCAAGCTGGGATAAGCTAGACGCGCATGAGCGTTGACCTGACCCATCGCCTGCTCGAACGTCGGCTCGTCCCCGTTGTGGTGATCGAAGACGCGTCGCGGGCCGTGGATCTGGCTCAAACCCTGCTCTCGGCCGGACTGGGGGTCATCGAGATTACTTTCCGTACGGCTGCAGCTGAGGAATCGATCCGCCGAATTGCCAAGGAGTGCCCCAAGATGCTTGTGGGAGCGGGCACTCTTCTCGATTCGGATCAGGTCAAGAAGGCGGTCGATGCCGGAGCCCAATTCGGTTTAGCCCCGGGCCTAGATGAAAAAGTCATCCATGCCGCACAAAAAGCAAAACTGACCTTCGTTCCCGGAGTCGTCACTCCCAGCGAGATTCAGAAAGGTCTTTCGCTGGGTTGCCCCATTCAAAAGTTCTTCCCTGCCGAACAGGCGGGTGGAGCCAATTATCTCAAAGCCCTCGAAGGACCTTATGGTCACACCGGCGTTCGATTCATTCCCACAGGCGGGTTGCAGGCAAACAACGCGGGTCCCTACTTGGCCTTGAAATCGGTCGCCGCTCTTGGCGGATCCTGGTTTGTGGACAAGAAGTACATTCAGGGAGCAGAATGGGAAACGATTGGTCGCCTGACCAAGGAAGCAATCCAACTCACCACAGGAGCCAAATCATGAGTCTTTTTAATCTAAAATCTACCGAATCCTGCCGCTTCGATGAAATCTCGATGGGTGAAGTCATGCTACGGTTGGATCCTGGCGAAGGCAGGATCCGAACTGCACGCTCCTTCCGCGCTTGGGAAGGAGGCGGGGAATATAATGTAGCCCGGGGTTTGCGTCGCTGCTTCGGCCTTCGCACCGCCCTTCTAAGTGCCTTTGCCGATAATGAAGTGGGACGCCTAGTGGAAGATTTCATTCTCCAAGGCGGAGTCGACACCACGCTTCTGAGGTGGACCGCCTATGACGGGATCGGTCGGACCGTACGCAACGGCTTGAACTTTACTGAGCGAGGGTTCGGCGTCCGTGGTGCAGTTGGATGCTCGGATCGCGGCCACACCGCCGCTTCGCAATTAAAGCCGGGCGATTTTGATTGGGATCAGATTTTCGGGAAACAGGGCACCCGCTGGTTCCACACGGGTGGAATTTTTGCGGCTCTCAGCGAAAGCACAGCTGATCTGGTGATCGAAGCAACGACCGCCGCCCGAAAACACGGTGTGATCGTCTCTTATGACCTCAATTATCGACCCTCTCTTTGGAAAGGAATCGGTGGCCAGAAAAAGGCCCAGGAAGTGAACAAGAAGATCGCCAAAAATGTGGATGTGATGATCGGAAACGAGGAAGACTTCACCGCCTGTCTCGGACTCCATGTGGAAGGTGCCGACTCAAATCTCACCACACTGGAAAAAGACAGTTTCCAAAAAATGATTCAACAGGCAGCGAAGGAGTATCCGAATTTCAAGGCCATCGCCACAACCCTGCGGGCGGTAAAATCCGCTACGCTCAATGATTGGAGCGCCATTCTCTGGGCAGGTGGTAAATTTTACGAATCGAAGCATCGCCCGAATCTGGAAATCATGGATCGGGTCGGAGGTGGGGATAGCTTTGCTTCCGGCCTCATTTATGGATTTTTAAAATTCGGAGACCCCCAGAAAGCCGTGGAATATGGCGCTGCCCACGGGGCTCTAGCGATGACAACCCCTGGCGATACGTCGATGGCCTCCCTCTCCGAAGTCGAAAAACTTGTCGGTGGCGGCGGGGCGCGGGTCGAGCGCTGACCTCTTTTTGATGAGTCACGCCTCCTCCCCCAGCAAGCCTGCAAAACCTGCAGCGACAGTTTTCACGGTCGGAACTCTCACATATACCGCTTTGGGTCTCGCGACCCTGACCTTCTGGCTTCTCTGGGGTGACGTGGCCTGGTCTTTGCGCGACCGCTCCGTTCCGAGTGTCATGCAGCTTCTTTTCCAGAAGTTTGGCGCATCCAACTTTGTTTCCAGCCTGCTGATCTCAACTCTTCCGTACGCAATGATCCTACTGATCGGCCCGATTATTAGCTATCGAAGCGATCGACATCGCAGTCGATGGGGAAGACGAATTCCCTTTTTAGCCATTCATATTCCTTTTGTCGTTCTCTCTATGATCGCAGTGGCTTTCAGCCCACAGCTCGGCGACCTACTTCATCAAGGATTGGGGCAATACTCCCCTAGCCTTTCCACATGCACCCTGATCATTATTGGAATGGGTTGGGGCGTGTTCGAACTGGCGACGGTGGTGGCGAATGCAGTCTTCTACGGCCTAATCAATGACGTGGTTCCAAGTTCCCTACTCGGAAGATTCTACGGGGTTTTCCGCGCGATCAGCCTGATCGCCAGCATCCTCTTTAACTACTATATCTTCGGCAAAGCGGAGCAACATTTCCCCCTCGTCTTTCTCGGAATCGGTCTCGTCTATGGCCTCAGCTTCACAATGATGTGCCTCAAGGTGAAGGAAGGTGAATATCCACCCCCTCCTCAACCCAAGGAAGGTGCTGGTAATTTCTTTGTCGCTGCCCGTACCTACTTCCACGAATGCTTCAGCAAGCCCTACTACCTCTGGGTTTTCGCTTCGATCGCTCTTCCTTGGATCGCCTTTATCGGCGTGAACCACTTCAGCGTCTACTTCGCCAAAAGTCTGGCGATGGATATGGGGTTTTACGGTAAATGCTTGGCCCTGACTTACGGTTGCTCCTTGGTTCTCTCCTATCCGCTCGGAATGTTGGCCGATAAGTTTCACCCTCTCCGCACATCCCTCATCGTAATTTCACTTTATGCACTGGTTACAGCAGCAGGAGCGATCTTCTCCACCAATGCGTCAATCTTTTCTGTTTTTTTTATCCTTCACGGGGTTCTTTCAGGCGCTTGGTTCACCAGCTCCGCATCCCTCCCCCTCCGAATGTTCCCGAAGGAGAACTTCTCCCAGTTTTACTCCGCTTTGAACATGTTCATTGGACTGGGAATCATGACGTTTGGCCCGATCGTCGGACACCTGATCGATTTCACTCAAAAGTTCTACCGCCTCACCTTCATCGCCTCATCCACTCTGGCCTTTCTAGCCGTCATTCTCGGACTCGTCGTCCACTCCAAATTTATGAAGCTGGGCGGCCCCAAAGAGTACGTTCCTCCTGCCTAAGCCCTACTTTTCCAGTTTCGTCTGCACGATCTTTCCATTCACTTGCTTGATCCAATCCCCCGCCTTTCCCAAACCACGAGTCGAGTGAATGATAATTTCCATTTTATTGTCTAAAACAAGCTTGGCCGCCTCCTCGGCTGCAGGACCAACAACGGGATCTCCAAAATCCGAAAACCAGTAAATAGCTTCAACCTTTCTGCGAGCAAATTGATCAAACGCTAACCCAGCCGCATGGGAATCAGAAAAGCTAGTCACCATCCAGGTATTCCCCCTTCTTGCTAACTTATCGTAAAGATCAGGATAATCCTTTCGGAATCCACCATAATTTACAGTTCCACGTATGGTTGGAGAATCAGATGCCTCCGCACTGTTGAACTTCACAACCTGTGGCTTGGGCATGCTCTTAGGTCCAATAAACTTTGTTTTATTCTCCTTCGCCGTTTTTTGCTGCTGCTCGTTTATCTCGGTCCAGTTTTTCAAGGCCGTATTCCAATCCTCTAATCCACATCCATTCATAAAAACAACATCCGCATCAGGAAATTTCTTAAATATCTCCTCCATGACTGCAGGGATGTAGGACTGCATCGAGCCAGAAATATCCACCAAAACTCCCAGCTTCTTAGCCTGTACCTCTACCCCAAACAGTTTCATCCCCGACCTACCCGTCCCTTTTCCCGTCCCCGTACCTGTTCCCGTCCCCGTGCCCGTTCCACCCACACTTCCAGTCAAAGATGTTTTCATATCCTTCGGAATGGCAGGTGCCCAACTTGCCCCCCCAGGCACAGTCATCATTTCCAGCGGAGGAGCCGACTCCTCTGCAGCAGGCGCTTCATCCATTAGGTTGGGATCTGCACTCTTCTCCTCCTGAACCATCTCTTCTTCAGGCGGAGCAGGAGTTGTCTGAGCCGTCTCACTTGGCAAACTCTCCGCTGAAAAGGGAACCCCCCCAATACGACCCTTGAAAAGGGTCACTCCTCCAAATCCAATCAAGAGAAGGACATGCACCGCGAGTGAAAAAAGAAAGACGATCACAATCGTCTTCTTGAAGAACGCTTTCCAATCTGTTTTTCCTGCAAATTGGCCGCTTCCATCTCTCCTGTTTGGCTTCACAGGCGGATAAACAGGAGCACTCACGATAAGATATTATGCCGACTACGGTTTTAGGTAGTCCAGTTGCAATCGAATCTTCTTAGCACGAGCCAAATCAACTAATCGGCTTCCCGCCACCTCTTTCGCCTCCTCCAATAAAGGCCCTTTCGCGCCCTGCCTCCTAGCCTCCCCTGCCAAGGCCGTAAGGGCTTTCGATCGATCCTCATCTGTAACCTTATTCCACCACCCATCCTCATCCCGGTACGACACATCTCCCACAGGACTCGTAGCCAAGATTTCTGGTACTGGGAGATGCGCGGTTGCCTCACCTTGCCCCGGTCCCATTTCAACCCAAAACGATTTCTGCAGATCAAACCCCGCCTTCACCTCATACGTTTGGGTCAGACGAATCACCTTTCGACTCCCCAACCATCGATGCTCCCAATCATAACCCACTTCAATTTTTTTTGCCGCGACAATGACCTCACTACGCGCCGAGGTCTGACCCCATACCACTTTTGTCCCCTCCCGAACCTCTGGCCGAACATGAAGTAGATCCACAAACACTTCAGCCACCCCCTCCCGAACCCCGGACGCAGTACGAGACGCTATCTTGGAAGGCAGATCCAAACATGCTCGCACCCCGATCCCCAACATAATGACAATCCCAAGGAATAATGCCGCCGGCCCCCAGCCTCCGCGTTTCAATTAAAAGCTCAGCCCCTCGTCCGTTACGGCCCCATGAGACGCATCCGCCACACTGTGCGCAAATTTAGCCAAAACCCCCTTCGTGTAATTCGGCTTCGGCTTTTTCCACGCCTTCGCTCTTTTTTTCATCTCCGCACCAGAAATATCCAGATCCATCTTTCTGGTCTTTGCATCAATCACAATTCGATCACCGTTCTTCACCAGAGCCAAAGGCCCCCCGTCATACGCCTCTGGGGTGATATGCCCCACCACAAAACCGTGCGTTCCCCCGGAAAACCTTCCATCCGTGATCAACGCCACATCCTTCCCCAGCCCTTGGCCCATGATCGCGCTCGTCGGCGCCAACATCTCACGCATCCCCGGCCCACCACGCGGCCCCTCATATCGAATCACCACCACATCCCCTTTCTGAATTTTTCCTGCCAGAATTGCTTTCATCGCTTCTTCCTCTGCCCCGTACACTTTTGCCCTTCCCTCAAACCGCTCCCCCTCCTTGCCACTAATTTTCGCCACAGCTCCTCCTGACGCCAAATTTCCTCTCAAAATAACTAAATGACCCGTCTTTTTGATTGGATCTGAAAAGGGCCGAATCACCTCCTGTCCTGCAGGATAATCCCCGACATATTTTAAATTCTCTGCCACGGTCTTGCCAGTCACGGTCATACACTCCCCATGCAACAGTCCCCGATCCAGCAACCGCTTCATCAATGGCAGCAACCCTCCAATCCTCACCAACTCCGCCATCACAAACTTTCCGCTCGGCTTCAGATCTGCCAATACCGGCACCCGTTGCCCAATTTTCTGGATATCCTCAATCTCCAATTTCACCCCTGCCGCCCATGCAATCGCTAAAAAGTGCAACACGGCATTCGTCGACCCCCCCAACGCCGTAATCACCACAATGGCGTTCTCCATCGCTTTTCTCGTCAAAATATCTCTCGGGCAAATTCCTCTTAACGCCAAGGCCATCGCTGCCTTGCCTGCCTCCCTGGCATCCAACTTTTTATTGGGTGAAACCGCAGCCATCGCAGAACTATTGGGCAAACTCAACCCCATCGCCTCGATCGCACACGCCATCGTGTTGGCCGTGTACATTCCTCCGCACGATCCCGGGCCCGGAATCGCACACTCCTCAATCTCTCCCAACTGCGCATCCGTGATGGATCCCTTCGCCCTCTGTCCCACAGCCTCAAACACGCTCACAATATCCAGATCCTTCTTACCTAAACACCCGGGCAAAATTGTTCCCCCATAAACAAACACTGCAGGTCGATTCAGCCGCAACATCGCGATGACACACCCTGGCATATTCTTGTCACACCCACCCAACGCCACTAAGGCGTCGAACCCCTGACACCCCACCACCGTTTCGATCGAGTCCGCAATCACCTCCCGCGAAACCAGCGAATACTTCATCCCTTCCGACCCCATCGAAATTCCATCCGAAATGGTAATCGTATTAAAAATCACTGCCTTTCCGCCCGCCTCATTCGCCCCAGCCGCCGCCTCCCGCGCCAACTCATCAATATGCGAGTTGCACGGTGTCACCTGACTCCAAGTCGACGCAATCCCGACTTGCGGTTTGGAAAAATCTTCCTGCTCAAATCCCACTGCATGCAACATCGCCCGGCTGGGAGCCCGCTCCATTCCATCCACCAACGGCCCCGACCAACGACGGACTTTCAATCCAGATTTCTTTGACTTCATAATCTTGAATTCTGCCACACCTCTCCTACCCCTCAAGCCCGTAACCACCCCGCCCCAAACTACCCGTGCTTCTTCCGCCAATCCTCACGCAAAGCCTTGGCTTTGCCTGTCTTCAAATCCACGGATACCAACTCCTGCTTCGCCCGACAAAATAGCTGCCCCTCCGCACCCTGCACCTCAGATTCAACTGTAAAACGAACTTTTCCTACCTGACCTAAACGCGACACAACCCGCACCCGATCCCCCAGCTTAGCTGGCTTCACATACTCCACCTCCGTCTTCGTCAACACAGGACACCCATGCACCCCACCAACCATCTCCCCAATTCCCCAGCCGAGAGCCTCCGCCAAATCCGTCCGTACCGCCTCAATCCAGCGCAAATAGGTTAAATTATGTACCACCCCACCCGCATCCGTATCAAAGAAGTAAACGGTAAATTCCCTCTCAACCTCTGCCCCTGCCTTCACAAAGTGCCAAACTCCTGCTCCATCCTCTTCACCAAAAGCTTCATGATCTTAACCCGAGCATACCACTTGTAATTTCCCTCAATCAAATTCCAGGGAGCAAATCGAGAGTTCGTCCTTACGAACATCTCCTCGGCCGCCAAAATATGCTCATTCCATTTTCTACGATTCCTCCAATCCTCCTCACTGATCTTCCAATGCTTGTACGGATCCGCCGCCCGCCTCTCAAATCGGCGCAGCTGCTCCGACTTTGTGATGTGCACAAAAAACTTCATCAAGATCGCTCCTCCATCCACCAGCGTTTTCTCAAAATCTAAAATCTCACGATAACCCCTCTTCCATTCCTCCTTCTTAGCAAATCCCTCCACCCTCTCGACCAACACACGCCCATACCAACTTCGATCAAAGATCGCCGTATGCCCCATCACAGGAAGCTTGCCCCAAAAACGCCACAGATAATGGTGCGCCTTCTCCTCCTCCGTTGGCTTTACCACCGACCACACTCTCACCAACCGTGGATCCAACCGCTCCGTCAACCTTTTGATCACGCCCCCTTTTCCCGCCGCGTCTGGACCCTCGAAAACCAAGATCAAACTCTTGGCACTGTCCTGTAACAACCGTTGCGCATGCAAAAGCTTGAGCTGAAGTCCCCGCAACTTCTCCCGATATTCTGACTTCTCCTCAATCTGTTTGTCTAAATCCAGATGGTCTAACCGAGTCTTCACCCACTCTGCCTACCCAATTCCATGGAAACTGCCAGCCTCAACCTAAGAATTGCTCATCGCTTTTGAGCAAAATTTTGGCACTATTTTTCATTATGCTTTTGCACGAATTCACGGAACCTACCCCTTGGCTTGATGCCATGGTAGCCGGTTGGGAAGCCTTGGGCGGTCCTGCCCTTCAAGCCCGTGGGACCTTCCACGTTTCCCTTTCTGGCGGCTCCACTCCGAAAGCCCTCTATCAACGCCTCGCCAGCCTCAAATGGCCCTGGTCCGCCACCCGCCTCTACCTGGGCGACGAACGGTGGGTCACCCCGGATCATAAAGACAGCAACTACCGTATGGTCCACGAAGCCTTCCAAGGCACAGGAGTTCATATCGAACGCGTCCATAGCGAAATCGGCACTGCTGAAATTGGTGCTCGCGCCTACGAGAAGCAGATCCGCAACGACCTGGGCGATCCACCCCGCTTCGATCTCATCCTCCTCGGAATCGGTGACGACGGTCACACCTCCTCTCTCTTTCCCGAAACCGCTGCTCTCAAAGAGGAAAAACTCCTGATCGCACCCAACTTCGTTCCCAAACTCGGCGTCTGGCGCGTCACCTCCACCTACACCCTTCTCCGCTACGCGCGGGCGATCTGGTTCGTGACCCGTGGCCCCTCCAAAGATCCCTACATCCGTGCCCTTGCCCAAGACGACCTCAAAGCCACCTTTCCCGCGGCTAAGGTTCGTAGTGACCGCGGAACAATCGAAATCTACCATTGTACCCAACCATGAGCCCCGCTGCCGCCCCCTCACTCGTCCCGTCTCCCAAAAAGAGCACCTCTGGCCCTACCCCAAAACCGGATCGGGTCCTCCCCCCATTCGTCATGGTCATCTTTGGTGCCAGCGGAGACCTCACCACCCGCAAACTCGTCCCCGCCATCTTCGGCCTCCAACACGAAGGCGCTCTTCCCTCCGATTACTCGATCATCGGCTTTGCTCGACGTCCCAAGACGAATGATGAATTCCGGAAGGAAATGAAGGAAGGTCTGGATAAGTTTTCCCGTCTGCGCCCCGTTTCTGCCCAAGATTGGAAAGACTTCACCCCAAAACTTTCCTACCACGCCGGTAATTTTGACGACCCCAAAGCCTACCTAGAACTCAAAAAAACGCTCGAAGAGTTGGCCAAAACCCGTGGCCTGACCCAACACATCTTCTATCTCGCTACAGCGCCTGACTACTTTGCCACCGTCGTCCAACAGCTTGCAAAAGCCGGCCTCGTCAGCCCTGCACTTCCCGCCCGCGTGGTAGTAGAAAAACCTTTTGGTCACGATCTCACCTCCGCCCGGCAACTCGTCTCCGACCTACAATCCTGCCTGGATGAATCCAACCTCTTCCGTATCGATCACTACCTCGGCAAGGAAACAGTCCAAAATCTTCTCTATTTCCGCTTCGCCAACTCAATCTGGGAACCCATCTGGAACAGCAACCTGATCGACAACGTCCAGATCACCGTTGCGGAACAAGAGGGAGTTGGCACCCGGGGCGCTTTCTATGACGAGGTCGGAGCCATGCGAGACATGGTTCAAAACCACATGATGCAGCTTCTCTCCATCACGGCCATGGAACCACCTGCAAACCTAACCTCCCAATCTATCCACGACGAAAAAGTCAAAGTTCTCCGCTCTATCACCACCCCAAAAATGGAAACTATCCGTGCCAGCACGGTTCGGGCCCAGTACGAGGGATATCGCCAGACGGATCGTGTGAATCCAAACTCCTCCACTGAAACCTACGCCGCCCTCAAAATTCAAATCGATAACTGGCGCTGGTCGGGTGTTCCCTTCTATCTTCGCACTGGAAAAGCCCTCACCACTCGCGCCTCGGAAATTGTCATCGTATTTCGTCGGCCTCCCGCCGCACTTTTCCGCGCGGAATTCGGCGACCTCCTCAGCCGCAATGCGATGCATATCCGCCTCCAACCCGACGAGGGCGTACACCTCTGCTTCAATGCGAAACGCCCCGGACGCAGCACCGTTCAGCCGGTCGATATGGAGTTCTGTTACGCCAGCGAATTCGGTTCCTACTCCCCCGAAGCTTACGAACGTCTTCTCGGGGATGCTATTTTCGGTGACTCCACCCTCTTCACACGGGACGACGAGGTGCTCGAGGCATGGAGAATCGTCGACGCCGTTCGCAACGGATGGCAGGAAAATCCCATGTCACTCTATCGCACAGGATCTTGGGGCCCCATCGAGGCCGAACATATGCTCAAGGCTGACGGAAATCACTGGGTCGACCTCGACGCGCGGTCAAAAGCCTAACCCCTACTTTTCCGTCATCCGCCAAACCCCGTCCCAACCTGGACCTGGCGGATTTTTCTTCAAAAAGGGTATTCGTTCTAAGAACGTTTTAGCAGGACCATCCGCATACTTTTCCACCATTTCTCGAAACAATCCCTCAGCCACAGGCCAATCCTGACGTCGGTATGCCCCCAAAGCTTGCTCAGACCGCCCTTGTTTATCTTGCACCTCAGGCTTCAGTTTTCCTTGCTCTGCAAGCAGTTCATAAACCCCCACGGGATCGCTCTTTCCTTTCACCGCAATCAAATCCACCTCCCGAGTCTCCATTCCCCGCTCGACCATTCGGCGCGTCCCCTCCGAAATAAGAATCCTCGTACCATACAGCGTATTCGCTGACTCCAATCGAGAGGCTAAATTAACCGTATCTCCCATCACCGTGTAGCTTCGGGCTGTGTCACTTCCGATATTTCCCACCACCACCTCTCCCGTCGCCATTCCTATCCGCAAATTGATGAAAGGAAGATTTTTTCTCATTCCCATCAGATCAGGTAGTTCAGCACGAAAACGCGCCAAAGCTTCCACCTGGGCTAACGCAGCACGGCACGCCGCCAATCCCTGCTCCTCCTCCGCAATAAAAGGCGGCCCCCAGTACGCCATGATTGCATCTCCGATAAACTTATCGATGATCCCACGCTCTTTCTGAACACACTCCGACATCAGTGTGAAATAGCGGTTGATCACGTGAACCAACCCCCCCGCGGTCAGATTCTCCCCCAACGTGGTGAAACCCACCAAATCCGTGAAAAGAACCGTCATCAACCTTTTTTGCCCCATCACATCTTCAGGCCGACCCGGTAAAATCACCTTCTCCACAATCCGCGGATCAATATAGGAACCAATCGCCTTTTGCAGGTCTGCCTTTCTGCGAAGTTCCCCCACCATCAAATTAAAGTTTTCTCCCAACTGCCCAATCTCATCCTCTGGAAGTTTCCCGGTATGAGCCGAGAGATCCCCGCTCTGAACACGTCGGGTGCTCACGAGAAGATCTAACACCGGTTTGGCCATATTCCGTGAAATCATCCACGCCGCACCCAAACCCAAAATCACCGCGAGTAAAGTTGTGGCAGAACTGCTGATCAACACTCTGTTTTTTCTATTTTCTGCACTCACAGCAGAAACCTCTGCCATCTGAGCTGTCACACTTTGCAGCTTAGTGCGCAAATCCCGAAGTTCTATCTGCCCTTTGAAGGTAAACTCCAGAAGCTCTTTCGCCTTTGCCCGATCCCCCGCCTTTCGAGCCTGTAAAGTTGAGCGAGCTATATCCGTGGTCGACGAAAACCTGCTTTCGATCTGACCCACCAACTCCCGTGCCTGCGCCGCCAATTCCCTTTCTTGAGGGTCATCCGGCAATACTTTCAAGTCGTCCCGAATCTCGGCGCTCAACTCATAAACTCGAGTGGTATTTTTTTCGAAGTTCTCGGTCGCCTGCTTGATGGTTTCCTGGTCAGGCTGAGGCTCTGCGTACTCACGATACAACCGCTCAAAGGCCACCCGACGAAACAGACCCGCCTCATTCAAATCCGCCGCCCTGCTTGCCAACGGAATCGTTTTTCTGGCGACTGTCGCCACGTCACCCCCCATGCCAATCACTTCAATGTTAGTCAGAATCGCTACCACCACCGTCAACCCAATGATTCCCACGGCCAATGCAAAAATCTTTAGTGCGATTGAATGTTTCATCAGGACTGAATCTACCTCTTCGTTTTCCGGGCCTCGGGTTTTCTCAGCTCCATGATCTCTTCAGCCATCTTTCGGTACCGAATCCACCCGTAAATTCCAGCCCCGATTCCAATGGGAACGCAAAGAAAGCCCACAGTTTCAAACCACTTCTCCATCGCAAAGTGCACAATCGAAATCCCCGCAATAATGAGGGTAATGGAGAGCCGAACATAAGACAGCAACGTCCGCTCGTTGGCTAAAATTGTCCGATCAACAGCCAATTCATCCCGCAGGATCAATTGGGTTCGATGAAAACGTTGATAAGGGCGCAACTTATCCATTTAAGTGAATCATGCCCAGATCTCTTCCCCGCCTCAATCCACCATTCCACAGCCTTTGGGATTGAATCTTTACCCCTCCACCCCCCAACCCTCTAAACTCCTCAAATGACTCCCTGGTCTCCTCCAATCTCCGCCATCCTGTATGGCAGTCTTCTGCTCACATTAGCCTTCGGTTTTCTATTCTTTGGCGGCGCATCCCGCCTACGCCAACTCTTCCAACCTCCCTCCTCTGCCAACCCACCCACCCTTCAGATTCCCCTGCCCCCCTTTCTCTGCGGCATTTCTGTCATCCCTATGACCGCATACTTCTACCCGCCGCTCCTTCCAGGAACCGCAATCGTTGTCGCCTTCTTTCTTCTCACCCTATCTCGTCAAAAACCCGTCTCTTTTTGGGGACTTCATCGTCCAGCCCCCATCCAAGACCTCACTCTGGCACTCCGAACTATTCTTACCCTTTTTCTCCCGATTCTTTTTCTTCTCCTCCTCAGCTCCGGCCTCTTTCTCCTTCTCGGCCTTCCCCTCGAACCCCAACCCGCGATGACCCGATTCTTAGAAGCCCGAGATACTAAAACCCTGCTCCCCTTTCTTACCTATGCTCTGATCATCGCCCCCATATGGGAGGAGGTCTTCTTTCGCGGCACTCTCTTCCCGTGGCTTGCACACCGGCTTCCCATCTCCCAGGCCCAGTGGCTTTCCGCCCTCGCCTTTGGAGCTGTCCACCTTCACACCCCGACTCTTATCCCCCTCACCTTCTTCGGAGTCGCACTTGCAGGAATCTTTCGCACAACCCAAAGCCTCATCCCCTCCATCCTCGTCCACTCTCTTTTTAACGCGAACACGTGTATCATCATTCTTCTCGCACGCCCACCCCTCCCATGAAAAAACTTCCCCTCTCCTCTGAAGATCTTTGGGTCCGCCACTGGATCGCCGCTCTGGGTCGCCAACCCTCCGCAGGAATCCGCCACTCTCTAGGTCACGACTGTGCAGTTCTCTCTTCCTTTCCTAAAAATCTCGATCTCGTCCTCAAAACCGATGCCGTGGTCGAAGGCGTTCACTTCACCCGCTCCACCCCAGCCCCCCTCGCAGGTCGAAAAGCACTCGCCCGTGGACTCAGCGACTTTGCCGCCGCTGGCGCCACTCCCCGTGCCGCACTCATCACCATAGGTTGCCCCAACCCCCGTTCCGCCCGCCGTATCCGTCAGGCTTATCAAGGTCTCTCCCGTCTCGCGAAAAAGTTTCATCTACCCATCGTCGGTGGGGAAACCGTCCGCACTCGGCAACTTCTCCTTTCCATCTCTCTCCTAGGGACCGTCCCACAAAAAACATCCCCCTCCCGCTCAGGCGCCAAACCGGGCGACATCCTTTTTGTGACAGGAAAATTGGGTGGGTCTTGGCCTCATCACCATCTCTCCTTCACCCCACGCCTCGCCGAAGGCCAGTGGCTCGTTCGCCACAAATTCCCCTCCGCTATGCTCGATCTTAGCGATGGACTGGGAGCCGACCTTCCCCGCCTTGCCCGCTCCTCCCGCATCGGATTCACCATACACCCCAATCAAATTCCCCTCTCCCCCCGCGCCACACCCCGTCTTGCATTCACACAAGGGGAAGATTATGAACTCCTCTTTTCTGTTCCAAAAAAACGCATCTCGGCCCTCCTGCGCCAATGGCCCTTTTCCACTCCACTCACTCCCATCGGCACCTGCCTAACCCAAACGCAAGGCTACCACACGGGCGGCCTTCCCCTTCGCGGCTATGACCACCTCCGCTAAATTTTCTCCCGATGAAATCTGTGCGGATGCCGCCGCCACTCGCGCCCACGCCGCTCGTCACCTTTCTCGTCTCCAACCAGGCACGATTCTTCGCCTTCACGGCCCCCTTGGCGCTGGAAAATCCGAATGGGTCCGCGGTCTTGCCCAAGCGCTAGGCGTCACAGGAGATATCCCCAGTCCCACGTTCACCTTGTGCCAACCTCTTCTCGGGGGACAACTTCCTCTCGAACACTGGGACCTATACCGTCTTGAAAACGCTCGCGACTGGGACTCCCTCGGTTGGCCTGACTGCCTCATCACTTCAGGACTCGTGGCCGTCGAATGGCCTGAACGCTATCCTGGCGAATGGCCGAAAAAAACTTTGGATCTTACCCTCACCCCACAGCCCAACGGCTCCCGACTTCTCTCTTGGCGTTAATGCCGGAAGTGCCGGCGTCCCGTAAAGATCATCGCTACCCCTAATCGATCCGCTACCGCAATTACCTCAGGGTCCTTCACACTTCCGCCAGGTTGAATCGCCGCTGTCGCACCTGCAGCCGCCGCAGCCTCCAATCCATCCGGAAACGGGAAAAAAGCATCTGACGCCACAGCGCTTCCCTTCAAGGAAAGCTTAGCTTCTCCCGCCTTCCATACCGCAATCCGCGAGGAATCCACACGCGACATCTGACCCGCCCCGATCCCCAGCGTCCGATCCTGTCCCGCATACACAATCGCATTCGACTTCACATGCCGCACCACCTTCCAACCAAAACGCATCGCCTTCATTTCCGCCTCGGTCGGCTTCCTTTTTGTAACCACTTTCCAAGATGTTTCATCATCCCCTGCCCCATCACTCTCTTGCACCAGTAAGCCGTTCCCACGAACGCTTCGAAAATCGTAGCCGCCTGTCGAAGTCTCATGATTCTCGATCAGTCGCAGATTCTTTTTAGCCTGTAAGATCTTCAAGGCCCCACTCTCAAACGAAGGAGCCAGAATCACCTCACTAAAGATCTCCGCGATTGCCTGCGCGGTTTCGGTATCAATCGGACGATTCGCCACAATGATTCCTCCAAACGGTGCCTGCCGATCAGTCGCGTACGCCTTTTCCCAAGCCTCCAAAAGCTTCTCCCCCGATCCCACTCCACACGGATTGGTATGCTTCAAAATCGCCAAAGTCGGCGGAGCTTTTGGAAATTCGACAATCAACCCCGCCGCCGCACTCAGATCCAAAACATTGTTATAGGAAAGCTCCTTCCCGTGGAGCTGTTTGAAAGATTCCAAAAATGACCCGTACAGAGATGCTTTTTGGTGCGGATTCTCCCCATATCTCAAAGATTGGGCCCGGCGCCGAACGATACCCGTCGTCTCCTGCAAAACCGGTTGCTCTTTTTCCGAATGCCGCGTCAGATACGCACCGATCAGATGGTCGTAATGCGACGTATGCCGGAAGACTTTCGCGGCCAGCTTTCTCCGTGTCCCCAAAGTCGTATCCCCCGTTGCTTCCATTTCTTGTTGAACCAGCCCGTAATCGGATGGATCGGTCACCACCGTCACCGCCTCGTGATTCTTCGCCGCGCTCCGCAACATGCTCGGTCCACCGATATCGATATTTTCGATCGCCTGCTCCGGCGTGCAATCCGCCCGGGCAACGGTTTGCTCGAACGGATAAAGATTTACGACCACCAGATCAATCGTCGGAATGTTATGCTTGGATGCCTGCTCCTTGTGCGAGGCCAAATCTCTCCTTTGCAGTAAACCCCCATGCACCTTGGGGTGTAAGGTCTTTACCCTTCCATCCATCATTTCTGGAAAACCGGTGTAGTCGCTCAACTCCATCACCTTCACCCCTGCGTCCCGCAAAGCTTTAGCCGTTCCCCCAGTCGAAATCAGCTCCACCCCTTTTCCCGCCAAGAATTTGGCGAACTCCAACAGCCCCGTCTTGTCCGAAACCGAAAGTAGGGCCCGGCGAATTCCCTCGCTCATCCGATCAACCGAACCTTCCCATCTCCCCGCACCATTCTTCCAATCTCATAACATCGAACTACTTTTTTGACCTTGGCCACATCCCCTTTCGCCACCACAACAATCATCCCGATCCCCATATTGAAGGTTCGATACGCTTCGACCTTCCCCAACCTGCCCTTGGTCTCCAGATATCGAAAAAGTGGCGGCACGGGCCAGCTCCCAAGCTGAATTTCTGCTCCTAGCCCTTTCGGAAAAATCCTTGGTGGGTTATCAATCAACCCACCTCCCGTAATATGGGCCGCCCCCTTAATTTTCACCTTCTTTCCAATCCTCAAAAGGGCAGGCCGATAGTTTGGATGCACCGCCAGCAAGAGCTTTTCCAACTTCAGCGAGGTCCCAGGCAAATTTCCCTTCACCCGCAACTTTGCTTTCTTAAACAAAATATCCCGCGCCAAGGTGTATCCGTTTGTCTGCAGTCCATTCGTGGGTAAACCCAAAATCACATCCCCCGCCCGAATCGACCGGCCATCCGTCCCCTTCCCCTTCTCCACCACTCCCACAATCGATCCCACCAAGTCATAATCTTCCCCCTGATAAATTCCAGGCATCTGTGCCGTCTCACCGCCCAACAGCGCACACCCCGAACGACGACAACCCCTCACCAATCCCTTCAAGATTTGACGAAACACCTTCGGACTCAATTTTCCCATTCCAATATAATCTAAAAAGAAAAGAGGCTCCGCCCCCAACGCCGCAATGTCGTTCACACAGTGATTCACTAGATCCTCCCCGATCGTCCCGTGTTTCCCCACCTCCTGCGCCACCTTCAGCTTCGTTCCCACCCCATCAATACTCGCCACCAACACAGGATGACGATACCCCCGTATCTTTCCGTCAAAACATCCGCCAAAACCCCCAATCCCCCCAATCACTCCAGGACGCTGAGTGGAGCGAACCATGGCTCCGATTCCGGATTTCACCCGGTTGCCCAGGGTAATGTCTACCCCCGCCCGTGCATATGCGTCTCGTCCCATTCCGATCAGAGCAGGAACTTCTGCCGGCTTTCCTCCTCCGGCACAAGGGACACGCCACGCTCTCTCCTCTGCTCTAAAATCTCCTTGTTGTTATCCTCCGGAGCAAAAGCCACCGGATAATCCCCCGTGAAACAGGCCATACAGAACTTCTTGGCGGGAATTCCGCACGCACGCACCATCCCGTCCACATCCAGATAACCCAGCGAATCGGCTCCCAGATATTTAGTGATCTCCGCCCTCGTCATCCGATTCGCCAAAAGATCCTTGGGATCCGGAAAATCGATTCCGTAGTGACACGAAAAACGGTGCGGCGGACAGCTCACCCGGATATGCACCTCCTTCGCACCTGCTTCTCTCAAGTTGGTCACCCTCGCCCGTGCCGTCGTTCCCCGCACAATCGAATCATCCACCACCACCACTCGCTTTCCCTGCACCGCCGTACGAATCAGATTCAGTTTCACCCGAACATTAAAATCCCGAATCAACTGGGTTGGTTGCAGAAACGATCTCCCAATGTAGTGATTCCTGACAAACGCCTGATCCAACGGAATCCCAGCCTGTTCCGAATACCCCAAAGCCGCATACGTCCCCGAGTCAGGAACCGGCACCACAATGTCCGCATCCACAGGATGCAACCGCGCCAACTCTCTCCCCATCCGCGTACGCGCATGACTGATATTACGTCCACTGATCTGACTGTCAGGCCGTGCAAAATAAACGAACTCGAAAATACAAAGAGCCTCCCGCGCCGTCTCCGCATGAGGCTTAAAGGAGCGGAGGCCCGACTCATCCGCCACGACAATTTCTCCAGGCTCCACATCCCGAACAAATTCGGCTCCCACTAGATCCAAAGCACACGTCTCACTTGCAAAAATGATCGCGTCTTCCAACTTTCCAATCACCAGTGGCCGAAATCCGAAAGGATCTCGCGCTGCAATCACCTCATTCTCCCCCATCAAAACAAGGGAGTACGCCCCATGCACACGGGAAAGGGCTTGGGCCAGGGCCCCACCACCAATCGCAGGATTGGGACGGGAAATCAGATGCAAAATAATCTCACTATCCGTCGTCGTTTGGAAAATCGATCCCCCTGCCTCCAGTTCATCCCTCAACTTTCCCGCATTCACCAAATTGCCATTATGAGCGATCGCAATCTGCCCACGGCCCGTCTCAACCGTCAACGGCTGTGCATTTTTGATCGTGCTCGAACCTGTTGTCGAATATCGCACATGCCCGATCGCCCGCGTACCCGTTAACTCCTTTAAATCGTTCTCTTTAAAAATCTGACCCACCAAACCCATCCCACGCTTGATCGCAAATGCCTTTCCATCGTCTTTGGCTGTGACAATTCCCGCACTCTCTTGCCCCCGATGTTGAAGGGCATAAAGCCCATAGTAAGTCAGCTCAGCCGCATTCGGATGGTTATACACTGCAAAGACACCACACTCGTGAGTTGGAAAATGTGGAGTCTTCAAGATACCTTTCTACTCCGATCTAGCACCTTTGAGAAGCGGGAGATTTCTCTCAACCCACCAACGCCTGAGGCAGTGCCTCTTGGTAAAGTTTGCATAAAACTTGCACATTCCACTCCTCCCGTACGGCCCCACATGAAATCTGTAAATTCGCCCCGCCACTTTTTCCGATCCGATAACACCCTAATCCTGCCTCCTTGGCTAACTCCTCAACTCTCGTCACCCCCTCTTCGTCCACCTCCAGCAAAATCCGCCCCCCACCCTCCCCAAAAAGCGCCTCCTCCACCCTCTCCCCCTTGCCACATGGAATCGCAACCTCCGCTCCCGCCGAGCCCTCCCCAAAACACATCTCCGCTAACGCCCACAAAATCCCGCCCTCACCCACATCATGTACCGCCCTCACCCCGGCCAACTTCAGCACTCCCCGCATCAACCCATGCAGTTTCTTCTCCTGCCCCAAATCCACCTTCCCCAACTTTCCCGCCAAGATCCCATGAATCTCCTGCAGATAAAGCGACGCCCCCAACCCTCCCGACTCGTCAGTTCCCACCATAAGAATCACGCCCCCACCCGTCCCAAAAACCCCAGGCACCAATCTCACCCCCTCCTCCACCTTCCCCACCACCCCCACCACCGGTGTCGGATGAATCGGTCCTGACGGCGACTGATTATAAAGACTCACATTGCCTCCCGTAACAGGCAGATCAAAAAACCGGCACGCCTCTGCCATTCCCTCTACCCCTTCTCGCAATTGCCAGAAAATTTCCGGATCATGCGGGTTCCCATAATTCAAATTATCCGTTAACCCCAGCGGCACCGCCCCCGCACACGCTAAATTCCTACACGCCTCCGCCACCAACGCCTTCGAACCTTCCCGCGGATCCTGCGCACACCAGCGCCCATTCCCATCCAACGTCATCGCGACATGCACCCAACCCCCTCCAGGTTTCTCAATCCGCAAAACCGCCGCATCCCCACCCGGCCTCACTACCGTGCGTAATCCCACCATGTGATCGTACTGGTTCCACACCCATCGACGCGATCCCGTAGCCGGCGATGCCGCCAGTTTCAGTAGATTCTCCTTCACCTTCGGTTTTTCAGGCAAAGTTTTCTTCAAATCCAGTTTCTGCCTTTCCGCTAATTTCGCAGGAACTTTCGCCTCTCTCTCATACACGGGCGCATCGTCCGCCAGTAATCTTGCAGGCACCTCCGCAACCACTTTGCCAGACTCTTTCACCACCACCTTTCCCGTCTCCGTCACAAAACCGATCTCCGCCGCATCCAATCCCCACTTCGCAAAAATCTCCTTCAACTCCTTCTCCCTCCCCTTATGCACGATGATCAACATCCGCTCCTGCGATTCAGAAAGCAGGATCTCATACGGCGTCATTCCCTTCTCCCTCTGGGGAACCCGATCCAGTTCGATTTCGATTCCCGAACCACCTCGGCTCGCCGTCTCACACGTCGAACAGGTCAAACCCGCTGCGCCCATATCCTGCACCCCCACCACCAGATCCGGCCTCGCATACAACTCCAGACACGCCTCAAACAGCAACTTCCCCACAAAAGGATCTCCCACCTGCACCGCAGGCCGATCCGCCTTGCTCTCCTCCGTCAGATCCCTCGACGCAAACGCCGCCCCTGCCAATCCATCCCTCCCGGTCTTCGCTCCTACATAAAAAACCGGATTCCCTACTCCCTTCGCCGCCCCACGCCGAATCTGATCGTGCCGCAATGTCCCCAAACAAAACACATTCACCAACGGATTCCCCTCATACGCGGGATCAAACACCAGTTCCCCACCCACCGTGGGTACCCCCACACAGTTCCCATAGTGGGAAATTCCTGCCACCACTCCGTGGATCAGCGACCGCGTCCGTTTTCCCGCCTCCCCCTTCGCCTCAGGTCGTCCAAACCGCAACGAATCCATAAACGCCACAGGTCTCGCCCCCATCGTGAAAATATCCCGCAAAATTCCTCCTACTCCCGTCGCCGCTCCTTGGAACGGCTCCACCGCACTCGGATGATTGTGCGACTCGATCTTATACGCCAACGCCAACCCATCCCCCGCATCCACCACCCCCGCATTCTCCTCCCCCGCCTTCACCAAAACCGCAGGGCCCGACGTCGGAAATTTCCTCAACTCCCTGCGCGTATTCTTGTACGAACAGTGCTCGCTCCACATGACCGAAAACATTCCCAACTCATTCTCATTCGGCTCCCGTCCCAGACCCTTTTCAATCTTTCCATACTCCTCCAGCGTCAATCCCAGCTTGAGGGCGAACTCTTGTGGCTTCATATCGGCTTCAATACTCCTGCCGCCCCTAACAAAATCCCCCGTCCATCCACCCCCCCCATCTCCATCTCACAACACCGCTCGGGATGTGGCATCATTCCCAAAACATTTCTCCCTGCGTTGCAAATCCCAGCGATGTTGTGACTCGACCCATTCGGATTTGCCTCAGCCACCACCTGTCCTTCGGCATTGCAGTAACGGAAAAGCACCCTCTGCTGTGCTTCCAGTTCCTGCAAAATCTCGGGACTGGCTCGATAACACCCCTCCCCATGCGCAATCGGGATCTTCAAAACCTCACCCGTCCCATAGTACGACGTGAATCGTGACGCAGGCGTTTCCACCCGCACGTGCGCCGTCTCACACCGAAAGTGCAACCCCTCGTTCCGGGTCAATGCACCAGGCAACAATCCCGCCTCACACAAAATTTGGAATCCGTTGCATATCCCCACCACCACTTGACCCCGCTCCGCCGCCGCTTTCACCGCACCCATGATTGGGGAAAATCTCGCAATCGCCCCACACCTCAAATAGTCCCCATACGAAAATCCCCCGGGCAGAATCACCCCTTCACTCGGATCAATCTTGGTTTCCTGATGCCACACCAACCGAGCCTCCTGCCCCAAGACCTGCAACGCGTGCACGCAGTCCTGATCACAGTTCGATCCTGGAAATTGAACGACCGCAAACCTCATCCGCCGGCCCGCACATCCAAATGAAAATTCTCCATCACAGGATTGCTCAGCAACTCCTTGGAAATCTCCTCCAACTTCGCCCTCAACCCCTTCTCCTCCCCTTCAATCTCCAACTCAATATGCTTTCCGATTCGGACCGATTTCACCCCCTTCACTCCCATCGCTTGAATCGCGTGCCCCACCGCCTCCCCCTGCGGATCCAAAATCGATGGCTTCAGTGTCACGGTTACAACAGCTTTCATAAAACTTCTTATTTTAATCCACACCTGCGATGAATCAGCCGCTCGTGACGAAGATGCCGCAACGCATCGCACGCCTCCCGCAATCCCTTCTTCCCAATCTTCCGCCCCAACTCAGGGTCCGACTCCAGCCGTGTCGTGAAATCCGCGCCACCCTCCAACCAGGTCGCCATCGCATGCTTCTGCACCGCTTCGTACGCCTCTCTCCTGGCCAATCCCGCTCGGGTCAACGCCAGCAGGGCCCCTTGGGAAGCCCACAGTCCGCGGGAAGATCCCAAATTCGCCAACATTCTCTTCCCATCCGCCTTATGTCCCCTCACCAATCCCTCAAGATCATTCAAAATAAAATCCAACAAGGTCGTGGCATCGGGAAAAAGAATCCGCTCTGCCGAGCTGTGGGAAATATCCCGCTCGTGCCACAACGCCACATTCTCCAACGCCGCCACTGCATGACCCCTCACAATCCGCGCCAATCCACAAATCCGCTCCCCGTTCACCGGATTCCGTTTATGGGGCATCGCACTACTCCCCTTCTGTCCCTTGGCAAAAGGCTCCTCAACCTCCCCAACCTCCGTCCGCTGAAGATGCCGAAACTCCGTCGCCCACCGCTCCGCACTAGCCGCCACCAGCGAGAGAGCCAACGCAAAGGCTGCATGCCGATCCCGCGGCACTACCTGAGTGGCCGCTCCGGGTTTGAGTTTTAATTTTTTACAGACAAACGCTTCGATCGAAGGATCTAAGTGGGCGTAGGTGCCCACCGCACCGGAAAGTTTTCCCACTGCAATCTCATCTCGTGCCGCCACCAACCTCTCCTCCGCCCGGCAAAACTCGTCGTGCAAAAGAGCCATGCGAATTCCGTGGCTCGTAGGTTCTGCATGGATTCCGTGCGTCCGCCCAATCGTCAACATCCCTCGGTGCTTGCGTGCCCGCATAGCGGCCGCCGCCTTCACCTTCCGTATCCCCTCAATCAGTAAATCGGCCGCATCCCGCAACTGCCACGCCAACGTGGTGTCGAGAATATCGGAGGAAGTCAGCCCTTGATGAATCCATCGCCCTGCGGGACCCACGTGCGAAGCCACATCCTCCAAGAAAGCCAAAACATCATGCTTCGTCCTCTTTTCGTTTTCATGAACCTTCCGTAGGTTAAACTTCGCTTTGCGCCGAATCGTACGGGCATCTTTACGCGGAATGATCCGCCGATTCGCCATCCCCTCACACGCAAGAATCTCGATCTCCAACCAGCGTGTCAGTTTGGCCTCCTCCGACCAAATTGCGCTCATTTCAGGACGGGAATAGCGGGAAATCATCTAGCTCTTAAAGTGCTGAAGCGGAACGCATCCCACAAGTGCCAACCCTAACTTATTAACGAGGTCTTTTTAATTACGGGGTGGCAGGTTCCACTCCCCACCGACCGAAAAAAGCTTTGAGAATTTCAGGCCTCCGAGAGACAGGCCCCTCCATAAAGACAGTCACCGCCTTATCGGCTGCGTATCCCGTCATCCATAGACAACCCCCGTACGAGCCGGTTTTCGCCCGTAGGAGAACCTTCTCCCCTTTCCAGACCAGAGCATCCTGTAACTTTTTCCCTGCTTCTCCATCCCAAGGGGCGGTGCCACGCATCCAGGCGAGTGCCATCGAATGTTCCCTTCGTAGGGTTGTTTTCAGATCTGCCGCATGGGCCGCCTCCTGACCTCCTGCCTTCATCCAACCCTTCGGAATCTTTCCCTCGATCAGACCGCTCCGCTCCGCGTACTCTCCCAAAACCTCCCCACCCAACTTTTCCGCTAAAATGGCAAAGGGCGGATTGATCGATTTCTGAAGCGACTGCCTCAACCCCAATCCCTCTGCCCCCTCCAACGGAGTCTCCAAATCTTGGACCAACCCCCGATCCAACGCCGCCCACGCTATCACTACCTTAAAAGTGGAAGCCGGCTGTCGAGCGACATCCATCTCAGCTTTGTTTCCCGTCACCACCTGCATTTCCCCGCCATTTGCTGTCTCCAAAATCGTCATCCCGCTCGGGTACTTATCCTCGCCTAATGCGACCGACCATATCCCCATCAATCCTATGAAAAGCGCCCCCTTCATATCCCAAGGATATCCCGAATCTTAAAAACGATCGAGACTCCCCCCAATAGCCCTGAACAACCGCCTAACCGCTATGCGAATAACTTCGGAAGAACATTGTGAGATTCCCAATAAAAATGCTGCCTATCATGAACTTAAGTAAATATTTTATATCTTAACAACTCTCTGTGTATAACCCTGCTTAGGTAGGGCGAACAATTCCACTGCGTAAGCAGAGATCCCATCCATCATGGAATGAGAAACCTGATTGCGCGGGTGCGAAAGCACCCAAGCCACCGCGCCCGGAGGGCAAACCGCAAAGGTCGGGGAAGGTTTAAGGGGATCAATAGGCGGGGGCGGGTCTTAGGGGGCCAATTCCCTTCGTCGCCTTACTAAAACCTTTCCTTCCCAAACCCAATCTTCCTCTTTTTAGGCTCTCCATTTGGCTCCAACAAAGGCATCAACTTTTCATAGAGATCCCTCAAGCCATCATCGTGCATCAGTAAAGTTCGATCGATTTCAGCCAGCTTTCTCAAAATAATCTCGTTTGCAGACATCTCCATCCGCATCTTCACAAACGCCCTTACAATATAAATGCTCATCTGAATGGCCTTTGACGAATGCAATACCGTGGATGCCATCAACGCCCCCTGCTCGGTAAAAGCCATTGGCAAAATATTCGCGTAGAACGGTTTGCATAGGTGGTCGCGATTTGCGACCACCTTCTCCCACTCGATTGGCGTGAGCCGAAACACAAAGTCCTCAGGAAAGCGAAACCGATTGCGCCGAACCTGCTCATTCAGCCTCTTCGTTTTTACCTCATAAAGCGCAGCTAAATGGTAGTCCAAAATAACTGGTTGATCCCGAACCCAAAGAAGCGAGATCTTAAAGTCCTCCATACAAGATTAAACCGACCAAATCCAAAAAGGATTCGCTCTTTTGAGTCTTTTTTTGTTCTGCCCCCTTAACCCCTTAACCCCTTAACCCCTATCCCCCCTAAATCTTCACCACCTTTACCGAGGTAATATCCTTATCGGCAAGCATCTCTTTCAAAACCTCTTCCCCAGGGGCCGAATCCAGATTTAACACGCTCAACGCCTTCGATCCCGGCGCGCTGCGACTGAGAGTCATGCTGGCAATGTTCACCTTATGTTTCCCAAGCAGGGTCCCGATCCATCCCACGATTCCTGGACGATCCTTGTTTTCCATCAACAAAAGGAATCCCTCCGGCCGCGCCTCCATCCACTGATCATTGATCCGGACAATGCGGGGACTCGTACCAAAGAACGTCCCGCTCACCTCCGCCTCATTCGAACCCTGACCCGCCCTCACGGAAATCAGCTCCGCATACTCCCCAGGCTCTGCCTGCTTCGTCTCACTCAACTTTAACCCCAGATTCGCCGCCATCTTCGGCGCATTAACCTCATTCACCTCTCCCCCACCCGCCCCAAAAAGAAACCCCTTCAAAATACTCCTCGTGATCGGAGTCGTATCCTCCTCACCAATTTTCCCCGCATAACTGATCGTCAACCGATCGCAACGACTTGGCGCAATCTGCGACAACAATCTTCCCAACCGAAACCCGAACTCAATCTGAGGCCGCAACTTGGCCATCGTCCTCGCATCCACACTCGGAATATTCACCGCGTTCCGCACCGCACCCTCGGTTAGATAATCGCGGATTGCCTCGGCAATCTCGATCCCCACACTCTCCTGCGCCTCAGCGGTCGATGCCCCCAAGTGAGGAGTTAAAATCACCTTCTTGTTCTTCCTTAGCGGATGATCCGCCGTCAGCGGCTCTTCCTCAAAAACGTCCAGCGCGGCTCCACCCACCTGACCCGCCTCAATCGCCTTTAACAACACCGCCTCTCCCACCAACCCGCCTCTCGCGCAGTTCACAATCTTCACCCCCTTGCGGCAAAGTTTCAGCCGCTCCTCACTCAAAATTCCCTTCGTCTCATCCGTCATCGGCAAATGCATCGTGATGAAATCCACCTGTGGCAACAGGTCCTCCACCCGATCGATCAGTTCCACCTGCAAACTCCGTGCCTTCCCCGCCGACAGATACGGATCGAATGCCATTACTCGCATCCCAAACGCGATCGCCCTTCGAGCCACCTCTCCCCCGATCCTACCCATTCCCAAAATTCCCAGCGTCTTCCCATTCAACTCTGTTCCCTGAAAACTTTTCCGATCCCACTGACCTGCCGACATCGAGGCATGAGCCTGGGGCAAATGCCGGGCTAGCCCCAAAAGCAGGGTGAACGCCTGCTCTGCCGTACTCACTGTGTTTCCTGCAGGAGTGTTCATCACCACCACACCCTTTTCGGTAGCCGCATCCACATCCACATTGTCCACCCCTACTCCAGCCCGACCCACCGCCCTGACGGTTGGACACCCCTGCAAGACTGCTTTGCTGACCTGGGTTTGGCTGCGCACCACAAGCGCATCGCAACCCTTCAACTTTTCGAGAAGCTCCTTCTCCTTCAGGGTAGGACTTTCAATCACCTCGATCTGTGGACACGCCTTCAGCACATCCACTCCGCTGGGGGAGACCCCGTCCGTCACAAAAACCTTATACTTGGATGGCATTAAGAAGTTCTAGCAGAGCCACCCCAGAGGGCAACGCTAGGTAGGGCGCAGGCCTCTGCATTCGATCCCGGCCCCAGAGCATTCAACATTCTGTAGGGACGCAGGCTCTGGGTCCAAAAGCAGGCCTCTGCATTCGATCCCGGCCCCAGAGCATTCAACATTCTGTAGGGACGCAGGCCTCTGCGTCCAAAAGCAGGCCCTGCGTCCAAAAGCAGGCCTCTGCGTCCACAATCCGGCACGGACGTTTGAACCCCGAGCCTAGGTACGGACGACCGTCCCGGTCGTCCTAGGATGACCCCGACAAGTCGGGGTCATCCGTACTAGCTTAAGGTTTAAAGCTAGAACGAAATCTATTTTTCCCCAAAAACGAAAGGGCCCCGAGACTTGCGCCTCGGGGCCCTTTGAAACAACATCCTAAACCAACTACTCCTGGACCGCTTCCACTCTCAGGAACTTCTTAGCTCCACTGACTGGAACGCTGGCTGTCTTCTGCTGAACGCTCACTCCGTTCACTGTGGTGGCAGTCCCGACATTGTCGACAGTAACACCATCTGTCACCCACCCGCTTGGGCCTGCAGCTAGATCAGCACTTGTCTTCGGAGTCACCGTCAACCCCGACGTTCCTTGCCTTACGTTGTAGGTCAGGACCAGATTTCCACCTGTTACCGCAACCGTTGGCCTCAGGCTCGGATCCAGCGTACCTGGAGTCGCCGCCCCAAAGACGTAATCCAAGAACGCCGCATCAGATGCACCCGCCCCATTCAACCAACCGCTGTAGGTCGTACCAGCCGGATTGACTGTCAAACTTACTGTGGTTGTAGCCGTGTTGTAGT
>JBIKTM010000065.1:0-2952 GCA_044348085.1 Methylacidiphilales bacterium | reverse complement strand
GCAGGATCATTCTGCCAAGAGCAAGAGCCCCCTACGATCGCTCCCTAGACACGCCACATATCGCAGGACACTGCCCGCTCAAGGCTTCCACTCTTGGCTTCTAGCCCTTCATAAAGTCTGCCTGTCGGAGAGACTCCGTAATATCGGTTCGAAGGGTCATTTTGTAGGTAAAGGACGGGCAATTGTGGACGATCGTAGGTAATCGTGAAAAGTAGCGGGACTGTTGCCCCCGCCGCGCACTTGTTTTTTTTTCACTCTTGCAAACCCGACGCGCAGAAATGCCTCGACGAGATCGAGGCATGGAACATAAGGATACAATGGCCTGCTTTAACACTCTCTTAAGGACTCCCCTGTCATGATCCAACCGGGGGAGCCACAGCACCCGCGCGGCGCACATATCACCGTCCCAGCAGACCGTGTGCCCCTTAGCATCAAGTTCGGCTATGCCAGCGGCGGTATGGCCTACAACCTGATGATCAACAGCGTGGGAAACCTCGCGCAGTTTGTGCTCACCCTCGCTCTCGGAGTGAATCCCGCCATGGTTGGGCTGGCGCTCTCCATCCCGCGATTCCTGGATGCCTTCGCCGATCCAGTCATCGGCGGCATCTCGGATAACTTCCAATCCCGCTACGGTCGCCGAAAGCCGTTCATGGTTGTGGGTGGTATCGGGGCCGGGCTGACCTTTGCGCTGCTGTGGATGATGCCCCACGGCTGGTCTGGGAACGCCTATTTCTGGTGGTTTCTCATCATCTCGATAATTTTTTTCCTGTTTGCGAGCCTCTTTGGCATCCCCTGGAATGCCCTAGGATTTTCCCTCACGCCAGATTACGACGAACGCACCCGCCTGATGGCGTTCAACTCCTTCTGGTGCTCGGCTGTGCTGCTGACAATTCCTTGGCTGTATGCAGCGACGCAAATGCCAGTGTTTGCCGACACGCTTCAAGGGGCCAAATGGGTCGGTATTGTCATGGGCATCTGCATGATCGCGCTCGCACTGGTCTCCGCCTTCAAATGCCATGAGCGAGTGGTGTCGAAGACAGAACGAGAGAAGCCCCCCACCGTCATGCACCAGATCAGGAGCACGCTGCAAAACCGGCCATTCCTCATCCTCGCCACCGTCGTCCTGCTGATGTGCCTGGGGATTTTTAGCATCACGAGCCTGACCCCCTACATTGCCATTTACTATATTTATGGTGGCGCGGAAAAAACAGCATCCATCCTCCTTGGCTGGGGGGGCACGGCTTGGCAGGCGGGTAGCCTGGTTTTTGTCTTCATCGTGGGCGCGGCGGGCGTGCGCCTGGGCAAAAAGCTGGCGCTGGTGCTTTTCCTGGCCTGCTCGGTGGTCGGTTGCCTGCTCAAGTGGGTGTGTTATTCGCCCGCGCATCCGTACCTGTTTCTGATCCCGCCGCTGTTCCTTGCGCTCGGCTTCTGCGCACTTTGGACCCTCACCTCCTCCATGATGGCCGATGTCTGCGACCTACTGGAGCTTGAGACAGGTATGCGTAATGAGGCGACCCTCGGGGCGATCTACGCATGGATCATGAAGCTGGGCACCACGCTCGCCTTCACTCTCTCGGGATTCATCCTTAATGCCACAGGCTTTGATATCGCGCTCGGCGGCACCCAGCCGGAGCGGACAATCTTTCTGATGCGCCTGCTCGATGTCGGCCTCCCAACCGTGACCATCGCTGGCGCAATCCTCCTCACCTGCTTCTATCCGATCACCGAAGCCCGTGCGCAGACGATCCGCAAAGAGCTGGAAAAGCGCCGCGGCACTCTTGCAGAGGGGAATTGATAAAGCACCCCGATCAGCATGACCTAAAGTTCGGGCAGAAGACCTAAAAAATCTCCCCGTGGAATGTCCGACCCAAATGCTACTGGAGGTTACTTGGCAGCGGGGAGGTGCAAGAATTTACGCGGTCGGACCAAAGAGATCTCGGAGGGCCTCCAGATAGCCAAGCCCGAATTTCTCGCTCGGTTCCAAGCAACTGCCCTCAGGCCACTCGTTCCAGGCGTTGACCGTGAGGATATGGGGCTGAGGTTTCGCGGTGGCGAGAAGGCGGTTTGCGATCAAGCGTGTCGCCTCCTTGAAGGCTGCAGGAGTATTGCCGGTCATTACCGGATTCACGACATGGGCTGCAGGCTTGTTCCAGGAGGCGTCGGCGTGGGCACGCGGCGAATTGTCCCAGTGGACAGTCGTGTTGGGAAAATAGGGTAACGGATAATAGGTCAGCGCATGATCAAGAAACGCGAGGTATCGGTCACGGCCCCAGTTGTAGTCGGAGATGGGAAACGTGTCCTCATTCAGCGCCCCGTGGTGGACCCACGTGTATCCGGTCAGGCTGTCGAGCGCGAGATCGCGGCAGAGCCGCGGCCAGTCGGTTGGCGTCCGGCTGCCTGGTAGGTTCGGCTCGCCCCACAGGATGGCATTAAGGTGCAGTCCTGGATGGCCCGCCGCCCCTACCTTCTCCCGGAAACGGTCGAGCGCGAGCCGGGCTTTCTCGACCGAGCCAAAGCTCTCCAGAAAAACCGATATGTCATAAATCGAAAAATACGGTTTCTCCTCGATCTTCCAATAGCTCGGGTGCGCGAAATATGTTTCCACCATCCGGTCAGTGATCTTCTCCCAGGTCGCTTTATTGACTGAACCCGGATAGAGGAGCTTGCAGGGATCAGCTGGGTTGTAGCCCTGAATATCATACCAGTCGTGATTCGCCCACATGATCGCGAAGTGGATCCTGTCGTTGTTGGCAGCTTGGAGGAATCCCCTGTCCAGCGCCCCCTCGAGATAGGGCCCGTCGTTGTAGTAATACCAATCGAAAATGAAAGCATCGAGTCCATGATCGGCCGCCGCGTCGATCTTTCGGGCCATCACCAGTGGATCGGATTCGTCCTCGTATCCCCAGAGCGGAGGGTTGGGCTGCTGGTGCCCGGGAAACCTCGGGCGCGCTT
>JBIKTM010000001.1:0-228095 GCA_044348085.1 Methylacidiphilales bacterium | reverse complement strand
CATTAGGGACGTGGTAGATAATCACGTTGATAGGTCGCAAGTGGAAGCACGGTAACGTGTTTAGCTAAGCGATACTAATTTCCCAATTGGCTTGATCTCAGGATTTTCCGCGATGCGGTCCGCTTCCTCTGGGAAGCGGGTCGCCGGCGGACAATTCACTGAGTATTTTTGATTCGCAATGAGTCGCTGATTTATTTCAAGCGTCTCGGCAGAAGTTGATTCTATTTTGCGCAGTTATCAGGGAATCCCATCGGGAATTCTTTGAAAACGAAAGTGACGAAAGCCGACAGACGGCCTTTTCCAGTAGGGGAAATTTCCCTGAGAGGAACAGTGGTCTGGTGGCCTTAGAGTCGTGGTCCCACCCGGTCCCATATCGAACCCGGAAGTGAAACGCGACATCGCCGATGGTAGTGCGTCTATAGGGCACGCGAGAGTAGGTCGTCGCCAGAGTTTAACCGCCCCGTGGCTTATATAGTCACGGGGCGGTTTTCTTTTTATCGTATCTTCGGAATTTGGGGCAGGTGATC
The DNA here is from genome assembly GCA_044348085.1 of Methylacidiphilales bacterium. Lineage (GTDB taxonomy): Bacteria > Verrucomicrobiota > Verrucomicrobiia > Methylacidiphilales > Verrucolacustridaceae > Verrucolacustris. Next base: position 227,568 of record JBIKTM010000001.1, on the reverse strand, counting down.
GAAGTGGGTGTCCCGCGTGTACACGATGAGGGAATGCTCTACGGCGAGTGCGGCAATCCAGATATCATTGGTGGGTATCGGTGTGCCCTGCTTACGCAGGTAAACGTAGAGTGCGGCGCAGTGGTGGGTCGTCACATCCGTCGAGTGAACCGTGCGAACCCCCGGTTGCTGCAGGAATTCGGTCAGAACCCTGGCCTGATCCAACCCTCGTTTAAAAAGTAGTGATCCCACTCGAATTTCTGCGAGTACGACAAACGGGACGATTACTTGAACGGCTGATTCAAGACGACTGACGACCTCGGGATCACCCGAGCAGAAATCGATAAAGCGATTACTGTCGATGAGCAGTCGCACCGCTCTACTTCCAATCTTCGGGGTTCACGCGATCCATCTCGGCTAAAGTGGATCTCCAAGAGGCGTGATCCACCTGATCTTTTTTATGAAGAAGGGAGTGAAGGGATCGGTACCGAACGGAGTGATCGCCTGTCCCTAGCCCACGCTGGAGAGCCTGAAGCGCTGCTTGGTTGAGACTGATTTCTTCCATCGCAGCCGTTTCCCGAAGTCGACTATCCGTAGACTCAGGTATGTCTCGAATGGTGTACTGTGTTTTAAACTTTTTATGCATGCATGCAATGTAGGCATATTATGCAGGCAAATCAATCCATTTTACACACAACCGATCAGCGGAACTTTTAGTATTAGATAAACTAACAGACGGCGCTTATTGGCGACTAATACGAGTGTTGGTATGGATGGGCTTGGCAGGAGAGGTGAATTTGGCTCTATTTAAGGGCTTACAATGTACTGGATTTTACCATTTGCGTCGGCTGCTGGGGGTGCTCCTGTACCTGCGGCTGCAACAACCTTTTTTCAAATTGGGCCTCTGCCCGTGACAAGTAGCATGGTGGCTTTATGGGGAGTGGCTTTGGGCATCCTTTTGGTTGTGGGAATCGGCACGCGTAAGATGGCGCTGGTCCCCACGGGTTCGCAGAACTTTGTGGAGTCTGTGGTGGATGCGGTTCGGGGAATGATTTCAGGACTACTGGAACCGAAAGTTGTGGGTTGGGCGTTTCCCTTGATTGCGACCTACTTTATTTTTATCGCGATCTCCAATTTGGTGGATTTGATGCCTGGAGTTGGAAGCATTGGTTATGGGCATGCCGTGGCGGGTGGATTGCCCTTTGCAGTCGATCATGTGGAGCGTCCTTTTCTGCGTCCTCCAACGGCAGATGCGAATCTGACGGTATCGATGGCCGTCATCTATTTTATCATGAGCACCCTTTGGGCTGTTTGGTACAACGGTCCGCTCGGGTTGGTGAAGCATATCTTTGGGGTGAAGGGAAAAATTAGTGGGTTTCTCCTTCTGCCCATGACGATTATTTTCGCTGTCGTTGGAATTGTGGAACTGATTTCCATTTTGATCCGGCCTGTATCTTTATCCATGCGATTGTACGGAAACGTGTATGGCGGGGAGAGTGTGCTGACCCTGATGTTAAAGATGCTACCTTTTGGAATCGCGGCGGTGCCGTTCTATTTTCTGGAGCTGATTGTTTGCCTCGTGCAGGCAATCGTCTTCACCATGCTTTGTGTGGCTTTTACGGCTACACTTTGTTCGCACTCTGAAGAGGAGGGCGGGCACTAGAGGGACCTTTTAGAAATCCGCTCCTAACGACCTGTGTGGGTCGGGGAGACGGAGATCGGGGGTCCAACGAAAGGGACACGAACTATGATGCTGGCAGAAGCAGGACAAGTTACCTTCAACGGAATGCAGTTAGCGGTGGCGCTGGTCGGTGCGGGTGCGGCGCTGGGCGTCGGCCTGATCGGCGGACGTGCGGCCGAGGCGGTCGGACGGAATCCCGGGGCTTTCAACCCTGTGTTGATCATCAGTCTCCTAGGGATGGCGTTTGCCGAGGGTCTCGCGATTCTCGTCTATTTCGTCGTCAACAAATAACCCGGTACCGGGAGAACCGCCATGTTGGCTAGTTCCCTTGTTGAAACGGGTCACCAGCTCGCTGAGCAGTTGGGGATCGATTGGGCAAAATTTACTGCCCAGACGATCAACTTTCTCATCGTTCTCGCGATCTTGTGGCGTTTTGCCTATCGGCCAGTGCTTACGATGTTGGCAGAGCGCAAACGTCTGATCGAAGAAGGTTTGGCAGGCGCTGAAAAAGGCCGTCAAAGCCTGGCTGAAGCTGAAGAACAACGACGAAAAATCCTTCGGGATGCGGAGTCGCGTTCCGAGAAGATGGTGGCGGAGGCTCGTGCTGCGGCTGACATCCAAGGAGCCAAGCGGCTATCCGAGGCTCATGCCCAAGCCGAAACGCTCGTCAAAAAAGCCCAAGAAACGATGGATCGGGAGCGGGCCCTACTTGAAGCAGAGATGCGTAAAGAGTTGGGTCGTTTGGTAGCCCGAACCACGGAAAAGGTGGTCGGCCGTGTGCTGACACCGCAGGACGAGGAACGTCTGCGAAAAGAAGCCGTGGCTCAGGTCGCCGGATAAATCCTAACGTCTTCCAATGAAAATTAATCGTGCTGCGAGATCTGAGGCCAAGACCCTTTTTCGAATCTGCCATTCGGAACAGGGATTGGATGAGGCGCGGTTACGGAAGGTGATTGGAGTTTTGGCACAGAAGAAGCCCCGCGGTTACCTTCAGGTTTTGGGGCGGTTGGGGCAATTGGTTCGCTTGGAGGTGGGACGAGCTACCCACGAGGTGGTGTCCGCCGTGAAGTTGGAGGACGGAGGAAAATCGGTTTTCTCCGTTTTAGAAAAACATTTTGGTAAACCGCTAGCACAGCAGGTCGAGGTTCGGCCAGAGGTGTTAGGCGGCTTAAGAATTCGCGTGGGCAGTGATGTCTGGGACGCGACCATTCGCGGGCGCTTGGAGGCGCTCGCTCGGTCGGCCTAACCCCTGCCAGAAAGTAAGGAGCTAGAACATGAGTGGAATCGTCGCAGAAATCGAAGCCGAGATTGGGAAACTAAAATCGGAAGTGACCAAGAAGCATACGGGCCGGATCCGTGAAATCGGTGACGGAGTCGCCAAGATCGAGGGTCTTTCGGGAGTTGCTCTGAATGAAATGATCGAGTTTCCGGGTGGGGTGACGGGGTTGGCCCTCAATTTGGAGGAGACCGAGGTAGGGGCCATTATCATTGGCGACTTTACCCACTTGAAAGAGGGGGATGAGGTCAAAGCCACGGGAAAACTTCTGCAGGTTCCCGTAGGAAAAGGTTTATTGGGTCGAGTAGTGGATGCTTTGGGAGCGCCGCTGGACGGCAAGGGACCCATTGCCTCCAAGGAGTCGTATCCTGTTGAGAAAATTGCGCCTGGAATTATCAAGCGGCAATCAGTCAACCAACCGCTTCAAACCGGAATTCTCGCGATCGACGCGATGATCCCGATTGGAAGAGGCCAACGGGAGTTGATCATCGGGGATCGTTCGACCGGAAAGACCACGGTTGCGATTGATACGATTATTAATCAGGCCCGCATTAATCAGCTGGCAGAAAAGTTAGGGGATAAAAGTTTCCGTCCTGTCTATTCGATCTACGTGGCAGTAGGTCAGAAAAATTCTAGTTTGGCCCGGACACTGGCGGTTCTCGAGGAAACAGGCGCTTTGAAGTACACCATTGTGGTTGCGGCAAATGCTTCTGATTCGGCGACTTCCCAGTACCTAGCTCCCTTTGCCGGATGCGCAATGGGTGAGTGGTTCATGGATAACGGTATGGATGCTTTGATTATTTTTGACGATTTGTCGAAGCACGCGGTCGCGTATCGTCAGGTCTCACTTGTCTTGCGGCGTCCTTCGGGTCGCGAGGCATATCCTGGAGACGTGTTTTATCTGCACTCAAGGTTGCTCGAACGGAGCGCTCGGTTAAGCGAGAAAGCAGGGGCGGGCTCGTTGACGGCGCTACCGATCATCGAGACGCAGGCGGGAGACGTATCGGCCTACATTCCGACGAACGTCATTTCGATCACGGACGGGCAGATCTATCTGGAGACGGATCTGTTCTATCAAGGCGTACGTCCTGCGATCAGCGTGGGTCTTTCGGTTTCCCGAGTGGGATCGGCCGCGCAGATCAAGGCCATCAAGCAAGTAGCGGGGAAGATCAAATTGGAACTGGCTCAGTTCCGCGAATTGGCCGCGTTCGCCCAGTTCTCAAGTGATCTGGACGCTGCGACCAAGGCGAAATTGGATCGAGGTGCCCGAATTGTTGAGGTGTTTAAACAGACTCAGTATCAACCTCTGCTGGTTGAGGTGCAGGTGGCAATTCTTTGGACGATTCAGAATGGATACTTTGACTCTGTGCCCGTGGACAAAGTGAAAGCATTCCAGACGCGTCTGACTGAATATCTGACAACCCGTAAGGATAATATCCTCTCGGCGATTCGGCAGAAAAAGGCAGTGGACGATGCCATTGCGGCAGATCTAAAAAGTGCCTTGAGTGACTTTGTTGCGAGTCAGCCTTCCTCCTAAGGATTGATCCATGGCCAGTACACGGGACATTCGACGCCGAATCCGCTCGGTAAAAAATACCGCGCAGATTACCAAGGCGATGCAGATGGTGGCTGCATCGAAAATGCGCAAGGCGCAGCAAGCGGCGTTGGCTGGTCGACCCTACGCGGATGCGATGAACCGAGTTCTTTCCTCGCTTGCGAATCGTGTTGGTTCCATCTCCCATCCTTTTTTGGAGAAGAGAGAGATTCGGAGGCCGTGTGCGCTGGTCATCAGCACGGACAAGGGGCTGTGCGGGGCGTTGAATACGAATCTTTTGAGGGAAGTGGGAGCCTTACCCAAGGAGACGGTTTTTGTAACTGCAGGAAAGAAGGGGAAGCAGTTTGTGGCTCGGATGGGGAGAGAGTTATTGGCTGATTTTGACGTGAAGGATGATGCCTCGAGTTACAAGATTAAGCAGATCAGTCAGTTTCTGATTGAACAGTATTTGGAAGGTAAAATTGATAGTGTAAGCATTTTTCACACCCGCTTTGTCAACACACTGGTCCAGAAGCCTGAGAGGACTGATCTATTGCCGATCGGCAAGCTGGAGAAGTTGCAAGCGGGTACGGGAGAGCATTCAGAGAGCGCAATCCAGGCGGATGAAAATTTGCAGTATATTTATGAACCGAGCGGGGATGAGGTGCTATCAGCCTTGTTGCCTGCTTATATTCATTTCCAGGTGTACCAGTTGGTGCTGGACGCCAAAGCCTCCGAGCATTCCGCGCGGATGGTGGCTATGAAGAGTGCCACCGACAATGCGAAGGGAATGATCAAGGACCTAACCCTGGAATATAACAAAGTCCGACAGAGCGGCATTACGACCGAACTGTTGGAGATTGCCACGGCACAAATGGCCATGGCCTGACGGAAAAAGGAGAGCAGTTATGGCAACCAAAACAGCAAACAATGTGGGGTCGATCGTTCAAGTGATCGGGCCTGTGGTGGACGTGGAATTTTCTGGAGACGCGAGCATGCCTGCGCTGCTTTCCGCTTTGGAGGTGGAATACGAGGTAGGTGGGCAGAAGACGAGTGTGGTGTTGGAAGTGCAGCAGCACTTGGGGGACGATTGGGCGCGGGCGGTTGCCATGTCCTCGACCGAAGGGCTCAAGCGTGGAATGCCCGTGAAAGATACTGGGGCACCTATCTCCGTTCCTGTGGGGGAGGGGGTTTTGGGGCGGGTGTTGAATGTTTTGGGGGAGCCTGTGGATGAACGAGGCCCTGTGAAAGCGGTAAAGCGTTATCCGATTCATCGTCGGGCTCCAACGCTGGTGGATCAGGACACGCAGGCGAAGGTGCTAGAAACGGGGATTAAGGTCATTGATCTAATCTGCCCCTTCACCAAGGGGGGGAAGGTGGGTGCATTCGGAGGAGCAGGGGTAGGAAAGACCGTCGTGATCATGGAGTTGATTAACAACATCGCCAAGGGACACGGTGGATTTTCCGTCTTTGCGGGAGTGGGAGAGAGAACCCGTGAAGGAAACGATCTTTATAATGAAATGTCCGAGGCTGGCGTTATTGATTTAAAGGACATTTCAAAATCCAAAGTGGCACTGGTGTATGGGCAGATGAATGAGCCTCCGGGTGCGCGCATGCGAGTGGCCTTGAGCGGCCTCGCGATTGCGGAGTATTTCCGCGATGAGAAAAACCAAGATGTGTTGCTCTTTATCGATAATATCTTCCGGTTTAGTCAGGCGGGCTCCGAGGTATCGGCGCTATTGGGAAGAACTCCCAGTGCGGTAGGGTATCAGCCCACTCTGTCTGCGGAGATGGGAGATCTACAGGAGCGGATTACCTCGACGAAGAAGGGTTCGATCACGTCATTCCAAGCGGTGTATGTGCCTGCGGACGATTTGACCGATCCAGCGCCCGCCAACACTTTCGCGCACTTAGATTCTACGATCGTGTTGGAGCGATCCATTGCGGAGTTGGGAATTTATCCCGCAGTAGATCCGTTGGCTTCGACCTCGAAAGCGTTAGCGCCCGAGATTGTGGGGCAAGAGCACTATGAGGTGGCTCGTGGAGTCCAGCGGGTTTTACAGAAGTACAAGGATCTGCAGGATATTATTGCGATCTTGGGAATGGACGAGTTGTCGCCCGAGGACAAGTTGACCGTTTTCCGCGCAAGAAAGATCCAGCGTTTCTTGAGTCAACCATTTCACGTTGCCGAGGTGTTTACCGGGACGAAGGGCGAGTACGTTCCCGTCGCGGAGACGATCAAGGGCTTTAAGGAGATTCTCGAGGGCAAGCATGATGATGTGCCTGAGGCAAACTTCTACATGAAGGGCGGAATCGGGGCGGTCGCGAAGAGCTAAAAGGTATGGCAGGAAAACTTCGGCTCGTAGTGGTGACTCCGGAAGGCAAGACCTTCGACGATGATGTCGAGCAGGTCGTCATGCCGGGTGTGGAGGGTCAGCTCGGCATTTTGCCCGGTCACGTTCCCTTGCTGACCGCCATTCAGCCTGGGGAGTTGGACCTGAAGGCAGGTTCCCGAGGGGATGAGCTTGCAGTGGGCGGAGGTTTTGCCGAGATCACGGGGGACCGAGTGACCATTTTGACCGATATGGCGGTGAAGCCAGAAGATATTGATGAGCATGCCGTAGAGAAGGCGCTGGAAAGTGCAAAGCAGGCGCTGTTGGAGAAGAAGGCGGGGCCAGAAGCAGCAGAGTTGATGGCGCTGATTCAGCGTTCGACGGCTCAGTTGAACTTGAAGCGGAAGAGGCGGATCTAAGTTTTAAAGCAGGTAGTAAGTCGGAAGACTTAGGAGTTGGATCGGAGTTTATCTTCTTCGATTTCGGATCGGATTCGGCGACTGAGTCTGGGGCGAATAAATCCGTAAAGGAGATAGCCACAAAAAAGAACGGCGAGGGAGTACTGGTAGGTTTGGACGATTAGGGCAAGTGCGGCAACGATGAGAAGGAGGCGCGGGATGGGCCGCTGGGAGCGCCAATCCAAAGTTTTAAAGCTGGGGTAGCTCACCTGACTAAACATCATAAAGCTCAGAAAAAGGAGCAGGGCGGCCAGAAGATATTTAAAATTTCCGATTACTCGGTCTGATTCGTAGTATTTGAGAAGTAGCAGGGTTACGGAGGCCACGAGACCCGCGGCGGCAGGGATGGGGAAACCGCTAAAGTCTTTCGAGCGGGATGGGGTTTGTGGTTCGAGGGCAAGGGTGTTGAAGCGGGCGAGGCGCATTGCACCGCAAACTAGGTAGACAAAGGCGATCATCCAACCGATTCGCGCAGGTAGCTCTGCCAACACGATTTTGAAAACTAGGAGCGCAGGCGCGATCCCAAAGGATATGATATCTGCCAAGGAGTCGAATTCCCTGCCAAAAGCACTTTCATGCCCGCCGAGTCTTGCGACACGACCATCGAGCATATCGAAGATGAAGGCGCCCAAAATCCAGAGTAAGCTGGTTTCGTACGGTTGGGTCCAAGCGATGTTATCCTCTGCCTGAAGAAGACTGCCTTGGATGATTTGCAGAACGGCCATAAATCCGCAGAATAGGTTGCCCGCAGTCATGAGGCTGGGGAGAAGATAGGCCACCCCTTTGCGGGTCGGGTTGGTGGTGCGGGACTTTAAGCGGGCCATACGGCAAGAATGGTTTGTCCGCCAACGACACGTTGGCCGACTTGAACTTGTGGGGTGCAGGACGCGGGGAAGTAGAGGTCGGTCCTAGAGCCGAAGCGAATCATTCCGATTCTTTCTCCTGTGGTCACACTGTCGCCCTGTTTTTTCCAGCCAACGATTCTTCGGGCGATGAGTCCTGCAATCTGTCTTACAAGGAGGGGTCCGCGGGGAGTGCGGAGGAGCCAAGTTTGATTTTCGTTACGAATATCGACTTCTAGGTGGCGGGCATCGAGGAACTCCCCCGCAGAGTAGTGGGTTTTTTCGATCGTGCCTGAGAAGGGGCTGCGGTTGACGTGTACGTCTAAAACGGAGAGGAAGATGCCGACGCGACGAAACTTTCCTAGGCCGAAGCAGGGGTCCTCTGCCTCATCCACGCAGATCACTTTACCGTCCGCTGGGCTTACAAGGGCGAGGGGGTTGTTGGGGGGAGTGCGGTGCGGATCACGGAAGAAGAGAAGAAGGCCGATGAGAAGAAGAGCGCCGAACAGAGCGCCGAAGAACCAGCCCATCCAAAGGGAGAAACCAAGAAAAACTGCAGCACCGATAAGGAACGGTCTTGCTTCGCGTAAAGCCATGCTAGATTTTTAGCCAGAACCTACTCTTATTGAAAGCTGTTACCGAAGAAAACTTTATTGAGACCCAGTGGCCTGCCCAAAACAGGCCCGTGACGTATTCTCGTTCGATCACGATTGTTTTGACCCATGACTGCCCGTGGCACTGTCGGTACTGTGGTTTTCGTAAGGATCGTGAGGGGTTAGTCGCTGATGCGGAGGTTGAGAGGATTGTTCGGGAGGCGAAACAGGGCGGGGTAAGGGAGGCTCTTTTGATTTCAGGGGAGAGGCCTGGAACGATGCCTCATATTCGGAGTGAGTTAGAGAGACGCGGGTGCTCTGATTTCTGGGATTTTGCGTGCCATGTGGCCGATCGGTGTGCGTCGGCGGGTTTATTTCCACATGGCAACTTTGGGCGTATGACGGAGGAAGAGTTGGTAAGAATACGCCCCCACTTTGTGTCGATGGGGATGATGCTGGAGAGCGTGAAAGACGATTCGGAGTGTGCTCCTGAAAAAAAGGTGGCGGGTAGGCGAGCGGGTATCGAGGCTGCCGGACGGGCCAAGGTTCCATTCACCAGCGGGATCTTGGTGGGTTGGGGAGAAGATCAGGCCTCGCGACTGGAGTCGCTTGAAATGCTGGCGGAACTTCATTCGCAGCATGGCCACTTACAGGAGATTTTAATTCAGCGGTACGTTCCTAATGCGGGGTCGAGTTGGCCTGAGAGTGTGGGCCCTACTTTGGGGGAGTATTCTGAAATGATCGAGGCTTGGAGGATATGGGCTCCTAGGGTGGCGATTCAGATACCACCGAACTTGGAACCCCGATGGATTGATCTGGTGGATGAGTTGGATGATTTAGGGGGGATTTCTTGGGCTCGGGATGAAGTTAATCCCAGCAATCCTTGGAAACAGGTAGAGCATTACAAGAAGGAGTGTGCCATACGGGGGCGGGATTTAGTGGAGCGCCTTCCTGTTTATAAAAGTCACAGCACGGAGGAGTGGTTGAGCCACCCATGGATGAGTCGTGTGAGTGATTTTTGGAAAGAAGTACGAAAGTGATGGATTTTTGGAAGATGCCTTTGGAGGATTTGCGACAGGCGGCAGCCGAGGCGACGGCACAGCGGCATGGGCGAAGAGTGACTTATGTTGTCAATCGGAATGCGAACTTTTCCAGAATCTGCACGGTTGGTTGTGCTTTTTGCGGGTTTGGAAAGAGACCCGGCACGGTCGGAGCAACGGCAGATCGAATTGATGAGGTGGTGGCCCGAGTCGGGCAGACTCCGTGGGTGACTGAGGTTTGTTTGCAGGGGGGGATCGACCCTGGGCTCAAGCCCGAGTACTACTTTGATTTGGTGAGGGCTTTGCGGGAGGCATTTCCGTGGATGCATCTTCATGCCTTTTCGCCCATGGAAATTGACTCCCTGTGTGAGAAGTCAGGCTGTGAGCCTGAGGAGATGATGAGCAAGTTAAGGGCGGCGGGGGTGGGAACGATTCCAGGGACGGCGGCTGAGATTTTAGTGGATGAGGTAAGGCAAAAGATTTCGCGAAACAAACTACCTGCGGCGCGTTGGGTAGAGATTGTACGGGCGGCTCATCGGGCGGGAGTCCGATCGAGCGCCACGATTCTTTTTGGACATGTCGAGAGGTGGCAGGACATTCGATCTCACTTTGAGGTTCTGCTCAAAGTTCAGGAGGAGACGGGCGGGTTTACTGAATTTGTGCCCTTGGCATTTGTCCCCTACCAGAACCGATTAGGGGGTATTTTGGCAGGTCGAGCGGGTGGAATGAAGGTGCTTGAGGAGAGGATTCGCAGACGAGCGATGCGGCTTTACCCCTTGGCACGGATGGTTTTAGGACAGGCGATTCCAAATCTTCAAACTAGCTGGGTTAAGTTGGGGGTGGGGGGGGCGGTGGAGTCTTTGTCGTGGGGATGCAACGATTTTGGAGGCACTTTATATGAGGAGGCGATTACGAGATCGAGTGGGGGAAAGCATGGAGAGAGGTTGGAATCCGAGAGGATTGAGGAGGCAATTCGGGGGGCAGGGTATGTACCGTCCGAAAGATCGACCCTTTATGGTCAAGTGAAAAAGGTATTTCCCCTCGTAAATAAGAGTTGTCAGCCTCTCGTGGAGGAGCATCGTATCCAACGTATCGCAACCATTAACCCAAACTAAGGAGACAAGAAACTATGGCAAAGAAAGCGAATGCAGCGTTTATGAAACCCGTCCAACCGGACGCCATCCTGGCCGCGATCATTGGGAGCAAGCCTGTTCCCCGGACCGAGATGACCAAAAAACTGTGGGCCTACATCAAAAAGAACGGCCTACAGGACAAAAAGAACCGCCGTAACATTAATGCGGATCATTTGTTCAAGCCCCTTTTCGGTGGAAAAAGCTCGGCGACGATGTTTGAGTTGACGAAGTACGCCAGCAAACACGTTAAATAACGTTTCAAACGGTTGGGGGAAGCCCCAGTCGTAAATTGTACCCCGCCGTGGATCAAACCATGGCGGGGTATTTTTTTGTCGGCAATCGTTAGACGTCGTGTTAGTGTTTTAACCATGGATATATCAAAACTAACAACAAAAGAGTTTGGTCGGATCATGAAGCTTCTCCGTAAAAAGGAGTCTCTTGAGAAAAAGTTGGGACAACTCGAGCGCTCGGTGGCCAAGGTGATTGGGGCTGGGGCGTCGGCGGTGGCTCGTGGGGCGAACCGAATTGCGCGTCGGCGGGGGCGTCCACCTGGACGGCGGAGCACGGGAAAAAAGTTCAATCGTCGCGGCGGACTTAAAAAAGTGATCTTGTCGCATTTGAATCAGTCGGGAAAAACCGGTATTAAGATCAAGGAATTGGCCGACAAGATGAATATCCAGCGTCAGCGATTGGATACTTGGTTTTACCAGAATCTGAAGAAGATTCGGGGCCTACGCAAAGTGGGGCCAGGGCACTATCATCTGCGCGGATAGTGGGGCCTGCGGACGAGGTAGGATTCGAACCTACGAATGCCTTTCGGCATCTGCGGTTTTCAAGACCGCCGCGTTCAACCGCTCCGCCACTCGTCCCTTCTTAGTATTTAGACGAGAACTGGCTTGAAAGCGAGTCCACCGAGAATCCTCGTGGTCGGGGCTGGCTTTCTTGGTAGGGAGATTGCCGTTATGGCGATGGCAGGGGGGTGGAGTGCTGTCCCTGTAGTAAGGTCGGAAAGTCGTGCTGAATCGCTTCGCGAGCTGTTTCCTGAGACCATGGCAGTCGATGCAATCGAATCGGCCTTTTGGGAGAATCTTGGGGGAGAGTGGTCAGGAATGGTCTGGTCGATGGCTCCGTCGCGAAAGTCAGCTGAAGGGGAGTTTGTGAAGATGCACAGGGAGGGGGTGCAGCATGCCACCACCTGGAGTAGCCGATTCGGGGTGCCGATGGTTTACATTTCGTCAACGTCAGTTTATGCGGAGTCGGAAGGGGGTTGGGTGGATGAAACATCGCCTATGGGGAAAGATGAGAGAGCCATTGTGATGGTCCAGGCTGAAAGGAAAACAATTGCAGTAGGGGGTTCTGTTCTTCGTTGTGCCGGACTTTATGGTCCTGATCGGGAGTTGCGAAATCGAGGGGAGGGGCCTGAGAGATGGCTCAATGTGGTGCATGTAGAGGATGCAGCGAGGGCTGCTGCGATCGCATTACGTGTACGAGGAGAAGTGTTTAATGTAGCCGAGGATGAACCTTTACGAAGAGGGGTTGTGGGAGGAGTTTGGAGTGAGGGAAGTGTTCGGACTCGTCGAAGTAAGAGGGTTAGTAACGCAAAACTAAAAAAGGAGGGATGGGCTCCCATCCACTCCGCAAAACTATAAATTCCAACCGCCTGAAATGATCAGGTTATTTCCTGTAACCTGCGATGCATCGGGAGATAGAAAATAGCGAACGGCAGAAAAAACTTCAGAAAATGAGACAGGACGACCTGTAGGGAGTTTGTGATGTGGAGGCAGATCGATACTGTTTTCCAGATATCCGGGCGAAATCTGATTCACAGTAATTTTTCTGGAAATAAGTTGGGTGGCGAATGAGCGGGTGAGAAGGGAAACACCTATCTTTCCAGCATGGTATCCAGGGGCCAGCTTGCGAGGAGTGATTCGGTCGGAAGCAGAGTCCCCTAGATTGATGATCCGACCACCACTTTTGGGGAAAAGAGGGATAGCCGATTTTGTTGTTAGAAAAGTTGCGGTTGCGGTGCTTTGAAGACCTGCGAACCAATCTTCAGGTCGTGTGCGGAGAAGTGGGGTTGGGCGATAAGTGCCTGCGTTGTTTATGAGGAGATCGAGTCGCCCAAATCTTCGGCTGATCTGCTTAAACAGTCGGGTGACTTGGCTGGGGTTGGAAAGATCGCCCTGAGCGCATAACGCGCAGGTGTCTAGGGCTTGGATTTCTCGGGCAAGTCGGCGGGCCCGGTCGGCACCACTGCGATAGTGGATGACGACGGCGTAGCCGAGTAGGGCAATTTCTTGAGCAAGATATGAACCGAGACCACGGGAGGCGCCTGTGATTAGAGCTACGGGTTGGGAGTTCTGTTTCATGAGAGAATTCCAAGGGTACGGGCTACGGCACGGACTTTGGGGATCTCGTGAGTGCGGAGGAGATCGGTTTTGCCGAGTAGTGCTAGAACGGCAAAGAGCGACTCGGCGGAACGAACTTCGTCCTGAAAAAACTCGAAAGCGTGGGGGAGGGCGTGGCAAACGGGCCAACCGAGGGTGCGAAGGCGAAACGTGTGGAGAAAAGTTTCGGCCTGGTATCGGATTCGGGCGGTGCTGTCTTGAAGATTTTTATAGTAAAAGCCCAACCCTGGATCGATCCAGATGGCGTGAACCCCTGCATTGACGGCACGGTCGATTTCGCGACGGAAGTAATCGAGCAGGGCCGTGGCGTGGTCAGGGGAGTGGACGAAGTCACCCACGGCCCGAACATTTTCACCTTGGACATAGCAGAGGATGATTCCAGCGCGGTGCTGGGCGACCGTGCGGTAGAGGTCGTCAGGGGGTCTGGAGCCTGTGAGGTTCAGGACAGCGGCACCTGCCTCAAGGCAACGTCGGGCAACTTCGGGGTGGTAGGTTTCAATCGAGATGAGGGAGCCTTCTTGAGCGAGGGGTTGGAGGATGGGGAGGAGAGTTGAGATCTGTTGGGCAGGATCTATACGTGCGGCATGGTGCAGAGAGGATTCGGTTCCGAGATCGACAAGGTGGGCTCCCTCGGTGCGTAGGCGACGAGCACGGGTAATAGCGGCATCGGTGTTGGTGACGACACTTTCGCGATACCAAGAGTCGGAGCTGAGATTCACGACTCCCATGAGATGGGGTTTTTCAGTAGAGCGGAAGGTGTGACCCCGAATCTCGAATTCGGCCACTTTTGCGGGCAGTGCGGAGGCGTACTGCTGGGCAAGTTGGGTAAGCGATTCGAGGGAGAGCATGATTATCAGAATACCAAAAGTTGTTGTCGTTGCGAGAGTGGGGATGGACGAGAGGGGGTAGGAGAATCCAGAGTGTGGGTATGAAGAAAAAGCTCATGACTCAGGCGGAGTTGATGGCTTGGGAAGTGAAGGCAAGGCGATGGTTAGTTTTGGGCTTGGTGGGGGTTGTGACGGGGGTGTTTGGGATCGGGTGGATGACCTTACAGATCAGCTATTCGATGTTAAAAAAGAGCGATGTGATGCAAGTCGCTGTGGAGCGTTTAATTCGGGACGAGCGGGTGAGGATGGAGTTGGGAGAGCCTGTGGAGTTAGGTTGGGCGGTGACGGGAGAATTGGAGGATGGGCCGGATGGGGGCACGGCTCGGCTAGAGTTTTCGATGCGAGGATCTAGGCAAGTCGCGAAGGTGACTTTACGAGCTGAGAAGCGAGTCGGGGGAGATTGGAAATATTTGCTTCTGGAGGTTAAGAGCTCGGGATCCGAGCCGATTTCTTGTGCGGACGGTGTAGGGGATCCCGCCAAGAGAAGTTAGTGTGCGGATGTGGCGGTAGGGGGTTTGGAGGCGGGGGAGGCGTCTGCAACAGACTCTTGTTTGTCCACGATCTGATCAAGGGCCGCGTCTAAGCGATCCAATCCGTGCTTCTGGATGATGTCTCGAATATGGACGAGGTAGTCAGGATCCGGGCAGTAGCCAGCGGCCAAAATGTTTGAGACAAACTTAACTCCAGATTTTTCTCCGACGTGTTTTCGGTAGCGATCGTTGGAAAGGAGGAATTGGGAGTAGCCTTGGAAACCAGCGGCGAGGGTAGGGTAGGCGCGGAAATCGGCAGTGGTATCTTGGCCACTGTCCCGGGTAGGCATATTGAGGGCACGGGCTCCCGTCCAACTATCAAACGCTTTCATCCCGAAGTAGTTGTTGTACTCCTTCGCGAGCATACTGTTGCCATAGCCAGATTCGTAGATGGCCATGGCAAGAACGGCTGAGGCTGGGATTTGGGAGCTGGTTTGGATGAGCATGGCTTCGGGAATCGCATTTTCTAAAAAGCGACGTTGGCGACCGTTGGTTGAGTCGAGAATTTTTGAGATACGGGTGGCAAGGCCAAGAATGTCCGTTGTGTCTGAGCTTTGAGAGGCGATGAGTCGGGCGATGCGGAGATCCCGCTCTTCGAGTTCTTTCTTTTGGGCGAGACGGTTTTGAAGAGAGTTCCATTTCTCTTCCAGATAACTTTTGGAGAGGGCGGCGGAAAATTGCGTTACACCGATGAGTGACACGACAGCTACGCCAAAGAGAATCAACCAGGCAAAATTTGAGACAATAAGCGTCCCAAACAACCCTAAGCGGAACTTGGGTTTTTTTGCGAAAGTCTTACGAGCAATCGCCTGTGTCAGATCGACAACCTGAGGCATAATTAAAGTGTAGGATGGGTTGCCACTGCGTCAATCAAACGCAAAACTTTATAGATTCTTTAACAAAATAACTTATGCAAATATCTATGTTGCATGTACCTACAGATACTATCTAGGTATTTTCGCTTTTTAATGGAGGATATAGAATTGATGCGACGATCGAGATTGCGAGTACCCCGATCACGAACCCAAGAGTCCAAGGAATGGGGAGGTGGATATAGCCAGATATAAGCATTTTTAGTCCAATAAAGGAGAGGATAACTGCGAGGCCAATATTTAGGTAGGCGAAGAGTTTAATGAGTCCTGCGATGGCGAAGTAGAGGGCTCGGAGCCCAAGAACGGCAAAGGCGTTGGAGGTTAAGACGATGAATGGGTCACGGGTGATTGCTAGGATTGCGGGGATGGAATCGATGGCAAAAACAAGGTCGGTAGTTCCGAGAGCTATGAGAACAAGAAGTAGAGGGGTGCCTGTCCAGCGACCTTTTTCTCGCAAAACGAAGTGGTCACCGCGAAAATCGGGAGTAATAGGAATGACTTTGCGGGCGAGGCGGATGAGTGGGTTATGGTCGGGTTCAACTTTGGCCTCTCCCCCTTTCAGAAGCTTGATTCCTGTGTACACCAGAAGTGCGCCAAAAATATAGATTAGCCAGTGAAAGCGGTTGATGAGGGCGATGCCTGTGAAGATGAAAAGAGCGCGAAGAAAGAGGGCCCCGATGATTCCCCAGAATAGTGCCGGGAATTGGGATTTTTCTGGCACAGCGAAGTAACGAAGGAGAACTGCAAAAACGAAGACATTATCAACGCTGAGAGAGAGTTCCACAACGTAGCCTGTCAAAAACTCCATCGCGGGGTTTATGCCGAGGGTAAAGGCGACCAGTCCTGCGAAGGCTAGGGCGAGGGCAACCCAACCGGCGGTCGCTTGAAGGGAGCGACGGAGATCGACCGGCCGGGGATCCCGATGAAACAGAACGAGGTCTGTGGCGAGAAGCGCTAGGACGAGGGGGCCAAATAAAATCCAGCCAAGATGTAGATCAGGTAGCGTCACTAAGTAGATTTGGTAGCAGGAAGAGGAGGTCAGGCCAAGAGGAAGAGACTCAAGGCGTGACAGAGGGGGCCAGATAAGGGCATTTTGGATAGATGAGTAACTTAGCATTAGCAGGAAAAGTGGGTTTGGTGTTTGGTGTGGCGAACAAGCGCAGCATCGCTTGGGGAATCGCCAAGGCCTGGGCCGATGCGGGGGCAAAACTAATTTTTAATTATCAGGGGGATCGTCTGAAGGAAAATGTGGAAGAGTTGGCGGCGACGTTTGGAGCGGATACGCCTGTCGCGCCGTGCGATGTAAGTCGGGATGAGGACATCACGAAGTTTTTTGATTTTGTAAAAACGAAAACTCCTCGCGTGGATCTGCTTTTGCACAGTGTGGCCTTCGCGCCGAAGGAGGCGCTCGAGGGAAACTTTGTCGACACCACACGAGAGGCCTTTCGAGTGGCGCATGATATCAGTGCTTACTCGCTGGTAGCGGTGAGCCGAGCCGCTATGCCACTCATGACAGCGGGGGGAAGTGTCGTGACAATGAGCTACTACGGAGCGGAAAAAGTGGTGCCCCACTACAATGTGATGGGGGTAGCCAAAGCTGCCTTGGAGGCGAGTGTGCGTTATCTTGCGTACGATCTCGGCCCGAAAAAAATACGGGTAAATGCGATCAGTGCGGGCCCGGTCAACACCTTGGCGGCGCGGGGTATCAGCGGGTTTTCGGCGATGCTTTCTCACTACGAAGCCCACGCACCTTTAAAGAGAAATATTACGTTGGAGGAGTTAGGTGCCACTGGAGTGTTTTTGGCCTCGGATGGGGCAGCTGGAATTACGGGTCAGACGCTTTATGCGGATGCAGGGTATTGCGTGATGGGCATGTGAAGTCGGGCCCAGTGTCATCTCGCAAACTTCTTCTCTGGGATATCGACGGGACGATTCTCCACACGGGGAAAGCGGGGGAGACGGCTCTAGGGCGTGCCATGAAAAAGTTGCACGGGGTCGATCGTGGACTGCAGGGCTTGGAGATAGCTGGCCGAACCGACAAGTGGATTGTGGAGCAGTTGCTAGGAAGAGATGGGAAGCCGAATGGTCCGGAACAGGTGGCCCGATTTCTCGATGTTTATGTGGAACTTTTGGCGGAGGAGTTGCCCCGAAGGAATGGGGGTCTACACCCGGGAGTTTTGGGTATTTTAGAAGAGGCCCACAAAAGACCTGAATTGGTTCAGGCCCTTTTAACGGGGAACATTGAAAAAGGTGCGAGGTTGAAGCTGACGAGGTATGGGGTGAATCATTTCTTTGGGTTTGGGGCGTTTGCCGATGATTCGGCGATCCGGAATGACCTCGGCCCGCATGCAAAACGCAGGGCGAAGGAGCATCATGGGGAGGAGTTTCCGCCCGAAAGAATATTTGTGATCGGAGACACTCCTCATGATGTGGCGTGCGCTAGAGCGATTGGGGCCAAGGCGATTGCTGTGGCAACGGGCTCCTTCACAGAGAAGCAGTTGCAGGATTGTGGAGCAGATGCGGTTTTCCGTGACTTAGAACACCCTAAGGCTTTTTTCGATTTATTGAACTAATCAAACTGTTGAGGCCTGATCGTCCGGGCTTGCGGTCTGTTTGTGGTTTGCAATGAAGGGGGGGTGTTGAAGAGCTTTTTTTTTCATGCATTTTGCTCGTGCCTCATCTTGGCATGGACTTCTTGGTTCGCGCAGGGTGCGGCAACTCCCGAGCAACACCAGAAGCTGGTTGAGACATGTCGTTGGCTTTCTAAGCAAGATTTGAACTATGCGCAGTCATGGCAACCGCCTGGCCATCCGTACGTCATCACAATGGATTGCTCAAACACGGTACGTTATATCGTTTGGAAAGTATTTGGCTTTGATATTCCAAGGACGGCATCGGACCAGTACCTCTTCTTCAAGAAAAAGGGCAAGGTGCGGACGGTTCCTGTTGAGGCGAGTGGAAAGGTGGATTCTGAGAGGCTGATGACCGAGATGAGAAGTGGGGATCTTCTTTTTTGGGAGTGGACGTATGATGTTCCTCGGGATCCCCCCATCAGTCACGTGATGATTTACTTGGGCAGAAAAAAAGATGGGGAAGCGATGGTCGCAGGTTCATCCCAAAGAATGGATGGGGAGAGGGGGGGAGGAGTGGATGTATATGAGTTCAACCCCAACGCGCCGTGTGGAAATGCAAAGAACTTTTTTAACTTTGTGACCCATCGTGGGCGATTGGTTGCTTTTGCGAGACCCACGGCAAAGGTTGGGTGGTCGGAGCGGGGTGGATTAGAATAGGGTTGGCATTCCTTCGATCAGAAATCGTACGTCAGCCAATCGTCCAGCCTCGCTTGCCGCTTGCATCAGCCGTTGGGGGGGTTCGTGTAGGGGTTCGTAACTGAGGCGGTAAGTGCCAAAGTGCATCGGGATGAGAACCTTGGATTTCAGATCGTCAAAAGCTCGAAGAGACTCTTCCGGATCCATGTGGTTTTCTCCGAATTTAGGACCGTGATACGCGCCGATAGGAAGCAGGGAAATTTCGGGATGTAGTTTCTTGCCGATCTCACGGAATCCGTTGAAGTATCCGGAGTCGCCGGCGTGGTAGATCGTTCGTCCGCCAACATCGAGGACATAGCCGCCATAGCCGCGATGGTGGTCGGTCACCTTTCGGGCGCCCCAATGTTTTGCGGGAACAAAGGTGATGGCCGCTCCAGGGAAGCGCAGGCGCTCCCACCATTTCATCTCATAGACCTTTTCAAAACCAAGTCCGTGGACAAGATCTGCAACACCTGATGGGACTACGATGGGTTGGTTGGAGGCAATTTTGCGAAGGCTACGACGATGGAGGTGATCGAAGTGGGCGTGAGTGATGAGAACAAGGTCGATGGAAGGAAGATGGTGGTGAAGAAGACCTGCGTGACGAAGTCGCCGAACAACAAGAAGCCAGTTGGCCCAATTTGGATCAACCAGAATATTCGCTTGGGAGGTTTGGATTAAGAAGGAAGCGTGGCCGATCCAGGTGATGCAAATTTGACCTTTCTTGAGTTTTGGAAATATCGGGGAGGTTCCACTCCGATGGCCCCGTTTGCGTGTAAAAAGAGCAGGGAGGAGAACATCGGTGATAAAGCGATGGGTAGGGCGACGAGCGCGAGGATGGGCTCGAGTGCTCAAGGAGAGAAGAATGGTGGGGATTTCGTGGGCAGGCAACCCTGTCGGTAAGGTTGGCGAGAGCGGAAAAATCGGGCATTGTCAGCCTTATGTCTGGGGCAAAAAAGGCGGCACTTCGTGATGAAATACGTCTACGCATGGCGCGATGGAGCGAAGAGGAGCGACGGGGTGCATCCCAAAAGATCGAAGAGACGGTTTTGAGTCTAACGGAGTGGAGGGAGGCGTCTGTGGTGGGATTTTACCTCTCCCTAACAGATGAGCCCCAAACTCGAGGCTTACTGCAAAAGGCGTGGGGGGAAGGCAAGAAAGTATATCTTCCAAAAATCGACATACGGGAGGGGCTGACATGGTGGGAGATTTCTCCCTGTCACCTTCCTGAAACAGGGACTTTGTGGGAGCCTTCACCTGATTTGTCCGTTCGAAGGTCATTGGTGGACGTTGGGCTTTTTCTTGTGCCGGGGAGGGCTTTTGACTCAAAAGGTACCCGATTGGGTCGCGGCGGGGGACATTATGACCGGGCTTTGTCGCGCCGAGGTCGAAGCTCAAGGGTGGTGGGTATGTTCTTTGGACAGCAGGAAGTCGAGGATTTGCCTCAAGAACCGCACGATATCCCACTTCCCTCTGTGGTGACGGAAAAGGGATGGAGAAAGTTCTAATGAAAGACAGCGAGAAGCCGTTTTTGGATCATTTGGAGGATCTGCGAGGGGTAATTCTGAAATGTGCGGCTGCGATTGGGGCAGGATCGATTCTCGGGGTGATGAGTATCGGTCGTGTGATGGAAATCCTACGCTGGCCTCTGACGCAGGCGCAGGAGGGTTTGGCGCAGCCGGCTCCGAGCGCCTTGTTGGCGCTTCAGGTGACCGATCCAATGACAGTGACCCTGCAGATCGGAATCGGGGCGGGAATTCTTCTGTCCCTCCCAATGGTTCTATTCTTTCTCGGACAATATCTTTTGCCAGCTCTCGATGTAAGGGAGCGCGGTTTGTTGCTTCCGGTCTTTTTGGTGGGGACAGTTCTTTTTTTGGGAGGGGCACTTTTCTGTTACTTCTTGGTTCTGCCAAGAGCGTTGCGTTTCTTTCAGGATTTCAACCGCTGGTTGGGGTTGGAGACCAGTTGGACTATGACGAGTTACACTGATTTCGCTCTTCAGATGCTGGTCGGCTTCGGTCTGTCTTTTGAGCTTCCCCTAGTCATGGTCATTTTAGCGCGGCTTGGGATTCTCGAGCAAAAAGTGGTTTCGGAGCACCGGCGACATGCAGTGGTAGCCTTGTTGGTGCTGGCGGCCTGCGTCACTCCAACCTCTGATCCTTTTAACCTCGGTCTCATGTTTGTGCCCTTGTACGCACTTTTTGAGCTGGGATTGGCGGGGATGGGTTGGGCCGAAAGACATAATCGAAAACAAAGCGATTCCCTGAGTCACTCTTAGATTTTAATTGTCATTGGGCGGATGAGTTTTTAGAAAAAGCTCATCGCCATGGATTGGAACATGCGTTCGGACAGGATTCATCGTCTTAAGGAAAAAGAAAACTTCCGGGCTGTTATTATGCCTTTGAGTTACTGGGGTGCTGGTCTTGGATTTGTGGCCTTGCTTTGGGAAGGAATTGTAAAAATCGATGAAGGCTTTTGTCATCCTGCGGTTCTTGTGCCTGCGGCTTTTTTCTTTGTTCTTCCGCTCCCTCTTGCTTTTTACCGGTTTTTGCGCGGACACTTCAATAAACGACTCTTTGCTTAATCCTGTCTTTGGGGATTCTCCTTCGCCTGTAATTGGGGCAGGATCTTAGGGTATGCCTTCCGTTTTCCTTAAAACTTACGGTTGCCAGATGAATGAGCGGGATACCGAGCAGGTGGCACGCCAACTCATGGATCGCGGCTATCAGCGTGCAAAAACCGAGAAGGAAGCGGACGTTATTTTGCTCAACACGTGTAGCGTTCGCGATCTGGCGGAGAAGAAAGCTCTACGGAAAATGAGCAATCTGAAGGCCCTTCGGAAAAAGAATCCTGGCGTGGTTTTGGGCTTTCTTGGTTGCATGGCTCAAAGAAAAGGGGAGTCCTTGGAAAAGGAGATGAAAGGTCTGGATCTCGTTGTCGGAACCCAAAAATTCCACCGGGTAGCGGATCTGGTGATGGAGGCACGGGAAGCACGCTTGGGGGGGCGACCCAGGTTCTTTGCCGATGTGGGTGAGGAGGAGGGGTCGGAAAAGACGATTCGGGACCACGTTCTGATTCCGAAGCAAGTCACTGCTTTTGTTTCTGTCATGCAGGGGTGCGACATGCACTGCTCTTTCTGCATTGTCCCGACGACGCGAGGGAAGGAGAGGTCCCGTCCGATTGCGGAGATCGTTACTGAGGTTCGGAGCCTTGTGAAAAAGGGGATTCGGGAGGTCACGTTGCTGGGTCAGATCGTGAATATGTACGGACGGAGGGAAATTCCCTCGGTGCGCGGAAAAAGCGCCTTTGTTCAGTTGTTGGAGGAGTTGCAGGCTGTGGATGGGTTGGAGCGGATTCGTTTTACCTCGCCACATCCACGTGGAATGAAAGAGGATCTGATTGGTTGCTATGGGAGGTTGAGCAAGCTGTGCGAGCATCTTCATTTGCCTGTGCAGTCTGGTTCCAATCGTCTTCTGAAAGAAATGGGGCGTGGTTATACTGTCGAGCAGTATAAAGACATCATCGATAAGGTTCGCAAAGCCTGCCCCAGCATCGGAATTACTACTGATGTGATTGTGGGATATCCTGGGGAAACGGAGGAAGAGTTTCAGCAAACCTATCGTTTGATGGAGCAGGTGGAGTTTGATAACGGTTTTATTTTTCGGTATTCGCAGCGGGATGGGACTCGGGCGGCCAAGAGTCAGGAGCCCGAAGTTGCGGAGAGCGTGAAAGAGGCTTGGAACAGAGCTTTGCTCGATTTACTGGATCGTCAGGTTGCAGTAAGCGCACCCAAGCGTGTGGGAACACTTACGGAGATCTTAGTGGAGGGCCCCAGCAAAACAAACGAGAGTCGTTTGACTGGCCGGTCGAGGCAAAACCGACCGGTAGTTTTTGATGGGGGGGCACGTCACTTGGGGCAGTTGCTAACTGTGCGAATTGTGGAATCGACAGGATTTACCGATTACGCAGACCCTGCCATTCTAAATTAAGAATCATATGATTTACTCTTTTTCGCTTTCGCAGGTTTCCGTGTGGGCGGGGTTGGGACTCCTTCTAACTCACGGATGGGGGCTGTTGGATTATCGACAGGCCACTCAGTGGATCCGCAGCTTTCCACGGGGAGATGGGTTTGGAGGGTTGCTTTTGGCTTTGGCCACGGGATGGTCGGCATGGCTAGCGGGAACGATCAACCTGATGGAATATACGCGGTTTCGCCCACTCTTTGTTTTAGGAGTCGTGGGATTAGGGGTCACCAGTTGGCTGTATGTTCGGGAATTTATCGCGGTCCGATCCTTGGGGATTCTGTTTCTTCTGGCGGGTGATGTTTTTCTGGATGCCGCATTCCTGCGGGATGATGCAGGACGTCTCATCGTTGTGTCCTATGCCTACCTCATCATTGTGGAAGGGATGGTAATGGTGGGAGCGCCTTACCTTTTAAGGGATGCGATTACTTGGGGATTGGCCACCCCAGGAAGAGGGAGATTTTTTATGGCATTGGGAGTCCTCTTTGGGGTGGCACTATTGGGTCTGGGCCTTTTCGTGTATTGAATCGAGGGGCCATTAGGTCCTTTTTGAAATGAAGATCCTTGTTCTGCGCGGTGGCGCGTTGGGAGACTTTTTACTCACGCTACCTGCGGTGGCGGGGCTTAGGGAAAAGTGGCCTGATTCTGACATTGAGATGGTCGTCGGAAAAAAATTTGGAGATTTAGTAGTAGGTGAAGGTGCGATCCAAGCCGTTCGACCCATCGACCAACCTGGACTGGCTAGTTTCTATGCGAAAGGGGGCAAGCTGGATGCGGAGTGGTCGGACTACTTCACTGAGTTTGATCTGACGATTTCATATCTTTTTGATCCAGATGAGATCTTTTTTACGAATTGGAAGAGGGCAGGTGGCACAGGGGAGTTTATTTCCCACGATCCAAGGAATCCCAAGGAGGCGGCATGGAAACATTTAGCCCAGCCCGTTAGGAAGTTAGGGGCCAGCGCGGGTGATTCCCGTCGATTATTTGGGGGGAAATTAAAGGGGGGCATGAAAATCCAACGGAAGAAACCTTCATGGGTCATTCATGCTGGTAGTGGAGGGACTAAGAAGAACTGGCCCATCCAGGATTGGGTTAAGGAGCTTGAGGTATTGGCTCGAAAGCATGACTTTGCGGTGACTTGGTTAGCCGGAGAGGCGGAGGCGGGATTGGAGGGGCAGCTTTCTGAAATCTGGAAAAGAGGGGATCACCGCTGGGCCCAAAATCTGACTCTCCCTGAAGTATTTCATCAACTGCAGAGTTCGGATCTGTATTTAGGGCATGACAGTGGAATCAGTCACTTAGCAGGTTGGAGTAGAGCCAAGTGTGGAATTCTTTTTGGCCCGACGGATCCGACCTTGTGGGCGCCCCACGGGGAAAGGGTTCATTGCTGGAGTGGCGGGGGTAGATGGCCGAGTGAGGGAGAGTGGGCGGAGTGGGTTGATACGATGATTGGAAATTAGGTCGCAACCATCGATTGGCCAGCAATCCAGCCTGTAGTCCAAGCGGATTGAAAATTGTAACCTCCTGTAATGCCGTCGATATCGAGGGCTTCTCCAGCGAAGTAGAGATTCGGCGCAACGCGACTTTGCATGGTTTTAGTCTCAATTTCTTTTAAGGGGATGCCACCGCAGGTGACGAACTCTTCCTTATTCATGCTTTTGCCCGTGATCTGGAGTTTGGTGGCGGTGAGGACTTGAACAAGGCGATTTGCGGATTCGCGACTTAACTTCGACCAACGATCTTCCGGAGTGATTCCAGCAAGGAGGGCAAGCTTCTCCCATAGGCGCGAGGGCAGGTTAGCACCTTTGGACTTTAGAACCATTTGGGCTCCGATCGTTTCCCTGCGGTCTTGAATTTCACGGAGAATCTCGTCGGGTGATGAGTGAGGAAGCCAGTTGATTATTAGCGGAAAATTATAGTTGAGGGAGTGGAGGGGGCGAGCGCCCCATGCGGAAAGACGTAGGATGGCGGGACCGCTTAGGCCTGAGTGAGTGATTAGAAGAGGACCGGACTCACGCAGATCGGTTTCGGGTACAGAAACCTCGACTGAATCGAGTGAGAGACCTGCGAGTTCGTTCAGCCAAGGTTGATCAATGTGAAAAGTAAATAGGGAGGGAACAGGTGGAGAGAGAGTATGGCCGAGGGCAGTACAAGGGTGGGATTCTGGGCGACATCCTCCGGCTGCCCAAAGAAAACGGTCGGACTCCATCGTGGAGCCTGAGGTTAGGCGAAGCATGAAACCTCCCTCAGGAGATCTCTGAAGTGATTGGACTCCGTGTTCCGTGAGGATCTTTACTTTGGCTTTTTGCGAAGCTTGGGTCAGGCAGTCGATAATGGTTTGGGAGGAGTCGGTGGTGGGGAACATTCGTCCATCTGACTCGGTTTTAAGTTTAACACCGCGGGATTGAAACCAGTTGACCGTCTCAGTTGGGCCGAATCGTGTGAGTGGGCCGATGAGGGCACGGCCACCGCGGGGGTAGCGGGTGGACAGCTCGCGTGGATCAAAGCAAGCGTGGGTGACATTACATCGACCTCCGCCTGAGATGCGGACTTTGGAGAGAAGGTGAGGAGTTTTTTCAAGGAGGAGGACTTGTGCCCGGGGATTCAACTCTGCCGCCGAGATTGAGGCAAAAAAGCCGGCTGCACCGCCACCTGCAATAATGATGCGAGGGGAGTTCATTTTTGTTCGAGTGCCCAAGAAACGGCTTGGGTCAGGGCGTGTGGGCCGTCACCACCGAGTTCCGAGTCGATCTGCTCTAATCGACGAATGAGATCGAGGACATCTTTGCGATCCATAGGCCCACCTGCGGGTTGGCAGAAGTGAGTTCGGCAACCGAAGGGGCGGGATTCATAAATGAGGCACTTTTGGGTCTTGGGTTGGAGAAAGGGACAGGAGCCGTCGGTAGGTTGGGGTAGCTCTTTCCGTCCGGAAGCACGGAAGCCGTGGGCAGCAAGGAGGGCCTCGCCGCGGGTTAGTTGGGGGGTTTTCCCAGTAAGCTTAAATTGGCAGCATTCGGTTCGGCGGATGCAATCCCGCTGAACGGGTCTCTGGGCAAGATCTGCATAGACGCTACGTATGCTGGCAAGGGCTGCTTTCAAGAAAGTTATCCTATAGGGCAAAGGGGGTTGGGGAAAAGGCAGGGCTGGTAGATCGGCGGGGGGATGGCAGGAAGATAGTATGCAAATTGCGGTCATTGGAGCGGGAATCAGCGGGCTCGTGTGTGCCCGGAAACTGGCAGAGGCAGGTCATCGGGTTGTCGTACTGGAGAAGTCGCGAAGTTTGGGGGGTCGTTGTGCGACAAGAAAGTTTGGGGAGCATCTGGTTGATACCGGAGCCCAATATTTCACCTTGAGGAATGAAGGAATTCGGAGCGAGTTGGAGCAGTTGGCGGGTGGCCAACTCAAGAAGATAGAAAAACCGATTCTTTCGGAAAAACAGATTTATCGTGCTGGGGAAGAAAGATTTTATTTAGCGAACGGCAACAATCGGCTGGGTTCCCTTTTGGCCGAAGGGTTGGATGTGAGGAAAGAGTGCGAAGCTGCACGTGTAGTTCAAGAGGGGAAGGGGTGGAAGGTGTTGGGTGAGGAGTATCATGCGGTCGTGAGTTGTGCTCCATGGCCACAGAGTGCGGCTCTCTTTGGATTGGCAGTAAGTCAGGTTGCCTTTGAGCCTAACCTTACAGCCTGCCTCGAATATTTGATCCCATGGGACGGATCAAAGTATGCGACTTTGGATTCAACGGGCCATGAGCCTTTGGCTTGGGTGGGCTGTGAGAATGCGAAGGAGGGTCGAATCCAAGGCGGAAAAAGTGTGTATGTAATTCAGGCATCCACGGCCTACAGTCAGAAACATTTAGAAAAAGACCCTGCAGAGTGGTTGAGCGATCTTTCGGAACGATTGGAGAGGAGTTGGGGGCTAAGCCCGGATAAAAGAGGTATGACTTTTGGGCATCGCTGGCGTTATGCAAGAAGGGGTCGTGGTACAGAGAAGACCTCTGCTTTGGCTGATGGGCTTTATTTGTGTGGAGACTCGGTCTCAGATTCGAGAGTTGAGTCGGTCTGGAAAAGTGGAATTGAGGTAGCAGAGAAAGTTCTTGCGAGAGGTGGGCTTTAGAAAAACGAGCCGGAGACGGGGATTGAACCCGTGACCCTCTGTTTACGAAACAGATGCTCTACCACTGAGCTACTCCGGCGAGAGGGTGATTCTATGACAGGAAAAGGGGTGGAGACAAACCCTGCTTGTTGTCGCAAAGGGGTGTTGGAAAAGTTGGAAATTTGAGGCATGCTTGCTCCTTTATGTCTAACGCACATCCCGTCTACATGGACTGTAATGCAACGACTCCACTCGAGCCGGAAGTGGGGAAGTTGATTCGGCACTTTTTTGAAGAGGAGTATGGGAACGAGGGGAGTCGAACCCATGCATTTGGGGAGCGCGCCAAGACAGCGGTCAACCAAGCCAGGGATCGGATTGCCCGATTGATGGACTCAAAGAGTGAGGAGGTGATTTTCACCAGTGGTGCGACGGAAAGTAACAACATGGCGATTCTGGGGTTGGCACAGTGGGGGCGGAGTCACGGCAAAACCCATATCGTCAGCAGCCGGATCGAGCACAAGGCGGTTTTGGAGCCGATCGAGATGCTTGCGAAAGACGGGTTCGAGGTGGATTGGGTGGCGCCAGAGAAGAGCGGGCGAATCGATGCAGCAAAACTGTTGCAACGTGTCCGGCCTTCGACGCTGCTGGTTTCCCTAATGCACGCAAACAATGAAACAGGGGTGATTCAACCGATTGCGGAAGTGGCTGAGGGGTTGGCGGATCATCCGGCCTGGTTTCACGTGGATGCTGCGCAAACCTTTGGAAAACTGGTTGAACCCTTGAAGAATCATCGGATCGACCTGATCAGTGCGAGCGGTCACAAGATTTACGGTCCGAAGGGGGTAGGGGTATTGATTGTCCGGCATCGAAAGAAACAGAAGACCCCGCTGATGCCATTGGTATATGGGGGGGGGCAGGAGCAGGGGCTCAGGCCCGGTACTTTGCCGGTTCCTTTGGTAGCTGGTTTGGGTCTGGCCGCAGAATTGGGGGAGAAGGAGCACGGGCCTCGGGAAAAGAAGTGTCGCGATTTTCGAAAAAGGTTTCTCCAGTCGATCGCTCCGTTGAATCCGAAGATGCATGGTGAGGAGGGGCAGATCCTTCCGCATACCGCCAACATTTCCTTCCCTGGGATCAGTGCAGAAGAAGCGATGGTCAGAATCCGCGATCTGGTAGCGGTTTCGAATGGTTCTGCCTGCACATCGGCCAGCTATCAACCGAGTCATGTCTTGAAGGCGATGGGACTCGAAAAGGATGAGATCGTGGGGGCGTTAAGATTCTCTTGGTGTCATCTCACCCCGGAACCGAATTGGGAAGGGATGGTGGCGAAGTTGAGGAAGTAGGGAGGGAATGGGTCCTTTAACAAAAGAGGGATAACCGGCCATTCGAAAAAGATAGGGGGGTTGGTGTGGAAGAGACACGGCAGCGCGGGTGTTTCTGAAGTTCTTTAGCTAGATCCTCGCTCACAAAAATCTTTTCTAGGTGCAGCGTGTTTGGAATGAACATCCAGCGGCCATTTCCAAAACGTTCACTAATTTTCCCGATGAGCTCTTCATCATCCTTGAGGGTGCAGGGAATGGCCATGCGCTGCATGTCACCGGTGGTGAAGGCGTTGATGAAGGTTTTCTTCTCGTCGATCGAATCGCGGAGTCGGCGTGTAATAAAATCGGAAAGACCAACCCCGAGGGCATTGCCTTGGGCTTGGGGGGCGAGGCCCAGAGTGGCGATGGTGTTAATCCGGGGGCGGGTTAGATCCTCAAAGCCATGGACTCCGCGGCGACCGATGACATTGGTGTCCATACCCGTTCCACTGAAGGTTTTCCCGATTTCATCGACGATCAGGACGTTGAGCTCATCTGTGGGTAAGGAAGGGAAGTAGTGGCGGTGTCGTTGCAGAAGGGCGGGCTCCTCTTTTAGTATGTTCTCGCCTGAAAGGGCGTGGATTTCGGCGGTGGCATCGAACCCGTCCTCGAGTAGGGCGAGGCCAGCAAAGATCTTTCCGGACTGGATGAGAAGGGATCCCATCTCCTCTAAGATGCGAGGCATGCGGTCGGGTCGGGCGGAGTGGAAGGTCTCGGCGGAGTGAATCTTTCCCATCCCTACAACCATCATTTTCGAGAGACCGCTTTGGACAGGTCCCGAGAAGCAGGTGTGAAGTTTGATTCGGTTTAGGACAAGTACTCCTGTGGATTCGTAGCAGTGCCGATCCATCCATACATCCCCTGAATCAACCGTTCCGAGTTTGACGCAATCCATACTGGAGCGGATTTCGAGTCCCGTGGTAGCTGGGGTAAGACCGAGAGACTCGACCATCTTCTGTTGGCCAGCTGCAGTGGCACCGTTGTGGGACCCCATCGCGGGGACGAGAAACGGCTTAGCGCCGTGTTCACGGAGCCAGTCGCCTGCGGCCTTGGTAATGGCTACCAGATTGGAAATTCCCCGACTCCCCGCGGTAATGGCTACCTCGCCTTGGGGTGGCTCTTTTCCCATCTTGTCCAGAGCCCGATAGACTTCGTGGGCTATGTTCTGAAGCGGGGCAGAGACGAGCTGTTGGTCTACTTGAAAAACTTCCATTGACCAATTCATAGGCTGATTTTTCTGTGGTACGAGTCGCTTTTAAGAGGGCGAAATAAGGGGACTTTTAAGGTGATCTCTGCCCCGATCAAATCATCGAAGTGAGGAGTTATGTTTCGGATGGGACGCCGACTTCCATGCCAAGATTCCGGGCGAGGCGAATTGCGTCTGCGGGTAAGGGAGGGCGGTGGCCTTTGATTTCCTGAAGATCGGTTAGGTTCATCCGATTTCTCAACAGCCCGACCATCGAACCGTGTTCCCCCTGATTCAGCGCGAGAACGGCGAATTCACCCATGCGGGTTGCTAAAAAGCGGTCTGAAAATGTGGGCGGGGAGCCGCGTTGAAGGTGGCCGAGAACCGTAAGGCGGACCTCTTGGTCTAACTTGTTTTTTCCTGCATTTTGAAGTCGATTCATGAAATCCTGGCCTGAACAAGCGCCCTCGGCGACCACCACAACACTGTTGTTGTGGCGGCGGAGACGGCGGCGGGTGAGATTTTCAATAATCTGATCCATGTCGTATCGGAATTCAGGGATGACGGCGATTTGGGAGCCAGAGGCAATGGCACTCATGAGGGCGAGGTAGCCGTGATTGCGTCCCATTACTTCGATGACGAAGCAACGGTTGTGGGAAGCCGCAGTGGCTTTGATCATGTCGATCAGATGCACAACGGTGTTGAGGCAGGAGTCGACCCCGATTGACATCTCTGTTCCCGAAAGGTCGTTATCGATCGAGCAGGGTAGGCCCAGAACACGAAACCCGAGTTTGGACAAAGCGGCGGCTCCTGCGAGGGAACCGTCCCCCCCGAGAACGAGTAGCGCCTGGATATTTTCTTTTTTTAGGATCTGGATGGCTTCGATCTGGGACTTTTCTTCCTTGAAGTGGAGGCATCGGCTGGTCGAAAGAATTGTTCCCGCGTCGCGAATCCGGCCGCTGACCTCAATGACGCCCAAGGGCATGAACTCCTTGTCGAAAATGCCTTGGTATCCGTTTTGGATTCCCACTACCTCAATGCCCAGATTGACCCCCGTGCGCACGATGGAGCGGATAGCTGGATTCATTCCAGGGGAGTCGCCTCCCGAGGTGATTACGCCGATTCGCTTTAACATAAACGGAAGATATTGGGGAGATGGCCTAAAAAAGCCAGATTGGAATCGGTTTTCCAAAAGGGAGTGAATGGACTATATTGTAACGATGTCAACGAGTGCCAAATCGGTCGAAGCGCCCAAGCTGATGAACCTTCGTGTTCGGGAAGTGAGGCCTCTGATCTCCCCTGCTCAGTTGCGGCGGGAAATTCCGCTTGGATCGATTTCGGAAAAGACAGTTCGGGAATCTCGTCAAGAGGTGGAGGCTGTGATGGAGGGAAAGGATACGCGTCCTTTGGTGATTTTAGGGCCATGTTCCATTCACGATCGAAAAGCAGCTTTGGAGTACGCAGGGCGAATTCATAAGATGAGAGAGGAGTTGGGGGATCGGCTTCTTCTTGTTATGCGGGTTTATTTTGAGAAGCCACGTACAACAGTCGGCTGGAAGGGATTGATCAATGATCCAGGTTTGGATGGAACGTTGGATCTAGAGGGCGGATTAAAGGCGGGTCGTAGGCTTTTGTCTGAGATCAACGAAATGGGAGTGCCTGCTGGGACCGAGTTCTTGGACCCTGTAGTCCCGCAATATTTGGCGGATCTGGTCACGTGGGCGGCCATTGGAGCGAGGACGACGGAGAGTCAGACGCATCGTGAAATGGCGAGTGGGCTATCTATGCCTGTCGGCTTTAAAAACGGAACGGATGGAAGCCTGCAAGTTGCGGTAGATGCGATGTTGTCGGCTCAAGCCCCACATGCCTTTGTTGGAATCGATGCGGACGGAGCCACGAGTGTGATCCGAACGATTGGAAACCAATCGACGCATCTGGTTCTGCGCGGGGGACGGGATAAGACCAATTACGACCCCTCCAGTTTGGAAACGGCGAGGGTGTCTCTTAAGAAGCATAAGTTGCCTGAAAGGTTAATGGTGGATTGTAGTCATGCGAATTCAGGGAAAGAGGCAACCAAGCAGGAGACGGCATGGAAAAGTGTGGTCGAGCAGAAGAGAGGGGGCAGTCCTGGGATTTTAGGTTTGATGCTGGAGAGTCATTTGCGTGAGGGTCGACAGGATATTCCAGCGGGGGGGCCAAAAGGACTTCAGTATGGCATTTCGATTACAGATGCGTGCATGGGTTGGGAGCAAACTGAGGCTCTCCTGCGCTGGGCTGCAAAGTAAGCAGGGATTGGCCGAAAAGGCTTTTGGGATTACTATTGGCGTTTGAAGAAAGAGCCAAAAATTGAGTCGGCGACGGTGCGGGCGCAGTACGCCCAGCATGTCGTTCCTTCGTATAAAAGATCGGCTACAGCACCCGTTTTGGTTCGGGGCAAGGGGTCGAGAGTCTGGGATGCAGATGGAAAAGAGTATTTAGACTTTGGAAGTGGTATTGCGGTGAACTGTTTGGGGCATGCGCACCCCAGGTTGGCGGAAGTTATGCGGAGGCAAGGGGAGGAGCTGGTGCATGTTTCTAATATATTTTTCCATCCGAAACAGGCGGAGTTGGCGACTGCTTTGGTCAAGAGAACGGGTCCAGGAAAGATGTTTTTTTGTAACAGTGGGGCTGAGGCGAATGAGGGAATGGTGAAGGCAGCGAGAAAAGCGGGCTCGGGGGAGGGGCGATATGAGGTGATTACCGCTTTGAACTCATTTCATGGGAGAACATTGGGAATGATTGCCGCGTCGGGTCAGGAGAGGTTGCGGGAGGGATTTGGTCCCGTAATGCCCGGGTTTGTCTATGTGCCCTTTAATGATCTGTCTGCTGTGGAAAAGGCGATTGGTCCCAAGACAGCTGCTGTGATGGTCGAGGGGATGCAAGGAGAGGGAGGGGTGATTCCTGCCACGGCGGACTATCTGCTGGGATTAAGGAAATTGACGAAGGAGAAAGGGGTAAGTCTGCTTATGGATTCCGTTCAGTGCGGGCATTATCGGACGGGTCGTTTCCAAAGCTACGAGTTGATCCTTGAGAAAGCGGGCAAAAAGGAGAAGTTCTTGCCAGACGCGATTTCGATGGCCAAGAGCTTGGGGGCAGGATTTCCCATCGGTGCGGTCTGGTTTGGCGAAAAACTTAAGGATGTGCTCGGACCCGGAAGCCATGCGACGACGTATGGGGGGACGGCTTTGGCCTGTGCGGTGGCGCTCGAAATTTTGAAAATTATCGAGGAGGAGAAGCTGGCAGAGAATATTGCAGCACGGGGAGAGGAGTTGAAGAGGGGTTTGGCCCAACTCACGGGAAAAGGTTGGGTAGGGGAGGTAAGGGGATATGGAGGAATGGTGGGGGTGACGGTGAGGGGGAGGACGCATGGTGAGGTGGCGGAGGCTTTGGCCCAACAGGGGTTGCTTGTCGTGCCTGCAGGTTCAGATGTTCTTCGGTTCTTGGCTCCGTACAATGTAAGTGTGCTTGAGATTGAGGAAGCTGTTCGAAAGGTGGAGGCAACCCTATGAGGCATCTTTTAAAATTGGCTGGAATGAGAGAGACGGAGGGCCGGGAGATTCTGCGACTTGCTGCGAAGGCAAAAAAAGCCAGGGGAAAGAAAAGTTCATCCAAAAGTCCTTTGGCCGGGCAAATCTGGGCCCTGATCTTCACCAAAGCTTCGACGAGGACGCGGGTTTCGTTTGAGGTTGCAATACGGGAGTTGGGCGGGGTGCCGAGTTTTCTGAGTGCGGCAGAAATTCAACTGGGGAGGGGGGAGTTGGTTCGGGATACGGCTCGGGTGATGGGCAGGATGGTCCATGGGGCGGTGATTCGGACCTTTGCTCAAGGGGATGTTGAGGAGTTTGCTGAGTTTGCGAAAATTCCAACGATCAACGCACTCACAGACGACGAGCATCCTTGTCAAATTCTGAGCGATATTTTCACCATTGAGGAGAAGCGGGGATCGATTCGGGGTAAGAAAGTTGCTTTCATCGGCGATGCGGCGTGCAACGTGCCTAGATCTTGGGCGGAAGCAGCGAATATTTTTGATTTCCAACTGATCTGCGGAGCTCCGAAAGAGTTTCGACCCCCTTCGGTTGGAAAACATGTGAGTTGGACCGAGGATCCGATGGAGGCGGCGAGAGGTGCGGACGTACTGTACACGGATGTGTGGGTGTCCATGGGGAAGGAGTCGGAGTCGGCCGAGAGAGAGAGGATTTTTGCGCCGTATCAGATCGATCGGAAGTTGGTAGGGTTTGCGAAGAAAAATGCTTTGGTTTTACACTGCTTGCCCGCCTATCGGGGCAAAGAGATCAGTGCGGAAATTTTGGAGGAGCGGGCTGAGGATATATTTGATCAGGCAGAGAACCGCCTCCATACGCAGAAGGGAATTCTTGAGTGGATCGTCGCTAAAACATTGAAGGGCAAGAAGTAGTGATTCGAGTGGTCTTGGCTCGACCCCTTGGTTGCCCGCTGTAAGTTAACTTGATGAGTTCAGTGACAGCAGCAACAACACCTCCCACCAAGAAGGTCAATTTACGTACTCCTGAGGTCATGGAGGCGGTGGCGGCTGAGGTTCAGAAGCATTATCGCAGCCTAGCGGTGGAATACGTGAGGGCGACGGGGCGGGCGCTGGAGGCTGCGGATATGACTGTGGTTTTGGCAAAGGCTTTCGGTTTTTGTTATGGGGTGGAGCGGGCGATCGATTTGGCGTACGCAGCAGCAAAAGTTTTTAAAGACAAAAGAATCTTTTTGTTGGGTGAAATTATTCATAATCCAGAGGTCAACGAACAGCTGAGAGAGATGAAGATTCAGTCCTTGAAGCGACACAAGGAGGGTTACGATCTGACCGGATTAACGGCAGAAGATGTGGTGATTGTGCCTGCGTT
This sequence comes from Methylacidiphilales bacterium, assembly GCA_044348085.1. GTDB lineage: Bacteria > Verrucomicrobiota > Verrucomicrobiia > Methylacidiphilales > Verrucolacustridaceae > Verrucolacustris. The sequence continues at coordinate 193,128 of JBIKTM010000001.1, read as the reverse complement.
TGGGGCAGAAGTGGGAACGATGGATGAGTTAAAGAGGATTGGATGTCAGACGGTCGACACCACCTGTGGGGACGTGATGAGTGTTTGGAAGCGAGTCCGGCAGTACAACAAGGAGCGAATTACATCGATCATTCACGGCAAATCTTCCCACGAGGAGACGATGGCCACGAGTTCCCGGGCGTTGAGCACAGATGGATTAGGGCACTATCTTGTGGTGTATAATCTGGAGGAGACCGATTACGTTTGTAACTACATCCGAGATGGAGGGGACAAAGCCGAGTTTTTGAAGAAGTTTGAAGGGGCTCACTCGCCTGGGTTTGATCCGGAGAAGCATTTGCAGGCGGTGGGGGTGGCGAATCAAACGACGATGATGCGTGGTGAGACAGAAGAGGTACAAAGGCGGATCAAGAAAGCGATTGAGGATCGGTTCGGTGAAAAAAAGATGGGGGAACATTTTCGTTTCTTCGACACGATTTGTGGAGCGACGCAGGAAAGGCAAGACGCCTTGCGGGATTTGCTGGTCGAACCGCCCGACTTACTTCTGGTGGTCGGCGGTTACAATAGCAGTAACACCAGCCATTTGGCGGAAATGGGGGAAGCCAAGTTGCCCACCTATTTTATCCGAAACTGCACTAAGATGATTTCAACGGATGAGATTGAGCACTATGACCAACATGCCCAGAAGGAGAAAAGAACGAAGGGGTGGTTGCCCAAAGGAAAAGTGAAGATTGGGGTTACTGCGGGTGCGTCTTGTCCCAACAATGTGATCGAGGAGACCATTGCTAAGCTGTTTCAGTTTCGCGGTGTGGATGTAAAGAGTCTGATTCCAGAAACATCGACTTAATTAGTTGGTCAGTGAGGCGGCAAGTTTAGCTACCAATCCACCGAAGTTGCCATTCGTGAAAACGGCGACTACATCGCCAGATTTTAGGCGGGGGATTAGGTCTTTTAGGATTTCATCCGGACCGGGTAGGTAGAAGGATTCACGCCCCGCTTTGCGAATGTCGTCGCTGATCTTTTTTGGATCCAATCTCATCTGTGGGTCGATCTGATCCTTGCGGGCAATTTCTGTGATATAGACCCCGTCCGCCGCTGAAAGAGATTGGGCTAACTCGTTCTGAAAAATTCCTCGGCGGGTGGTATTAGACCGGGGTTCAAAGAGAGCCCATAAGCGACGCCCTGGGTATTTCGCTCGCAAGGCGGCGATCGATTCCCTTAGGGCAGAGGGGTGGTGACCGAAGTCGTCCACGACTGTGATACCTCTTGCTTCGGCCCGAACTTCAAGGCGACGACGAACGCCCCGGAAGGTCGGCAAAATAGACGCTAATTGATCGAGCGAAAGTCCGAGCGTGTGGGCAGCACAAATAGCCATGGAGGCATTGTGGACGTTGTGACGTCCTGAGAGGTTAAGCCGAAATTCGTGACCGTGGAGTGTGAAGTGACTGCCCGAGGAGTCCTCCTTAAGAATATGAAAACGCGCAGCGGCCTGGGGGCCAGAACCAATTTCGAGAATCTCGCAAGGGGCGTCCTTGGCCACCGCGAGGGCGTTTGGGTCGTCGGCATTGATGAGGGCTAAACCGTTTTGCGGGACTTGTTGGAGGAGCTGGCGAAAGGATTTCTGAATGGCGGCAAGGTCGGCGTAGATGTCGGCGTGGTCGAATTCCACATTATTGAGAATGACCAATTCGGGAAGGTATTGGAGAAACTTGCTCCGTTTATCGGCAAATGATGTGTCGTACTCATCCCCCTCCAACACCCAGAAGGGGCCTGTTCCGTGGTGGCATCCTGCAGGCAGGTCGAGGGGAACTCCTCCGATAAACCAGCTCGGGTGAAGGCCCGCTTTTTCGAGCAGAAAGGCCAGCATCGTCGAAGTGGTTGTTTTTCCATGCGTGCCTGAGACCACAAGATTTCGGGTTTTATAAAGAAACCAACCGCGGAGCAGCTCGGGAAGGGAGACAAAGGGAATGCGATGGTTGAGTACGGCTTCCAACTCGGGATTCCCGCGGGAGAGGGCGTTGCCCACAATGGCGAGGTCGGGCTTTGGGGAGAGGTTTTTTTCTGCATACCCTTCATGAAAGATGACTCCTTGATCACGAAGGAAGTCGGACATTGGGGGATACACTGCTTGGTCGGAACCTGTGATTTGGAGCCCCAACTTTTTAAACATAGCTGCGACGGTGCCCATACCCGTTCCTGCAATGCCGAGGAAGTGTAGGTGTTTAAGGTGAGCACGATCCAACATAGGTACCACTACTCGGATGGCGGAGAGAAAGTGGGGAGTCGAGAGAAAACCCTAAAATCGCAAGATCAGATCGGCCCCCTCAGCGGCTTTTTCGACATCTCCATTAGGAAGGTAAGTAACCGGCGGGGTTGTGGGTAGGGGAGTTCCTGATGGAACGAGGATTTGGGTTTGGGCGGAGATAAGGGATTCCCACGTTCCTACAGGACCACCCAGTTCGGGTTGGAGAAGGGCGAGGGCGGTTGCAGAGAGGATGAGATCAATCCGGACTCTACCTGTGGCTGTCAATCCAGCGGCTACACGAAGGGCTTCTTCTGCAAGACGACGTTTTCCCCCAGGGCCTGTTTGGCAAAGAATGGCGACTCTTTTCATGAGGGATTGTAGGATCGAAGAGAGGCACATCGTTCGATCAACTCTGCGAGGAGACCAGGGCCACCGAGGACAATTTCTGTATTCGATTTAGGAGCAAAGGATTCTACGGCGCGGGGACAGGCAAAGAGGCGTAGCCCTTGTGCCACGAGTTTTGGGAGGCGTGGATCAAGCAGAGCGGAGGCTCCCTCGTGGAGCAGGTAAACAGAAACAGGTTTCTTCGAGCCCAACTCCTCCTGGATGGTCTTCCAGAATACGTTACTGGAGGGAGTACGAGCGGGGGCAGCTAGGAGATGCAGAACACTCAAGCCTGACCTCGCCGCGGATTTCGCCTGTGAATTAAAGCAATCCGGCGCGTTTCAGGGTCGAGTAGGCGCCGTTCTTATCGATTGTCTTCATCGCACGGGCGGTGAGTTTCACGGTGATATGGCGCCCAAGCTCGGTGACATAAATGCGTTTGGTTCGCAAATTTGGACGAAAACGGCGTGCGGTATTGGCGGTAACGTGTGTTCCGATACCTCCCGACTTTTTCGACTTACCGCTTCGGATAATTTTCCTGCCCAACGAAGGCACGGCACCTGTGATTTGGCAACGACGGCTCATTTGAGGAGGAGGACGTTACGTGCCCTCTTGATTGCGGTGTTGAGTTCGCGGTGGAGGTACGCAGGCATTCCTGTCACCTTGCGGGGAAGGATTTTTCCGGTTTCCGTGATAAACTTGCGGAGAAGTTCCACATTTCGGAAGTCAATGGCTTGTCCGTTGATGTCGATCCTGCGGCGAGGCGCGGACCGATTCATTCGACGTGGACGACGGGCTTTTTTGACGATCATACGTATTACTCCTTAGACTTTACTTTCTCTTCTTCATCGGACTCTTCTCCACTCTCTTCATCAGAGGTTTCGTTTGAGTCCATCAAAGGTTGGGCAGGTTCCCAACGATTTTTACCTTTGTTTTCCTGCTCGAAGCGAGTTTGGCATTCCACGGTGAAGCGGGCAAAGGGAATCGCCTCTAGCCGGGCCACAGGAATGGGTTGGCCTGACATCTCGCATACTCCATAGACGTGGGCTTGGATCCGTTTGAGTGCAGACTCGATCTCATAAAGAGCATCCTGCTCTTGGCTAAGGAGGCTGAGGGCAAAATCTTTTTCATAAGCGTCACTGCCTGCATCGGCCTGGTGCATTCCAAAGGCTGACCCACCCCCTTCACCTCGCTCGCGAAGGCTGTCTTTGGTTACCCCTTGCATCTGGTCCACTATATGGTCTCGCAGCTCGGTTAGTTTGACCTTTTGCCGTTCGAGAAAAGCGGGCGAAAATTTAGGTGGTTTGGCAGGCTTGGTGTTTTCCTCAAAAGGACGGAGCATTTTTGCAGGTGTTTTAATAGGGAAAGGGGGGCCGGAGGGCTTCTTGGGGGCAACGACCTTTGTTGGCGTAGATTTCTTCCTTTTTGAGGAGGAACGAGCGACAACCTTCGTTTTCTTGGAGCTCTTTTTAGAGCCCTTTTTGGATTTTGACTTCTTAGCCATGAAATTCAAAACCTACCTCAGCCCCAAGGGCTTGCCAATCGTAAAAGGGGGCTAATTTAGGGGGTTTCGAGGCTTAAGTAGGTGGGGTGGGAGAGGCCTTTTTCGTAGTTTTCCAGAAGATCCATACCTTCAGTGGCTTTCATTTTGTCCTGTTTAATTGCTTCATCCACTTGGCCTTTAATCATGCGGGAAAGTTGGTTGGGTTCGTACTGAACGTTGCCAAGGACGCGTCCAATGGAGAAGCCTGGGATGGTCTCCTCAATGTAAAAGCCGTCTGGTTCATCTGGATCGAGATAGACGTGGGCTTCGTTTACAGATCCAAACAGATTATGAAGATCTCCCATCACATCTTGGTAGGCACCGAGAAGAAAAAAACCGAGCAGGTATGGCTTCCCATTCAGATCATGTAGGGGGAGGTTGCTCCTCGTGCCGTTGCCATCCACAAACTGATCAATCTTTCCATCCGAGTCACACGTGATATCGACCAAGCGACCTTGCTGTGTGGGTTCCTCATTGAGCCGATGAATAGGAACGATCGGGAAGAGTTGTTTGAGAGCCCAGTGATCGATCAGGGATTGGAAGACGCTAAAGTTGCACAGGTATTGCCGACCCAGTTGCTCTTTCAGCTTGCGGATCTCCTCGGGTGGGGGCTTGCCGTTTTGATACAGGCCAGAAATTCTCGAAATGAGATGCCAGAAGGAGTCCTCGACACGGGCTTTTGTCGGAAGATCAAGAAGTCCTAGATCAAACCGAGCTGCAGCCTCTTCTTTGACCGTGAGTCCGTCATGAAGAGATTCACGTCGATTTTTTCGTGTCAGGTTGACGACTAGATCGGAAAGTTGGCGAACAAACTCCGGATCCCCCTCTTTGGCTTCAACAAAAGGGCGGGGCGTTTTCTCAATTGTCCCAAATACCTCAACAAGGAGGACCGAGTGGTGGGCAACGGTGGCACGACCACTTTCACTTACCAGAGTAGGGTGGGGTACTTTTTCTTGCCGGCAAACTTCGGCCACGGAGCGGACTACGTCCCTTGCGTATTCTGCGAGGGTGTAATTCATGGAACTTTCCGAATCGCTTCGGGATCCGTCATAGTCAATGGCCAAACCGCCTCCGACATCGAGATAGGTGGGCTTCAGGCCGAGATGGTGAAGTTGGGCGTAAAAGCGTGTCGCCTCGCGCACGGCCCTGCGGAGCGCAAGGATATCAGGAATTTGCGAACCTACGTGGAAGTGGAGCATCTGCAGGGCCTCGGGGCATCCCTCCTTGCGCAGATACTCAATGGCTTCAAGTAGTTCACTGGTCGATAATCCGAATTTGGCATCATCTCCTCCGGAGAGAGCCCACTTTCCGACCCCGCGTGCGGAGAGGCGAACACGAACTCCAACCAGCAGATCGACCTGCATCGAGCGTGCTGTTTCAACGGCGAGTCGGAGCTCTTCAGGTTTTTCGATCACGAGGATCACCTTTTTCCCTAATTTGCGTCCGAGGAGGGCGGTACGAATGAATTCCGCATCTTTGTAGCCGTTACAGACGAGGAGACTTTCTGGGTTCCTGTGGTGGGCGAGTCCTGCAAAGAGTTCGGGCTTGCTACCCACTTCAAGGCCGAAGTGGAACGGTTCTCCTGCATCGAGAATCTCCTCCACAACTTCCCGCATCTGATTCACTTTGATCGGGAACACCCCACGGTAGCTCCCTTTGTATCGAGCGGATTTGATGGCGTCGGCAAAGGCCTCATTAATGGCCCGGACGCGGTGGCGAAGAAGATCATGAAAACGGATGAGCAGGGGATAGTTCAGACCGCGCTCGCGCGCCCGAGTGGCCACTTTCACCAGATCAACTTCTGCGCCCTCCGAAATGAGGGGCCGGACGGTCATATTTCCAGATGCGTTGACTCCAAAATATCCGCCGCCCCAGCGGGCAATTCCGTACGTGTTGAGGGCACGATCCGTCGACCAAGCTTCAGAGTGTTCCGGCACAGGTTGCTTTATATACGGCGAAAGCGGAGGAATGCAACGATTCCCGCTCTTTTTCAGTAACTTGCGACCGCGGAGGTAGTCGATAAGGTGAAGAAGTGACCGATGCAATCCACGTTCAGATTCTGGGTTTAATGCCTGCGGCAAACGGAATGGCTGTTTTTTTGGGAAACGAAAGCAAAACGTTCAGCATTCACGTAGATCACGGAGTGGGCACATCGATTGCCCTTTTGCTGAAGGGAGAGAAGAGGGAACGCCCTTTAACTCATGACCTGATTCATCTGATTCTGCAGGGTTTTTCGATCACGGTGGATCGGGTGATCATTAATGACCTGAGAAATGACACCTATTTTGCTAGGCTGACGTTGCGGCAGGTTGGGCCTGGGGGTACCTCGATCACGGAGATTGATGCAAGGCCAAGTGATTGTGTTGCGGTGGCGTTGGAGACGCAGAAACCCATTTTCGTGGCTAAAAGTGTCTGGGATAAAGTTTCCGACATGACTCCTTTTTTGCAGGAGTTGAAAAAGAAGTTTGAGACTGGGGAAGGGATGGAAGAGGAGGGTGGAGATGAGAGTGATGGGGGAGCAAAAGGAGAAAAACCGAGGGATGGCGGTAAGGGGCCAGGAAAGAAAAGTTAGAGAGCTATGTTTTGAGGTTTACTCTGTGGCATTTGGAGGCTCGATTTCGGTCATGATCTGTAGGATTCGGTCGCCTCGGCGCTGAGCTTCATCGACGTGGAAGTGGAGGCGAGGGGTATATTTAATATGCAAAGTCTTGTTCAACTCACCCTGCCACTGCTCCTTCAGCATGTTGAGAGTATGGATGACGTCTGCATCGGGTGAGGATCCATCCAAGTGAGTTACATAAACTTGTGCATGTCGCAGGTCGGCACTGACCTCTACTCCCGTGATGGTGATGAGCTTTCCTTCTAGTGTTCTTTCGCGACTGACTAAGCGAGCGAGAACCGAGCGAATGGATTCAGATACCCGAAATAAACGACGACTGGGCATAGACTGATCCTAGCCCAATTTATTGAGGAAGAAAGTCGTTACAGAGTTTGGGGGACTTTTTCGAGTTGGTAACATTCGATGATGTCGCCCTCCTCGTATTCGTCGAAGTTGCCCAGACGGATTCCGCACTCCAATCCTTGGCGCACTTCGGGAACGTCCTCTTGGAATCGTTTGAGGGTAACCACGGCGCCGTCGTAAATCGGTTGTTTTTTGCGGATCACGCGGGCACGACCGCTCTTGGTGATGCGGCCTGTTTGAACCTGCGAGCCTGCCACCATAAACTTTGAAAGTTCGAACACTTTTTTGACCAAGGCGGTGCCGAGCGGGCTCTCTCGCAATTCTGGATCCAGAAGGCCTGTCATGGCCTCTTTCACTTGATCCACAAGTTCGTAAATAATACTGAAAAGTTTGATCTGAATGCCTTCGCGTTTGGCGGCGTTGGCGGCGGAGTTATCCGTCTTGGTATTGAACCCGATCACTACTGCACCCGAGGCTTTGGCTAATAGGATATCCGATTCGGAAATGGGGCCGATGGTTGATAAAACGACATCCAAAGTGACCTTTTGGCTCTGAATTTTTCGTATGGCCTCAACAATGGCCTCTACGGAACCCTGCACGTCGCCTTTCAAGACGACTCGTAAGCACTTCTTCTGGCCATCCGCGATACTGGCAAAGAGGTTCTCAAGAGTGACGCCTGTGGGCGCTCCGGGTCCAGACGCGAGGCGGGCCACGCGCTGGGCCTCTTGGCGCTCTTCAACAATCGAGCGGGCCTCGCGTTCCGATCCGACTACGACCACCTCTTCACCAGGGGAGGGGGCACCACTCAAACCAATAATTCGCGCGGGAACAGAGGGGCCAGCTGTTTTGATCGAGTTGCCGGCATCATCGAATAGTGCCTTTACCTTGCCTTGATGAGGTCCGCAAACAAAGGAGTCTCCGACTTTGAGAGATCCTTGCTGAACCAGGACTGTGGCCGTGGGACCGCGACCCGTTTCGATCTGGGTTTCGATGACTCGGGCCCGAGCATGGCCTGTGGGATCAGCCCTCAGTTCCAAAACTTCCGACTGAAGAGCAATCATTTCGAGTAATTTTTCGATGCCTGTGCCTTTGGTGGCGGAGACTTCGCACACCACGGTTTGACCACCCCACTCCTCGGGGGCGAGGCCCAGCTCTTGAAGCTGGCCTTTCACCTTGTCGAGGTTCGCATTGGGAAGATCTACCTTATTGATTGCGACCATGATGGTGACCTTGGCGGCTTGAGCGTGGCGAAGGGCTTCTAGGGTCTGAGGTTTGATTCCGTCGTCTGCGGCAACCACAAGGACTACAATATCGGTTACGTTTGCACCACGGGCACGCATCGCGGTAAAGGCCTCGTGGCCGGGAGTGTCCAGGAAGGTGATCTTGTTATCTCCCCTGGCTACAGTGTAAGCACCGATATGCTGGGTGATTCCGCCTGCTTCTCCCGCGGCCACTTTGGCTCGGCGAATCGCATCAAGGAGTGAAGTTTTCCCGTGATCGACGTGGCCCATGAATGTGACGATCGGTGGACGAGGCTTGAGGTTGGCGGAGGGAATCGGCTTGGGCTTAGGAGGTTCGACCACGGGGGCAACCTTGTGAACGCCACCGCCTTCCTTCCTCTTTTCTGCCAGGAATACGAAGCCACGTTTTTCACAAATCTTTTTTGCGACGGCTTCTTCAATGTTCTGGTTAAGAGTGGCGAAAACATTCATCTCCATGAGTTCATGGATGAGTTGGAAAGGTTTCAGGTTGAGACGGGTGGCGAGGTCGCGCACCTGGATCGGTGGCTTCATCTGAATGACTTTGGATTCGTCGATGTCGGCTACAGGGGTCTCCTGGTCGACAGGAATGGCCGCGACGGGCGCAGGGATTTCTTTTACCGGTGCTGGTTTCTCGGCAACAGGGGCAGGAGCAGGGGTTGGGGTAGGAGCAGGATCTGCTTTTGGAGCTTTCTCCTTTAGGGGAGATTTTTTTGTAGCTTTGGCCGAAGGATCTTTCGGCGCCGTAGCTTTAACGGAGCGAGGTTTTTTTGGGGCGGCGGCTTCCCCCTCGGGTTTGGCCGTCTTTTTCGTGGACGAGGTGGCCATGCCGGGCGAGGGAGGTGGCTTCAGGTTTTGGCGGCTGTCAGGGCCGCCTGGGCCTTAGTGCGAATCTCCAGTGCTTTTTCCGGGGTAAGGTCGGGTACGGCTTCCGCAAGGTCGGACTCGGAGGCCTCCGCAATCGCTTCTGCTGTGCTGAAGCCAACGGAGGCGATCTTTTGCGCGAGAGGCAGTTCGATTCCAAGGGTAGTTGCGAGGCCTTGCACGGCGGCTTCGAGTTTCTGCTCAAAGCCTTGCACTTCGGTCTTATCTTCCTCCACGTCGATATTCCAGCCGGTGAGGCGACTGGCGAGGCGTGCGTTATGGCCTTTCCTTCCGATCGCGAGGGAAAGATTTTCTGCATCGACCAAGGCTCGGATGCGGCGATTGGGTTCATCGATTTCAATTTTGCGTAGTTTTGCAGGTTTGAGGGCTTCGATGACCAGCTCGTGAATATTGGGGGACCAGCGGAAGAGATCGACCTTCTCGTTGTTGAGTTCTCGAACAATATTTTTCACGCGGGAGCCGCGGATTCCAACGCATGCACCAACGGGATCCACTTTTTCCACATCCGACCAGACGGCAATCTTGGTTCGGAAACCGGGCTCGCGGGCGAGGGATTTGATCTGGACGGTTCCGTCGTTCAGTTCGTTGACCTCAAGAGATAGGAGTCTGCGAACGAAGTCTGGGCTGGAGCGGGAGAGAATGATTTCGGGACCCCGTTGACCCGATTGGACTGCGAGGACGAGAGCGCGGATGCGTTCGCCAGGGGTGTACTCTTCGGTCGGAACTCTTTCGCGGGAGGGCATGATGCCTTCGAACTTACCGAGATCGATCACAACATCGGCACGTTCGAAACGGCGGACGGTGCCTGCGACGATATCGCCGACGCGGCCTTGGAACTCCTCCAAAATCATGGTTTTCTCGATCGAGCGGAGATTCTGGTTCATCGCCTGTTTAAAGACCTGGGCGGCGATACGGCCGAACTGGCCGGCGTCCAACTCCACTTCCACGAGTTCACCGACGTGAGCGGTGGGCTTGATGGAGCGGGCTTTGACGAGTGAAATTTCGTCTGGAAGAGGGCGAGCACGATCGCTGGCCTTCAGTTTTGCGAACATTTGGATTTTACCAGATTTTTGGTCGAGGTTTACGCGGATCTCGGTCTCCAAAGGGTAGGTCTTGTGAGCGGCGGTAATCAGGGCATTCTCAATGACCGTGGCCATCACCTTGCGGCTTATGCCCTTCTCCTTTTCCATGTAATCGAGTACTGTGAGGAAGTCTTGTGTATTCATGTGCTTATAGATTTTGTTGTTGGAGGACGGCTTGTGGCGAAAAAAAGGGTGGAAACCTTCGAGTTCCCACCCAACATCCGCCGCGAGACGACTCCTTTCAAATCGTATCAAAACCTATGAATCGGTCAATCCATGAAATGCCTAACCGTTGGGCGGGTGTAACCCTTTGATGAAAGGGAAGATTGGGCTGGTAGCAGGTAGGGGGATATACCCCTTAAAAGTGCTGGATGGGGCCAAGGCACGAGGCGTGAGTTTGGTCGTGGCGGCGTTTGAGGGAGAGACGGAAGCACGGGTAGCGGCACGGGCTCAACCCACGGAGTGGTTGAGGGTCGGGCAGTTAGGTAAGTTGATCTCGTTTTTTAAAAAAGCGGGGGTGCAGGAGGCAATTTTTGCGGGTCAGATCACCCCCAAACGACTTTTTGATTTGAGACCCGATTGGAAGGCGTTGTGGATTATGGCCCGATTGAAGGAGAGAAACGCGGTTACTCTTTTTGGGGCGGTGGTGGCTGAGTTGGCGAAGGCGGGTGTGAAAGTTTTACCTGCGACGACTTTTGTGGAGGATCATCTGGCGGGTCGTGGAATTTTAGCAGGACCCAAACCACCGAACCATCTGTCGTCCGAGATCGCGTTTGGGTGGCCGTTGGCGAAGTCGGTGGCGAAATTGAATATTGGGCAGACGTTGGTTGTGAGAAAGGGAACGGTGATGGCTGTGGAGGGGTTTGAGGGGACGGACGAAGCGTTGCGGCGGGGTGGAAAGCTGGGAGGAGGGGAAGCGGTTGCGATCAAGGTAACGGCACCTGGGCAGGATATGCGCTTCGATGTGCCCGTGATTGGGCCGCGCACCCTGCAAGCAGCTGCGGAGGGAAAGTTGAGTGTGCTTGTGGTCGAATCGGGAAAGACACTGATTTTAGAAATGGAAGAGGTCCGGAAGCTTGCCGTACGGCATAAAATTACCGTCTGGGGTGCCTCAGGAAAGGCGGGCTCATGAGTCAGCGTGTGAAAGTGGGCGTGGCAGGGGTGGGTCACATGGGTAAGGAGCACGCACGGATTTATTCGGAGCTCCAAGAGGTGGATTTGGTGGGAGTGCACGATTCCAATCCTGATACGGCGCGAAAAATTGCCGCTAAGTGCAAGACAAGAGCGTTTGGGTCACTTGAGGAGATGGTGGATGCGGTCGATGCGGCGAGCATCGTGACACCCACAAGCACGCACTTGGCGATTGCGGAGCCCTTTTTGAAAAGAGGAAAGCATGTGTTGGTTGAGAAACCGATCGCGATGGATACAGAAGAAGCGCGCAAGTTGGTTGATTTGGCCGAAAAGCACGGGGCGAAATTGGCGGTTGGCCATGTGGAGCGATTTAATCCGGTGCTGGTGGCATTAGAGGAAAGGTTGGGGCGACCTCGGTTTATTGAGGCGCATCGGCTCTCTCCTTATCCTGGACGAAGCACCGATATTGGAGTGGTGATGGATCTGATGATTCACGATCTAGAGATTATTTTGCATTTGGTGAGGTCTCCGGTGACTTCGGTGGATGCCGTAGGGGTGCCGGTACTGAGCAAGGGGGAGGATATTGCAAATGCACGGATTCGTTTTGCGAATGGGTGTGTCGCGAACCTTACGACCAGTCGGATTAGTCCTGAAAAGTTACGTAAGATTCGGGTGTTTCAGGATGATGCGTATCTCTCTTTGGATTACATGAAGCAGGAAGGGGAGATATACAAACGCCTGGATGGAAAGATCACGAGGGACAAGATTCCTGTGATGAAGGGGGAACCGCTCAAGAATCAGCTAGCGGAGTTTGTCATGAATGTACGTGAGAATACAGATCCGCGGGTGGCTGGGGCGCACGGGTTTGAGGCGCTGAAGTTGGCTTCCCAGATTTGCGGCCAAATCGGTTCTGTGCAGCCATGAGTGAGGCGAGAGAGGGAGAGTCCCGCGTTTATATTGTCGCGGGTGAGGCGAGTGGGGATCGGTTAGCGGCCGATCTACTGAGGGAGTTAAAGAAGGATAAGAAGTTGCGGGCGTTTGGGGTTGGAGGGCCGATGTTGAAGGCGGCTGGACAGGAACAGTTTCTGGATCTGGCAAAGCATGCGGTGGTGGGATTGACGGACGTGATTCGGAATCTTCCGAAGTTTCTAAAAATATTCAGGGATGTGAAGCATGACATAGCGGAGGTGAATCCAGATGTGGTTGTGCTGGTCGATTATCCTGGGTTTAACCTGCGTCTTGCGAAGGCATTGCATGCGGAAAAGAACGGGCCGGCGATCGTATACTATGTGAGTCCGCAGGTTTGGGCGTGGAAGGCAGGTCGGGCTAAATTCATGGAGAAGATTCTTGAGCGGTTGCTGGTGATATTTCCTTTTGAGGTGGATTGGTTTGCGCGGCATGCACCTTCGTTGCGGACAAAATGGGTGGGGCATCCGTTGGCGGATCGGTGGATTCAGCAGTCGCATGCGGAGCGGGATGAGGTTCCTTGTGTGGCTCTGTTGCCCGGAAGTCGGGTGAAGGAGATTACCAAGCATTGGCCGATCCTTTTGAAGACGGCACGGAGAATTGTGCAGGAGGAAAGAAGCGTGCGGTTCATCTCGATGGCCACGGACTATGAGATGAGACAGAGGCTTGAAGAGATCTGGGCCAAGTATCCGATGAGTGGCGTGAGTTTGGATATTATTACGGGGCAGTCGTTGACCCAGCTCACACGTTGTTCGATGGCGATTGTGGCTTCGGGAACAGCAACTCTGGAGTGTGCGATGGCGGGGTTGCCGATGCTGGTGATTTATAAGGCGTCATGGCTGACGTACTGGGTGGGGCGAATGTTGGTCAAGTTACCTTATCTCTCTATGGTGAATGTCCTAGCAGGGGAGAAGGTGGTGCCTGAATTTTTACAAGGGGCAGCGGAGCCTGAGCGATTAGGCAAAGCAGCGCTTCAAATTTTGAGAAATCCAAAAGGGGCGGAAGGCATGGCGAGTCGGATTCGGGATGTGGCGAAGAAGTTGGGCGGCCCTGGTGCGGCGGCGAGGGCTGCTTCGGAGGTGGAGGATGCTATCCGCCAGAGAAAATCTTTAGTGGTCGCGGCGAAGAAGAGTCTCGGCGATGGCGAGAAGGGGAGCGGCGGAGGAGCCCAAGGGGCGTAAAGCGGAACGGGCGATGGCGGTGAGGCGATCGGCCTCTTTTTTGGCACCTGCAAGGCCAAGCAAGCGGGGGTAGGTGGCTTTTCCTGAAGATTGATCTTTCCCGATCGATTTCCCCAATTTCGCCTTTGTGGAGGTGATATCCAAAATATCGTCGATGACTTGGAAGGCCAGGCCAAGGGCTTGGCCGAAACGTGTGAGGTGGCGAAGTTTTTCGGGATGGACACCTACCGACATGGCGCCGAGGCGAAGGGATGTGGTGATGAGGGCGCCTGTCTTCGCGCGGTGGATTTCGACTAATTTTTTGAGCGGGATTCGCTTTTTTTCCGAATCGAGATCAAGAACCTGTCCTGCGATCAGGCCGAGGCTACCGGAAGCGTGGGCGAGTTCGGTAACGAGATCGGCAGGGGAGTAGCGGCGGTTGGGTTTGGTGCGAGCGACTGAGGCGAAGGCTTGGGTCAGAAGGCCGTCACCCGCGAGGACAGCGACAGCTTCGCCATAGACGCGGTGGTTTGTGGGTCGACCCCGTCGGAAATTATCGTCGTCCATGCACGGCAGATCGTCGTGAATGAGGGAGTAGGTGTGGATGCATTCGACGGCGCAAGCGGAGGGAATTGCAAGGGCCTCTTTTCCCCCAACGGCTCGAGCGGCGGCGAGGCAGAGGATAGGGCGAAGGCGTTTGCCCCCTGCTAGAAGACTATAGCGCATGGCGCGGTGAATGAGGGGTGGATTGGCCTTGGGGGAGATGAGTTGATCGAGGGCTTTTTCGACCAAGGGAAGGCGGGATTTCCAGAAGGTTTGAGGGTTCACCGTGGAGAGATATGACGAAGTTTGGGGTAAGAAGGCAAGCGTATCATTTTGCTTGGTGTGTGCCGATTGGAGTTGGGCGGGAGGAGGCTGGAATGGTGAGTAGGGTTAGCGTAAGGTGCGGGGATGTCGTCTCAAGTGGATACAGTGGGAAAATGGAAGATTGCCGATCGGGAGTTCCAATCCCGATTGCTGTTGGGGACAGGCAAGTTCTCCTCTACCACGTCAATGAGGTCGGCCTTAGAGGCGAGTGGGTCAGAGATTGTTACGGTCGCTTTACGGCGGGTGGATTTGACGGGGCGAAAGGATTCGCAAGCGGACATGTTGGAGGAGATAGATCAGGATAAGTATCTGGTTCTAGCGAATACGAGCGGGGCGATGAATGCGGAGGAGGCGGTACGATTAGCTCGGCTGGCGGTGGCGGCAGGGTTACCAAAGTGGATTAAATTGGAGATTCATCCCGACCCGCGTTATCTGTTGCCCGACCCGATTGAGACGTTGAAGGCGACGGAGATTTTGGTGAAAGAAGGTTTTACGATTCTTCCTTATATCCAGGCCGATCCAGTATTAGCGAAGAGGCTTGAAGAGGTGGGTGCGGCGACGGTGATGCCGTTGGGAGCCCCGATTGGTTCGAATCGCGGAATCGAAACGCGGGCAATGATCGAAATCATTATCGAGCAGGCGTGTGTGCCAGTGATTGTGGATGCGGGCTTGGGGGCTCCTTCGCATGCGGCGGAGGCGTTGGAAATGGGGGCGGATGCGGTTTTGGTTAACACGGCGATTGCAGTGGCGGAAGATCCTGCGGAGATGGCGCGAGCGTTTCGAATGGGAGTGGAAGCGGGTCGCATGGGATTTGAGGCAGGGTTGGGGACAAGATCCCGGACGGCTTCAGCCACGAGCCCATTGACAGGTTTTCTGGACGAATGAGCGGAACACCTGGAGATCCGCTGGAGGGGTTGCCTTTCGCGAGATCGAGGGCAGTGGAGAGTTTTGAGGAGTGGATGTTTGGATCCATCCGACTGGAGGAGTTGGCCGAACGGGCAAGATTGGAAACACGCAAGAATTTTGGAAAGACGATGCGTTTGTTTGCCCCGTTGTATTTGTCGAATGAGTGCGTGAACAGCTGCAAGTATTGTGGATTTTCTAAGGAAAATCCGATTCGTAGAGTGACTTTAACACCGGACGAGGTGGAAGCGGAAGCCAAGCATCTGGCGGGGGTGGGATTTCGGAATCTGCTTTTGGTAAGCGGGGAGCATCCCAGGGAAGTACCTGTTTCCTATTTGGCGGAGACAGTGCGTCGAACCGTGGGGCTTTTTCCGTCCGTCGCAATCGAGGTGGCGCCACTGGAGGTTGCAGAGTATCGGGAGATTGTTGCGGCTGGGGCGGAGGGGTTGGTTCTGTATCAGGAAAGTTACGATCGGGCGGCGTATGCGGAGATGCATATATCGGGGCCAAAACGGAATTTTGATGAAAGGTTAGGGGGACCAGAGAGAGGGTATGAGGCAGGGTTTCGGAGGATTGGGTTGGGTGTGCTAGTGGGATTAGCCGATTGGAGGAGAGAGTTGGTGGCACTGGCGGCGCACGTTTCCCATTTGATGAAAGTGGGATGGAGGTCGCAAGTGACGTTAGCGTTGCCACGGTTGAGGCCGTCAGCGGGTGGCTTTCAGCCTCGGGTCGCAATGTCGGATCGGGATTTTGTAAGGGCGATCTGCGCGTTCCGGGTGGCGTTTCCGCAGGCGGGGATTGTTTTGTCCACGAGAGAGCCGGCGAAGTTGCGGGATGGATTGATGGAGCTGGGGGTAACGATGATGAGTGCGGGATCTGAAACGGAGCCAGGAGGTTACACGGGGGCGGGCAAGGCAAGGTTACATCGAACTGTGCGGGGTCGGGAGGTGGCGCTGGAGGCAAGCGAGTGGGAGAGGGCGGAGGCGACGGAGCAATTTGAGATTTCGGATGAGAGAAGTCCGGACGAGTTGTGCGAGACGTTGCGGAAACGTGGGCTGGATCCTGTTTGGAAAGATTGGGATCGTGCGTTGGCGGGGTAAAAAGATGGCTGAGATGGTGACAATTTTCGCAAATGGGAAGGCACGTCAAGTGAGGTCCAGTCAGACTGTGTCGGAGATGATTCGAGATATGAAACTTGCCCCCTCCTCTGTTTTAGTTGAGCGGAATGGGGAGGCGCTCCTGAGGCATGAGTGGGCGGAGAGGAAGGTGGAGCATGGGGATCGGTTGGAGATTGTGCGAGTGGTGGCGGGGGGATGAGAGATGGCTGGAAATCAGGAGAATGAAATTGATCAGGCCCTGATTCTTCGTATGGGTCAGGGGGATGAGGAGGCTTTAAGAGATTTTATTTTGCGGTATCAGGATCGGGTGTACGGGACGGTGGCGAAGATGATCGGAAATACAGGACCGGATGTGGAGGATCTGGCCCAGCAAGTTTTTTTGCGGATATGGAAAGCCGCACCTAGGCATCGGGCCGAGGCGAAAATTTCAACCTGGGTAATGACGGTGACTAGAAATCTGGTGTTTACGTTTTGCACCTCGCGGGGGAGTCGAAGGGAGGTTTCAGATGTGGTTTTGGATGAGGAGGTGGAGGAGTTGAGAGAGAAGAGGGGGCCCGTGACGGAGAGGAGTCCGAGAGAAGATTTATCGGGAAAGGAACTGGTGCATGCAGTACAATTGGCCTGCGCGCACCTTCCTATGAAGCAGAGACTAGTAGTCCATTTAAGGCAACACGAGGAGTTGGAATTTGCCGAGATTGGTGAAATACTTGGAATTAGTGAGCTCGGAGCTAAATCATTGATGTTCAGGGCTCGAGAAAACTTAAAAATAAAACTATCTGAATTTTTTACCGAACCTAGTTAGAAGAAAGTCAGTTTAATCCTATATGAAGAGAGAGAGCCGAGGAGATGAGAGCGTGGAGGGGTTGGGTCCAGAGCTGGGAAAGCTGTGGGACTCGGCTCCTGCACCGAAGGCGCCACCGTGGTTTGCGGCGCGGACGTTGGCACGTATCCGTCGTGAGGAGAGCAGGGGTGGGGTTTGGTTTGGGCTTCCACGGTGGGTTTTGATTGGGTTTGGGGCAGCGGTTTTGGCTGTGGGGTGGTTACGGTGGGAGGGGGAACCGGCGGTGGGGGATGCGGAGGTGTTTGCGGCGTTGGATGCGATGGTGGAGGAGGAGCGGGAGAATCGATGGTGGGCAGGGCTATGAGGAGATTGTTTCTCTACTTCGTAGTGGGGTTGAGTTTGTGGGGTGGAATGTTGGAGGCACAGGAAGAGCCGAAAAAGGGGCCGGATGGGTCTGGGAGGACGAGACCGCCGAGGGTTCCAGACGCTCCCTTTGTACCCAAGCGGGATATGGTGCAGAGGCAGAAGGATCAGTTTTGGGCGGGTCCAGAAGATGAGGGGCGATTTGTTCAGATTTTGACTTTAGCTTTGCTTCCCAGGGAGCAGTTAGACGAGAAGCTTCAGGCGTGGCCGATGTATCAAAAATTATCCCAAGAGCAGAGAGTGCGGTTAGTCGAGCGGATCGATGAATTTTGGATGAAATCAACTAAGGAAGCTCTGGAGGTGGCTAAGGAGTTTCAGTTACAGGTGGGGCCAGAGAATGAGCAGGCCTTTGTGCGAGCCTACTGGACGGAAAAAATGGCTACAGAAAAGGCGATTCGGGAGCAGTTATCCCCACTCCGAAAAAAGCTGGAGGATGAGGCAAGACAGAGGTTGGAGAGGAACTTTAAAAGCAGCGTAAAGTAGTCTTAGTGAGGCGAAAATTGAGGGTATGAAGGCGGGTAACTTTTGACATCAAATTGTGACATTGGCGGACTTGCTCTGTCTTTTTCCCAACTTATTCACATATGAGCGTGAAAGACGTTCTGATCCTTACGGGCGGGCAGGAAGAGCACCACTATGTGGCGCGGGCGTTGCGGGATGTTTTGGAGGAGGAGTCTGGGGCAGAGTTACGGGTGGAGGTTCGGGAGGTAGGGCAGGGGGGGATCGAAGGGTGGTTGGGGTGGATTTCGGGGAAGTTGGGGAAGGGAAAGGCTAGAGGGGAGACATTAGGAAGATGGATACGGAGGGCGGGGATAGATGTGTTGGGAAGTTCGGGTTGGCCTCAGTTGCGCAGGTTGGTGGCGTTAACCTTGGAGGAGACGCGGCCTGAGGTGGTTGTTTTCTTTCATCCTGCCGTTGCGCTCGCTTTGCAGGAGAGAGTTCAAGATCGGTCTGAAGCAGGTTTTCAGCGTGTGGGTGTTGTTTTGGAAGCGGAGGAGTTACCGGGGTGGGATGGGGTGACGGCGGATCTTTTATGGGTTGCAGATGAGGGTTCGGCTAAAGAGTTGAGAGAGAACAATTCGAAAGCCAAAGAGGTAGTGGCAGGGGGATGGCCCGTGCGACCGACCTTTGAGCCAGAGGAAGAGGGTAAAAAGGGAATCGCGAAAAAGGGAGAGCCTTTTCGCGTCCTGTATTTGATTAATTCACGCCGGCGAAAAGCGATTCGCACTGTGGAGAAGATACTGCAGTTGCCCAATGTCGAGGTGACTGCCGTGGTCGGAAAAGAAGAGGAGTTGAAGGGGGAATTGCGAAAAGCATTTTCTAAAAATGACGGGAAGTTGGAGATTCATGGCTGGGTGAAAAATCTGGCAGGAATGATCCGAGGGCATGATGTGGTGGTTACGAAGCCAGGTACGATCAGCGTGCGTGAAATTCTAGCCACGGGCCGCCCTGCCGTTTTAGTGGAGGGAGGAAGGAATGCAGAAAAGCGAAAAGGGATTTGCCATTTAATCACAAGGCTGGGGGGTGGCGCGCTGGCGGATTCTCCAAGTGAGATTGCATCGAGAATTCGGCAAGCGTTAGAGGGAGGAGGCGTGGGATTGCGGGAGTGGGGTCGGAGGGCAAGGCAGGAGTCGGTCCGAACGCTGGGAGCGACTGAGAGATTAGCGAGTCGTATTTCGCAAATGGCTCAAGCGGCGACGGACACAGAACGCCTGCCCGAACTCCGTTTGATGCATCATGGGCACTACGGAAAGAAGGGGTTGCGGATGGTCGATCTGCATACGCACACGATTTTTTCAGATGGCAGATTAACTTTGCGGGAGATTGTGGATTTTTACGGCCGGCGGGGTTTCGATGCCATGGCTGTAACGGATCATCTGGTGGATCGGAGACGGTTGTTGGGGCGGTTAGCAAACTTATCGGGGTTAGTTTTAACTGTGGATGATCTTCCCGACTATTTTCGTGCGTTGGCTGAGGAGAAAAATCGTGCTTGGACTAAGTATCGTATGATTTTATTTCCTGGGCTGGAGTTCAATCATGATGGTTTGACGGCTAAGGGTTCGGCGCATCTTTTGGGGGTGGATCTTCGGGAGCCGATTGATCCTGCTTTGTCTCTCAAAGAGATTTGCCTGGCGATTCGGGAGCAGGGCGGGCTGACTATTGCGGCTCATCCGCACCATATGAGTTCGGCTTGGGGCAAGGACACGCTTTATCTATGGGAGAGGCAGAATGAGTTTCGTCCGTTGATCGACGCTTGGGAAATAGGAAATAGGGATGATCTATTTAATCCGGTGGGTTTGAAGCGGCTTCCTTTAATTGCAGGAAGTGATTTCCATAAGCCGAAACATTTGACGAGCTGGAAGACCATGCTTTGGTGTGAAAAGGATCCTGAGGCGATCAAAGATTGCATTCGTAAAAATAAAGATGTTTCGATCACGTTGTATCGGGATCACCGTTTTGGAGGGGAGAGTGATGAGCGGGAGGAGAAGAAAGGACTCGCAGAGCGAAAAGGCTGAGAAGTTAGTAGAGAAGTTGGAGGCGGGTGATAAAGCCGAGTTCATTATTTTCAACAACTGTGTTTGGTGCGCCTCCGCCTGTGAAGGCATTATACTCCACCGTAACACCCAAGCGGATAATTCGATTGGGATACCAGTTAAGAGCCATTGAGGCTCCATTCACTCCTGTAGCACTTGTGGTTTGAGAGATTCCCAGGCCGCCTTGATCTACGGGTCGGAACATGTTGGCGCCAGCTGCAAGACCATCGTATCGAAAGCTGATTTCCCACGCGCCGATCTCCCCACTCGAAAAATCTAAAGGGTGTTGGGGAACGACACCCCCCAAGGAAGCTGGTTCTCCCGTGATGACCCAATCAAGTTCAATATTCCAAGCGGTCGTCTGGTAGTTACTGAAACCTCCACCTGACGTATTAACGATTCCAGCCGTATTGACCCCCTGCTTTTCGGTGGTGAATTCGCTAATCAGGGCGAGCGGACCATATCGATAGTAAAGCTGTGGGCTGATTCTCCAGACCTCACCTTGAACGGTTAGCCCGGTGGGGAAGGTAAGAAAGGTGTTTCCGCCATCCGTACTGTAGTTTTGAAAAAGGTTAGAGGTTAAGACGCCATTGTTTTGTGATTGCCACCCAATATTGCCGCCAACACCGAAGTGTAAGCCCTCCAGCTCTTCGGGAACTTCCGATTCGTCACGAAAGGGTTGGTAGAAGAGGCGAAAGTACCCCACGGGTCCAGTGCCGTAATCCAGCCCACTTTGGACTGTATCGTTTCTAGCCCCGGCACCGACCATAGCAGCCCAAGAAAGTTTTTCTGAAAAGAGTAGGCCGTGGACCATCACACCTAGATCTCGGTTTGGAATCAGATTGGAGGTAAGGGATCGTTCGGAAAAAGGAATAAAGGCGGCGGGGGTAAGCATTTCGAGGCCCAGTGGGACGGTAAACTTTCCTGCCTGAACCTGAATTTCATCAATGGTGTCATAATTAATATAGGCATCTGCAATGGTCGTTTGGTAAGCTTGAGCGTTGGGTGAGGAGAGAGCGAACTCAGGTGCGAATCGGTACTCCCAATCATCATAAAAGTAGCCAGCGACATAGGGTCGAGCTCGCCGAATGAGGAACTTTGACATATCGGATGTTCCAGGATCGACGAATTCGCGGTCATCCAGTTGAAGTAAGCCTCCGAGCCGAATCAGATGATGATTGTCCTCAGATCGAAAAATGAGGCCGTTTTCAGACACATCAACCATAGGAAGGTTCATTTGTTCTTGCTGTTCGGACTTAGGGGCAAATTCGGTGGTTCCCTCAATCTGCTCCTCCATAGAAGTTTGCTCCCTCACTTGTGGGCTGAGAAAGGGGGTGTACCCGATGGGATGGGGGTTGAGGGGAACTGGTTCTGTTTTCTTTTTCGCCTGATCCTCCGAGGGAGGTCGCAGGCGGGCGGTAGAAGAGTCGACATTTTGTTGGTTCTTCAGTTTCTTGACTTCGTCCATCAAGGACTGCATTTGAGCTTTAAGATCAGCAATCGTTTTCGCGGTTTCTTCGTCCATGGCGCGGAGGGGAAGGGCGGTCGTGAGAATGAAAAGTGCTGCAGATACACCCCATCGGACTGATTTTGGTAAACCCACGATCATGGGGAAAGAATCGGGCAGAATCTTGGAAGTCCCAAGACGTCAGCATGTCATAGGAAAATGAGTTGAGAACAAGAGGGAATAAAGTGGGCCTGAGAGGACTTGAACCTCCATGGGTTACCCCAACAGATCCTAAGTCTGTCGCGTCTGCCAGTTTCGCCACAGGCCCGTATTAAGATTCTACTAAAGAAGCGGGAGAAAACGAGAGGAAGAAATATTTAATTTTAATTCTTGAAATAAGGCAAATATGTGGCAATTAATTATAATCTATAAGTCTCTAATAAACATCTATTTATATGCCTAAAGAACTAAAATATAAAAAGGGATTTACTTGGCGTCACCATTTGGACGAGAAATGGGATCGTCTTGATTACTCCTTTAAATTAAAAATCCAGGCCTTTTTTTTTATATTCATTATTGGGGTCAGTGTTCTGGGGTTAGTGTGGGCGAATCAAAAAGATGAGAAGGCCCAGCTAATAAAAGCCGGGGCCTCCAGGAGTGAGGCAACACCGAAACAGACCTTGCAGGGGGCGAGTAGAATCGTTTCGCCTCCACCTTTGCGTCATGCAGAGGATTAAAGTTTCTTTTAAGAAAACTTAGCCGAACCCTTGGACCGTTTCGGCAGTTTAATCCTTGTATGAGGATTTGGATGCCTTTCCTAGCTTGGATCCTAGCTCTTGGGACGCTCTATGCGGATTTGTACCTTCCCCCACCTATCTGGAGGCTCCCAGAAATCTCCTCCCCCGAAGAAAAAACTTATCCTGTTTCGATTCCAAGACATTGGGTGAGTTGGAATCTGCACTGGTTTCCAGGGCAAAGTCCTGACGCGAACGATCATGTAAAAAAGAGACATGAACAGGCGATTCAATTGTGGATTGAACGACTTAACCCGAGTGTCGGGGTTTTTCAGGAGGTACTGAGTGGGGAAGCAATGAAACGAATTGCCCCACAGCTTCCATGGCAGGCTGTTACGCGGTTTGCTCGTGCCGAAGATGAGGGCACAGAGCTCCCGCCTCAGAATCTGGCTATCTGCAGTCGAATCCCTTGGAGGGATGCATGGGAGGTTGACTTTGATTTACTTCCCATGACTTCAGATCGTCCTGTTCGTGGATTTTTAGGGGTAGAGTGGAGAAATAAAAAAGGAGAGCGCTGGACGGTTTATGCGGTTCACTTAAAAAGCAATCGTGGTGGAAGAGAGGCATCCTCAAAAAAGAGAGAGAGGGCGATCGAGTATCTGCGGATGGATTGGAAAAAGCGGGGGCTCAATCCGGATCATGACGCTATTCTTATAGCGGGAGATTTTAACTGCTCATTAAAGAATCCTACGTTCAAAAAAGAGAGAACAATTCGCGGACTTTTGGCTCAGGGGTGGGAATCGGTGACACAAGAGTTGCCATGGCCGAAGGGTGCAACGGTACGGCCTGATGAAGTGAGGGGATACCCGTCTGCCGACTTTGACCATATTTTACTTTCGCCAGGATGGAAAAAGAGGATGGGGTCGAATCGAATTCTTTCAGGTGCCGATCAAAGTGCGGATGTGCCCAGTGATCACTGGCCCGTTTGGATGAAATGGTAGGAACCTCTGCGGGTGCGGGGCTAAGGAACGACTTCGACAGGAACTCCCGGACGAACAGAACGAACGAGTTTTGAGGCATTCCAATTCGCAAGCCGAAAACAGCCGTGGGAACCGGTCCGAGATATATCTTCAGGTTCAGGTGTGCCATGAATGCCGTAGCCTTGAAGGGAAAGTCCGATCCAAGCTGTTCCGACGGGATTATTGGGCCCTGGAGGAAGGACCAACTTATTAGTGATGCCCTCCTGTTGCGCAACAACGGTCAGGACTTTGGGATCGAAGGTGTAGTTAGGGTTGGGTGCAATATTGGCTACGGTGAGGGGTAAGTTAGGGACTTTGGTTTTATCAGCCGCGATTGAGCAGGGAAAACAGGCAACAACCTTATTATTTGTATCAAAGGCAAGTAGTGTTGTTTCGGAAATCATAATGACGATCCGTGATACGGGTGGAAGTTTCCGCGTCCCTTCTAAATTTGGGAGGGTGAGTTGGGTTCCGACGACAAGGTTTGTGACGCTCGAATTAAGCTCCTTAAGGAAGGATGGGGTGGAGTGTGTTTTTTCCGCGAGCATTTCCCAGGGGTCATTGTAGTCGAGAGTGGGTATTTTGCTCATGGCTAAAAACCCTTTGGGTTTAGGGATCACATGCCGGAGGTCCTCCTCTGTCACTGTGTAATCCGAGTAAGCGTCTCCAGGTTTTCCTAGGTTGATCCGAGTTTCAATATCGATTTCGCCTGTGGTGGCGAGGGCGCGATGAATCTGAAATTGGGTAATCGCCCGGCGACTTCGTTTGGCAAAATGTCCGTCAATTGTTCCGCATGAGAAGTTGAGGCGATCGAGGAGAGTTTGCCAGCCCGCCATCTCAATCGTATCGCGAGGTTTGTCAGTCGCGATAGGTTCAGCCCGGCGAACTTCTTTGCCCATCGGGGGCGGTGGGGGGCCTTCGATTTGGGGCGGTGGGATAGGTTTGGGAGGGACCGATGGGGTTACGGGCGGGGGGACTTCACTTTTTTTTTATCTACTTCTGGAGCCGAGAAGACCTCTGCGTCAGGATACTTTTTAGCAAGATCTTCAGCCCGCTGGGCTGGAGCTTGTGGGGTGGGTTCGGGAAGTCGAAGGAGACCGCGATCCCGTAAATAGAGAGCGATGCCAATCAACACGAGTGCACCCGCCACACATCCGACAAAAAGATTTCCCGAACTGGAGCGACGAGCCATGAAAATTAGTATACGTCCTTCAGATAACGCTTTTCTGATTTTGCAAAGGTAACAGAGACCCACTCGTCAGCCTGTTCAGGGGTTTTTCCACCATGTCGGGACACGATCTGAAGTAATGCCGCGTGGACATCCTTGGCCATTCTTTTGGCATCGCCACACACGTAGAAGTAAGCCCCTCTTTCGAGCCACTTCCAGAGTTCAGCTCCCTCTTGCTCCATTCTGTGTTGGACGTAAATCTTTTCGGACTGATCTCGAGAGAAGGCTGTAGAGAGCTTGTGCAGGTGCCCCGCTTTTTGGGCCGCAGAGAATTCGTCGCCGTAAAGGAAGTCACTCTTGGCATGTTGATCTCCAAAAAAGAGCCAGTTCCGTCCCGTGTGTCCGTGTTGAGCGCGGTGCTGAAGAAAGGCACGGAACGGGGCGATTCCTGTTCCAGGTCCGACCATGATGATATCCTTGTCGGAAGGAGGAAGATGAAAGTGGCGTGTGGGCTGAACGTAAACCGGTACCTTGGCTTGATCGGGTAAGTCCGCAAGGTATCCGGACGCGAGTCCTCTTTTATTTCTTCCGTGCGAAGTGTACTGGACGAGAGCGACGGTCAGATGGACTTCACCCCGACGGTGATCAGGTGAGGAGGCGATTGAGTAGAGACGAGGTGCAATTTTGTTGAGGAGGCCGGGAATTTCCGAAGGCTCTAAATGAACTCCTGGGGCGTCGTGAAGAACGTCGACCACATCTCGATCAAAAACATACTCATCGAGTTTTTTTTCATCTGCACAGATCGCTTGCAATTTATCACGTGAGGGGCCCGAGGCTTTTTCCGCCACTGCTTTAACAAACTTTTTCCCGACACGATTGAGAATGGCGGAGGTGGCGAGGGTCTCATGCAGGTTAGCGTCTTCATGAAGTCCTAATTTTTCAGTGAATTCACGAACCAAGGATTCAGGGTTTCGTGGGACAACTCCAAGGGAGTCGCCACAAATGTACGTTGGACCGTCCGAGCCGAGTTCAATTACGATGTGTCGGGTGTCTTTGCTGGAGCCGTGTTGGTTCAACCGCCGGTTTTCGCGCAACTTCGAGGAGAAGGGATTATTTCTATTGAAAGCAGGGGCGGAGGTAGGAGTGGGGGTTGCGGACATGGTTAATTATCGTTTCCGATGGAACCTGTTGGGCAAATATCTAGGGCACGTTGGGCGGCGTCCAACTCATCAGCAGATTCGGGCTGTTTGAAGAAATAGACGTAGGTTTGGTCCTCGTTATATTTCAAAAGCTTCGGAGCTTCTTCGAGGCATACGTGGCACGGAGTACAGCTATCGTCGACGTACCATTTGCCGGGGACGTTTTCTTTTAATATGCGGGTCTTGTCAGCCATAGGGTTACGAAAATACACACGTCGGCGAGTGGGGCAACTCTGGAACGGGGATAGGGAAAAGAAAGTGTGCCCGGGGCGGGGGTCGAACCCGCACGGGGATTTCTCCCCAAGGGATTTTAAGTCCCTTGTGTCTGCCATTCCACCACCCGGGCAGGGGGACACTCTACGATGAGAAGGGGGGTGGGGGCGAGAAAAGGCGGGTGGGAATGATTTACTTTTTTGGAAGCAGGTGCGGCAAGCCTTGTGAGAGTGAAAATTTAGGAGACCAACCCGTTGCACCGATTCGCTGAATGGATGCGGAGGAGAAGCGAACGTCGGCGGGGCGGGCAGAGGTGTGAGTGATGGGGGAGGAGGAACGGGTTAGGGATAAGATGGCTTGGGCAAGTTGGAGGATGGATGTGGATTGGCCTGATGCGACGTTGAAGACTCCCTGAAGTTCGGAATGAAAGGCAACGTGGGTGAGGGCTGAGGTTACATCGTCGACAAAAACAAAGTCTCGAGTTTGCAGGCCATCTCCGTGAAGGGTAAGTGGAGTTCCTGCAAGGGCGGCCTCAAAAAATCGGGGAACGGCGGCTGCGTAGGGGCCACGAGGGTCTTGGTTCGGGCCGTAGACATTAAAAAAACGCAGTGACACTGCTGATAGGGGGCCGGCCGAGCAGAGTTTTTCGCCTGCAAGTTTTGACTCGGCATAGGGGCTAGCTGGGGCAGGAGGCAGGGTTTCAACTTTCGGCATGGTGGGTTCGTTCCCGTAGATAGCGCAGGAACTGGCTAGGACGAGACGTTGAGCACCTGCGTGTGCGGCTGCTTCAAGAAGTTGGCGAGTGCCGTCGATATTAATTCGCTGGCATTCCAATGGGTTTTGGACGGATTCAGGAACGCTAACCATAGCCGCCAGGTGGAAGACATGGGTCACGCCAATAAGGGATTGGGCGAGAAGGTGTGGATCTAGGATCGAACCTTCGATCCAGTCGTATTTTAAATCGGCCAGATTTTTGCGGTTTCCTGAGCTCAGATTATCTAGAACAGTGACTGGGCCGTGGTGCAGGAGGCGGCGGACAAGATGGCTTCCGATAAAGCCCGCTCCTCCTGTGACAAGGAATTTCATGGAAACCAACTTTGCCCGATGGGGTGCTTTTGAAAAGACCAGTAAAATTGGTTTGAGCCACACTATCTGTTCTGGGAGGCTATATGTATGAGGTTTGCCCTTGTTATCCTTGGTTTCGCATTTTCTTTGGGTTTGAGCGCGTGCGGAAAGAAGGAAAGTCGATCCGAGGAGGTTTCTACACCTAAACCCAAGGTCGAGGAGGCGTTACCAGCGGACGGAGAGGAGCGGTACCGCGCGACTTATGTGAAGGCTGCCCAAGCTTTTTCACGTAATGATTTGGATGGGGCCTTGGCAGCTTTGGAGCTGTCGGACCAAGCTAAACCGAATCAAGCCAGCAACGCCAACCTACGTGGAGCTATTTTTACAAGAAAGAGGGATTGGGCAAAGGCAGAGGAGGCGTTTCGGCTCGCCCTTAAATTGGAACCCGATCTTCCTATGGCTCAATTTAATTTGGGAGAGGTTCTGTTTCTCAATAATAAATATCCAGAGGCGCGCGAGAAGTTCCAGATTTTCATCAATAGCCAACCCAGTAATGACCTTGGTCTTTACAAAATTTATCTTTGCGATCTTTTGGAAGGAAATACATCAAAAGCGAATAGCTTTCTTGATTCATTGAAGCCCAGTCCCAATAGCCCGATTTACTATTTCTCTAAAGCGGCTGAGGCTTTTCACAGGAATGATAAGGTCGCAGCGACTGAATTTGTCACTTCTGCCTATCGAATTTATCCGCCAGATGCGAATTCGACTTTTGCTGATTCACTTGTTGAAAAAGGATACTTAACGGGGGAACAGGTGACTGCTCCTCAAGCGGAAGACACGAAACCCAAGACGGAGGAGTTGAAAACACTTCTTCCCCCTGTTGAAAAGGTGGACAAGAAGCCTAGGTCCTAGTTTTTGTCTGTTTGGTTTCTCTTGGTAATTTGAAGCTTCCCCCAAAGGGCGTGTTCGCGAACTAAAGGATCTTTGTCTTGGGTTGCCTTTTCCAGAGCGGGAAGGTCATCTTTCGTTCCAATGTTTCCAAGTACGACACAGATATTTCTTAGCCACCTTCCTCGTTTGAGCCGAAAAATAGGTGTACCGCGAAATTCTTTTCGGAAGCGGGTCTCATCCCATTCAAGCATTTCTGGAAGATCAGATCGGGGAATGGGAGATAGGCTGAGTTCACGTGATTGTTGGGCGTGACGGTTCCAAGGACAGACATCCAAGCACTCGTCACAGCCAAAAAGTCTGTCCCCAACGAAAGGCCTGAACTCTTCAGGGATCGAGCCGGGGTGTTCTATGGTGAGGTACGCGAGACAGCGACGTGCATCTAGAACGTAGGGCTGAGGAAAGGCTTGCGTGGGACAGGCATCGAGGCAACGCGTGCAAGTGCCGCAGTGGTCACTCGAGGGTGAGTCAGCCGTAAATATGAGATCGGTGAGTATACAGCCAAGCATTAACCAAGGGCCGTGTTGTGGGTGAATGAGTAGGGTGTTTTTTCCCTGCCAACCGAGTCCTGCCATAGCTGCTAGGGGTTTTTCCATGAGGGGTGATGAGTCGACACATATCCGGTAATGCGCGCCCCATATGACCAAGGTTTTTTGCGCTAATCTTTCTAACTTATTTCGAAGGATGTCATGGTAATCGAGGCCTTGGGCGTATGCGGCGATTCTGCCGCGCCTAGAAGGGGTAGAGGTTTGGTGACTCGTGACACCTGCGACGATAATTGTTTTCGCGAGTGGATCGTATTGGCGGGGATCACTTCGAATTTCGGGTCGCCGCGCCATCCAACCCATTTCGCCCTGATAGGAAAGCTTGAGCCAATCCTTGAGGTGGTCGGCACCTTGGGGAGCTTGGGCCTCCACAATGCCGATCGCATCGAAACCAAGAGTTCGGGCTGCTTCTTTAAGTTCTTTAGATCTGTCCATGAATTAGGACGAGGCAAGTGATAGGAGGATTCTTTCGCAAATCTGCTCAGGTGTGTCCAATTCGATGGGGATTGCGACTTCACTTTTCTCGTACCATTTCTTTCTCTCCGAAAGCTGGCGCAGAAGATTAGGTTCCAGTTGATCTGCAGGCAGAAGGGGCCGGTCGGTGCACTTGTATAATCGCTGAATCAAAGTAGAAAGTTCTGCCTTTAGATAGATACGAACCCCTGTTTTGGATAAGATCTGGCGATTTTCGGGGGAAAGAATAACGCCTGCACCGCAGGAGATGACGGTGGGAGGCTTCTGGGCAAGCTGAGCCACAATTTGGGATTCCCACTTTCGAAACTCTGTCTCTCCGCCCTCGGCGAAGATCTGGGAGATGGGGCGTTGGGCAGATTGAGTGATCTGCGCATCTGTGTCGGCAAATGGAAGACCTAGCTTTTGGGCT
Organism: Methylacidiphilales bacterium; assembly: GCA_044348085.1. GTDB lineage: Bacteria > Verrucomicrobiota > Verrucomicrobiia > Methylacidiphilales > Verrucolacustridaceae > Verrucolacustris. The sequence continues at coordinate 163,667 of JBIKTM010000001.1, read as the reverse complement.
ACAAGTGGACCGACGGTGCTTTTTCCCGAACCGCTCAAGCCGAGGAGCCAGATATGGGAAGTCCTTTTCACAGGCCAAGGGTGGCAGGGAACAGGCTTTTGGGCGAGTGCGGGGTCAATTCCAAGGCTTGGGGAAAAGGCTTTTTTCGTGCATGATAAATGTATGGCAAACACGTTCGGCCATTTATATCGAGTGACCACTTGGGGTGAGTCCCATGGGGGTGGGGTAGGTGCGGTGGTGGACGGTTGTCCGCCTCAGATCGCCCTATCGGAAAAAGATATCCAACCTGATTTGGATCGTAGGCGTCCTGGTCAAAGTAAGATCGTAACTCCACGAAAAGAGGCGGACCGATGTGAGATTCTTTCCGGAGTGTATGATGGGAAAACATTGGGGACACCGATTTCGGTTTGGGTTCGAAATGAGGATGCGCGGCCCGAGGCGTACAAGGAGATGGAAACAATGTTTCGGCCGAGTCATGCGGACTACACCTACCAAGCGAAGTATGGGATACGAAATTGGCAAGGTGGGGGTCGAACATCGGCACGGGAGACAATTGGAAGGGTGATTGGGGGATCGATTGCGAAAAAGATGTTCGGCCAGTTGGCTCCTCGTCTTTCGGTTACCACCTTCGTTCGTCAAGTGGGCACGGTCGTGGCAAGGATCGATGCTGGTAGGGTGGATCAGAAAGAGGTCGAATCGAACCCTGTCCGTTGGCCAGATCGCAAGGAGGCAGAGCAGGTGGTGGAGTTAATTGAGCGGGTTCGTGCGGAGGGGGACTCGTTGGGTGGTGTGGTGGAATGTGTGGTTCGAGGGTGCCCCGTGGGCCTGGGGGAGCCTGTTTTTGATCGTCTGGAGGCGGATTTGGCTAAAGGAATGATGAGCCTGCCTGCGAGCAAGGGGTTTGAGATTGGGTCAGGTTTTCATGGGGTCACGATGCGGGGTTCGGAGCATAACGATGAATTTTTCCTTGAGGGAAGTAGGGTGCGAACTCGAACAAACCGAAGTGGCGGAGTGCAGGGTGGAATTAGCAACGGGGAGGAGATAGTTTTTCGAGTTGCGTTTAAACCTGTTGCTACGATTTCCCAGGCTCAAAAGACCGTGAACACACAAGGAAAGGCGGTGGAGTTAAAGGCAAGGGGACGACACGATCCGTGCGTTTTGCCTCGGGCAGTTCCCATGGTGGAAGCGATGGCTTTACTGGTTTTGGCAGATCACTATTTGCGGGATCGCGCGCAGATGGGCCTAGCCCGGAAGTAGGGAAGAATTAAAAGGAGAAGTTTCCGCCCAACTCAATGGAGTTGGTGACGGGAGACCCGAAAGTGACCTGCTGATTATCGCCCATATCGACTGTGGGTTGGCTGGTTCCATAAAACTTATAAGCGAGGGTGAGACCTAGCTGCTCCCATATTCGCCATCTCACACCGGCAGCGATTTGATAGGCGTTGTTCATATCGTTTCCGGCGCCTGATAATGGTGCAGGATCGTTGCCGGGGACTGAGTACGTAATGCTACCAATATCGAAATAGTTCCAGCCACCACCGAAGCCAAAGTTAAGGTAGGGGATAAATCCGGTATCGTTTGGATACTGGAAGCAAAGTTGAGCCATGATGGGAACACTCCAGTAGGTGCTACTGGAAACGGTCATACCCTCTGTATTTCCGCGGATGGCATTGAGAGCAAATCCGGTTTCAATCGCAAGTCCGAACCACGGGGTAAGCCAGACGCCGATATCGATGTCTTGGCGATAGCCTGTGCTGAATGCTATTTCTTTTTGGATCAATGGATTCGTTGCTCCGCCTGAACCAACAATGTTTACGATATTCATGGAGCTAACAAAGCGAGCTCCGCCTTCAGTTCGGACGTAAAAGTAATCCTCCTCCATTTGAGGTTCGGTAAGGGGGGATTGAAGAAGTTTTCCAGGCCAGCCAATTTCTGTTGGGGGAGAGGATAGGGCATTACCTAGACCCGCCATTGGATCGGCGGGTGTGGTAGCTGGCGTTGGTTGGTCCAAGCTTATATTACTTTCAGTAGGCTCCAGATTTTTAGCAAGGGCTGGTTCGGATGTTTGAGGATTTTGGGCGGGTATTGGAGCAGGGGCAGGTTCTGTAATTTGTGGGGTAGGAGCAACGACCTGAGTAGGGTTTGGGATTGGGGTTGGGGAAAGTTGGGTAGGGGGTTGTGAGCGGGAAGAGATATTTTGAAACTGAACCGTCCCTGCAGGGGCTCCGTCCATCTTTTCGATCTTATGAGCCTCGTTTAGGGCAATTCTTAAACCAGATTTAGGTGGGATTGTTACTTGGGAATCACCCAAAAGAAAAATCACCGGAGTGGTGGCGGAGGCAGGGAGGCTTACGAGAATAGTCTGTTTTCCTGCAGAATTAAATCCGTAGCTGACGTTACAACTTTGGCCGTCCAGTTGAATTGCCTGTCTGGGCGTTCCCTGTTTTACAAACTCCGCTACGCCTCCTTTGGCATCAAAAACAACGAGGGAACCATCATCCTGAAGGGAGAGATTTGTTGGAGCATGACCTGCACTCTGACCGTGGGAGGAAAAAACAAGAAGTAGGACCAATATACAATATGTTGTGCCCTGCCTATTCTGCATCCCTATATAAAGGGGTAAGGTTTAGGAAAAGTCTACTCAAGGAGGTGGCAGATGGGAGTAATTAATGTTTAAATGTATGGTTTGTAAAGTATTAATATAAATATATATATGCGTTTTTAGGAGAAGTTATTCGGAAGATATTTTGCCACTACTTTGGCGCCTCCTAAGAGCCACAACAGAGCTGCGAGGGCAAGGTATGGACCAAAGGGAACTTTTACGCCGAGTTTCTGTTTTCTTTGTTTTAAAATTCCAATTCCGATAATGGTTCCGATGAGAGAGGAAATAGCTAAAATAAAAGGTAAACTTTGCCATCCTAAAAAAGCGCCTAAGGCAGCGAGAAGTTTTGCATCGCCGATTCCCATGGCCTCCTTCTGAAGTAGCCAGGAAGCAACTTTTGCAATGAGCCAGAGTGCCCCTCCAGCTACGCTTGCAGACAAGGCAGATCGAATCATTGCATCCACTGCATCCTCTTTCCCTTGAAGAGAGGGAATGAGATAGCTTAGTGAAATCCCGGCAACCACGCCTCCTATGGTTAAGGCATCGGGAATGACTAGGTAGTCGAGATCAATGCCCGAGGCCACAATGAGGCCGGCAATCAGAAGGCTGTAGGCCGCGAAAAGTTGTGGTGGGTACTGGATCCAAAGAACAGCAAATACGCAAGCTGTGCCTGCCTCAACGAGGGGGTAGCGAGGATCCAGATGAGCTCCACAGCACCGAGCCCTTCCCTGAAGCAGGAAATACCCAAAAATCGGCATATTGAGCCATCCTGGAAGTTGTAAACCACAAGCTGCACAACGTGAGGGGGGACGAACGATGGATTGGCCCAAAGGGATGCGAAGGATACAGACATTCAGAAAGGAGCCTAAGAGTGCGCCTAGGACAAAAATAAAAATTACAACAAGGAAGGGCGGAATCATAGATTTCGGCCGGCGACTTGCTCCAGCGCTGCACGCATAGCCTCAATAGGCGCGGGTTTCTTCGACCATAGCTCTAAGGAAAGTGCGCCTTGATGCAGGAGCATGCCTAACCCGTCGATGGCTAGGCATCCCCGTTTATGCCCCGCTTGAACAAGGGGGGTTAAATCTTTTCGATAGAGAGTGTCATAGATCCGCATGGGTGAATGGAGATGCTCTTCCTGTATAATAGAAGGATCCTTTTCTTTAAGCCCGAGACTGGTGCCGTGAATGAGAAGATCGGTATCTTCTAAAGTCTTATGAAGTGCAGAGAGATCCCAATCCATTTGGCGGATGGGGAATCGGCCGGCAACAAGAGGAGTTAGCTCGCGCAAAAGTCTTTGGGCTCTCAGAGGATCTCGATTCACTAAGGTAAGAGAGTTGCACCCTGTGCGCGCAAGGAAGCGGGCGATGGATTGTCCCACGCCGCCACATCCTAATAAAAGGACTCGGCCAGGAGGTAGGGAGTTAGGCCAAGCTTCACTTATCGCTCGAGCCCAACCTGCCGCGTCGGTGCTTGATCCGTAAATTTTGCCGTTGAGGATCTGGACGGTGTTCACGGATTCCGCCTCGATTGCCGATGAGTCTTTGATTTGCGAGAGTCGAAACATTTCGCCCTTATGGGGTAGGGTACAGTTCCACCCCGCAAGACCCGCTTGGATAAGTTGAGGAACGGCCCTCTCCAGATCTTCTGCTGGAATTTCGATGCGGAAGTATTCGGCGGGAATACCTAAAGCCTGCCAACCCGCTTGATGCATGGGAGGGGATAAGGAGTGGGATATTGGGGAACCGATGACCCCGTACCGCAAGACACCCGTTTTGGTTGGGGGAAGGGTTGTGGGGGTAAAAACCTCGGCTTGCACATCCCTATTGAGCCATCGGAAAGGACTTCCGCCCAACAAAAACGCACTTCGCCCAAGTTGCTCCTTGAGAAACTTTCGCATAGGATTTTCCCTTGAACGCACATCACCCATTAACAGATCAGATGGTTCGCTCTTATGCCGAATTAGCCGCGATTAATCATTTAGGAGGAACTCAACTCCCTTCGAAGGCGGCTGTTGCAGCAATTACGGAAGATTTGCTTCATCTGCTTTTTCCTGGTTTTTATGATGGGGATAATCTGGAGGGGAAGGAACTTGGGCCCGCCATTACGTCACTTCTCCGTTCAGTTGAAAAGGCGCTGACCAAAGAAATCGGTAAAAGTATGCCTGCCGCAGTGGTCGCTGGGGAAACAGCTGCGGGTAAAGTGGAGGCGTTTCTCAAGCGGCTTCCTGCAATCCGGAAAATCTTAAAAACGGATGTAGAGGCCGTTATGGCAGGCGATCCTGCGGCACGAAATGTAGAGGAGATTCTTTTGGCTTATCCTGGTATTGAAGCCATCGCCGTTCAAAGAATGGCTCATGAGCTTCATCTTCTTGGGATCCCGCTTTTTCCTAGAATGATGACCGAGTGGGCTCACAGTCGCACGGGAATCGATATTCATCCCGGGGCAGTGATTGGTGCTTCGTTTTTTATCGATCACGGAACAGGAGTTGTGATTGGAGAGACAACAGAGATTGGGCAAGAGGTCAGAATCTATCACGGGGTGACCCTAGGTGCGCGGTCGGTGACAGGAGCTCAAACCTTACGAGGTCGCAAACGGCATCCGACGATTGAAGATCGCGTGACGATTTACCCAGGAGCCACAATTCTTGGGGGTGAGACGGTGGTAGGCGAAGGAAGTACGATTGGAGGAGGTGTTTTCCTTGCCAAGAGTATTCCTCCTCATCATCTCGTATTTGCTGAGCATGCTACATTAAAAATCATTCCCAAGGCGGAGAGGCCTCAGGGGAGCGAATACTCGATATGAATAACTTCATCTTTTCCGGTTGGCCTGCCGCCCCTATTCGCCCGTATTGTGTGTTGTGAATACGTCCCCCCAAACCGCGGAACGGGAGCGACTCCCCCTGCTTCTTGAGCAGGAAATGCAGGGTTTTTTCCATCAACAGAAGGAGCGGTATGACTTCGGGGATCTTTTTGAGCCGATCTTTTTCGATATGTGCGAATTTGTTGGCAGAAAAGGAAAGCGAATCCGCCCGCTTCTTTTTCTTCTCACCTATCGGGCCTTAGGGGGCACCAAGGGATGGTCGGATAAATCATTAGTTCAGGCCGCACTCTCTCTTGAGCTTTTGCATGCATTTGTTCTTGTTCACGATGATTTGATTGATCGCTCTGAAAAAAGGAGGGGTTTGCCCACGTTTCATAAACTGGTGGAGCAGCGGCAGGGTAGGATGAGCCATGCAGAGCGGACGGGGCAGGGTGTGGCCTTGGTGGTGGGGGATCTGTTATTTGCGCTTTCGGTCGAGACCCTCCAGCAGAGTTCTTTTGATGCGGGTCATCGGCAACAGGCCCTAGGTAAACTTCTCTCGTATGTGACGGATACCGGAGTGGGTGAAATCTTTGACATTCTCCTCGGTTCTCGTGATATCGGGCGAGTGACCCGTGAGGAGATTGAACTGACTTATCTTTTGAAAACTACAAGGTATACCTTTGAAGCGCCTTGTGTGATTGGGGCATTACTTGCGGGAGCCAGCGCGGAGAAGGCGGAGGATTTGGCCAAGGTGATGGAGCCTCTGGGATTGGCATTTCAGATTCAAAATGACCTGCTTGAAGTTTCTCATTTAGACGGGAAGGACCAACTCCTACCCACAGATCTGATGGAAGGGAAAAAGACTCTTCTGATTCACGAGGCCTATCAGCGGTTGGGTGAGGTGGATCGGTCTTTCTTGCAGATGTGTTTTCACTCTGCTGCCCGAAGCGAGGCATCTATCTCGAAGGTGCAGGATCTGTTAAGAAAGTCCGGTGCGATCCAGGTCATGCAGGAGCGTTGCCGCGTTTTATTTGAGCAGTCGAACCGACTCCTTCTCGAGTCTCACTTGTCGCAGGAAGAGCAGGCCTCGATTTCAGAGGCGATTGCTTGGGTAAGGCAGACGGTTCGTTTGGGGAGTTAGTCGGTTGGGCTCTTTTTCGTCCCCAAGTTTGGCGGACTCATTTCGGTCGGCGAAGGCGATCACGCGCACGCACGCACGCACCTTTTATTTCGCATCCCATGTTTTGGCGGAGTCCATCCGTCAGGATGCTTACGCTGTGTACGCATGCTGTCGTTCGATTGATGATGCAGTGGATCAGGTTGCTGCGAGGGGAGAGGCTGTCCGACCTGAAGTGGCAGCAGAGATGTTAGTGAGGGCGTTTGAATCGGGAGGGGATCAGTCTGGTGAAGAGTGGATGCCTGCATTTCGAGATACAGTCAGCCGAAAGAAAATCCGAAGAATGTGGTTTGAGGATTTGGCGATCGGGGTCGCGGGGGATGCGGGACCTGTCAATTTGCAGACTTGGGAAGAGTTGGATCGCTACTGTTATCGTGTTGCAGGAACAGTTGGATTGATGATGATGAGAGTCTTTGGATCTGAAGATCCTCAAGCAGAACCTAGGGCCTTGGACTTAGGAAGAGGAATGCAGTTGACGAATATTCTAAGAGACGTGGCGGAGGATGCTAGGGCGAGGAGAATTTACCTTCCTGCACGCGAAAGAGAGAAGTATGGGGTACGTGCTGAAGACCTTCTTATGGGCAGGATTTCGGGGCATTGGGCTGAATTCATGCAGTTTCAAGTTTCACGAGCGAGGGAGCAGTATCGATTGGCTGAGCCTGGTATTGCTTTGTTGCCGAAAGGCGGACCTCAAATGTCAGTTTGGTTTATGAGAGAGTTATATGCTGGAATTTTGGATCCGATTGAGGCTTCTGGATACGACGTATTTCGGAAAAGGCACTCTCTTTCCATGGGGCAAAAACTGGTGCGGGCGTTGGGAATCTGGTGGAAAAGAAGAAGCGGTTGTTGGTCGTAATTCCTTTTAAACACCGTGAGCAATCCGGGCGGCAATAAAGAGGCCGCTCATGAGTCCCAAAGTAATGGCAGGGCGAGGGTCGGCTCGTTGAGCAGGCTTGGCATAGACTGGGGTGACCCAAGCCATCAAGGCGCTGAAAATGAACCATGAAAAAAAGTTTTGTGGAGGGACAATATTTCCAGCCCAGTGCCAGTAACCGCGAATGGCGTAGGCAAAAGGTTCCATAAGAAAATCGAAAATCATGGCAAATGCGCCGGTGGCGATCGCAATCGGTGCGCGGGAACCATCACGCCAGTACTGGCTTAAGCTAAGATTTGCACCTGCCACGACGGTGAACCATGCCAATGGGATTGCTAAAGGGAGAACTCCGCCCATGCGGGGGCCGAAGGCATCGGTGTAGGAGTAGGATCCGAATGGAATCCCACTCATAGTTCCTACTGTTTCAAGTAGTGCAGAGGAAATGAGGATAGCAGCCGCCGTGATGCGGGCACGGCGCAGGCCCAATCGATCGACAGCCGAGAAGTAGACATGGCTTGCAGCAAGAAGCATGGAAATAAAGTCACCATTCCGAAGGCAAAAAGTAGTGAAAAGAATTAACCAGGAGGGCAGAGGAAGAGTTGCGGCCCAAGCTGGAGTCAGGCGAAAGGTCACAGCCAGAAGACCGATTCCGGCCCAAATGAGGAAGAATTTCCAGAGCCATTCGCGAAGGCGTGCTGAGATCACCCCTTGAGGTAAGAGCAGGAAAGCTTCCGCGACAAGCTTCGGTCGGCGTTGACTCGGGGGCGATAGGGGACGAAAAAAGAACATGTTTGGAATTCCGACGATCGGCTGGCTCTGTGCGGGGTGCACGGGTTTGGGACTAACCATGGGTTTTGCGCCATTCAGTCAACCTTTGGCTGGGTGGTTAGGATTAATTCCACTGGCGTATTATGGAGTTCGAGAGAGGCCAAACCTGAAGCAAAGCTTCATATTGGGTTGGTTTGCGGGTGTGACCCACTTTCTAACGACCTTCAGTTGGTTAACGACTGTTACCGTCGCGGGGTGGGTCCTTCTGTGTCTGTACATGGCGATCTATCCGGCGCTTTGGTTTGTCCTCTGGGTTCGGTTTGCAGGTGCCGATGCGGAGCGGATGACGAGCGCCGGAAATATCCGGCATGTGTTTCTCGGGGCCTCGGCTTGGGTCCTAACCGAGTGGCTTCGGGGGATCGTTTTTAGCGGATTTGGTTGGAACGGATTGGGGGTATCCCAAGGAAACCTTCTCCTTTTGGCACAGGTTGCGGATTTGGGGGGAGTTCCGCTGATATCTTGGGTAGTTGCGTTTGGGGGGTTGACGTTGACGCTAACAGCAAGGCGTTTTGAACTGGAAATTCGGGGGATGCAGAAGTGGAAACCGCGTTGGGACTTTACGGCTGGGGTTTTTGTTTTGGGGCTGACGATGGTTTATGGAGCGCGAGGAATCCTACGGACGGATGAGAAGCCTTTTGTAACGTTGCGATACGCTGCGATTCAGCCTGCTGTTGCACAAGATCCGTGGCGATCTGCCAAGATGGTCAAAGTCGCGGAGGAGTTAACGCGTTGGTCGGAGATTGTGCTCGTTGGAGGAGGCCCAGTTGATCTTTTGGTTTGGCCAGAGAGTTTGGCAGGGACGGGATGGAGGGAGGAACCCGCATTTCAAACCGCTGTTCAAAAAGCTCGTCAGTGGGGAGCAAGAAGCTTGCTAGCAGGTTCGCTGGATATTCGTGGTACAGAAACATTTAACAGTGCGGTGCTTTTTACAGGCGAGGAGGGTCGACCGCCGCAAGTTTACGATAAATCCCACCTCGTGATCATGGGGGAGTATGTTCCCCTAGCAGATATTTTTCCTTGGCTAAGAAAGTTGGTTCCACCAGGTGGAGATTTAACAGCGGGGAAAACTCCAGGAGTTCTGGAATTGGCGGAACGAGGAGTGCGAGTTGCCCCTTTGATCTGCTTTGAAGATTCGGTAGCAAGGCTAGTTCGGCGTGCTGCCATTCAGCTTCCTCACCTTTTAGTGAATGTAACGAATGATGCGTGGTTTGGTAGTTCGGCGGGAGCAAGACAACATCTGGAAAACGCACGATTTCGTGCAATCGAGACTCGGTTGCCTCTTCTCAGGGCTACTAACGATGGTGTGACAGCTTTGATCCATCCTCGTGGCATAATCCTAGCTGAAGTATGGGACAAAGAGAGAAAGTCATACCAACCTCCAGGGTTTATTTCTGGCGAATTGGAGTTAGGTGAGCCTAAGGCCACCTTTTATACTCGTTGGGGGGATTGGATGGTTTGGGTATCCATGGGGTTGGTTTTTGTGGGTCTGATCCGGTTCCGGGATGTCGCTTGAGCCATCGGGTATTTTCGGGCATTTTGAAGGAGTTATGACTTTACCGACCGAAACAATCGATCTCACCTCCGTGAACTCCCGCTTGCGGGAGTTACGGAGGTTTCTTTGACCCGGCAAAACTCGATTCGCAACTGAAGGAGCTCGAGGGGCGGATGTCGGCCCCAGATTTTTGGAACGACTCGACGAAAGCCCAAAAGATCGCCGCTGAGGCTAACGCCTTGCGGAAAAAACTAGATCAGATGAAGGAGTTGGAGCGAAAGGTCGCTGATCTTCCGGTGCATCAAGAGTTAGCGGAGGAAGATGGAAGTCCGACTGCTCAGGCTGATTATGCCCGGGAACTGCGTGAGGGAGTCGCGATGCTTGAGCAGACCGAGGTTCAGTTCATTCTTTCGCAACCGGATGATCGTCGAAATGCGATTTTGAGTCTCAATGCTGGGGCAGGGGGAACGGAGGCGTGTGATTGGGCGAATATTTTGATGCGTATGTATCAGCGTTGGGCGGAGCGACGCGGGTTTAAGGTCGAGGTGCTGGATATTCTTTCGGGGGAGGAGGCCGGCATTAAAAATGCCATGTTGAGAATTTCAGGTGAAAACGCATATGGATATTTAAAAGCTGACCGAGGTGTGCATCGTCTGGTTCGCATTTCCCCATTCAATTCGCAGGGAAAAAGACAAACCTCGTTTGCTTCGGCCGAGATTGTGCCTGAACCGGATGAAGAGGTGGAGACAGAGATTCCTGATAAGGATGTGCGAGTGGATGTCTTTCGTGCGGGGGGTCATGGCGGGCAAGGGGTGAACACGACTGATTCGGCAGTCCGCATTACCCACTTTCCCACGGGTTTGGTGGTGACCTGTCAGAATGAGAGGTCCCAGATTAAGAATCGGGCCACGGCAATGAAGGTTCTGGCCGCGAGGATCAAGCAGGCTGAGTTGGATAAGAAAATGGCCGAACAGGAGCAGAATTACGCGGCAAAAGGTCAGATTGGGTGGGGTCACCAGATCCGTTCCTATGTTCTGCAACCGTATCAGATGGTGAAGGATCTGCGGACGGGGGAGCAAACGAGTGATGTGCAAGCGGTGTTAGACGGAGAGATTGACCCATTTCTGAATGCCTTTCTGAAGGGTAAAAAAAGAACGGGTCCAGTTGAGGACGAGGAGGACGAATGAGCACGGGAAAAGACCGTTTGGCGTCGATTCTCAGCAACAAACGAAAGGAGGCGGAAGCCATTGAGGGAAAAAAGTCTGAACTCCGAAAGCAGGCTCTTTTGCGAAACGATTTCCGTGGATTTCGTTCGAATTTATTCCAACCAGGGATCGTCACGGTGATTGCCGAATGCAAGGCAGCCTCACCGACAGCGGGGACTATTGTGGGAAAGTATGATCCGGTAGCCCAAGCTAAGTTGTATGAGCAGGGAGGAGCTAGGGCGGTTTCAGTTCTGACTGATCAGGAGTATTTTAAGGGCTGTCTGTCGGATATGAAAAAAGTCAGAGAGGAGGTTTCCCTTCCTGTCTTGCGGAAGGACTTCATTCTTACTGAGGCTCAGGTTTATGAAAGTGTGGCTTCGGGGGCGGATGCCTTTCTTCTCATTGTGGCGGCGTTGACGGATGAGGAGTTAAAAAGGCTCTATCAACTAGGGAGAACCCTGCAGTCGGATGTTTTGGTCGAGGTGCATGACTTGGCGGAAATGGATCGAGCCCTGGAGATCGATGCGGATATCATTGGGATCAACAACCGAAACTTGCATACGTTCGAGGTGGATTTGAAAACAACGGCGGAGTTGGCACCGGAAATTCCTTCGGATTGTCTTGGAATCAGCGAAAGTGGGATTCGAAGTAGGGAAGATGTGAAAGCGGTTGTGTCAGAGGGTATTCACTGTGTTCTTGTGGGAGAGACGCTGATGAGGGATGGGGATCCCGCAAAAGCCCTAAGGGAGCTGAGGGGATAACCTTCCTGATTTCGTAGGAGTAGGAAGGTTTCTCATCGGGGGATTTTGAGGTAGAGTCCAAGGATGGGAACAGTCATCGATTCCAAGGCTATGCCGGACGCGTCAGGTCACTTTGGGGCCTATGGGGGGAGGTATGTTCCAGAGACGCTTGTTGCCCCGCTCGAGGAGTTGGCGGCCGAATTTGCTCGCGCTCAGAAAGACCCAGCCTTTTTGCATGAACTTAAGGAAATGAGGCGTGATTTTACTGGTAGACCCACGCCCCTCTACTTTGCGGAACGACTAACCGAGCAGTGTGGCGGGGCAAAAATTTATCTGAAAAGGGAAGACCTGCTTCATACGGGAGCGCACAAGATCAACAATGCACTTGGCCAAGTGATTCTGGCCCGTCGGATGGGCAAAAAGCGGATTATTGCCGAGACGGGGGCTGGGCAGCACGGAGTTGCCACGGCCACCATGGCGGCACGGTATGGGATGGAGTGTATTATTTACATGGGGGAAGAGGACATGCGGAGACAGGCGCTGAATGTGACTCGAATGAGGCTTTTGGGAGCCAAGGTGGTGGGGGTAACGGGTGGTCAGAAAACATTGAAGGAAGCGGTGAACGAGGCGATGCGGGATTGGGTTACCAATGTTCGGACAACTCACTACGTCCTAGGCACAGCATATGGTGCGCACCCTTATCCGTACATGGTGCGCGAGTTTCATCGTGTGATCGGGGAAGAGGCCCGCGCGCAATTGATGCAGAGAGAGGAGAAACTTCCTGATGTGATTTGTGCATGTGTTGGTGGAGGCAGTAATGCGATTGGAATCTTTTATGCGTTCTTGAATGATTCGGGTGTCCGATTGGTGGGAGTTGAGGCGGGGGGTGAGGGAATTAAGCCTGGTAGACATGCAGCGCGCTTCCAGGGGGGGAAGCTTGGCGTATTACAAGGGTCTAAATCATTCCTGCTGCAAGATGCGGATGGCCAGATTGAGTCAACTCACTCGGTTTCAGCAGGCTTGGACTATGCGGCTGTGGGGCCCGAACATTGCCATTTAAGAGAGATTGGTCGTGCTGAATATACTTACGCGACAGATGATGAGGCGCTGAATGCTTTTTCTACCCTTGGAAAAATAGAGGGTATCTTGCCCGCGTTGGAGACGGCTCACGGCGTTGCCTTTGCCATGAAAGAGGCCCCACGCTTGAAGAGGGACCAGATTATTTTAGTGAATCTTTCAGGACGTGGGGACAAGGATGTGAACGAGGCAGCCCGATTTTTGCTGAAGGATTAAAAAACTAGATTTGGACCTTACAAGATTCCTAATTGGTGTGAGGCAAAAATGAATCGGGTTGTGATGAGTTTTGCCATTTTATGACCCCGGGTAGAAAACTTTGCGAGGGTAGGTGCGTTGGTGACTGGGATGGTGAGAGTTAGAAGAACAGCATCGCGGTAATCTTGCCAAGCTTCGTGAGATGGATAGTTCCGTACTTTGTGTCGAAGAAGTTCACGGTGCCAGAGGTTAAATAGCTCCACATGTTGCATTAAGGTAAGGGGGGTTCGTGAGCTGCCTCCGGCGAGTCGAGCGAGGTCAAAGGCTGGGCATCCGACAAACGAGAGGCCCCAATCGATAAAGCGAACTGTTTTTCTTTGAAAGAAAATGTTGTCTGATCGGAGATCCCCATGAACGAGAGTGAAAGGGCATTTCTTTAGACGTGCCAGAACGGAAGGGACGCGATCGGGTAGTGTGGAGAAGAGATCCTTATTTTCGTCTGAAAGATTGGCCCAGCGCAGGAATCGGGGAAGGTTCTGTTTCAACTGATGGGCGCGCATGTAGTGATGCAGGGGCAAGCCTTTAGTTTTTTTCAAAGCGGGGGAGTTCCAGAAATGTGCGTGGATTTGCGCTATAGCGAGTACGGCGGAGCGTAAATCTTTCCATTCAAGTCCACGGATCTGATCGATGTTTCGAGCGTTTTTTATCTCCTCCATCAAAAGGAGACCATCCGATCCGTGATCCGCAGTGGTCCCGTAATACAAGCTGGGCGAGCGCTTTCCGCGGAAAGGGCTGAGCAGGCGGTACGCCGCAAGTTCTCTATCAAAAACATGAAGTTCTTTGGCCCACCGTTTCTGTTCTGCAATATTGGTTCCGACCTTTAGAATGTAACCCTTAGGATCACCCGTGCGGGTTGCATAAAAAGTCTGGCTTAGAAAACCAAGCGAACGTGTCGGCCGAAGAGCAAAGCGGGAACTTTTCAAGGTTGGGACTGTGGGATTCGCAAGACTTGGCCTGGGCGAATCACAGAGCTTTTCGGGATTTGGTTTAGTGTACGAATCTGCTCTGCTGTGGCAGAGACACCTTGTTTCTCCAGCTCACGGGAGATCTGAATCAGGGTATCGCCTTGCTTTACGGTGTACGTTGCTGGCGGATTCTTTTGAAGGGAGGGCGGTGGTGTTGTCTTGAGGGTTCTTTTGCCAAGGAGCTTACGAAGCTGTTCGGAGGGAGAGGCGAAGTTTAATGCCTGGCCATCTTGTAAGAGAAAAGATGCAACACCAATCACGCGGCCTTGGGAGTCCAGAACAGGGGATCCGCTTGAACCTTGAGATATTGGGGCGCTGATTTGAAGTACATCGCGCTTCTCCTTTGGTAGGCGACGGCGGGCGGATACGATGCCTTCGGTCAGGGTTCCCTCTAGCCCTAAAGGGCTTCCGATAATTGCAATACGGGTTCCCGCCTCAGCCGATCCATCAGGTGCAAGAGTGAGAAAAGGTAAGTCTTTTGCATCGAATTGAATGAGTGCGAGGTCGTTTCTAGGATCAGTGGCTATAATTCGTGTAACGGGAAATAGGCCTCCATTTTCCGCTTTTGCAATGATGGTGTGAGCTTCAGCAACGACATGCTGATTGGTGACAAGAAGTCCATCAGAGGAAACTAGAAAACCTGTTCCTGCGCCGATGGTTTTTCCGTCCTCGTCTTGAAGTACAAGCAGGTAGACCGCAGGGCGAGTTTGCTTCGCCAATGCACGAAGGTCGGGTGCCTCATTGGCGGCGTTTAGGCCCAGAGAAGCCGAGAGGAGTAGGGCAAGCAGCAAGCAGTGCATCTATTTGAGTTAAGAGAATTTCTGTAAAGAGGCGAGTTCTTGTCGGTGGGGAGAGATTGCGGCAACGGGGGGTCATGAGGCATGATGGAGAAGATGAAGTTCGGAGGGTTTTTAAAATTTATTGGGACGGTAATTCTTGGGCTTTTTGGGGTAATCTTTACGTTACTTTTCGAGCCTAACGTATTTCGGGGGGTGACCCTCCCTTTGGCGGCTCGTGCGGTGGGTTGGAAAGCAAGAGCGGAATCGGCTCGCCTCACCCCTTTGGGCAAACTTCAGATCGAGGGAATGGAGTTAGTGAACCCTGCGAAGTCTCGTGTTGATCTGGATTCGGCACTGGTTCTTCTGGATTTGGAGAGCTTGCTGACGGGAAAACCTGAAATTATTGAGGCGGATTTTAAGTTTGGGTTGATTGATCTTGAGTGGGATGAGAGTTCTGCAAGCCAATCTTTACCTGAAATTCCCTTCACCTTACGGGAAGCAAATCTTGAAATTATTGAGGGCAGAATACGAAAAGGAGCAGGAGCTTGGATTCTGGGCAGGGTCAAAGTGCAGGCAAAGGGGTGGGATGGTCAATCACCCCGTGAAATTCAGGGAAAGATCGACAAACTTTCTTGGAACGGGCGCGGCCAAGAGGAGTTGACTGGCTCGGCAGGATTTCAGGCACAGAAAAGCGTGGGGGTAGGGAAGTTGGCCCTTTGGGATGGGCAGCTAACCGTAGATTTAAACACCGTGGTTGATTTTCCTCCTGTGGAGTTGGTGGCTCCGTGCCGGCTGGTCTTGCAAGGGCAAATCAGTAGTTCCCCGGATGGTGATTGGAAAATGGAAAAGATGCACGGCGCTTGGGAGGGAGTGGGAGGGGTGAAGGTGGCGACCTCTGCGACCGGGCAATGGAATCGGGTCGGGGATTGGGGTCTGGATCTTTCACTTGATCCTGTGGATTTAGACGTGGTGGGGGTTCTATTCCAAAGTCGGGGTGTGAAATCGGTTGGGGGAAATCTTGGGGGTGTGATTCACCTTGAGGGAGGAGATCATAAGCCCGTTCAAGGAAGGGCAAAATTGCAGGGGCAAGGGGTGCAGATTGTATCGGGCTTAGGTCTGTTGTGGCCCGCGCGTCCTGCTGAATTTTCGGGAAGTGTTGAAGGCGCCTGGACATCAGAAGGTAAAAATCTTCGGATCAAAAACTTTCAGGTCGAACTCGGACAAAAGGGGGGTGCAAGAGATTTGCAGGCGAGCTTGGATCGTCCTGCAGAGTTCTGTTTTCAGGATGCTCTTCCGAAGTCGACTGAGACCGCGACCTTGCAGTGGGCTTCTCAAGGAATGGAGTTAGCTGCAGTTGTCCCTCTCTTTGTGTCGCCAAAAAATCTAAAAGTTCAGGGTGGACAGCTTTCGGCGAAAGGAGAGGCAAAGATTCAGGGCGGAAGCATTCAAGTGGCCGGGAGCATTACGAGCCGTGCGATGCGAGCCAGTGGAGATTGGATTCAGGGGGATCTGCAGGGGGAGTCTGTTGGAGTGCAGTTTCGAGGTATTTTCGAGGGAGGAAAAAAAATTCGTTTGGAGGAGGCGAATTTTCAGGCGGCTTGGGCGGGGGGTGAGGCTCAGGATTTAAAAGGAAAAGTAACGGCTGAGTGGGATGTATCGAAGCGGCAGGGTTGGGTGATAGCCGATGGGGAGGGGGGATTGGCAGGCTTAGGCCAAGCGTGGTCGGGTGCAAAACTTTGGCCTGATTCAGGGCTAGTAAAGTTGCATTTGGAGTTCTCTGGGAATTTACAGGATCAGGGGAAGGGGTTGGTTTCTCTGTCGTTAGACAATATGCATTGGGCTGGAGAGGTAGCGACTCCTTGGCGAGCGAGAGTGTCGTCTGAAGTGATCCATCAAGCTGGTCAGTGGAGGTTGCCTGAATTTGTTGGGCAGGCGGATCGAGGAGGCCAAGTTTTACTCAATAGCAAGGGGGTTGTGGAGTGGACACCGTCCAAAGGAGAGGGCAAGGGAGATTTGGAGATTATGAGGGTTGAGTCGTCGTGTCTCGTGCCGATTCTAGGTTTGGTAACTCCCAACTGGAAGTGGCAGACAGCGGCGGGTTCGGGATTTTTTCATTTTGAGAGGCAGGGGAGTCAGGATC
Organism: Methylacidiphilales bacterium; assembly: GCA_044348085.1. Lineage (GTDB taxonomy): Bacteria > Verrucomicrobiota > Verrucomicrobiia > Methylacidiphilales > Verrucolacustridaceae > Verrucolacustris. The sequence goes on along the minus strand of JBIKTM010000001.1, from coordinate 146,728 downwards.
GAGTGAGGGCGAAAATGGATGGAGCGATTACGGTGGAGACAGGGACTCCAGAGCAGTCGAGGTTGGTTGATTTTTCCTCAATTCAGGGTGGAGTTCAGGCGACTTGGCCTTCGGGAAGTTCAGGAAAGCTATCTGTAGAGGAGTTGTCACTCCAAGCACGCCATCGAGATGGGAGTGACGCTTTGAAGGCTTCTTTGGATCAAGTTATGACACTGGAAAAAGTAGGAAAAGGCGAGTGGCGACCTGGGGGGCAGGAGGTCGCAACGGGTTCGGTTGAATACACAGGTTGGCCGATCGGTTTATTCGGGCCTCTTATTTTCCCGAATGCAAAAGAGACGTCCCTCATGGGAACCTCATCGGGCTTTGTGAAAGTACGATGTGATCCGAAAAAGGGAAAATTTGAAGGTGACGTAGAATTGGATATCCCAGATTTTACAATCGACCTACCTCGAATTCAGCTTCAAGAGAATCAAGTAAGACTTAAGGCGGGCCTCACGTTGGGAGATAGGGGGGAGGTGAATGTTCCTCGTGCGAGTCTTGATGTGCAGAAAGGCGGGAAAAGTTGGTTGAACTGCAGCGTACAGAGGGAGAACCGACCAGCCCTCTTGGTGAAGGGAACCGTTGACTTGGGTATATTAAAAAATGTTTGGGTGGGGATATCTGAAAATATTTCTGGTGGTTCAATGACTCTTCAGGCTGAGGTGGGGGATTTAAAGGATGGGGGACGAACGATTGGATATAGTGTGGTAATCCCCGATTTCTCGGGTGGGCCTGTGGGGCGAGGTGGTGTGACTGGGGCTGAGGTGCGCAGCCAAGGCATTTTGAGTTGGAATCAAGGTTGCCAAGCGATCAAGGAGGTGGAGTTAACCGCAAAGAGCGCAAATGGGAATTTATCATTAAGTAAACTGACATGGACGCGTGATGGTGCATGGGCGTGGGAAGGTGCGCGGTTCTCTGAGGGTTGGGTAGCTTGGCTTGTTAATCCTTGGCTCGAGCCTAGTCGCTGGGTGGATGGAGATGTGATTCTTGGCCCTGGGTTCTGGCAACCTGCTGAGTATGGGGGAAGTGGTGAGTTGGATTTGAGTTTGGTGGGAGCGCGCTTGGTTGAGAATCTAAAGGAGGAGGATATTTCATTTGGACTCAGTGGTAGCTTTGATTACGACACTCGAACAAAAAGTTTGGCTTTCAAAGATGGAACTCTGGTTTCGACCAAATATAAAGACGACCCCGTTATAATTCCTACCCTTCGGGCAGGGAAAAACTCGGTAACGGCTCAGTTCAGGGGAGGGACGCTCGACTTACGGGGTCTTCTGGCTCAGACAGAGAGAATTCGAAATGCCAAGCCCGTGGCTGGGACACCGCCCCCGGTTGCCGATCCTTGGAAGGTAGATCTCAGCTTGGATTTGGCGAAAATCATTGTGGAGGAGGCAGAGGTCGGGCCGATTCGCGTTCCTCGGTTCCGTAGGGGGCCTGAAGGAATTTATTTGGAGCCTTCGGTGGTGCAGGTCAAGGGGGGGGTGATTCGGGCTTCGCTCGTTCAGACCACGGGATCGAATCAACCTTTCCAAGCGAATCTAGTCATGAACAAGTTCCCGCTGGGTGCGATTTTAGGGAATGTAATCACGGATGCGAATGGGCCGATCGGGGGTTGGATCGATTTGCAAATGGCAGCTCAGGCGGCAAAACCGACTTTGGAGGAGTTGCGAAAGTCATTGAGCGGGCAGGGTAGCTTTCGTTTGTATCAAGCACACTTGGAGCGGCTGCCGTCCTTAAGGAAGGCGTTAGTGGCGGCGGGAACTTTTTTGGGATCCAGTTTTATCGCAGGAAGTGAGATTAATGATTTAGGCTCGAACTTCACTTTGCAGGGAGAACGGATCAACGTGCCCGACCTGAAAGTCAGCGGAACGGCGTTGTCGGCCAATCTGGACGGTTGGCTTAATTGGTGGAGCCAAACGTTGGATTTTAATTTGAAGTTTGCTTTGACCAAGGAGGCGATGCAGAGCAGCGGGCAACTGCAGGGCGTGATGACCCAGCTGGTTGGATCAAGCAACGATTACTACACGAAAATTCCTGGTTCGGCCACGATCACGGGAACGATTCAGGATCCTAAGGTGAATATGGATGTTTCGAAGATGTTGGCAGAGGCTGGAATTAATCTACTGATCAATGCACCTGTAGGTATTTTACAAGGGGCTGGGGGTGCGGCTGGGAGTGCAGCTGGGGCCGCGACTCAGCCTGCGGGGGCCATCTTGCAGGGGGTGGGGAATTTATTTAAGTGGTGAGGCGGTTGAAAAGGGTTTCAGTCGCGGGGCGTTCCCTTTAGGATTTCAAGATGCGTAGCATGACCGGTTTTGGTTCTATCGAGGTGGCGACCCAACATGCCCGAATCCGAATTGAGGTCTCCTCGGTTAACAAAAGAGGACTTGAGGTTGTTGTTTTCACACCTGGAGATCTTGCGCGTTTAGAGCGACAGATTCGCGAAGATGTAGCGGATGCAGTGGCACGCGGAAAAGTAACAGTGGCCCTTCACCTTGAGGCTGGTGCGAATCGTCAGGCCCGAAGTTTAGATCTAAGCAAGGCTTCGGCCTATGCAGTACAGTTGAAGAGTGCAGGAAAAAAACTAGGGGTGCAGGGTGGTCCCTCTTGGTCGGATCTTTTGGGTTTACCTGGGGTTGTCGTGAGTTCGGGGCCTATGGTTGTTCCAGCAGATGACCGAAAGATTTTGGCAGGAATTCGAAGTGCGGTAAGGAAAATGGTGGAATCACGAGAACGGGAAGGTGTGAGGATGGTTGCCGGGTTGCGCATCCACTTGCAAAAGATGGACGGGATTCGCAAAAAAATGGAAAAGGCGGCAGGTGAGATGAGAAAAAAGCAGGGACAACGGATTTGTGCTCGAATTCAGGAATTGGCGGGGGAGGCGGGAGTGATGTTGGAACCGGAACGGGTGGTTCGGGAGGTGACGACGGCGGCGGATCGGGGTGATGTAACGGAGGAATTGGGTCGGATTCGGGCTCATCTCATGGAGGCAGTTGGGTTGGCGAGCACGAGGGCGCCTGGGGGTCGCACCTTGGAGTTTCTTATCCAGGAATTGCAGCGTGAGGTGAATACGGTGGGATCCAAATCCGGAGATTTAGGTTTAACGAGATTAGCCATAGGTTTTAAATCGGAACTGGAGAAGTTACGTGAACAGGCGGCCAATCTTGAATAATTTTACGCGCTCTGGAATTCTCTTTGTTGTTTCCGCGCCCTCGGGCACTGGGAAGACAACTCTTTGTACGCATGTACGTCAGACTCCTGACCTAGTCTATTCGATCAGTTGTACCACACGTCCGATTCGGCCTGGTGAGAAGGACGGGGCGGACTACTTTTTCTTAAGCAAAGCAGAGTTTGAGAAGCGTATGAAGGCGGGCGAAATGTTGGAGACGGCCGATGTGTACGGTGAATATTACGGGACACCCAAAACACCTGTTTTAAAGCATTTGGCTGAGGGTCGCGATGTGTTGTTGGATATTGATGTGCAGGGAGCACGGCAGATTCGGGCCAGCCAAGACGCAAAAATTAAAGCGGCTTTGGCGGATATTTTTATAATGCCCCCTGATTTAGGGGAACTTAAGAGGAGGTTGGAAGGTAGGGGGACGGAGAATGCGAAGCAGATAGCGACTCGGATTCAGGCTGCGGACGGGGAGATGGCGGATTGGAAGAGCTATCGGTATACGATTTTAAGTAGCTCCATGGAGGAAGACCTGATCAAGTTTCGTGCAATTATCCGAGCGGAAAGATATTTGAGTCGGAGGCTCGATCTCCAACATGGCTGAAACAAAACGTCCTTGCGTGGTTTTGGGGGTGACGGGCTCTATCGCGGCATTCCGAGCCGCAGATCTGGCGAGTGCAATGGTTCAGAAGGGATGGGACGTGCATGCGGTTTTGACAGCGGACGGCGAACGGTTTTTACCTGCGTTGACTTTGGCGGCGCTGACCCATCGTTCAGTGCACACTTCTTTGTGGGAGGAGGGAAAGGAGGGGCGGATGGGGCATTTAGATCTGGCACGTGAGGCGGATGTGGTGGTAGTGGCACCCGCGAGTGCGGACTGCATCGCCAAGACAGCGCACGGGTTGGCAGGCGATGTTTTAGGAGCAGTGCTTTTGGCGACCGAAGCCCCTGTGATCATGGTGCCCGCTATGAATACGAACATGTGGAAGCATGCAGCGACACAGTCGAACGTGAAGTTGCTGGGGCAACGGGGGGTAGGGTGGGTTGGGCCAGCGGAGGGTCGGTTAGCTTGTGGAGTCGAGGGTCCTGGCCGAATGGCGCCTGTAGTGGAAATTGTTGAGGCGATCGATAAGGTCGTAAGAAAAAAGGTGAAAACAAAGTAGGATGAAACATCCAGAAAAGTACAAACCCGCCGCCAGCTTTGTGAAGCAAGCTGCCTTCCGCGTTCCTTCTCGGTATAAGTCGATGCATCAAGAGTCATTGAAGCAGCCTGAAAAATTCTGGGGTCGGATTGGAAAACAGGAACTGGCTTGGTTTACGCAACCAAAAAAGACCTTGGAGTGGAAATCTCCTTTTGCGAAGTGGTTCGTGGGTGGAAAACTTAATGTGAGCTTTAACTGTTTGGACCGGCATCTGGAGGGATCGAGACGGCATAAGGCGGCCATCATTTTTGAGGGAGAGCCTGGGGATGTTCGAGTGTTGACGTATCAGCAGTTACACGATGAGGTTTGTCGTTTTGCAAACGCACTGAAGGGCGAAGGGGTGAAAAAGGGAGATCGGGTAATGATTTATCTCCCGATGGTGCCTGAGGCGGCGATTGCGATGCTTGCATGTGCAAGGATCGGGGCTGTTCATAGCGTTGTCTTTGGGGGTTTTAGTGCAGAGTCTTTAAAGGACAGGATTCAGGATTGCGGAGCCCGACTGGTGATCACTGCGGATGGGGGCTACCGAAGGGGGCAAGTTGGCCCCTTAAAGCCGAATGTGGATCTTGCGGTGGCGGCTTGTCCAGGAGTGCGGAGGGTAATTGTCCTGAAGCGTACTGGACATATTTCTCAACTCAACGAGATCGATCGTTGGTGGCATGATTTGGTGGCGAAGCAACCTGCCTCGTGTCCGCCTGAAAAGATGGATAGTGAGGATCCTCTTTTTATTCTCTACACAAGTGGAAGCACGGGAAAGCCGAAGGGGATTCTTCATACAACGGCTGGATATCTGTTGGGAGCTCACTTAACGACGAAGTGGGTATTTGATCTTAAGGAGAAGGATCTGTTTTGGTGTACTGCGGATGTTGGTTGGGTCACAGGGCATAGTTACACAGTTTACGGAGCTCTAAGTAATGGCACGACAACCCTGATGTATGAGGGTGTGCCGAACCAACCTGAACCCGATCGATTTTGGGAAATCATTGAAAAACATCGTGTAAATATTTTCTATACGGCACCGACGGCGATACGGTCATTCATTCGTTGGGGGGATCACTGGATTCAGAAACATGATCTTTCATCTCTGCGACTGTTGGGGTCGGTGGGCGAGCCAATCAATCCAGAGGCTTGGCGTTGGTATCATAAGGTAATTGGTGGGGAGCGGTGTCCGATTGTGGATACGTGGTGGCAGACGGAGACGGGAAGTCATCTAATTACCACGTTGCCCGGGGTACACGCGACAAAGGCCGGGTCGGCTGGAGTGCCTTTCTTTGGTGTGGATATGGCTGTCGTGGATGAGAAGGGCAAAGAAGTGAAGGCGGGAGTTCAGGGCAAGTTGGTTGTGAGAAAACCATGGCCTTCGATGTTGCGGACGATTCATGGAGATCCCGAAAGGTACGCAAAAACGTACTGGAGCGATGTGCCAGGATGTTACTTTACTGGGGACGGTGCCAAAAAAGATTCTGACGGATACTTTTGGATCTCGGGTCGTATTGATGACGTGTTGAATGTTTCAGGGCACCGGTTGGGCACGGCAGAGGTGGAGAGTGCTCTGGTGACCCATCCTGCAGTGGCGGAGGCCGCCGTGGTTGGAAGGCCTGATGATTTAAAGGGTCAAGCGGTGGTTGCTTTCGTGACCTTGAAGGCAGGGAACAAGTCGGGATCTGAGTTGGTTGCCGCGTTGCGGGAGCGGGTGAGTAAGGAGATCGGCCCGATTGCCAAACCGGATCAGATTCGCTTTGCCGAAGCTTTACCCAAAACGAGAAGTGGAAAGATCATGAGGCGGTTGTTGAAGGAGGTGGCGGCAGGTGGTGCTGTGAAGGGGGACGTGACGACGTTAGAGGATCTGAACGTTATTGCGGCGCTCCAGTCGGGGTCCGGGGAGGAGGGCTAGTATGTCGTGGCGCTTATGTCCTTCGGAAACGGCTTTACTGGTCGTGGATGCGCAGGAGAAGTTAGTGGCTGCGGTGCAGCAACCTACCGACTGGCTTGAACGCCTTGAAATACTGGTCAAGGGAGCGAGTTTATTAGGGGTTCCGATTGCGATTACCGAGCAGGTACCGACCAAATTAGGAAAGACGGTGCCGGCGATTGTTCAAGCGGCTGGCAAGTTATGTAAGCCGATTTCGAAAACAAAATTTTCAGCAGCCGAGCAGGGAAAAATCTTTTCCAAGAAGCGGATTTTGGTGGCTGGGTGTGAAGCGCATGTGTGTATTCGACAAACCGTTTATGATTTGCGGCTTAAGGAGTTGACGCCGATCGTAGTAGCAGATGCGGTGGGTTCGAGGAGAGAGCGAGATCGAGAAGTCGCATTAGCGGAAATGAGAGCCGACCGAGTTGTTGTAACAACGGTTGAAGCAGCCCTTTTCGAGATGATGGAAAGCTCTGACCACAAACAATTTAAGGATATTCAAGCTCTCCTCAAGTAAACGGTTCAATTCTTGCCGAAATTTATTTTCCTAGCCTGAGTCACATCTCCAGCACAACCTCCCAACCTTTCATGGAAACCTCGAATCATCAAGAGCCTGCGTGGCCTTTTCAGGTCTCCGTTATTCCTAGAGTCCCTGAAGGTTTGGAGAATTTAAGAAATTTGGCTTTTAATCTTTGGTGGAGTTGGAATTACGATGCTTTGGAGCTGTTCCGTGAGTTGGATCCGGAACTTTGGGAGACCTGTGGGCACAGTCCTGTGAAAATGTTGAGGTTGGTGAAGCAAAACCGTTTGGAATCAGCGGCCAAGGATAAGGCGTATCGGGATCGAGTAGAAAAGGTGCATCAACGTCTCGAATCGTACCTGAATCGAAAAGACACATGGTTTACCCGGAACCTACCCAAAGAAAAAAAAGATACCCCCCTTGTCGCTTATTTTTCAGCCGAATTTGGATTTCACGAGTCGTTGCCCAACTACTCAGGGGGGTTGGGAATCTTAGCAGGGGATCACTGTAAATCTGCGAGTGATCTGGGTTTGCCGTTTGTTGCGGTGGGTCTCCTTTACCGCTTTGGATATTTTTCACAGCGAATCAATCAGGATGGATGGCAGGAAGCCTCAGCGATCGACAATGTATTTCAGGACTTACCAATACGCCAAGCCTTAGCGGCGGATGGAAAAACCCCCGTTGTTGTGGAGATCTCTTTGCCTGGCCGAAAAGTTTTTGCGAAAGCGTGGGAAGTGCGGATTGGGATCACGCGGCTCGTGCTGATGGATACGGACTTGGCGGAGAATGCCGTTGAGGACAGGCGAATCACGTACCAACTTTACGGCGGGGATCACGAGATGAGAATTCAGCAGGAGATTGTTTTAGGGATTGGTGGCGTCCGTGCCTTGGCCGCCATGGGTTTGGCTCCGAGCGTCTTTCACATGAATGAGGGGCATGCGGCGTTTCTCGGGTTAGAGAGAATTCGGCGTTTGGTGAAAGATGCGAAGCTTACCTTCATTGAGGCTCTTCAGTCTGTCGCTGCGAGCAGTGTGTTCACGACCCACACACCAGTCCCAGCTGGAAATGATGCTTTTTCACCCAAATTGATGGAGAAATATTTCGATAACTACGTTCATGATTGTCAGATCGGTTTTGCCGATCTTTTGAAGTTGGGGCGTCCGTGGGCTTATAGTGAAGAGGAGCCGTTTAGTATGACCATTCTTGCGTTACGCCTGTCCCGACAAGCCAACGGGGTCAGTGCAATCCATGGCAAGGTTTCGCGTGGGATGTGGCAAAGCGTATGGCCTGGAGTTCCAAAAGCGGAGATTCCGATTCGTCACGTCACCAATGGAATCCACACCTTCACCTGGATGGCTCCTGAAATCCGTGGCCTTCTCGAAAAAAGCGGAGGTCCGATGACAGAGGAGGAGTTAGCCAAGGCAGAGGAGTGGAAAAAGAGAGTCAGTTTTAAGGACAAAGATTACTGGGTGACTCATCAAAGATTGAAGTTAGATCTTTTGAAATTTGTTCGAGCCAATATCCGTACCCAGCGTTTGAGGAATGGTGCCAAGCCTGCAGAGATTCGGGAAACGGATCAGATGCTGGATCCTAAGGCTCTGACGATTGGGTTTGCACGACGGTTTGCTACCTACAAAAGGGCGGCTCTTTTATTCCGAGACCTGGAGAAGTTGGCCCAAATCGTCAACGATCCGAAGCGACCTGTTCAGTTTCTTTTCGCGGGCAAGGCTCATCCAGCGGACGAGGGCGGGAAAAAGCTCATCCAGCAGATCGTACAGATTTCCGCTTTGCCACAGTTCAAAGATCGAATTGTTTTTATTGAGAACTACGACTTCAACGTGGCTCGCCACCTGTACCACGGTTGCGACGTGTGGCTGAACAATCCTACGCGTCCGCTAGAGGCGAGTGGAACGAGCGGAGAAAAAGTAATCACCAACGGATGTCTAAACTTCAGCGTACGAGACGGGTGGTGGGATGAAGCGTTCGATGGGACCAACGGATGGGCCATTGGTGATGACGCCTTCCGTCTGGAGCCTGAGGTCCAGGATGAGTTTGACTCTTTCTCGATGTACGAAATCCTTAAGCATGAGATTGCCCCCCTTTATTACGATCAAGACGCCGAAGGAGTGCCCAAGCGATGGATCGATAGAGTTCGCCGAAGTCTGATCACGATTGGTCCTGTTTATAATACATCCAGAATGGTTGCTGATTATGCGACCGACTTTTATCGGCGTGCAGCCGAGAAAGGCCGCATGTTTGCGGAAGGGGGTTGGAGCAAGTCACGGGAGTTAGCGGTGTGGAAGGACAAAGTACGAATTGCCTGGCCTAAAGTACGTGCGAATGGTGTTACATGGAATGGACCGAAGCGGACAACGGTTAATGTAGGGGATACCGTTCCAGTTTCGGCGCAGATTTTTCTTGGTGATTTAAAAAGTGAAGAGGTTGCTGTGGAGTCTTACTTAAAAGCGATTGAGCCAGGTGGGGTGTCCAAGGTTGTAAGACTCGAGCCTGAAGGTGGTACAAAGGATGGGTGGCAGAAGTATGTGGGCAGGGTATCAGTTGAGGACTCGGGCAATTTTAAATTCAATGTTAGGGTGCGTCCGTCCCACCCATCTTTAACGCAAGCCCATGAGCTCAGGCTTATTACTTGGGCTGAGTAGATAAAGCGCTCTCTATAAGTAGATTAGCGATTTGAGGGTTTCGGTTTGAAACCCTAATTTCTCACGGGTAGAGTTTGCTGAATGTCAGTTCAATTCGAGACGCCTTCTACAGTTCGATCTCCTAGTCCTGAGCTGGTGGGGATGGATCCTGCCGATGTGAATTTAGGAAGTTTGCGTAAAACCATTGAGTCGTGTCGGGATTACCTGTTGGGATTGCAAAAGGAGGACGGTCACTGGGTTGGTGAGCTCTTTGTCGATACGACTGTGGCCTGTGACTATCACCTTTTGATGTATTTGCGGGGAAAGGTGGATCGAGCCAAAGAGGCTAAAATTGTTCGCCATATTCTGCAGAGACAACTTCCCGATGGAGGTTGGCCTATTTATCCCGGGGGACCAAGCAACGTGACGGCGACTGTAAAATCCTACTTCAGTTTGAAGCTGGCAGGATTTACACCCGATGAGCCCGAGATGAAAAGAGCGCGCTCGACGGCGCTTCGCTTGGGAGGGATTCCGAGAACCAACACCTACTGCAAACTTTATCTGGCGATGTTGGGTCAGTATCCGTGGAAGTATTTACCCAATATTCCTCCCGAAATTCTTCTCCTGCCCAACTGGGCTCCCTTCAATATGTTTGAGATGAGCTCGTGGACACGGGCGATTGTGGTGACTTTGTCTGTCATTCGCAGTTTTCGTCCGACGACTCATCTTCCCCCAGAAAAACAGCTTCATGAGTTATATCCATATGGAGTAGAGGGCGGACCATTTTTTCATCCTGTTGAAAGAAGATTCCTTTCGATGAAGAACTTCTTTGTTCGAGTGAATGAACTGCTGGGATTTCTTGAGGGGCTTTCGTGGAAGCCGTTCCGAAAGCATGCGTTGAAGGTTGCGGAGAAGTGGATTCTGGATCGAACGGGCCCTGAGTCAGAGGGGTTGGCAGCGATTTTTCCTTCGATGATGAACACCATTCTCGTGTTTCAGTGTTTGGGTTATTCGGATGACCATCCCAGAATGCGCAAAGCGGTTAAAGATCTTGAGGGATTGGAAGTGGATGACGTGGCAAATGGGGATTTCCGTGTTCAACCTTGTTTGAGCCCCGTTTGGGATACGGCCATCACCATGACTGCATTAGGAGCGGCTGGAGTAAAGGCAGACGACCCGGTCATGCGCAAGGGAGCGGATTGGCTGTTGGCTAAAGAGGTTAAGATGAGGGGTGATTGGGTTGTGAAAAATCCAACGCGGGTGACTGGGGGTTGGGCTTTTGAGTATTTCAACGACTGGTATCCGGATGTGGATGACACCGCAAAAGTTCTTTTGGGGCTACGAATGGCTAGGGCGAGCGATCCTGCGGCCCAAAAAGGGGCAACGGAGAGGGGGCTGGCTTGGGCTAAAAGCTTCCAGTGCGACAACGGTGGATATGGTGCATTTGATAAAAACGTGAATAAGAAGTGGTTGGAGGATGTGCCTTTTGCAGATCACAACGCAATTTTAGATCCTCCTTGTGCTGATATTACGGGTCGAATGTTGGAAACGATGGGGAAGTGCGGCGTTCCAAAAAAAGATCCCCAAGTGCAGCGTGCAATACGCTTTCTAAAGGAGATTCAGGAGGAGGATGGCTCGTGGTATGGGCGCTGGGGGGTCAACTATATCTATGGAACATGGCAGGTTTTGCGGGGTTTGCATGGAATTGGATTCGATATGAATGAGCATTGGGTCATTCGGGGTCGGGATTGGTTGGAGTGCACGCAGAATCCGGATGGTGGATGGGGTGAAAGCTGCGGTTCGTACGATGATCCTCGCTTTAAGGGGAGGGGAATTAGCACTGCGTCTCAAACGGGTTGGGGTCTAATGGGGTTACTGGCTTGCGGGGACATTCAACGGCCGAGTGTAAGGCGTGCAGTCCGATATCTGATCGAAACACAGCAATCGGATGGCAGTTGGGAAGAGAAGTTGATTACGGGTACAGGTTTTCCTTGTGTCTTTTATCTAAGGTATGACATGTATCGGGTTAATTGGCCTCTTTTGGCTTTGGGAGAATACCAACAGATCGTTCAGGCGACTGGGGCCCACTAAGTATTCAAAAGAATTCGGTCGGATCGAAATATGGGGCAGATGAATCAGGGAGGTGCGATTGGAATTCTTTTTCCAATGGAGTTTGAGGCGGAGCCTACCTGGAAAAGATTGGGTGGAAAAAGTCGGGTCGAGAATGGATTTGAAACAATTCGGGGGAGTTGGAATGGTGTAAGCGTTCTATCGGCAAGAATTGGAATGGGTCATCCAGGTCAAGAGATGAAAGTGGACAATTGGTTAAAGGATCATTCATGTAGCGCCATCATTTTGGCGGGATTGGCTGGGGCCTTGGATCCAGCTTGGGACGAGGGTGATCTGACCTCTTTCAAGTCGGAGGCATGGGATGAGTTTCATCGATGGACCGATAGTGAGTCCAATGTGAGACCAGGAAAGTGGCATACCGCACATGAGATCATTGCTACAGGGGGCGAAAAGATTGCTTTAGGAAAGCGAACAGGGTGTGGAATCGTGGAAATGGAGTGGGATTACGTGGCAAAGGCGTGTCATAAGCATGGAATTCCTTTGGTGGGGCTTCGAGCGGTGAGTGATCATGCGGATAAGCTGTTACCTGCGGATCTATTTCTTTTAGGTTGCGATGCAGTGACGGGGAAAAGTACTCCCATGAAGATCGCAATGCATTTGGCGATTCGGCCATGGCGATTGTGGGAGCTTATTCCCGCGGTGGGTGGATGTATTCACGCGCGGAACGTGATGTCGAAAGCATTGAGTAAGTTTCTAGATTGGATGGGCGGAGTTCGTGATTCCTGATTTTGGATTTTAGGACTAAGTATGGAAGGTCGGGGGCTCATCGCTCCTGCGGTGAGCGCTGATTCACCAATTCAGATGAGTTAGAACTAAGCCCCATGAAAATGGGGTTCATACATGGTTTTACCCAATGGCTTCAGCGGCTTGGAAACCGGAAACAACTGCTCCTTCGATCGTTGCGGGCAAACCTGTTTCCGTCCAATCGCCAGCTAAGAACAGATTTTCTGCTGAGGTTATTGGACTTGGACGAGACAGGGGTTTTCCTGGTTCTCCAGTAAATGTGGCGTCACGTGATTTATAGACGACGTGATGCGTTACTTTCGCTTCGCGGCTCTCCGGAATGAGGCGTTGAATTTCGGACAGTATGAGATCGACCAAATACTTGCCCGTCTGGTCAATTAGGTCTGTTACTGCACTGATGACAGCAGCGTAAAGGTGGCCTGAGGCTCCTTGGGGGAGAGTGCTTGTTCTGTCGAACACCCAGTGCAGAGGGGAATCGAGAAAACCAGTAATGAGATCCTGTGTCAAAGGACGATCGGTCCAAAGATGAACTCCTAATATTGGGCCTGGCCGAAGCTCCCGAGCGAGCAGGGCAGAACGATCTCCCTCAGGTAAAAGCTTTGCGGCGGCCGTCCAAGGAACAGAGAGAACAAACTGATCGAAGGATATAGGTTCGCCCTGCTTGAGATTGAGTGAGACAACTCGGCGTCTGTTTCCGTCGTACTGTAAAGATTCTACAGGGCGGGCTAAGTGAAGCTTTCCTTCTGTGCTGTCTAGAAAAAGACCGAGTTCTGGCTGGAGGAGATTGGAGAGTCCGTCGCGGTCAAAATAGATGGCGGCGTCTGTAGCGGAGCCAAAAAGAGCACGCCGTGTCACTTCCCAAAAAAGACATGCATCTGCGGTTTGAATGGGAACGTTCAAGGCGGCCAGACAGAAGGGTTCCCAAAGAGCGCGGATTGATCCTGGGGTTTGTCCCAACCTTTCCAGCCAAGGCTGGGTCGCCTCTCCTTGTTTGGGGGGGTAACCTTTAGCGCGTAGAGGAAACAGAATGATCGCCCATCGATCCAGCGCCCGTAATTCCTTGAAGCCCATAAGACCAGCGAGAAGGTGGAAAGGGGGTGGAATTTTTGAGGACCGAAGAATGGTGCGCCCGTGTTGGGGACTTGCAAAAGCCAGATCCAGCCGATCGTGTTTTTCTAGACGGTCGCTGTTTCCGAGGGCCTCAATGAACTCAAGGGCACGATGATAGCAGCCCATAAGAATATGTTGTCCGTTGTCTAAAGTAGTGCCTGTCTTGGCTTCTCGGTAACTGTGGGCCCGACCGCCCAACTGAGGTTTTCCCTCAAACAATTCCACACTGTGTCCCTCTCTTGTCAGGGCAAAAGCTGCCGCGCTGCCTGCAAAGCCTCCTCCAATGACAGCGACTCGGCTGGGGGTTCTGCGCTTTCTGTGGGGAATCTTTAATTGGGCGCGTCCTCGTCGAAGGGCTTTGAGTTTTTCCCAGCGTGTGAGCTTGATGGGGCCGGATAGAACCTCGTAATTCCTGCGATGGATCTTTTCCAGAAGATCGCGATAGACCCCCGTCATCAGAAGAGCGGCGGAAAGGTGAGGGCGATCGGTCTCGGGGATCAGGCGGTCCGCTTTCTCGAAGTAGTGGCGGGCACGAAAGTATTGAAGCCGAAGAAGACGCGCCATTCCGGGGGTAGGGTGTGGACGTCGAAAGTCTTCTTCCGTAACTCCAAGCGCGCGACACTCGTCTTGGGGCAGGTAGATACGACCAAACTTTTGCAGATCGTACGAAACATCGCGTAAAATATTGGTTAATTGGAACGCAAGTCCGAGAGCCACGGCATAGTCTGCAGCGGCACGCGTCTGGCAGTTGAAAATATTGATGGAAACGAGGCCGACGGCGGAGGCTACGCCGTAACAGTATTTGCGCAGATATTCAAACGTTGCGTAACGGTTTCGAGTTAAATCCATTTCGACTCCGCTCAGAATCTCGAAAAGGGGCTCGGGTGGAATCAGGTAGTGACGCACCACGGGGGCGAGTTCTTTTGCTAGGGGTTGGGTCGGATTCCCCTTGTAGATTGCTTGGATATCTTCCCGCCAGGCTTGGAGTCGTGCTTGGCGTTCGGCTTGAGGAACTGTGGTTTCATCCACGATATCGTCCACCGTCCGACAAAACGCGTAGAAGGTGGACATGGCCTGCCTTTGTTCTTTAGGCAGACAGATAAAGGATAACGCAAGGTTGGATCCGCTTTTACGAGTAATCCGCTCTCCTGTGCCTCCAGATGCTTGGGTGGTGCTCATCCTCCGAAGAAGGATTGGATGCCTAGACGTAGGAAGTCCAGTTTTGAAACTTTCGGCCTCTCTGTGAGCGTGTTGTAGGATTGGGCTTCAATTTTCTTTAGAATTTCTGTTCCGCCTAACCATGTAAGGCGAATCTCCCACGAGAGGGGGCGAGGTAAATGGCGTGAAAGCGATTCACCCTGACGGAAGAGGGCCCATGTTCTTTCGCACTGATATCTCAAACAGTTACGAAAATTAGGAGTCGCACGACCCTCAAAAAGATCCTTTTCTGTGACTCCTAATCTACGGAGATCAAGCTGAGGTAGATAGATGCGGTCTTTTCCAAGATCTACAGAGATATCTTGCCAAAAGTTTGCAAGTTGAAGACCCGTGCAAATGTTATCAGAGAGTTGGGCAAGCTCAGGGCTTCGTTCTCCGTGGATTAGGAGTACGAGTCTACCGATCGGATTGGCACTACGGCGACAGTAGTCGAGGACGGAGGGGAAGTCTTCGTAACGGCGCTGGATTATGTCCTGTTCAAAAGCGCTAAGGAGATCGAGGAAAAGAGAGTCGGGAAGATCCAATTCGGCCTTGGTTTTTTGGAGCGGCTCAAAGATCCACGCATAGGATCGGTCGTACTCCTTGCCGTCTATAGCATTTTGCCAGGCTTGGCGGTAGTTACGGAAAACGGCGAGGCGCTCAGCTTCCGAAGGGGCTAGCCCTTTTGAGTGGGCTCGGGGGTCTGCGTAGCCCTCATCGGCAAGGTCGTCGGCCACACGGGCAAATGCGTAGACGGCGTGGACGTGAGGGCGGAGTTTCTTGGGGACCAGGCGCCCCACGGGAAAGTTTTCGTAGTGCTCGCGGGCTAGTTTGGAGCAGGCCTCGTAGGGGTTGCTTGCCACAGGGACGGGTGAATCGAGTGTTGAGATTGAGGACTGCATTCAGTTGATTTTACAGATATTTAAGTGCGGGGCGAGCGGACAAGTAGAGCCAATTTTTCGCATTTTTGCTGAACAACTTGTAGGAAAATTCTGGTCGACAAGGGCTTGGCAAGGCCACGATTGGTTATGCGTTATCTTTCTGGAATTCAGCCCACTGGGCGGCTCCATCTGGGGAACTATTTCGGAATGATACGCCCTGCTGTTGAGCTTCAGGCCAAAGGGGAGGCTTACTACTTCTTAGCCGACTACCATGCCTTAACAGGAGCTAGTGAGCCGGGTCAGTTGGAGGGGTTGGTGAGGGAAACCTTCCTTGATCTTCTGGCTTGCGGAGTAGACCCGGACAAAGCGGTCGTTTTTCGTCAAAGTGCAGTTCCTGAGGTGCACGAGTTGGCTTGGTATCTTTCCACCGTCACCCCCATGGGGCTTTTGGAAAGATGTCACAGCTATAAGGACAAGGTGGCGAAAGGCATTGCCGCCTCCCATGGCCTATTCGCCTATCCGGTGCTGATGGCGGCGGACATTCTTTTGTACGATGCCGACCGCGTACCAGTCGGGCAGGACCAGAAGCAGCATCTGGAAGTTGCACGTGATATTGCAGGAAAGTTTAATGACAAGTACGGGCAGGTTTTTAAGTTGCCGGAGTCGATCATTCGGGAAGATGCTGGAGTTGTTCCTGGGGTGGATGGGCAGAAGATGAGCAAATCCTACGGGAACACACTGGAGATTTTTGCCCCCGAAAAGGATCTACGGAAAAAAATCATGGCTATCAAAACAGATTCCACCCCCGTGGAGGCGCCTAAAGCACTGGAAGGTAGTACACTCTGGGGTTTGCTACGATTGATGGGGACGGATGCCGAGCGTTCTGAGTATCGCGCAAAGATGGAAAAAGGCGGCACAGGATACGGGGATTTAAAAAAGGGCCTAGCCGATCTGGTTTTACAGGAGTTTGACGGAATGCGAAAAAAGAGGGAGGAGTTGGCTTCCAACTCGCCCCGTGTGGAGCAGTGGATGAAGGACGGTGCGGCAAAGGCTCGGAAAACGGCAGAGCAAGTTTTGGCTCGAGTTCGATCTGCTGTAGGAACGCAAAAATGATTCCGATGCTGGAGACACCCGGGAGTGAGGCCCTGCGTGTAGAGCTATCCGCTTTTACGGGACCGCTGGATCTACTCCTGCACCTTATTAAAGAGCAGGAGATGGATATTTATGAGATTCGTTTGGAGAAATTAACTGAGCAGTATCTGGCGCGTCTGGACAAGATGCGGGAGGAAAATCTGGCGGTCGCAGGTGAGTTTCTTGTGATGGCGGCAACTCTGATTTATCTAAAAAGCCGGACACTGCTGCCTGTACAGGATCGACCCCCTGAAGAGGTTGAGGATGAGGATCCGAAGTGGGAGTTGATCCGTCAGCTGATCGAGTATCGTAAGTTTAAGGAGGCTGCGGGGCAGTTGGGGGATCGGGAAGCATTACACTCCCGAATCTTTGGAAGAATTCCTGAGCGGGTGGTCGTGAATCAGGCGATGCAGGGACCGGGCCAAGTCTCGATGTTTGATCTGGTCTGGGCATTTCAGAAAGTCCTTCGTTCTTTGGAAGATCGATCGAAGGTGGGTCGTTTTGAGGACGAGCAGTTCACCGTTGGGCAGAAGATCGAATTTATCTTGGATCGGGTTCCGACTGGGGAGGAGGTTCTATTTGAGGATCTGTTTCGGAACATGTCTTCCCGAGGAGAGGTGGTGGTTACCTTTTTGGCCATGTTAGAGTTGATTCGGCTTCGTCAGGTTGCAGCAGTACAAGAGGGGCCCTTGAAGCCGATTCGAATTCGAAGAACCCCAGAGGGTATTTTGGGGGTTCCAACGGAAAGCCTTCCCACAGAGGAAGGAACTGGTCAACCGAGTGGAGATTCCGCAGTTTAACGGATACGAACTATGGAATGGGCACGAGTACTGGAAGCGCTTTTATTTGCGGCAACGGAGCCGATGGAGCCCTCGCGTCTGGCCACGATTTTACGAGATGGGCCGGAGGGGGGGCAGGGTTGGCCTGCCGTGAAGGATGAGGAGGTACGGGAGGAGCTAACCCACTTGGCCGAGAGATTGGCCCCCCGCGGGTTGATCTTACGGGAGGTGGCGGGTGGATTTCGAATTGGAACGGCACCTGATCTCTCGGGCTGGGTCGCGAAGTTGAAGGGGGTGGTTCGTCCGCCCCGTTTGAGTCCTCCTGCACTTGAGACGATGGCTGTGATTGCTTATCGGCAACCCATTTCGAGGGCAGAGATTGAGGCGGTGCGGGGGGTGGACTGCAGTGGAACTTTGGACACTCTCGTGGAGCGTGGGGTGATACGAATTTCAGGACGAAGCGATGCTCCCGGAAGACCGATTCTTTACTCGACCACCCCACTATTTTTAGAGCATTTCGGTCTCAGGGATTTGGAGGAGTTGCCAAATTCAGAGGAGTTAAGAAGGGTCAAACTGCCCACACCCGTTGATCCTGCGAGTCCACAGCAAAAGGAGCTGATCCATGAAACTATCGAGTCTACGAACCAAAGTTGACAGGTTAGACGATCAGCTCGTTCGCCTGCTGGAGCAGAGAGCTGGAATTGCTCGCCAGATTGGTCGCCAAAAACTAGAGAGTGGGCAGTCGGTTTTTGCTCCAGCGAGGGAAGCTGCACTTTTTCGAAGATTAACCGCCCGACTCAAGGGGACGATGGATCAGGACAATTTGAAGGCTATTTACAGAGAAATCTTGGCCACTGGACGAAACTGCCAAGGGGGAGCGCGGGTGGCGTTTCTAGGGCCTGCGGCCTCCTATTGTCATCAAGCAGCCCGCGAGCGCTTTGGGGCGGCAACGGATCTTGTTCCGTGTCCGACCATTGCAGAGATCTTTTCCGCGGTGGAGAGGGGGGAGGTGGAGGCGGGAGTTGTCCCGATCGAGAATTCGAATGAGGGAGCTGTCGGGGCGACTCAGGAGGCTTTGCTGAACTCCCATGTCACAATTTGTGGAGAGATTTATCTTCCGATCCGACATGCCCTTCTGAGTAAAACGAGGAGCGGACCAATCCGAGTTCTTTACAGTCATCCTCAGGCTTTGGCGCAGTGTCGGCACTGGCTAGCTATGAATTTGAGCAAGACGAAGTTGGTCGAGGTTGCCAGCACGGCGGAGGGTGCGCGTCGCGCCTCAGTGGAGAGGGGAGCAGCGGCTTTGGCGAGTCCTTGGGCGGCTCAGTTGTATCGGTTGGTGGTTCGTCAACGGGACGTTCAAGACCGCGCAGGAAACAGTACTCGATTTTATCTTTTGGGACAGGAACCCGCAGGGGCGACGGGGAAAGATAAAACGAGCCTTCTCTTTACCCTGCCACACCGAGCGGGGGCTTTGCATCGGGCCTTAGGTGTTTTAGCTTCGAAAAAATTAAATTTGCTGAGTGTAGAGTCACGGCCTGCACCTGGGAAACCTTGGGAGTACGTCTTCTTTGTGGATGTGCGGGGTCATATCGATCGCCCTGAGTTTCGGAAGGCGTTGCTGAAACTTCAAAACCATACGCAGGATTTGCGGATTCTGGGAAGCTACCCAGAAGAGCGTTAGGATGGCCGAGGAGACAAACCCAACTTCGTCTGGGGAAAAGGGGAAAGCGCCTCAGCAAAAACTGAGGCTCAAAGTTCGGCCGATTGAAGAGAACCAGCCTCGAGTACGTAGAAAGGTGGTTACATCCGTGCCTGCGCCCAAAGCCGGGGTGGAGGCGGCGGCCGCAGTGGAGGAGCGGAGGGTGGGAGCGGGGAGAATTGTTCGGGATGTGGGAACTGCGTTGGTTCAATCGATGCGGAATTGGAATCGAAAGGTATGGGTTTCGATCGGGGTGGTAGTTGCGGGGTTTGTAATTTATGGGGGCTGGGTGGAGTGGAGAAAAACGGTGGTTCGTGTCCGTGTGGATTTGGACCAGATACGATTAGGCGACAAGCCGGAAGTTCTGGTGTTGTACGATTTTTCAGAACGTTTGGCGGGTTTACGACGGGACTATGGAAGAAGGTTGGCTCCGATACGGCCACAAATCCGCGAGTTGGAAAGAACTTTGGCTTTAGCCAAGGCGGATGCGGCGGGGACCCAGGAAAAGGTGCGGATGGTAGAATCTGTTGTGCAGGAAGATGAGACAAAGGCCAAGACCGTGTTTGAGGATTATCGAACATCTGTCAGTCGTCTCTGGCTGGAGGAGGCGGGTACTCTAGATTTGGAGTTTGATGCCGAGAGAAAGAAATTTCTTGAGGAGGTGGAGGTACGGGCGCGTGAAGTGGGGTTATTTTACCATCCGGCGGAGGATGAGGATCTGCAGCAACCTGAAATTGCCGCCAATGAATATCGTTTGGCTCTGTATCGGGCTCCACCCAGCATCAAGATGCCCGATCAGTTCGGGTGGATTGAAAAAAAACTAGGTGAATGGCACAAGTTTGAGAAGGATTGGAATATTCGTTACAAGGGGCTGAGTACGAAAGCAAAGCAGTTGCACAGCCCAGCCAGCACGAGCTTGCATGAAAAGAAGCAAAATGTGAATGTCCAGAGGCAGGAGTTGGAGAAATTTCGAGGTGATGCAACAGCAATTCATAAGGAGATTGCTGGATATGAGGAGAGATTAAAGGAGTTGCGGGCAAAAGAGGCGGAGGCCAAGGGCCCTTTTGAGGAGGATGTGGGAGCGATACCGGATGCTTTTCTTTGTCAGCGTGTGCCTTTAAGTGCGGATGTGGCAGAGATTCCAGTAACTGGAAAGGTGGCGGAGGCTTCACCGAACACCTTACGAGTTGTGATTCGGGGGAAGCGCGCGGGTAAGAGTGCTTGGGTGATTTTACCGTTTGAGCCTGTGCCACACAAAAGGATTGAAAAGAAAGTGACAGATGCGGATTTTCGACCCGTGGACGACTGGCTGGACGAGTAGCAAGGTCTTAGCGGTAAAGACGGAGGATGCCGAAGAAGACTTTGGCGGCACCTAAGGAAAGAACCATTCCGATCCCGGAGTAGAAGAGCCAGTTCGGAATGCCCGAGTCAGGTTTTTTTGGAGATGGAGTTTGAGTTTTCAGGAGATGTTTTCCAGAGAAGATACTTTTTAACATCTCGGGAGAGTAAGGCGAGGAAAACTCCAAAAACCAAGGTGTCGTCGACGATCCCGATGATGGGAAGTGCTTCGGGGATGATATCCAGGGGATTGAGGAGATAGAGGATGGAGAAGATGCCTCCCGTAAGCGTCCCCCAAGGTGTCTTGCGGTATTTCCTTTTAAAGGAATCGCGAAGCATCGAAGGAGTGGATTGAAGGAGGGATGGGATTTCGCTCACCTTGGGCATGATGGAAAGGCGACTCATTGACAGATACTCCCACAACCTATGGTGTGTGGAAAGGGTGGGAGTGGAATGTTATAGATCGACGGGTAGAAGACATTAGGTAGGGTAACGGTATGAAAATTAAATCTAGCATCACATTTGTGGCACTTGTTCTGAGTCTCTTTACCTCCTTTTCCATGGCGCAGGCGCCTGCAGCGGATAAGGACGCACTTCTTGCTAAAGTGACGGCAGCGATCAACCCGGAAGCTGATGGGGATCGAAAAGAGCTGATTCGGAAGGGTCTGGCAGCTTTGGCAGATCTGAATGCAGCGGGTACTGCACCTGAGGCCTCGTTAAGTGAAGCTAAAGCGAAGGGAAATTTGAGTGGGGATAAGACTGAGAAGATGAGCAAAATGCTGATGGAGATGTGGAGCTTGAACACACCTCGGATGACCGAACCAGCTACCTTGGAAGCTCTTCGCAAGGGCGAGATGCCCGACCCTGCGCTGAAACGGCCTTAGTCGCCGAATCGGTGGGGTCTATTTTCCGTGCCGCTGGGGAAGCCAGCCTGGCTTCTCTGGGTTAGCCATGTTGGGAGGTCGCTCTGCCGTGGGGGTCAGATTGCTGGATGATTCGGACGAATCGTCACTGCTTTTTTTGTCTTCCCCATAGATGGGCGTGAGGGCCATGGCGGCAAGGAGGCAAAGGATTATCTTCATAGGCTCATCCAAGCCTAAGGATTGGCTTCGTCAAGGAACAGGCTTGCGGAAAAACAGAAGGGCATCAGTTTTGGAAAAATGAAGTTTATTTCCTTTCTCCTGCTTGGACTCCTTTCCTACCTGTCTTGGGGGGAGACGGTCGATCCCACCCCCAAGTTCAGTCAGGAGTTGCAGGAAAAAGCCGCGGACGGAGATGCGGATGCGCAATATCAGCTTGGGGATTGCTACTTTTTCGGATTAGGAGTCAAAAGAGATATGGTGGAGGGTGTGAGTTGGTATCGAAAGGCGGCAGAAGCGGGGCAGATGAAGGCGCAATTTAATTTGGGGGGCTGTTTTCACGAGGGCATGGGGATCGAACCTGACTTAATGGCGGCGATTCGATGGTGGAGAAAGTCGGCCGGGCAGGATTATGCGCCTGCCCAGATTAGCATTGGGGACTGTTATATTTTTGGGAAAGGTCTCGCTCAAGATGAGCAAGAAGGGGTGCGCTGGTATCGAAAAGCAGCGGCCCAGAACTATCCTGCTGCTCAGCATCGGTTGGGAAATTGCTACTATCACGGTCAAGGCGTGAGGAATGATTTGGTACAGGCGATTCAGTGGTATCGCAAAGCTGCGGCGCAAGGGTATCAAGCCTCGCAACGGGCTTTACGAGAACTGGGAGATGAGGGAGCGGACTAAGGGGCTCGGAGACGGAGATAGCTAAGAACAAAAACAATCAGGCTGATTCCGAGAACTCCTCCTCCAACGAGCAGGGTAAAGATCCAACTACGCAAATCAGGACGGTTCAGCATGAGGTGATTTTAAAAGCGGGGAATCGTTGTGGGAAGTCTGGATTGTCTCGCTGGGTGAAAAAGGGAGAATTGGGGATGCACCGTGTCCAAACAGGAAGAGGGGGGAAAGTGGTTGTGGGTTTCCATGGTTGGAGCGGGGATCACAGGACCTTTCAGCCGTTACTGGAGAAGCTTCCTGAGGCGATTTCGTTCTACAGCTATGATCTGCCAGGTTGTGGCCAAACGCCTGAACCGCCTCGTTGGGAAATCCGTGATGTAGCACGGAGTTTGGCGAAGGAGTTGGTGGGACTGGAAAAGGAGAATCTGACCTTGGTGGGAAGTTGTACGGGCGGATTAATGGCGGTATTTGTCGCGAGGGAGCTGGCGGAGATGGGTCGGGGGAGTGTGGTGGGACGACTCGTGATGATTGATCCCTTTGCGGAGTGTCCTTGGTATTTTCGACTCTTTCTCATACCTGTCTTGGGGCGAGTTATGTATGCGACAGCATTTGCTAATCCGTTGGGTCGATGGATTACAAATCTGTTCCTCAGTGAGAGGAGATCAGGAAAAGTGGATCTGACTGAGTCATTTGCTCAAGTGAACCATGGGGTGACATTGGCTTATCTGAGGATGTTCGAGGGGGCTGGGGTGCCGGAGCAGTTTCAGGGCTTAAAGATTTCGACCGACATTATATGTGGGCAGAAGACCTTTGGGGCGGTGAAAAAGGCAGTAGAGCGCTGGCAACGGGTTTGGCCTGAGGCGAGCGTGCATGCACTCCCTGGGGTTGGGCATTTACCGATTGATGAGGGAACGGAGTTGGTAAAGAGGATTCTTTTTGCGGGTGCAGGAGAGCGAAAGACACCGAAAACTAAAAAGCTATCCGCGCAGGAGGCGAGGGAGTTGAGAGAATGGAGAAACGAGTATACCCGTGGGGATTGAGGGATGGGATTGGAAGCAGGGGTTTGTGTTGTTATAATTCTCTTGGTGGAAAGGGGGAGGAATCGCAGAATTAAGTCATGAGGTTGTTTGCAAGTCGGGGGTTTCTGCTTGGGATTATGATTTGGCCTTTAACTGGGATGGGAGAAGATACGGTTTCAACAGTTTGGAATGAGTTTAATAAAAATGGGGTAGTGATGGTGGAGCCGTCACCCGGACTAGAAACACCTGATGCGAAGGAGGCTCGCTTGGAACGCGAGAAGGAGCAGGCGAAGGATGCGAAGTTGAATCGATCTTTGGTGAGGCAGGAGATTTACTGGCTGGAGGGGCGATGGGTGAAGAAGGGGGAGGCTCTGGAGGCACCTCGATCACTGGGGGAACTGATCGATTCCGACCACGATGGATTCGATGATTTTACTGAGGTCAAGTTTCACTGTGATCCGACGAATCCGGATTCAAATCCCTCCCACTACTTTGAGGTGAAAGGAAGCAACCGGGTGATTTTCTATTCGACCAATGCTGAGGCTGTTCATCGGTGAAACAAATCTATCTTTTCTGCGGATTCCATCTCTTGGCTTTGGGAGCAGGGAACGCACAAAGACTGGATTTAATCCAAGAGCCCTGCATTACGGGTGAAAGTTGCCGATGTCCCTGTACGCGGGACGGCAAGAAATGTCCTTGTATAAAGAAGTGCGGCCCAAGTGACAAAATCATCAACGAACTTGTTCCGTAAGCAATCGGGTGGTGTATTCGACAGGGTCTCGGCTATCTCGGTTAGTAACTGTGCGTAATTTAGCCCATTCGGGCCATATGCAGGGGGCTAATAGTTTAATGGGATTATTGAGAATCAGTCTGGGGGGTGCTTAATTAATTAAATGCGAAACCTCATTCTCTCTGCCCTCCTCCTTGCCTTGGCCTTCCAGACTGTGTTGGGGGAGCAATCTGGAGATTGGACTTATTCGGTTGAAAATAACCAAGCCACCATTACTGCGTACACAGGAGCGGGTGGGGCGGTGACGATACCAAGCGAGTTGAATGGTATTCCCGTGGTTCAAGTTGGGAGTGGAGAAGTTCCTATTCAGGGTTGGGCGTATGGCTCGCAGCAAAGTATTGCAAGTATTAGCATATCTCAGGGCATTTCTAGAATAGGTAGATATGCATTTTACGGATCATCCATTACCAGTGTGGACATTCCAAATAGCGTGACCAACCTTGGCGAGTATGCTTTCTACTCTTGCACCAACCTTACCGCACTTACGATTCCAAATAGTGTTGTTCGTATTGCTGATGGGGCACTTTGCGGCCTTCAAGAGTTAATTAGCTTCACCTTAGAATTACCTAATTCCAGCTTTGTATATCAAAACGGGGTCTTGTTTAATCAAAACAAGACTTTTCTTATCGTAGCATTTCCAAAATGCTTATCAGGGGTCACGTATACTATTCCAAATACAGTAACATCAATTGGTATACTTGCTTTCTTGGGTTGTGATAACCTGACCGACGTCGTCATTTCAAGTGGCGTAACAAATATCGGAAATGGGGCATTCGCTGGATGCGCAGGTCTGACCAACATGACCATACCCAATAGCGTGATCACGATTGGCATGTATGCGTTCAATGGGTGTGCTGTGCTCGAAAACATTACCATCCCTACAAGCGTGACAAGTATTGGAGACGGTGCTTTTGAAAATTGCCCATCCCTGCTTGTGTCATCTGTAATAAGTCACTTGGTAGCAAACCAAACTAGTAATTTCACCGCTGGACAACAAAGCGTTCTTGGAAATCCCAACGCCCATCAGCTCTACACGACTAGCCAAATCCAGAACATGGCAATCGATGACGTAGTTCTGAATCGCCAACTGGGTGGAGGCTTTGTCCTTAACTACGACATCGAGCAATCTACCGACCTCCAGACTTGGACTCCCTACCAAGCATTATCCCTGCCTCTGACTGGTCTGCCTACGGATAAGGCGTTCGTTCGGATTAAGGCCAAGCAGTAGGGCTTTGAGCTAGTCTCGCCTCGTTTGGGAAGGGGCTTAAACCCCTAGAATCGCTCTAAAACGCCCTAGGAATCGTCCACCTCCAGCTTGCCACAAGCGGCGCGGGAGGAGCAGAGTGAGTTAGTGAAATTAATCCCTCTTTTCCTTCTCTTTGGAATGCTGGCTGTAAGTGGATGGGCGGAGGATGTTGTTTCCTATTCCCCTGAATTAGTTGAAAAAGCAGAATCGGGAGATGCTTTAGCCCAATACAATCTTGGGCGCGCCTATCACATGGGCAAAGGCGTTGCTGTAGATTACGGTGAGTCGTATAAGTGGTTCACCAAGTCGGCTGAAAAAGGGAATTCGTTCGGACAAAATGCGCAGGGAGTTTGCTACAGAGATGGATTAGGAGTGAGTAAAGATGAAAAGGAGGCGGTGAAGTGGTTCATTAAGTCAGCTGAACAGGGAAATATGAAGGCCCAATATAATCTTGGGCACTGCTACAAGACTGGTAAAGGCGTTACCCAAGATTACAAGGAAGCGGCGAAGTGGTACACGAAGTCGGCTGAGCAGGGAAATGCGTTGGCTCAATACACTTTTGGTAGGTGCTACTATAAGGGTGAAGGCGTTATCCAAGATTACAAGGAAGCGGTGAAGTGGTGGACGAAGTCGGCTGAGCAGGGGAATGCTAGCGCACAAAGTGATCTTGGTTTTTGCTACGATAAGGGTCTAGGGGTTACACAGGATCACAAAAAAGCATTGGAATGGTATACGAAGTCTGCTGAGCAGGGGAATGCATTGGCTCAATACAATATTGGTATTTGCTACAAGAGCGGCCGAGGAATTGCAAAAGATTATAAAGAAGCGGTTAAGTGGTTTGCTAAGTCGGCTGAGCAAGGAGATGCTCCAGCACAACACAATCTGGGTAGGTGCTACGGAAAAGGCGAAGGCGTTACCCAAGATTACATGGAAGCGGTAAAGTGGTTTACAAAGTCAGCTGAGCAGGGGGATGGGGGGGCGCAATTTAGTCTTGGTGTGTGCTACGATAAGGGTGAAGGCGTTACCCAAGATTACATGGAAGCGGTAAAGTGGTTTACAAAGTCAGCTGAGCAGGGAAATGCGGAGGCGCAATTCAATCTTGGTGTGTACTACTATAAAGGTGAAGGCGTTACCCAAGATTACAAGGAAGCGACGAAGTGGTTTACGAAGGCATCTATTCAAGGGAATGCGGAGGCAAAAGAGTTACTAGAAAAACTTAAGTCTAAATGACTTCTCTCCCAATTCTCATCCTTCTCCTGCTCCTGCCCACGATAGGGGTGAGGGCGGAGGGGGCTGAGGTAATACCGTCTGCGCGTTTAGCTCCCTCTGAAGCTAAACCCGCCCAGCAACCTCCAAAACCTGCCCCCGTTCTTTCCGCGTCCAATGCAACCGACTCCTCCTCCGCCTTTGCCACACCCCCTGACATCTTTCGCAATCGAAGTGCTGTATCGGGAGGGGCCGCTTTGAGCCAAGACGTATCCTTTGCCCCCAAGGGAACCACTCTCAATCGGTACCAACATAAGCTCTACCTTGCCATTGGATCTCGTTGGAATATTAAGGTCCAGCAAACCATGGCCAAAATCGGGGTCGATCGGGTCGTCGTCCGATTCCACGTAAACGCCGATGGCACAATTTCTGATCTGAGCATCACCCAAGAAAACACAAACTCGATTCTTGGAACAATCAGTGGGGAATCGATCAAGGAGTGTAGCGGCTTGATCGGCCCCTTCCCGGCAGACCTCAAGGCCGAAAATCCGAAAGGCTTTTCTTGGCAGTTGGCTTTTCGTATTTACTAAAGCGGGGATTAGTTGATTGGTTGCGTTTGGGCGAAGTAGCCAACACAAAGCGGAGGCACTACTTCTTTTTGCCCTTAAAGAGGAAGTATAAAAACATCGAGACGGGGCACCCCACATCGCGAGCAGGGCTTTTATTTGAGGAATAACAACAAGTCTACTCAACGCGCCCGGGTGGATTCGAACCACCGACCCGCGGATTAGAAATCCGCTGCTCTAGTCCCCTGAGCTACGGGCGCCAGACTCTTTCTTGATAGCAGAAAATTGTCAGAGAGGCAGGGATTATGGCGGAGTAAGAAAGGGATTAAGGGGTAGTGGGAAGAGGGATTAAGGGGTTAAGGGTTTAAGGAAGGAGAAGAGATTGGAACGATTAGGTTTTTTTGGGGCGGAAGAGGAGTGAGGCATCGGGGAGTTTTAAGAGTTTAGCGGACAAGAAGTAGGAGGCGGCTCCCAAGAGAACGAGCGCCACGCAACTAGCAATCCGAACAGGGATGGGTTGGTCCATGGGGTGAATGAATTGGAGACCTAGAAGTAGGGTTCCTATTAGTGTAACGCAGCAGAGGAGTATCTTTCCGAGCCCTTGGAGGAAGTGGGGTTCGAGGTAGCTGCCGACGTGACGGTGGGAGTCCCACACCAGTTGGAGAATATTGAGGGTCGCCACAGAGGCTGTGGTGAGAGTGAGTCCTAAAATGCCGAGGTTGTAGACCCGAATAAGAATGTAGTTGAAGGTGAGGTTGAGAAAAATTCCCGTAAGGCTGACGCGAAGTGGAATCCCGGGTCGATCGATGGCCGAAAAGGCCGGGGCAACAACCTTCATACAGGCGTATGAGACGAGTCCGAGTGTGTAGCCTTTGAGGGCGAGGGCTGTGAGGGCGGTGCTCTCGGAGCTGAATCGCCCGTACTGGAATATCGAGGCAACGATAGGTTCGGCCAGTAGGAAGAGACCGATGGCTGCAGGTAGAGTCAGGAAGAGGGTTTGACGAACACCCACGAGTAGACGATCACGAAGGGCCACTTTCTCATCCAAGGCAGCGTGCCGGGCGAGGTGTGGGAGTGTTACGGTCGCGACAGCGACGCCGAAAAGGCCGATGGGAAGTTGAATGAGGCGGAAGGCGTTGTTGAGGCAGGTAACAGAGCCATCCGCGAGATAGGAGGCGAAGTAGCCGTTGATCATGACGTTGACCTGGACGGCGGCGGCTCCGATCGATGCGGGGCCAAGAAGGCGAAGGACCTGTTTGAGGCCTGGATCGTTCCAAACAAGGAGCCAGCGGGGCTGGTAACCAAGGGAGATGGCGCGTGGAACCATGACTAGCCACTGGGCAAGGCCTCCCACCAGAACACCAATGGCGAATCCGTAGACGGAGCGTTGTCCAAAGGTGGGATCAAGAATCCAAGCGAGGAGTAGGCCTACGGCGATGGAAACAAAGTTAAAGGCGGCGGAGGCAAAAGCGGGCAGACCAAAGTGGTGGAGGCTGTTGAGAAGTCCCATGTAAACGGCAGCAAGGGAAAGAAAGAGAATGAAGGGGAATAGGATGCGGGTGAGTTCGACGGTGAGATCAAGTTTACCAGGTACGGCTGCGAATCCTGGATTGAGGAGTCGGACGAGAGGGTCGGCAAAGATGATCCCGGCAGCGACGATGAGAAAGAGGACAATGAAAAGGAGGGTGTTGACGTTGCTGGCGAGTCGAAAGGCAGACTCTTTACCCTCCTTGGCCAGTTTTTGGGAGAAGGTGGTGACGAAGGCGGTGGAGAGGGCTCCTTCGGCAAAAAGATCTCGCAGGAGGTTGGGGATGCGGAAGGCGGCGATGAGGGCATCGAGTTCCTTGCCTGCTCCGAGGAAGGTGTTGAGGAGGATTTCGCGGACCAGCCCGAGAATGCGGGAGGCTCCGATGGCTGCCATCACGCGAGATGTGCCTTTGGTGCTCATTTTTGGTTCAACCTTTGGACGCACGCAGTCAAAACTTCTTCGGGGGTGAGTCGGGTCATGCAGCGGCGATCTATGGGGCAGGTTTTGAGGAAGCAGGGGCTACAGGATACCTTGTGACGGACAACAGTGACGGTAGAGCCGAGGGGGCCAGTCCAGGCGGGTTCGGTCGAGCCAAAGATGGCGACGGCGGGTTTGCGGAGGAAAGCGGCCAGATGCATCGGGCCGCTATCGTGACAGAGGATGAGTCGGGAGTGAGCAAGCCAGTGAGCGAGTTCAAGAGTCGTAGTTTTTCCTGAGATGTCGGTAACTGGGGAGCCGAGGTTTTGGGCAACGGTTTGGCAGGCTTCGACATCTCCAGGGCCGCCCATGAGGATCGGTTGGAGGGAGTGGGACTTTTGTAGATCGCGGATAACCGAGGCAAAGGAATTGGGATCCCAGCGTTTGGCGGGTCCGTATGCGGCGCCAGGGAGGATGGCGAGGTAGGGCTGGGAGGGAGCATCTTTTGGTTTTGGGAGAGTTGGAGGTGGGGGAAGCTCGGCTTTGCTTCTAGGCAGGCCAAGATCTTCCAATAGGCCGAGGTACTGGTCGGCCACATGAACATAACCGTAGGGTGAGGTTCTGCGGGGACGATGATCCGCAAGAAAGAGATCACGGATCGGGCGTGAAAATCCTGCGCGATAAGGGATGGAAAGAGTTTCGAGAGCGACGCGGAGGGAGTTAGGGAGGAGTGTGGCAGCTGAAACCTGCTTTTTTTTCAGGATCGAGTGGAGGGCAAAGGGAAAAGAGGGTGCAGGAATATAGTCGATTCCGGGGAGTAGGATAGGGGCCAAGGAGGAAAGGGATGGAGGCCCGACAGTGACGAGGGGGGCACGCTGGTTCAGCCAGCGCTGGTAGAGGTGAACGGAAGAGAGAGAGAGGATGAAGTCGCCAAGCCAGTTGGGCAGGCGAAGGAGGTGGGTCTTATCGGGACTTGTTGGGGCAGGAATCACCAGGTGATTTCCGGCGAAGGGTCAGCCATATGGCTGACCCTTCTTACCGCAAGATCCCAGGGGCGGCACGACGGTTCGAATTGTGTGAGGATTCAGATTCGCCTTCAGAGGCGGGGCGATCTTCTCCGTAACCAATCGTGCTGATGTTGCCGCCAGTGGCTCCGAGGCCGATGAGGTATTGGCGAACGGCATTGGCGCGTTTTTCGCTCAAGGCCAGATTGTACTGGGGGGTTCCACGGGCATCGGTATGACCAGCAATCACGATCTTTGTATTGGAGTTGTTGCTCAGGTAGTTTGCGAGTTTGTCGAGCTTTGGGCGTTCCTTGGCTTCGATCGTAAAACTGTCGTATGCAAAAAAGACAGTGTCGGCTTTGAGGGTTTCGTAATCAGCGTTGTCAGGATTGCCGGAGCGTTCGGGCAGCGACTGATCGTAAATATTGTCGGTGCTATCGCCAAAGGCAGCGCCGTCCCCCTTTTTGTCTTTGTCAGCGCACCCGGAAAGGATGGCAAGGAGGGCTAGAAGTGAGAGGTAGGTGTATTTCATAATTTTCAGCGGGTTGTATTGGGTTCGGTGTTGTTACTCAAGTTATTGGGTACTTTGATAGCTTCCCCCGTAAGTGAGTCAAGCAGAACTAGAGTGCCATTTTGAGAGCAAACCAGGTGGCGGGAATTCCTTGTCCATGAGGGGCTTTCGAGTCCAGAACCGCGGCTCACGATGCGTGCTTTTTTTGTTTCGATGTCATAGACGCCGATCTGACCTCCACCGGAGGTGATGCTGTACGCAATTTTTTTTCCGTCGGGGGACCAGTCGGGCTCGGTGGTGTAGGAGGATTCGGTATTGAGTTTTTCAGGTTCCCCTCCGGTGGCGGAAATCAGGTAGAGACCCGGGCTTCCACGCTCATCGGAAACGTACACGATTTTGGTTCCGTCGGGGGACCAGGAGGGAGAGCAGTCGGTTCCGCGGGTTTGCGTGAGCCTTGTGGGCTGGCCTCCGGAGGATGGCAGCGTGCAAATTTCTGGGTTACCAAATTTTGAGAGGCTGAGGGCGAGAGTTTGCCCATCGGGGGAGAAGGTAGCCCCGGTATTTTGACCGGGGAACTGGGCAACGATAGAGCGTTTTTTGGTAGGGAGGTCGATTACGTAGGTATCGCGGTACCCGCTTTTATCGGAGCTGTAGGCGATTTTGTTTCCGTCAGGGGAGAACTTTGGGCAGTACCCAAGAGCGGAGTCTTGCGTGAGTTGGCGGGCGTTGGCTCCATCGATGTCTGAGATGTAGATCTCTTTTACTTTGCTTTTTTTTCCACCTGAAGCGGAGGCAAAGGTAATTCGGCTGGAGGCAAATCCCGGAGTGCCTGTGAGGGCTTCCACAAATGCGTCAGCAAACTGATGGGTGGCGCGGCGGGCGTCCCCGCTGAAGGAGGAGTCGACTAAGGGGGCTCCACCAGCTTTTGGAATTGCACGACCTGCGACGCCGGTGGGCGTGACAGTGGCGGAGAGAGTAAAGGCGGCAGAGGTGGGCTCGACTACCCGACACGCACCAGAGCGGTCCAGGTCGTTTTGGAGGACTTTTGTAAGGGCGGGACCTTCGGTACCCGAGATCGGAGATATGGCAACGTCGACTTTGCGAGTTTGCTCAATAACAATGACAGGAGCGGAGGATTGAGCAAAGAGGAGGGTAGGAAGAAGAAGGAGAGTGGTGAGGAGTTGGTTCATCTCAAGAGACAACAGCACGGAGATGAGATTTCCAGAAAATTCCGATTTTGAATTTAGAAAAGGTCACTCCAACTTGAACTGAATAATGACGGTGTAATCGGGAGATCCAAGACCAGTGGGAAGGGGTTTTGCAAGTCGAGGGGTGGAGCGGACGGCCTGTTCGACCGAGGTATCCATGCTGGGATCCCCTGAGGGGTGGGAGATTCGGAGGAAGGTGACTGCGCCGGATTCAGAAATTTTGATTTCAACCTCGGTATAGATCTTTTCGCCAGCGGGAATTGGGGGTTTTTTCCATGCGGACTGGATCGACTGTTTGATCAGGGCACGATACCAAGAGAAATCGTCAGCAACGCCGTCGGGTCGGCCTGCGTTGCCTGCACCATCACCCCCGCCCCCACCGGCTTCACCTGGGATTTTTGAGGCCAGACGGCTTTTGATGTCGGAAGCACTTGGGCCCGCTGGTTCGCGGGATTGGGTGGATATGGATTTGCTTTCCGTTGAAGCGGAAGAGGTGGAAACGGAGACTTTTTTCTTTGCGGTGCTGACTTTGACCTGATGTTTGGGTGCGGGAGTAGGTTTGGGTTCAGGTTGAGGAAGGGGCTCAGGCTT
The DNA here is from genome assembly GCA_044348085.1 of Methylacidiphilales bacterium. Taxonomy (GTDB): domain Bacteria; phylum Verrucomicrobiota; class Verrucomicrobiia; order Methylacidiphilales; family Verrucolacustridaceae; genus Verrucolacustris. The sequence continues at coordinate 114,395 of JBIKTM010000001.1, read as the reverse complement.
TGGGGTGGGAACAGGTTCAGGTTTCAGCTCTGGGGGTGTAGGGGTTTCAATTTTCGGCTCTGCGGGAGTTGGGGTGGGCTTTATTTCCTCAACAGGTGCTGGCTTCGGCGCCACAGGCATTTCGGATTTTGGATTTTTGATTTCGGATGCAGGTTGGGATGGGGTGGCTGGAGCCGGCGATGAAGTGGGGGAAGGCAGTCCTGGACCGGGTCGGAGAGAGCCCAGATCAATTATTTCAACGGGTTGAATGGGTTTCGATTTATGGCACTGGGCCATGGGGAGCCCAAAGAGAAGAAGGAGACCCACGTGAATACCGAAGACGATCAGAACGGTACGCCGAAAGGGGCGCCCGCGGGGATTCACTTGCGAATGTCCGGAGTATTCGCGAGGTCAAGGCGCGCACCTGAGGAGCGGACGGCCTCCAAGGCGCGGAAAATCGTTTCGTAAGGAAGGGTGGAGTCGGCCCGAAGGGAGACAACGAGCTCAGGGTCACGGGCTTTTCGCTGAGTGAGAAGGGATGCAAGTTGATCGATTCGAACTTTTTCTGAGCCCAAAAGGGTTGAGCCATCTTTGGAGAGGGTCAAAGAGAGGATTGATTTTGGATCGGGCATAGTCGTTGGTAGGGAAGTGGTCGATTTGGGAAGATCCACGGGAAGTTGTTGTTCCATCAAAGGAGTGGTGATCATGAAAATGATCAAGAGAACAAAGACGAGATCAAGCAAAGGGGTGATATTGAGCTCGGCAAGGTTATGCGTCTGGGCATGGAAACGGGAGCGTCTCATAAGCGTGAGGTGAAGCGGTGTTCGAAAACGGCAGCGCATTCTGCGGCGAAGTTTTCCATCTGGATGTTTTGGCTGCGGATGGAGGTGGTGAGGAAGTTGTAACCAAACATCGCGGGAATGGCGACGAGTAGGCCGACTACGGTTGTGATGAGTGCTCCGGAGACGCCAGGAGCCATTGCGGCGAGACTGGCTTGGCCTGCCATTGCGATACCACTGAAGGCATCCATCACGCCCCAAACGGTGCCGAGAAGGCCTAGGAAGGGGGCACCGCTGACGGCGGTGGCGAGGAGAATGAGATTTGATTCGAGTTTGAGAGATTCCTCGCCCACAGCACGCTCCATAGCCGTGCGGACGGAGTTCATTCCTGTCTCGCTGATCGAGCGCGCGGAGGAGAGTCGGGCGGCGAGGGTGGAGTCGACTACGGACGAGCCTGTGAGATGAAAGCAGAGCTCCTTTGCACCGGCATGGTAGATGATGGCTTGGGGAGAATCACCTGGGGGTCGACCTGAGAGGTAGGGTTCGAGGGGTTCCGTTGCAGATCGAAAGATGGGTAGAAAAGCGCGGGTCGATTTAAGCACACCGTTGAGCTGAACCCATTTTGACCAGATCACCGACCAGCTAAAAATCGAGCCAAGGAGAAGGAAGAAAAGGACGGCTTTGCCTGCCGGTTCGGAGTGTTGGAAGGCATAGAGGATTCCAGCGGCTGCAAACATAGGATTGATATAAGGAATCGAGAGCCGGAGACAAGAGAGGAACGCGGAGAAATCAAAAACTCAAGGTGGATTCCTGAGGCGAGATTGACTCCACTCCTCTTCAAGAGCATGATTTTATTGCGGGGTGGAGCAGCCAGGTAGCTCGTCAGGCTCATAACCTGAAGGCCGCAGGTTCAAATCCTGCCCCCGCAACGATTTTTAGATCTGCTTAGATGGCTTAATCAGAAAGCTTCCGTTCCAGCAGGGAGCCTATTTTACCTTTAAAAATGCGGGCAGCTGTTCGATTCCGAAGTCGGCGAGAATACGTCCATCGATATCGAGGACGGGGGCTTTTGATTGGCCCGAGATCTCTTTCATTTCGTTGAAGTAGGCGGGATTGGAGCGGACTTCTCGGCGTTCGTATTTCACACCGAGTTTATGGAGTTCCGATTCTGCGTCTTCGCACCAAGGGCACCCCTCTTTGACGTAAAGAATGGCTGACACGAGGAGTTAGGCAGGAACTGATTCGGCTGAAGACTTCTTTTGGGAGAGTGCGGCTTTGACGAGATTTTGGCCGAAGTCCCACAGCGGGCCCGGGAATTTGCCGAGATCGCTGAGAACGTCGTCGAATGCGGTGACAAAGCGATCGATCTCCTTCTCGCCGATGATCAGGGGAGGCAGGATCTTCACGATGTCGGAGTTGTGGGCGGCGACCTGAGTGAGGATTCGGTGTTTTTGAAGAAGGGGAGTGACGATCATCTGGGGGAAGAGACCCTTGTCCATTGCATGGATGGCTTTCCAGGCGAGTTTGAGTTTGAGAGAGCGGGGCTCCTTGAATTCGATGGCGATCATCAGGCCTTTGCCACGGACTTCCGAGATGACGTCGTGTTTTTCCTGGAGGTCGCGGAGTTTGGACATCAGCTGTTCTCCTCGGAGGGCGGCATTTTCAACGAGGTGCTCGTTTTCGGTGACATGGAGGCTGGCGAGTCCGCAAGCCATGGCGAGATTATTTCGACCGAACGTGGTGGAGTGAGCGACGCACCGATCGAGGCGGGAGAAGATGCCTTGGTAAATGGGGCGACGCATGACAATGGCGGCGCAGGGGACATAGCCGCCGGACAAGGCTTTGGCCATGGTGACGATGTCCGGATCAAGGTTCCAGTGTTGGAAGCCAAACCATTTGCCGGTTCGGCCTAGCGCGGTCTGAACTTCATCGGCAATGAAAAGAGTGCCGTATTTTCGGCACAGTTCCTGGGCGGCGGGGAAGTAATCATCGGACGGGTATTTAACGCCTTTGCCTTGGACGGGTTCAAAAATGAAAGCGGCGACATCGCGGGAGCGGAGTTTGGATTCTAGATCGGCGAGATCGCCGAATTTTACGAAACCCGCCCCTGGCAGAAAGGGATCGAAGTCCTCGCGGAAATTACCGGAGTGGGTGATGGAGAGAGCGCCAAATGTCAGGCCGTGGTAGGAGCCTTCTTGTGCGAGAATTTTTGGGCGTTTGGTTGATGCGCGGGCGAATTTCATTGCTCCTTCGACCGCTTCCGTTCCGGAGTTGCAGAGGAAGCAGGCATCGCGAGAGGGACCTAGTTTTTTGACCAGAGCTTCAGCAAGGAGGCCAGAGAGGACGGAGCAGTCCATTTGAACCATGTTGGGGAGGTCGAGATCCAGGACATCCCTGATTGCTTTTTGGATGGTGGGGTGATTGCGACCAATGTTGAAGACGCTGTAGCCGCTGAGGAAGTCGAGGTAGTCCTTACCGTCGAGATCGTAGAGGTAGGCACCTTCTGCGCGGGCATAAATTTTATCGAAGCCGATCGTGCGTTGAACTTTGACGAGCGTACGATTCACGTACTTATCGTGAAGGTCGTAGTTCTCCCCGAGTCGGGTGAGGATCGTGTCTTTGAGATCGAACTCGGACATAGGTGTAGTTGATAGCGGAAAATGTCGCAGTCGCAAGAAGGCGGTGTTTTTTAGCTCCTCCTAACGAGCAACACAAAATACACAAGTCGTTGATATACATATATAAAAGCGCTCATAGATAAGGTATTCTAATGCGACTTCTTGGGCTATTCGAATAAGCGTTCGGGATGGGGGGGTTGTCATTTGCAAATTTTTCTTTGCCCTCTAACTGTTTATTTATGCATCGTGCAACATTTTTACTTTTAAGCCTTTGGATGGCTGGATCTCTTTCGGTTGAAGCTGAAACCGTGAGTGCTTCCCTTGATGCAGACACCTACTACTATACTCAAAGTTACAGCACGGCTCGGACTGGCACTCTCAACAGTGGAACCTTTCATGTTGGAATGAACATTCTGAATACGAATCCGAATTATGACGGGCATTTTAATTTTGCTGGAATCGAATTTTCAAACTTGTCGGGATTGACCACAGCGGGCTCTAAGTTTCTTCAGCTTAATCTAAAAGACTTCAAAACCCCGAAAGCAATTGTTCCCGGCTATCAAGGACCCCCAGTATATGACTATCTTACAACTGGTAGTTTTCGGCTGGCGGTTGTAGCTCTCGGTGCGGAATTTTCGGAAAGCGAAACAGCCGTCCTTTCCACTTGGTACCAAAATAACCTTTTTGGAAGAGCTAGAGTTGCAGAGGTGGATCTTACGCAAGCGGGGCAGGTGCAGATTGATGTAACATCCGCAGTTAACGATTGGATTGTAAACCCAAGTACAAACTTTGGATTTGGTCTCGTTGGCATTACAAGTTCTCCTTTGGCGACAACGGCGCGATTTTACTCCATGGAGGCTGTGGGGAATCTGGGGCCGGTTTTGATTCCTGAGCCTGCAGTGGGATCTCTTCTGGCTTTCGGTTTTGCAGTGGCCCTTGTGAATCGGCGTCGCCGTCGATCTTAACCTGCTATTTTGATGATGCAGTTTGCCCGATCAAATCGGAAGAAGGCTTTCACATTAGTCGAGCTTTTGGTGGTTATTGCCGTGACCGGACTCCTAGTAGGTTTAGCAACCCCAGTTTTAGGGCGTGCGCGGTTAGCTGGGCAGCAGGCGTCTGAGACAGCCGCGGCAAAAAGTTTAATTTCGGCCTATCTAGCGGCTGCACAGGACCAGAATGGAGTTTTACTTAAAGGTTACGATGAGGAGGGGGTGGCGACCGATAGTCAGGGTAATGAATTCCAAGCGGGCAGTAGCCAAGCCTCGAGGTGGCCATGGCGCTTGGCTCCTTATCTGAATTATCAGTTGGAGGGTGCGATCCTAGTGAACGAGAGGGCAAATTCTCTCGACCCAAATGATCCAAATCAGAGTTACTTAGTCAGTGCGTCCCCGAGTTTAGGAATGAACTCCTATTTTGTTGGGGGCCACGAAAACGGGCAGCCGGCCTATTCGTACGTGACTAACGGAACTTGCGTGACGCGCTTGGCGCAGGCGGTCAAGCCTTCCCAGCTGATTGTTTTTTCATCTGCAAGGGGTGTGGATCCTATGCGAGGCAAAAATGTGGACGGATACTACTATGTGACTTCACCGCAATCTTCTCCGCGATGGCCGAGTGTTTGGAATGTAAATGGAACTGCTAAGGCGTATGGCCAGGTTCGGCTTGCGTATTCAGAAAAAGCTGTGACCGCGCAACTGGATGGAAGCGTAAGTCTTCTTAATTTTTCAGAGTTGCGTGATATGCGTCGTTGGGCGAATGAGGCTGCCCGGCAAGATAACCCAAACTGGAGGCCGTAAATCAGCCGGCGTGGACGGCGTCGTCGAGGGACGAAATCGCATCGAAGGTGGCTTGAGCGGCTTTGACCATTTGATCCTGTTCCGCGGGCGTCCATGAGATTGCATCCATATCGGCTCTGAATTTCATCCAGAGTGGTCTCTGCTGTTCCCCGTGGGGATCGAGGTAGCGAAGAGCCGTTTGGCCTGCTTTGGCCAACGATTTTGAAATATAGCGGGCTCCGTTTTTGCTGCCTTCAAACACATAGAAGATTCCCATGAGGGTAGCTGGTGTAGCTTTTTGGATTTCCTGAATCAGGTTGGTGGCTCCGGGAAGGGGACGAATCGATTCGAGGTTGGATTGAAGGTGGGCAAGATCGGCTTCCAGGTTTTTGGTTTGATAGAGTGAAGGAAGGCCAAGAGAGGTGAGACGATTATCCGTTCTGAGGGCTCGGTCAGTAGCCGTCTCCAACTCGCGATGGATCAACCAGCGTTGGGAGAGGTATTTCTCATACTGTGCCTGACCAATTGATCCTTCGATCAGGGCGGCTTCAAGGGGTTTGGATTCGGCAACAGCATGTTGGGCGGCTGTGCCGGCTTTCAGTCGCGCCATAATGCCGTCCGAATTCGGAGCGGCAGGTGAGGTCATTTCGCGCAGCTACCGATGATGAGGCCAGGAATCACGAGCCAAAGGATTCCTTTGGCTAAAAAAAATGAAAAGGCGCAGATCCCCGCGAACTTCCCGTACTTTGTCCAACGATCAGGGGCTCGAGTCAAATCCATGTCCTAATATTTCGCAAAAATGGGCTATAGGCAATAGCCCGACGAGACTTATAAGCGAATCCGTTAGCGGAGATTAATAACCGTTCTAGCGAGTGAAGTAAGGGGGTGGAATTGCCGGTTATCGTGTTGAAGTAATTTTAATTAAAGTGTTCTGAATCAGAGACCTATACTATTTGTGATTTAACGGTTAAAAGGGCTTTTAGTTCTATCAGTTTGTTCTTCCAAGTTGGTTAAGTTTTCTTCCATCTGAATTGGATGGAAGAGCTGCGGCTGGGTCTCGCATTCCTTTTGGAACAAAATCTGGAATCCCGACACCTGGAAATGCCACATCGCTGTCTTGGGAGGGATTGGTCGAAGTTGCAACGGGCTGGGTTGGGGCAGGCTGGGCACCGTTAAACACGGCACAGACTGCGCCCTTCTTTGTTTGTGCGATTCCAACACCGCCCAGGGTTGAGGATTCGCGGAGCAGATTTTCCTTATGACCAGAGCTACTCATCCACGCATTGAAAATAGATTTGGCCGAACCGTCGTTTACCGGGCCATAGATGTTTTCCGAAAGATTTTTCCATCCGTTTGCGTTCAGCAGAGACTTGGTAAGTGGGCGGTGCGTTTGGCTGTTTTGGGAGGCCATCGTTTCGGCCCACTGACTTGCCAACTTGTCGAGAGTACTGCTACGGGTGAGGGGATTGAGACCCGCCTTGACCCGAGACTGGTTGATCATGAAAAAGAGGTCGTCACACGTATCTGCATGAGCAAGAAGTGTGCTGGCAAGAAGGATGAGAAGGGCTCGCGACATCACGATGGATTACCAGAGGAACCAGTTTTTTGTAAGGAGGACGTAGATGGCTAGACCGAGGTTCGCGGCGGCGTGGAGAATGATGACCGCACGCAGAGATTTCGTTTTACAGAACCACCAACCTGCGATTAGGGCAAAAAGGGTGGCTGAACCGTACTCCACGTGAACCATGGCGAAGGCGACTGTCGTAACATAAAAGGACAGGGGCTGAAACGTCCCCAGAGGCACTTCTTCGAACTCAGGCTTGATGATGGTGCGCATGAGAAAGCCGCGCCAAAAGAGCTCCTCGATAATCGGAACAACCAGAACAGCCCCAAAGATGCGAAATGCGATGGAAAGAATCCCCGGCAAAAGGCCCAGTTCGAATGCGGTCGTAAATGGGAAGGTATTGTCCCGTTCTCCTGTCCTAGGCATCCACGGGTCGAGTGCGATCCATAGGACAATCGCACCGAGTCCCAACAGTGCGGAGTAAAGAGCTCGGGGTGGAGCTGGATCTTGGCCTTTGTAACGGGGACGCAACCAGAGAAGGAGTCCAAAAACCAGAAGGGAGCAAACCCCATACAGCCACCAACCGTGCTGAGAAAAACTTTGTCGCAGGTAGAGCAAGCCCATGAAAAGAGCGAAAGGTGCAACAAAGGGGAATCCCGGTCCTTGAATCAGGCTTTTCATGTGAGTTTGAGAAGGGCATTTGATGCCGCAGTCGATTCGGCCGACTTACGGCTGCGACCCGTGCCACGGCCGATCTCTTTGTCGGCTAGAAGAACGCGTATGGTGAAAACTTTCTCATGATCGGGGCCAACCGATTCGACGAGGTCATACACAGGAACAGGCTGGTTACGGGATTGGAGGAGTTCTTGGAGTTGGCCCTTGGGATTCGCTTGTTCGGCAAGTTTCTTTGCCTGCGTAATCCTGTCTCCATAGCTCCGCACTACCCAAGCCCTGGCTGAATCATATCCCGCATCCAAAAAGATCGCACCTAGGACAGCCTCCCATGCATCGGCCAAGGCGCCTGAGGATTGGTGAATCTCTTCTCGTGCGGCATCTGTGCCTACCCGCAAGGATTGATCTAATTTTAGTTCGCGACCGAGATCGGCCAAGCTGTGGCGGTTTGCAAGACTGGCCCGCATGGCAGTTAACTCACCTTCCGAGGAAGCAGGGTGAGTCGCCATCAGGAGGTCGCTTAGGGCGGCTTGGAGAATGGCGTCCCCTAAAAATTCAAGCTGTTGGTTGTCTCCGGCTGTGCCTGGAGAGGTTCGGGCCGAGGGATGGGTAAGGGCACGGGATAGGAGTTCGGGATTTTTAAATGTGTGACCGAGGGCGGGGGATTTCATTGGGGGCGATTTTTTCTTGATCGAGGATGGAAGCGATCGACCGTCGCCGCAAGCCGGTCTTCGTCCACATGGGTGTAAATTTCGGTTGTGCCGATACTTGCGTGGCCAAGGAGTTCCTGAATGACACGAAGATCAGCCCCGCCGGACAGAAGGTGAGTTGCGAAGGAGTGTCGGAGAAGGTGAGGATAGACGCGGGTATCCAGACCTGCGGTTTGGGCCGCTCTTTTGACAATTCCCCAAAGGTGGGACGTGGTGAGTCGGCGCCCGTGGTTTCCGAGAAAGACTTCTCCTCCAGATTTAGAGCGGACAAGTTTGGGGCGAGCGGTATGGAGATAACGATCCAAGGCTTCTTGGGCGGCAGAACCCAAAAGCACGAGGCGCTCCTTATCTCCTTTGCCGATCACACGAGCGCTTCGACCCGCTAGATCCAGCTGCTCGATTCTTAGGGAGAGAATCTCGGAGGCACGTAAACCTGCGGCGTATAGAAGTTCCAAAAGAGCACGATCTCGGAGGCCGAGTGGAGTTTTAGGGGAAGGGGATTCCATTATTTTGCGAACCTGATCCGGCGTTAACGAGGGAGGAAGTTGGCGGGAGAGCTTTGGGGAGCGTAATCCAACCGACATGCTGTTGGGAGTTCTGCCCATTTTCTGAAGATGCGCGCCGAAGCTCCGAAGAATGGATGTTTCAAGACGCAACGTGGTAGGGCCGACCCGGCCTGAGTGGCGGCGATAGGATAAAAACTCGCGCAGATCGTCGGGTTGGAAATTTTTCCAATCTTTACCTGTTTTTTTTCGCGACAGCCAAAGGGAAAGTCGTTCCAGAAGTTTTCGCTGGATGGCCTGTGTTCTCAGGGCGTGGCCTCGTTCCATCGCGCCAGAGGCGAGGAAGTCCTCGATGGGCTGGTGGTCGAGTTTGCTCACGCGTTGCGCAGAGAAGGCTTGGAGCCTGTGAGGAGCTGGCAGGCCGCCTCGTAGCGCTGAAGAGTTCCTTGGATGACAGGAGGCGGGAGGGAAGGGCCTGGTGGCTTGCGGTCCCAACCTTCTAGGCCCGCAAGATAATCACGCACAAACTGTTTATCGTAGCTGGGCGGGTTTTGGCCGGGTCTCCACTGGTTGGCGGGCCAAAAGCGACTGCTGTCGGGAGTCAAAAGTTCGTCAATCAGAAGGAGGTTGCCTTTATCGTCCGTGCCAAACTCAAACTTTGTGTCGGCCAAGATGATGCCCGCTTTTTCGGCGTGCTTTTGTGCGGCGGTGTATAGTGAGAGACTACGATCGCGAACTTGATGAAATAGGGCTGAACCGATCTGTTTCTCTGCCTCTGAGTCGGTCATGGGAAGGTCGTGACCTTTCTCTGCCTTTGTCGTTGGAGTGAAAATGGGTTGGGGAAGTTTGGAGGATTCGAGCAAACCTTTGGGTAGGGGTCGACCCCACAGGGAGCCTTTTGTTTTGTACTCCTCCCATGCACTGCCGGCGAGGTATCCGCGGATGACGCACTCGAGAGTGAGGGGTTTTGCGGAGAGGCATCGGGTCAGGCGACCCTGATAGATTTCAGGGGAGGGAATACCCGAAGGGACATCGAAGCCCAAAACGTGGTGGGGTTGTGCCGCAGGCAGGGTTTCAAACCAGAACTTGGAAATGGAAGTGAGTAGAGTTCCTTTTCCCGGAATGGGGTTGGGAAGAATAACATCGTAGGCGGAAATACGATCGGAGGCCACAAGCCAGATCTGATTTTGCCAGCGGTAGATGTCGCGGACTTTTCCTGAGCGAAGCAAAGTCGGTTTCACGTCTCCCGATCTTAGCGGTCGGGAAGAAAATTGGAATTTTCGTTTCTTTTGATTTGGAATGTAAGGGGGTGCCACTGCCTTGACTTCGAGTGGCATGTAAGAGATTCTATGGATGCGCTTCTTATCAAGAGCAGTGGAGGGGCTGGCCCTATGAAACTGCGGCAACCGGATCCCATCTTCGGATGGGGTTGTTAGGGTGCCAAACCCAGTCAGGCGCTTTCCCGAAAGGGGGAGTGTCGGAAAGGATGAGAGGATTAGCATTCCGCGTAGTGACGCGATGTAATCCCCCCATTCTTACAGGCGAACAGACCGGCCGTAACCTGGTTTGAAATGGATAAGGGGGGCGAGAAAGAGACATGGCAGAGAAGTTTTTCTCCAAGTTAAAGTGTCGCGAATGTGGCCGGACTTACCCGGCTCAGGCGATCCATGTCTGTGAGTTTGATTTTGGTCCTCTGGAAGCGGATTACGATTACAAGGCCATCGGATCGGTTCTGACGCGGAAATTGATCGAATCGAGAGGTGACTCGATGTGGCGATATCGGGAGCTGTTGCCCATCGAGGGTGAGCCAACGGTGGGAAAACAGGTTGGATTTACCCCGCTCGTCAAGGCGGATCGGCTTGCGAAAGCGATAGGGGTGAAGGCTTGCTATGTGAAAAATGATACGGTTAACCATCCTACGTTGAGTTTTAAAGACCGAGTGGTAGCAGTAGCGCTTTCCCGAGCGCGGGAGTTGGGCTTCAAGGTGGTGGCCTGTGCGTCGACGGGAAATCTGGCGAATTCTGTTGCGGCTAACGCGGCGAGTGCAGGCTTGGAAAGCTGGGTTCTAATTCCTGCGGATCTGGAACAGAACAAAGTGATGAACAGTCTTGTTTATGGAACCAACGTGGTCGGAATCGAGGGGGCCTACGATGCGGTCAATCGGCTCTGTTCGGAAATTGCCGGAAAATATGGCTGGGGCTTTGTGAATGTGAATTTGCGACCGTACTATGCAGAGGGTTCCAAGACCGTGGGATACGAGGTGATGGAGCAGTTGGGCTGGAGAATTCCGCGTCACACAGTCGTTTGCATGGCGAGCGGGTCTTTGTTGACGAAGATCGACAAGTCGTACAAGGAGTTCACTCAGTTAGGATTTGTTGAAAAGTCCCCCTTTGTGATTCATGGGGCCCAAGCGACGGGGTGCAACCCGATTTCCGCGGCACGAAAAGGGGGGACGGATCTGATTCGGCCTGTGCCGCATCCTAAAACCATAGCCAAGTCGCTGGCGATTGGAACGCCGGCGGATGGATATTATGCCGTGAAGTCCATGAGTCGGACGGGGGGCTGGGCAGAGGATGCTACGGATGAGGAGATTATCGAGGGAATTCAGCTTTTGGCTGAGACTGAGGGAATCTTTGCGGAAACGGCTGGCGGCGTCACGGTGGCCTGCGCGAAGAAGTTAGTTGAAACGGGAAAGATTCCTTATGACGAGGAGGTCGTCCTGTGCATTACGGGGCATGGGCTGAAGACGGTGGAGGCGTTGTCGGGTCACTTGGGTTCGCCCTCAAAAATTAAACCTAGCCTAAAAGATTTTGATGCTCTTCTTTCGTCCAAGCTGGTCAAAGGGCACGCTAAAGTCTAAATTTACGTATGGCCATTTCTGTTAGCATTCCAACTCCGTTACGTGCCCTCACGGGCCAAAAAGACACGGTGGAGGTTGAAGCCAAAGATGTGCAAGCCATGCTGGCCTCTTTGGAAAAGTCGTTTCCTGGGATTCACGATCGTTTGGTGGATGAAAAAGGGGAGGTGCGCCGTTTTGTGAACATCTACGTGGGTGGTGAGGACATTCGTTTTCTGCAAAATCAGCAAACACCGCTCAAGTCAGGGGACGAGGTGAGTATCGTGCCTGCGATTGCAGGAGGGTAGGGAGATGGCGGGCAAACGGATCAGCTTGCGGTACTGGCTTACCTTTTCGCCTGAGGTGGGAAAGAAGCCGTTGCTTTATCTGATGAGCCGAAAATACGACGTGGAGTTCAATGTTCGTTCGGCGACTGCGGATCGGGATGTTTTTGTCATGGCTCTGGAATTCACAAGCACCCATGAGAAGATCGATGAGGTGGTGAAATGGTTTGAGAAGCAGGGTGTGCAGGTCGAGCCGGTCGAGATCAATACCATCGAGGGGTAGGCGGTGTCATGAAGGTCCTGATCCTTGGGGCCGGAGGATTGACGGGGCGATATCTGGTGCGCGAGTCCAAACGCAGGGGGATGGAGGTAGTTTCGTACACGAAGCAGGAGTTGGATATTTCAAAGCCGGATATCGCACGAGATACCTTGGCGAACGAGAAGCCTGAACTCGTAATCAATTCGGCCTCGGTCACGAGCTTGCAAATTTGTGAGGAGAATCCTGTCTTAAGCCGGAAGGTGAATTGCGAGGCACCTGAGGCTTGGGCCAAGGAGTGCGGTCGGGCGGGGGTTCAATTTGTTCATTTGGGTACGGACTATATTTTTGATGGGAAGAAGATATCTGCCTATTTGCCCCAAGACTTGCCCACGCCTTTATCGCGCTATGGAAAGGACAAAGCCGAGGGGGAGAAGAGAGTGTTGCGGGCCAACCCCCATGCACTGATCGTTCGGTTGGCATGGGTTTTTGGGCATGGGGGAAAAACCTATATGAGCAAGTTGCCGGGGATTTTAGCGGAGAACCGGGTGGTCGAGTTAGCGGGCGGAAGGACAGGCTCGTGCACGTATGCGGGGGAGGCGTCACGAATCATTTTGGATCTCGCAGAAAAAAGAGTGGAGGGAATCTTTCACGGGGTTCAGGCAGGGGAAACGACATGGAAGCGATTTGCCGAAAAGGCAATTGAACTCATGAAGAAAGAAGGTCGGAGTGTGGTCTGCGAAGAGGTGCGTGAGTTGTCGCAGGACAAAATCCCTGGTCTCCAAGTTCCTCGGCCCGCGTTTTCACCTTTAGATATTTTGGAAACGGAGAAGGTATTGGGGCGCAAGATTCCCGATTGGGAGAAGGGATTGGCTGAATATTTAAAAGAGATCGGCTGGTGAGTCGTAGATTGTAAAAGCGGGTGCTCTTGGGCAGAGTTTTGTGATGTCAGAGGCAATTTCACTCCTGGTAATGGCGGCTGGAATGGGAAGTCGCTACGGCGGATTGAAGCAGTTGGATCCTGTGGGACCCTCGGGCGAGGTGTTGCTGGATTACGCGGTGTACGACGCCAAACAAGCAGGAATTTCCCGCGTGGTATTTCTGATTCGAAAAGATCTGGAGGCAGATTTTCGTAAAGTTATTGGGAAACGGTATGAGGGTAAGGTGGATGTAGCGTATGCGTTTCAGGAGTTGCATGATTTACCAAAGGGATTTTCGGTTCCCGAGGGCAGAAAAAAGCCGTGGGGAACTGGGCAGGCCATTCTTGCGGCAGGTCAGGTCATTCGGGGGCCGTTTGTGGCCATTAACGCAGATGATTTTTACGGTAGGGAGTCGTACCAGCTTCTTCAGAAACATCTTTCCTCGGAAGAGGGGCGAGGCGCAGGGGAATTTGCGATGGCGGGGTTTCGATTGGATCAGACCTTGTCGGATCATGGGACGGTGACACGGGGTGTTTGTCAGCGGGACAAGGGTGGATACCTCGTGGGCGTAGAGGAATTTTTCGAGCTAAAGAAAAGTGATGGGAAGGTTTCTGGCAAAAGCCTTGCTGGAAAGGCGGGTGTGTTTTCGGGAGAGGATCCTGTCTCCATGAACTGCTGGGGATTCAACGCATCGATTTTCGCCTTACTTCAGCATGGGTTTGAGGATTTTCTTCGTCGGGAGGGTGGTTCCGATAAGTCGGAATACTTAATTCCGAATGCGGTGGGTGGATGGATTTCGGAAAAAAAAGCAAGGGTCCGAGTCTACCCAACTTCGGAGAAGTGGGCGGGCATGACCTATCCGGAGGACAAACATCGAGTTTCAGATTACCTGAAGGGATTGGTGGATAAGGGAGTCTATCCTCATCGTTTGTTTTAAAGCTTCGCCGAGGTAGGATTTAGGGGTGAGAAATCGACGTCAGTTCTGGATGGGTGTGGGATTGTTGGTCGGGCTGGCGGGGTGGTGGTTTTCGGGGCATCTTATTGGGGTGACGCATAGCGAACAAAAAAAAGGGGTCGAGTTTGTGAAAGTACGTCTTATGACCGAGGAGGGAACAGTTGGACCGCTTCGGGAAGTACCCAAAGTGGTGCGATCGGACAAGGAGTGGGCTGCGCGGCTAACTCTTGAGCAGTTTCGGGTTGGTCGAACGGCTGGGACGGAGAGGGCCTTCTGCGGTGTTTTTCACGATCATCACGCCAAGGGCATCTATTTTTGTGCTGGGTGTGGTCTGCCCCTTTTCCGAGCCGGTGATAAGTTTGATTCCGGAACGGGTTGGCCCAGTTTCTTTCAACCGTTTTCAGAGGAAAATGTAGGGGAGCATTCGGACAGTACCCTTGGAATGACGCGGACGGAGGTTCATTGCACGCGGTGCGAGATGCACTTAGGGCACGTTTTTCCGGATGGGCCCAAGCCGACGGGTTTACGGTACTGCATCAACTCCGCGGTCTTAAGTTTTCAGGAGGAAGGAAAGTTGCCCGAGGTGGAGACGCTGGATTTAGGTGCGGGATGTTTCTGGGGGGTGGAGGAGGTATTTTCGAAATTTCCTGGGACGCGATCTACGGAGGTTGGGTACGAGGGGGGATGGACCAAGAATCCGACCTACCAAGATGTGTGTGGGCATGGAACGGGCCATGCGGAGGTGATGCGTCTTGTTTACGACCCAAAGAAAAGCAAGACGCGAAGTGTGGTGGAGTATTTTTTCAAGATTCACGACCCCACAACGATGAACCGTCAGGGCCCGGATGTGGGGGATCAGTATCGGTCGGTGATTTATTTTACGCGGCCCGAGCAGGAGTCGGTGATTCGAGAAGTGGTGGATGAGTTAACGAAGCAAAAAAAGTTTTCTCGTCCGATCGTAACGCAGGTGGATCTTGCGGGGCCTTTCACTCGGGCGGAGGAGTATCACCAGAAATATTTCCAAAAAAATGGTGGCGGTGGTTGTCATGTTCCGCAGTAAGAATCGGCTCAATTTTAAAAAACTTTCAAGGATGTGAATAAGTCGGTCTCGTAGGCTGTCAATTTTGCCCTCTCAGAACTGGGGTATTTGCCTTTGTTATAAGCATATAGGCACAAAATGAAAAAATTTCGCAAAGTCAGTTGACACGTAAAATTCTCATACTACATCTAGTTACCTTGAACACATTCAACACAACTCAAAGGTGTTGCGGGCTAAATAAGGTATTTACGTGTATTAGCGTAAATAATAGTGGAATTGGCTCCTGCGGTGGGTATGCAAGCCCGACCCTCGCAGTAGCTGGAAAGAGGTCCTAAAATATGATGCAAACAGAATTCAGCGTGGGCGCACGGAAGTTCGTTCTAGATAAGAAAAAAGCGGAAGCGGCATTTGCTGGGAAGAAGGTGATTTTGGGCAAGGAAACGATGACCTTCAACTTGCTGCCCTTGAAATATACCTGGGCGTACGACTTATACCGCAAAATGAAGGCGAATCATTGGGAGCCTGAGGATATTGGAATGGGCAAGGACATTGAGCAGTGGAAGGACAGTAAGGTCGTTTCGGATGTGGAGAGGTGGATTATTCGCATGGGCATCGGCTACTTCTCGGCAGCTGAGGGGATTGTTGGGGATAATATCCAGCACGTCGTGCGCGAACTGGTCACGGCGCCTGAATTGAAACTTGTCCTTGGCCGGCATGCGCATGAGGAAAACATTCATGCGGATTCGCTCCTCTACATGATCAGCTCCTTGGGAATCAACCCGCACGAGTGCGAGGCGATGTTTGAGGACGTGCAGTCGATCGTCAAAAAGAACGAGTTTGTGACGGGCATCTCGAGAGATCTGCGAAGAGACATCGATCTTACCAAAGTCGAAAACAAGAGGCTTTTGGCTAAGAACATATTTGTTTTTGGCCAGTGCATGGAGGGAACCCAGTTCTACGGACTGTTCGGCATGGTTCTTTCGTTGTACCGCCAAAATAAATTCCCAGGAATCGGCCAGATGTTCCGCTACACGTTGCGGGACGAATCAAACCATATCGAAGTCTTCCGCAATCTGTTTATGGATCTGGTGGAGGAGAATCGGGAGATTTGGAGTGAGGATTTCAAGGAAGAGCTGCGTCAAACCATGGCCACAGCTGTGGAGCTTGAGAAAACCTTCATCAAGGATTGCCTCCCTGTGAATGCGGTTGGCTTAAGTCTTGGGGATTTTCTGTCCTATATTGATTACATCGCGGACCGTCGATTAGAGGGCGTGGGGCTGAAGCCGCTTCATGATGAAGTTGCCAATCCGCTTCCTTGGTTGGCCGAGATGATGGACATCAAGAAGGAGCAAAACTTCTTCGAGGGTAGGGTGACTGAGTATCAGAAATCTTCGGCGCTGGCGTCCGTGCACGACGACGAGCTCTGATTTTTTTTTCGTAGTATATAACAGGAGGCATTGATTATGAAGATGGACCCGCGTGATGTGGATGTGGACTTGGCAATGAAGCGTTTCTTGAATCTCCCTGATGCAAAAACTGAGGCATGGGGAGAGGCGATTGATTCAGTACAGGTCGATATGCCTGAGATCGAAGTGATCGATGGCGAATCGCATCATGCGTTCCAGTTGGCCGAGGTGGCTGAAATGGTCGGCCGGAGTTTGGCCCGATGGCTGAAGGCGAAAGGGCAAGAGACCATTTTCACGGAAACGAACCGCCGCTGGGTTGCTAAAATTTGTACAGAAGTTGGTCGCAACCTGGCTCGCCAAGCCCTTGCCGAGCGGCCTCTGCGTCTTAGGATCGAAGACTTGCAAACACTCGTCGAAAAAACATTGGTCGATAATAACGCGTATGACGTGGCTCGGAGTCTTGTTGGAGAGAGAAGGGATCGTCCTCCGGTTGCCCCCGCGCCCGGAGATTCAGCAGCATGTGCAGTTCGGCTCATTCGGCGTCAGGGCCAAACGGTTCCGTGGAACGAGTCGAAAATTGAAGTGGCAGTTTGCCAGGCCTTCCTCTCTTTAAGAATGGATGCGACACCAGCCCCTGAGATCGCACGGGCTGTAACAGGACGAGTTGCGGAATTGGGTCAAGCGACGGTTCATATTGAGGAGGTTCAGGATTTAGTTCAGGAGGAACTGATGCGGGCTGGCCACTATAAGGTCGCGGAACGGTATATCATTTATCGGGCAATGCGTGCCGATCAGAGAGAGCGCAAAGCTCGTGGCGAAGTTTCTGCCTCTCCCACAGAGCCGACAGAGGGGATGGTGGTGGTCGCGAACCCAGATGGAACAACCTTTTTGTGGGACGGCGCGGATTTACGTGCGCGAATCGAGTTTGCGTCCATTGGACTTGATTTATGCATTTCGGCTGGAGAGATCGAAAAGGAGTTAAGGAGATCGATTTTTGACGGGATTAAGAGGTCTGAGCTTAATAATACGATCAGCTTGAATGCGAAGACCCTGATTGAAAAAGATGCCGACTTTGCGAAGTTTGCGGGTCGGATTCAGATGACCTTCATCTATGAGGAGGTTTTGGGTTGGGATATTTTGAGAGACGGAATCAGTGCCTTGCGTGATTTTCATCGCAAGAAGTTTATTGAAGCGATTCAGCGGGGTGTGGAGATCAAAAGATATAGCACAAACCTACAGAAGTACGATTTGGAGAAGCTGGCGGCTGCGCTGGACCCTTTGGCAGATCTGGATCTGGACTTTTTGGGTGTCCAGACGCTGTACGACAGGTATCTCATCGTGGACAAAAAAGCGGATGTCTCCCGAAGACTCGAGACTCCCCAATTTTTCTGGATGCGCGTGGCTATGGGATTGTTTCATGCGGAGCCCAAAGACCGAGAGGTCCGGGCGATGGAGCTCTATAACCTGTATAAGAGCCGTAGGTTCTGCTCCTCCACACCGACCCTGTTTAATTCAGGGACCCTGCATAGTCAGCTTTCCTCCTGCTACCTGTACTGGGTGGACGATTCGATTGAGGCGATTATGCAGCGAGGCGTGGCAGAGAACGCTATGCTTTCCAAGTGGGCTGGGGGCTTGGGTGGATCGTGGACGAGCGTTCGTGGAACAGGCAGTTATATTGGTGGCACAAACGGAGAGAGTCAGGGAGTCATTCCATTCCTAAAGCTTCACAACGACCTTCTGGTCGCTGTGAATCAAGGTGGGAAACGAAAGGGTTCGGGCTGTGCGTACCTAGAGACATGGCACAATGACCTGTTTGACTTTCTAGAGCTACGGAAGAACACGGGAGATGATCGGCGGCGTTGTCATGACATGAATACTGCGAATTGGATTCCTGATCTGTTCATGAAGAGGATGGAAGCCAGAGGGGATTGGACCTTCTTCCGGACTAGCGATGCAGCTGATCTTCATCATCTGTACGGGAAGAAGTTTGAGGAGCGGTACGAGGCGTATGAGAAGAAAGCTGAGAAGGGCGAGATTTGGGGGCATAAGGTGCCTGCAATTGAGGTTTGGAAGCGAATGCTCTCGATGCTGTTCGAGACGGGGCATCCTTGGATCACATTTAAGGACGCCTGCAACATAAGAAGTCCCCAAGATCACGTTGGGGTCATTCACAGCTCGAATCTGTGCACGGAGATCACTCTCAATACAGGCAAAGATGAAACTGCAGTCTGTAATTTGGGTTCCATTATTTTAGATACTCATATTTTACCGGATGGTTCGTTGGATCTGCCTAAATTGAGGGAAACAGTACGAGTGGCTGTCCGTGCGTTGGATAATGTCATCGACATTAATTTTTATCCGACTGAGGCGGCTAAAACGGCAAATTCCCGTCATCGTCCCATTGGGCTTGGGGTGATGGGATTGCAGAACGCCCTCTATATGAAGGGGATTTCTTTTGAGTCGGATGCAGCAGTCGATTTCAACGATGAGATGATGGAGGCGATTGCATTCTACGCGTATGAAGCGTCGAGCGATCTGGCTGCGGAAAAGGGCACGTACTCGACCTACAAGGGTTCCAAGTGGGATCGCGGTTTGTTGCCACAAGATACAGTGGACCTTTTGGCAGAGGAGCGGGGATTGCCTGTGGATGTTCCGCGTGGCGGACGAATGGATTGGAAACCGCTGCGAGAGAAAATTCGGGCTCACGGAATGCGAAATTCGAATGTTTTGGCAATCGCGCCAACGGCGACGATTTCGAACATTACGGGAACTTCGCCCTGCATTGAGCCGACCTACAAAAACTTGTTTGTGAAGAGCAACCTCTCGGGGGAATTTATCGTTCTGAATCCCTTCCTAGTCAAAGATCTTAAAAAGGCCGGATTATGGAATCAGGCCATGGTGGATCAGTTGAAGTATTTTGACGGAGAGTTGGGACCCGTAGAGGGAATGCCCGAGGAGTTGAAAAAGAGATATCTGACCGCATTTGCTGTTGGATTTGAGTGGATCATGAAAGCGGCAGCCAGGCGACAGAAGTGGATCGACCAAGCTCAATCCTTAAATCTCTTTTTAGGTCAACCCGACCTCAAGGTTCTTTCGAGAATGTATCGCCTCGCTTGGCATCAAGGATTGAAGACCACCTACTACCTGCGGACCTTAGGGGCCTCAAATATCGAGAAGGCCACAGTAAAGCTCAAGAAGGAGGTCAGGGCGGGCATGCAAGAACCCGAGGCTAACCCAGAGGGGGCTAAAAAAACTTTTAGTGCCGAAGAGAAGATGGCCTGTTCGATTGAAGCAATGAGAAACGGTGGCGAGTGTGAGGCTTGTCAGTAGGAAATGTATTGAAGGTATCCGACACAGGCGCATATTGATTCTATGAATAAACAACAAATCCAGTTCCTTAGTAACCTATGTTTTGCCTTAGGGTTTCTCTCGATTATCGGTTCGGTTCTGATCTGGTTCTCTGCAGGGGGTCAGTTCGGTACGCCCGGAGCAGGAGATATGATTGCGGATGCAAAGAGAGCCTATGCTGAGCGGTTTGGAATCTTTGTTGGACTCTGGGCTCCTACCTTCATTATTTTGTCGAACCGTTTGCATCACTACGCAGAGCGCAAGTAACTTGCATTTTAGGCAGTTGCTTCTGCCTAAATGCTTTAAGCCCTTACGGCAGGGATTTTACGATTCGTAGACCTGAGTTGTCTGCACTCAGTATTTTTAGATCAACAGAATGATGTCCTGCCTGCCGTAATGCTTGGACCATGGCTTGGCCAATTGTCTTCTCAGATTTTGTTGTAATAGCCATCAGAGTAGGCCCTGCACCGCTCAGGAAGGCTCCTAGGGCGCCTGCCTTCTCCGCCTGTGCGATGGCAGAGTCCAGACCTGCCACAAGGGAGCTTCGATAGGGTTGGTGGAGGCGATCGTGAAAGGCTCCCGCCGCTTCGTCGTATTTCTTGCTGAAAAAAGCTGAAGAGATTCGGGACGCATTGCGCAAATTCGTTACGGCGTCTTGAAAGGGCACTTGGGCGGGAAGCAGCGAGCGAGCTGTTTTTGTGGACGTTTCGACTTGTGGAATGGCGGCAACAAATTTTAAGCGACTGGATACTTTTGTGCATGCGGGCTTTTTACCTCCGCATACGATAAAACCGCCGAGCGCGGCGGCTGTGATATTGTCAGGGTGGCCTTCGAGCGTGGTGGCTGTTTCGATCAGCCAAGGAAGGTCTAGCTTACGGCCATTAAGTTTGTCGAGTGCCGCGAGAATACCGAGGCGGATTGTGGCACTACTGCCAAGTCCACGGGAACGAGGCACCAGCCCATGGACAATGAGGCGGTAGTTCTTTGAGGGAAGATTCCTGGATTTATGGTACGCGTTGACGGTCTCAGCAACAAAAGGATCAGGTGTTTCAGGATTTCCGGGAGTCACGGCAACGTAGTTGTAGAGGTTGAGAGCTAAGGCCAAGGTATCAAATCCAGGTCCAAGGTTTGCAGTCGAGGCAGGTACACGAACCCAAAAGGGGATGGGGGGATTGGTTTTCATGAAGAAGGTAGGGAGAAGAACTTTTCCGCAGCGGAGGTCGTTTCGCGAGCGATTTCTTGCACGGTTTGACCTCGGAGAGCGGCGACTTTTTCAGCTACGGCAAGCGTGTAGGCGGGTTCGCACCGTTTTCCCCGATTCGGTTCAGGCGCCAGATATGGGCAATCCGTCTCCAAGAAGAAGGAGCCTGAGGGAATCTTTTGGGCGCAGGAGTGAACATCTCGAGCATTCTTAAAAGTCACAATCCCTGTGAATGAAACAAAGTGCCCCAAAGAGATCAGCTCATGGGCTTGGGTCAAAGTACCAGAGAAACAGTGAAACACGGCATGAAGTCGCCCTGAGTATGGCTTCAGTGTGGTGAGTGTGTCTTCCCAGCTATCCCTTTGATGGATTACGACATTGAGTTTTCGTTCTACGGCTAGATCGAGTTGCTGCTGGAAAAAGACAGCTTGGCGATTTTTTTGTTCGGCATCTGCTAAGGTTATATCTTCTGAACCTGGAAATACGCCTCCTGTGGTCGAAGTGGAGCCTGAGAAGGGGGCGGATGATTTGCTGGGAAGACGATGGTAATCCAAGCCACATTCGCCAATCGCGACCACTTTTGGGTGTTCTGCAAGTTGGGCAAGTTCATCAATAGCAGAATCCCTTGCTTCCTGAACTTCACATGGGTGTAGGCCAACTGTTGCAAAGATTTGAGGATTCGAATCGGCCAAAGCAATCGCTGCTCGGCTTGTTTCGAGGGTAGTCCCGATCGTAATGAGGCGAGCGACCCCCGCTTCATCGGCCCTTTGAATCACTTGGGAGCGGTCGGGATCAAAATCGGGAAAATCAAGGTGGCAGTGGGTGTCAATCAGCACAGTGTTTCTAGACTAATCCAAAACGGGGTGGTGGAGAATAATATCCTTCCCAATATTTCTTTTCCCTTGGGAGCAAACGCAGGTAGAAGAATCGGATGAGCACAAAGCCAGTTCCACAAAAGGTTGAGCCTGAATCTAACGGGGGGGCAGAAGGGGCGGGTTTGGTCATTGAAAATCGGCCGCAAGAGTGTGCCAGGATCGTCAAACGGCTTTTGGAGATGATCGATCGGCATGTAGCTTCGCTAACAAAAAGTGGCCTGTCGATCAGCTGGGCTGAGATGCAGTTGGTGTTGCTGGCTTTAGAGGCGGATGCCGATGGAAGAGATGTGAATGTTCATTTGGACGGGGCAGACGAGATTTCGGCCTATGTGAAGCGGAATCTTTACGACGAGCTTGTTGGAGAGCCCAGTAATATCTTTTACACGACCCAAGTGGATGGAAAAACAGTGCGCTACGAGGCTTTGCCCAAGGATTTTTGGAAGGAGTGCCTCTCCCTTTTACGGCAGAAACTTAGGGAGTTACGCGAAAAGACCTAGTTGGAGATCGCACTGGTTAAAGCAGGTGCCCCTGCTGCGCCTGACGCGGACACGGACTGAACTAGGAAGTATATTCCGAGAATTGCGAGAGTAGCTCCGCTTACTCGAAACACAGTAGTACGAAACGGAATACGAGATCCGATCCACCCCAAAAGAACCCCAAGAAGGTGAATGAGGGCGGTTCCTGCGACAAAGCCTAGGGCATAGAGGTAGGGTGCAGCCGATGTGGGCATTTCCTCGCCGTGGGCGTGCCCGTGAAAGAGTGCGAAAAAGCCTACTCCTACCATGGATAGAATAAGGGGAAGCTTTGCGTCAATGGCTATCGCGAGGCCAAGGAGGAGGACCGATAGAGCGATGCCAATTTCAACCGAGAAGAATGGAATCCCCACCATGCCCAGGATTCCTCCGACTAGCATGAAGCATACGAAGGTAAGAGGGACGGTCCAGATTGCGCGTCCACCCATCTGAACGCTAAGAATCCCGACGCTAAGCATGGCGAGAAGGTGGTCCAGGCCAAAGATGGGATGAGTCAAACCTGATGAGAAGCCAACGGGCCCATGGGCTGTGTGAGCAAAAACTGAAGCCGGAATCAGGCAAAGAACGAGGAGGAACTGCAGGATGAATTTCATATTTGCTAAGATACGGATATTTTTTAATGGCTCAAAGCCAAAATCGGCCTCCTCGGAGATAAAAAAAGGGGGAGCAAGTCAGAGGGATGGGCGTTGACCTGATCGGTAGATTCGGAAAAGATTACCGTATGGGACATAAAGGTTGGACATCACCATTGGCTGGGCCAGCGATTGGCCCTTATCGGCAAGCGACTGAGGCGGGGGGATTCGTTTTTTTATCCGGACAGTTGGCCTTGGATGAGGCGGGCAACTTGATCCAAGGTGGTGTGGCTGAGCAGACCCGCAAGGCTTTGGAGCGGGCCCAAAGTCTTCTGAAGGAGGGTGGATTAAGTTTGGCAGACGTGGTCAAGGCAACGGTCTTCCTGCTCGATTTAAAAACTTTCCCTGAGATGAATGCGGTTTATGCGGAGTTTTTTCCAAAAGATGCGCCAAGTCGGTCTACGTTTCAGGTGGCGGGATTACCAAAGGGGGGTGCGGTAGAGATCGAGTTTGTGGCGAGACGCCCTGGATCATGACCTCGGCCCAAGTGCTGGAGGTTTTCCGCAAGTGCGGCGCCCTTTTGCACGGGCACTTTATTTTACGGTCGGGCCTGCACAGTCGGACTTTTTTTCAGTGTGCCCTTGTTTTGCAGGATCCGGTAGTGACGTCGGAGTTGTGTGGAGCCTTGGTGGAAAAAGTGAAGTTGGACAAGTGGGTCTTTCATTCGGTGATTTCGCCTGCCATGGGTGGGATTTTGGTGGGGCATGAGGTGGCCCGTCATCTCGGTCGTCGACATATTTTTGCAGAAAAAACTGAAGGGAAGTTGGGGATCCGTCGATTCGAGGTCAAACCCGGCGAAAAATTTCTGGTGGCGGAGGATGTGATCACCACGGGAAGCGCCGTCCAGGAGGTGATGGAGAGGGTGAAAGAGGCGGGCGGGGAAGTGGTCGGAGTGGCCTGTTTGGTGGATCGGAGCGTGACCAAGCCCAAGTTGGGGGTACCGATATGTTCTCTTTTGTCTCTTCCGGTTGAGACATTTTCGGCGGACACAATTCCTGAGGATTTACAGAAAATACCCGCAATCAAGCCCGGTAGTCGGTAGGTCGTTTCCCGCTTGGCCTTTTGAGGCATCTGCGTTCCAATGGTGGGGTGAGTCGATTCAATAAGAAGATTCGTTTTGTGTGGGACCTGTCCAAGGTGCCCGCTCTTTCACTCTCTTTACCTCCGAAGCACGAAATTAGGATTCAGCCTGCTCCCGATGTGGAAAATTTATGGGAGGGAATTCAGAGGGCTTTTCTAAATGAAAAGGCCTGGATGATTGGTTTGGAGGCCCATCTGGATGAGTTGAGGAAACGAATATTCCCAGAAGGTAAACCCATTGCAGGGATGGACTTTTTCGTTCTTTTGCACGGATCTCGGATCGTGGGGTATAGCGCCCTACTGCCCATCGAGGGGGAGGGGCCTCAACTCTTGTCCGGAATTATTATGGATTATGAGTATCAGCGAAGGGGGTTGGGATTGGCCTTGCTTCAAGCCTCCTTGCGGCATTTGGCTGACAAGGGGCTGGAGAGGGCATCTGTCATTACGAGGGAGGGGGTTCCTGCGGCGCGTTATCTGTACCCTAAATTTGGCGGACAAGGCAGTGTGATTGATTTCAGCACACCCACTGGGTCTTAGTCTTTGTATGGCTCAGACTTTTGACCTGGCCGTGATTGGTGCGGGGAGTGCTGGGTTTGCTGCAGCGAGGACAGCGGCAGCGCTGGGATTGAGGGTGGTAATCCTTGAGGGAGGAAAGCAGGTGGGAGGGTTGTGTATTTTACGTGGGTGTATGCCGACCAAGACTATGCTGGAGAGTGCTCATCGTAATCATGAAATCGGGCGAGCAGCGGAGTTTGGAATTCGCGTGGGAAAGCCGAAACCCGATTGGAAAGAGATTCTAAAAAGAAAAGATCGCTTGATACGAGAGTTTGCGGAGTACCGCAAAGGGCAGTTGGAGGAGGGGAATTTTACCTTTTATCGGGCCCGCGCAAAATTTCTTGGGTCGCATCGCCTTATGTTGGAGGCGGTGGGAAAAGATAAGGTCCCTGCGGAAATTGAGTCTAAGAGTTTTGTTGTGTCCACTGGATCAAGAACAGCCAGACGTGAAATACCCGGATTGGAAAAGACGGGCTATTGGACAAGTGATGAGTGTTTGAAGGATTCGAAGCCTATCAAGAGTCTGATTGTGCTGGGAGGAAGAGCTGTGGCCTTGGAGTTCGCGCAGTACTACGCCCATCTGGGGGTCAAGGTGACGGTCATCCAGCGGAGTTCCCAACTGTTGCCCGAATCAGATCCCAAAGTGGGGCAGGTTTTAGAGAAAGTCTTTCGGCAGAATGGGACGGATGTTTTTTGTGGAACCGAGATTGTACAGGTGATGCAGAAAGGAAAAATGAAAAGGGTAGAGTTTCTGCAAGGGGGTAAGAAAAAATCGGTAGAAGCAGAGCAGATTCTTCAGGCATTAGGGCGGGAGCCGGATTTGTCGGGCTTGGATTGTGAGCAAGCGGGGCTTGAAATCACGAAAGGCAAAATTGCGGTATCAGAAACCCAGCAGAGCAGTGTTCCGCATATCTTTGCCGCCGGAGATGTGTGTGGCCCGTATGAGGTGGTGCATCTGGCGATCCAGCAGGGGGAGGTGGCAGCCAAAAACGCGGCTCAACTTCTTAAGGGTGGGGATCTCCGGGAGAAGATGGATTATCGGATGAAGCTGGAGGTGATCTTTACCTCTCCTGAGGCGGCGGGAGTTGGTTATTCGGAAAGGGAGTGTCGTGAGAGGGGGTGGGAGATCGTTACGGCAAGTTATCCTTTTGCCGACCATGGGAAGTCGATTGTGATGGGGGAGTTGAACGGCTTTGTGAAACTGATCGCATTAAAGCAAAGGGGCGAAATTGTTGGGGCGGAGGTGGTCGGGCCGCATGCCTCGGATCTGATTCATGAGCCGATGGCGGTGATGCGGTATCGGGGGACTGCCAAAGAGATGGCCGAGATGCCACACTATCACCCGACCTTATCTGAGATCTGGACCTATCCCGCAGAGGAGATAGCCGAAAAGATTACTTTTTAGCTCGAGAGTTCTTCGACTGTGGGGCAGGAGCAGACGAGGTTTCGGTCGCCGTGGACGGCGTCAATTCGGGATACGGTTGGCCAGTATTTCCACGAGCGAGTCCAAGGGGCTGGATATGCTGCTTTTTCGCGCGAGTAGGGGCGATTCCAGCTGTCCGATGTGACATCGCCCGCAGGATGGGGGGCGAGTTTCAAGGGGTTACGATTGCGATCCATTTTTCCTGACTCAATTTCAGCGATCTCTTCTCGGATTGAGATCATAGCATCGGCAAATCGATCCAGTTCCTCGCGGGATTCAGATTCGGTAGGTTCAATCATCAGGGTTCCCCCCACTGGCCAAGACATCGTCGGGGCATGAAACCCATAATCCATCAACCGTTTGGCTACGTCCTCTACCTCGATACCTGCGGAGGCTTTGAAGGGGCGAAAATCGAGGATGAACTCGTGGGCAACCCAGCCTCCTGCGCCCCGATAAAGAATCGGGTAGTGGTTGGAGAGGCGTTTGGCGAGATAGTTGGCGTTTAAGATGGCGACTTCTGTACAGCGAGCGAGTCCCTTACCCCCAACCATTGCGAGAAACATCCAAGGAATGACCAGGATGCTCGCACTGCCGTAAGGGGCTGAGGCGACTGGACCTACTTGGTCTTTTTTTAGAATCTGATGTGGATGGGAGGGGAGGAAAGCAGCCAGGTGGTTTGCGACTGCGATGGGGCCGACTCCAGGTCCTCCCCCTCCGTGTGGGATACAGAAAGTTTTGTGAAGGTTGAGGTGGCAGGCATCGATTCCGAATTCGCCAGGTCTACAGATTCCGACAAGGGCGTTCAGGTTTGCTCCGTCCATATAAACCTGTCCCCCTGCATCGTGAACTTTTTTACAGATGTCACGGATCGCCGTTTCGAAAACACCGTGCGTTGATGGGTAGGTGACCATGGCAGCGGCAACTCGGGGTCCGTGTTCTTTCAGTTTGGCATCAAGGTCTTTGAGATCCACGTTGCCTTGGTTGTCGCAAGCGACAGGAACAACTCGAAAACCAACGAGGACGGCGCTGGCGGGGTTAGTTCCGTGCGCGGAGACGGGAATCAGGCAGATATCTCGCTGGGTGTCCCCACGGGATTGATGCCAAGCCCGGATCGAGAGAAGGCCTGCGTATTCGCCTTGGGAGCCTGCATTGGGCTGCAGGGAGACATGTGGAAGCCCGGTGATTTCACCCAGCCATGTTTCCAGGTCGTGGATCATCTTGAGGTAGCCGGGGTTTTGTTCAGTGGGGGCGTACGGGTGTGGGTCGGCTACGGTCGACCAACCTAGAGGCGTGAGTTCGGAAGCGGCGTTTAGTTTCATCGTGCAGGAACCGAGAGGGACCATGGACTGAGCTGGGGTGAGATCTTTTGCTGCGAGGCGCCGTATGTAGCGGAGGAGTTCGTTCTCGTTGGCGTGGGATGTGAAAATCGGGTGACGGAGTGTTGGTGTCTTGCGAGTTAGCTCAGAGGCTAGCGGCTTAAATTCGCTTGAGGGCTGGGGGAGTTTGGCAGATCCGAAAAAGGATAGGAGACGATCGACTTCGGCCTCATCGGTGCGCTCATCTAAGGTGATTCCCAGGTCGCCATTGGGGAAGAGGCGGAAGTTTGTCTGGGCTCTTGCGGCTTGGGTAAATGCGGATTGAAGAGCTGTGGAGGAGCCTTGAATATGGAGGGTGTCGAAGTAGAGGGGGTGAAGGATTGAGAATCCACGGAGTTTAAGGCCAGCGGCAAGACGTTGGGCGTGTTGGTGGATGCGGAGCGCGATTTGGTGAAGGCCTTTGGGGCCGTGGTGAATCGCGTACATAGAGGCGAGGGTGGCCAGGAGGGCTTGTGCGGTGCAGATATTGCTGGTGGCGCGGTCTCGCCGAATGTGTTGTTCGCGTGTTTGAAGGGAGAGGCGGAAGGCGGTGCGGCCCTCAGAATCTTTGGATACGCCGATAAGACGGCCAGGAAGAAGCCTTTGGTGGGTGAGTCGAGTAGCAAAGTAAGCTGCATGCGGGCCCCCGAAACCGATCGGAACACCGAAGCGCTGGGTACTACCTACGGCAACGTCGGCCCCTAGTTCGCCTGGAGGGGTGAAGAGAAGGAGAGCGAGGGGATCCGAGACTAGGATCGATAGGGCGCCTGCCTTTTTGAGCTGCTGAATGAAGGGTTGGGGGTCGGCCAAGCGACCATCGCTTTCTGGGTAAGCCACGACACCTGCAAAAAGGTGAGCGGCTTCCTTTTCTGGAAAAGATTCCGATGTGATCACTTTCCAGCCTAAAGCGGCGGCACGTGTTGTGACGACGGAGGCTGTCGAGGGGTGTAGGCCAGGGGTTAGCCAGATTGTTTTCCGAGTTTTGTCAGAAACAGCGGCTTGGGCTAGGGAAGCGGCTTCTGCGGCAGCTGTACCTTCGTCAAGAAGAGAGGCATTCGCGATCTCCATGCCCGTAAGCTCGAGAATCATGGTTTGATAATTGAGGAGGGCTTCCAAGCGGCCCTGAGAGATCTCGGGTTGATAAGGGGTGTAAGAGGAGTACCAGCCGGGGTCTTCCATGATGGCTCGACGCAGGACAGGAGGTGTTATGGTTCCGTGATAGCCAAGCCCAATGAGAGAGCGAAATGGGAGATTTTTGGATAGCATTTCCTCAAGGGCACCAAGAGCGCGTGTTTCGGAGCGGGCAGGGGGTAGGTGAGGGGGCTGAGCGGAGGCCAGTCCTTGGGGTAGGGTTGCCCGAACAAGATCTTCTAGGGAGGCGAGCCCGAGGGTCTCAAGCATCTGCTTTTCTGTGATTTTATTGGGCCCGAGATGGCGCGATAGGAAAGAGAGATCGTCAGGATTAGTCGACAGGGTGGGTTTCCGATTTGGACTTTTTGGAGTTGTTAAAGAGGGGGTGGGAAGGGAGGTTGGCACTTTCTAAAAGTAGTAGGGTGTAAAACCTTGGCAAGTGGTTGAGTAAAGTTGGTCAAAGGGGATTGGGAATAGATAGTCTAAGGCCGTGCACGATCATGGAACACCAAACTGCGGATTGGACCTGCTCGCCCATGAGTTAGGAGAGTCAGCGGACCTGCGTGCTGTTTCAGTGTCTTTTCATGAAGGCCAGATTGATTATGCTACGGCTGCCTCAGGAGCGGGAGAAAAGGGAGCCGCTCAGCTAGCTGACGCGGTGAGACGGTTGCGTGGGGAAAGCGTCTGCCGATGGGAGTTGGGGGATTCACGGTGTGGAAAGTGCGGAAGAGTGCTTCAAGGGGATTGGGGGGAAGGAGTTCGTATGAGAAGAGAGAGCGAGAAGATCATTTTGGAAAGAGAGAGTTGTCCTACAGCACCCAAGTTATGGTTTTGGAGAGTACTCCGCGGGGTGAAGTTAGATGTTCGGCACCTACCTTCGATTGTGGGAGCGGGTAAAAAGTGGAAAGTTCCACTGAGCTTGGCGCTGTTGTGCGGGGGTGCTGCTTTGGCAGGTTGGTGGGCAGGTGGGTGGATCGAAAAGTTTTTATTTGCGGTGGCTTATATTGCAGGGGGATGGAAAACGGCCGAGGAGGTTTGGCATAAAATTAAATCGGGCGTTTTGGAAATTCACTTCTTGATGTTGGCGGTTGCGGTGGGGGCGGCGTGTGTGGGGCATTGGGATGAGGGAGCTCTTCTTCTATTTCTCTTTTCCCTGAGTGGTGCCTTGGAGGAACTGGCTGCGTATCGGACGGAGCGAGAGTTGGCAGGTCTTTTCCGTGCAGCACCTCGAGAGGCAATCCGAATTCTTGAGGACGGAACGGAGGAGAAAGTAGCGGTGGATTTACTGGAGCCTGGAATGAGAGTGAGAGTTCGACCCGGGGATGGTTTTCCAGTCGATGCGGAGGTCATTGAGGGAAGGAGTGGCGCAGATGAGTCAAGTTTGACGGGGGAGTCCGCGGCCGTGTCCAAGGAGATCGGCTCAATGGTTTTGGCTGGGACATTAAACCTATGGGGCAGGGTGGACTTGAGAGTTCTGCGAAGGGCGAAGGAGAGCGCGTTAGAGGGTATTTTGAGGCTGATTCGGGAGGCCCAGGAACAGAAAGCACCTTCACAGAGGTTTACAGATCGTTTTGGTACGCGTTACACCCAATCCATTCTCGCTTTAAGTGCGATTATGTTTTTTGTTTGGTGGGGTCTTGCGGGATGGGGCAAGGCGGATGTGCGCCCAGCTTTTTATAAAACAATGACCTTATTGGTGGTGGCGTCTCCCTGTGCGTTGGTGCTTTCCATACCCTCAGCGATTTTGGCAGGAATTGCTGCAGGGGCACGGCGAGGGATTTTATTTCGAGGTGGAAGCCCGATCGAGCGGTTAGGAGGCGTGACGCGAGTGGCTTTAGACAAGACGGGGACATTAACGACGGGAGAGATGAAAGTGCGCGCTGTAGAAGTTGTGGGGGGTGCGGAGGATGCCTTACTTCGGGAAGCGGCTGGATTGGGGGTGCAGTCGCTCCATCCTGTCTCCGTGGCGATTGTTCGCGAGGCTCGTCGGCGGGGGTTTCAGATTCCCGAAGTGCAGGACTTTTCCTCTGCTACTGGGGGTGGGTTAAAAGGCAAGATAGGGAGCGGAGATGAGTGTCGGCTTGGGAGGAGAACTTTTTTTGATGGAGCTAAGTGGGTGGATTCTTTGCCTGCACCTACGCCTGGGGTAACGGAAGTCTTTTTTGGCGCGGGAATGCTTCGCGGAAGAATCTTACTCGAGGATGAAATTCGGAAATCGAGTCGGCCATTACTGGAGTGGTTAGTTGCTCAAGGATTGAAGGTGACCATGCTGACGGGAGATCGGGAGGCGGCGGCTCGACTGGTGGCTGAGCAGGTGGGGCTGAAAGAGTATCGATTTGGCCTACATCCTGAGGACAAGGTGGAGGCGATTCGGGATTGGTCTAGGCAGGGGGAGAAAGTCGCGATGGTGGGAGATGGGGTGAATGATGCGCCCAGTTTGGCGGCAGCAGAGATCGGAGTAGCGATGGGAGCTAGAGGAACGGGTGCGGCTTTGGCTGAATCGGACATTATTTTAATGCGAGATCGTTTAGAAAGTTTTGCGGAGGCTTACGATTTAAGTCGGAGAACGCGCAGGATTATCACTCAGAATCTGGTTCTATCTCTTGGCACAATTGTCCTTCTTGTGAGTGCTGCTTTGGGGGCATCGATCCCTTTGACTTGGGGGGTGGCAGGTCATGAGGGCAGTACCGTGATTGTTGTTTTGAATAGCCTGCGGTTACTGGCATCGCGGGGGGGATTTGTCGGATTGCACAAAGCAGGGGATCAGGTGTAGGAATAGAAGATGCGCTGGCGTGCTATCTTACTCTTCGGGGCGCCTGGTTCCGGCAAGGGGACGCAAGGGAAGGTGTTGGGGACAATCCCTGCCTTTTGTCATATTTCCTGTGGAGATGTTTTTCGTGGAATGGACCTGCGAACCAAGGTGGGCCAAGCCTTTTTAAAGTACTCGAGTGCCGGGCAACTTGTCCCTGATGATGTGACCGTGGATCTGTGGCGTCAGCACATGGCGCACTTGGTTACCCTTGGGAAATTCAAACCTGAGATTGATCATTTGGTGTTGGATGGAATTCCCCGAAATGTGGAGCAGGCAAAACTTCTTGTGAATGACCTAACCGTGGAAGCCTTATTTCATCTGGTTTGTCATGACCAGAAGAAGCTAGAAGATCGTCTCAAAAGGAGAGCTCTGAGGGATAATCGTTTGGACGATGCAAGTGATGCGGTAATTCACGACAGGCTTCTAACGTATGAAAAAGAGACCAAACCCGTTTTGGAATATTACGGAGAGAAAACGGTCAAGGAGATCGATGCGGAGCAATTTCCCTTTGAGGTTACTCGGGATATTCTAAATCAAGTTCAAACGACGAAGGTGAGTCGTTCGAAAAAAGCCTTATCCAACTTGGGCGTGTAGCGAGTGCGGATTGTCTTCGCTGGCACTGGAGAGTTTGGGATTCCTTGTTTGGAAGCGTTGGTTGCTTCGGATGACCATTTTGTTCTCTCTGTAATCACTCAACCCGATCGTCCTGCTGGACGGGCTCAGAAGCTGCTTGCCTCCCCTATCAAGGAGTGTGCCTTACGGCATCAATTGACCGTATTTCAGCCTGAGGATGTGAATTCGGCCACTTCTTTAAGCCAAATTCGTTATCAGAAGCCCGATTTAATGGTGGTCGTTGCATACGGTCAGATCCTAAAAAAGCCGATTTTAGAGCTACCTGAGTTGGGTTGCTGGAATGTTCACGGGTCGCTTTTGCCGAAATATCGGGGAGCCTCCCCGATTGCAGCCGCAGTACGGGATTTACAGAAGCGAACAGGGGTCACGATCATGCAGATGAACGAGGGGCTAGATACCGGGGATATTCTTGGAAAAGTGGCTACACGAATCCGCCCCGGTGAGACAACAGGTCTTCTGCACGATCGGTTGGCAAAAAAAGCCGGTCCCCTGCTTTTGTATCTTTTGGAGCGGGCCAAAAAAGGGAAATTGAAGAGCACGAGACAGAACTCCCAAGAGGCTTCGGTGGCTCCCCGAATGAAAAAAGAGGATGGCAAGATCGATTGGGCTAAGAATCCAGAGGAGATCGATGCGCACATTCGAGCCATGCAGCCTTGGCCTGGTGCTTATACTTGGATTCCGGACGGGCAGGATCAAAAGATGTTGAAGATCTTCTCCGTCATATTATCGAGAAGGGCGAATGGAAAGCCCGGGGAGGTGGTCGAGGTGAATCCGCACGGGATTCTAGTGGCTGCAAAGAAAGGCGGGGTGCTGCTTCGGGAGGTTCAGCTGGAGGGTCGGAAACGGATGACTGCTGTGGAGTATGCAAGGGGATCTGGATTGACCAATGGCATGATGCTCAATTGGGAAGGATAAAGATAATAAGTTGAGATTAGTGGTCAGAACGCGCTGAGACGAATGTGACAGCACCGCTGGCGATAACGTTTTGCACGAGATTATAGAACATCATCGGAACAAGGATTTTGGGTGTATTGACGAAAGCAAGTGAGGCAAGGACCAGTGCGGTGCCATTGTTATTCATTCCAACCCCAAACATGAGTGCCAGACATTGTGCTGTCTTAGCTCGCAGAATTCGTGCGATCCACCATCCAGACATGAAATCGATCGTGCAAAGGAGAGAGCCAAAACCCAACGCTGCCGCTAAAAACCCCCAATCAGGAGATGCGAAGACCTGGGGCAGGGCGATGGAAGCCATAGTGTAATTGAGAAGTAAAAGGCAAGTGGAGTTCAATAGCTTCAGGGAGGGTTTGAATGACTGGATTCGTTGAGTCCCCAAAATCGGACGCATGCCGAGACCAAGAACGGAGGGGAGTAGCACGGAAAGAAATAGGACAAGAGTGGGTGCTCCTGTCTCCAGTTGGAGAAGCGCTGGGGTATAGTCGCCAAAGGAAAAATAATTGATCAGATGCAGTGAGATGGGCATGAGCCATGGGCTCAGGAATGTTGATAGGAGCACGAGACCGATCGAAAGGGGAACATCCCCGTCTGTATTTTGTGTGTAAGCGGTGGCGGAACCTGCAACTGGGACTGCGGAAAGAAGCGCGAGGGCCACGATGACGGCCTGCAAGTGTTCGGATGTGCTCCAAAAACTCATAGCATACGAGGCAAAATAAAGGACAATGACAGGTAGAAACATGTTGGCAGCCAAGCCAGCGACCAGAAATCGAGGGGTACGAATTAAATCACGGACTCTTTCAAGTGAAAGGGCTGCATTGAATAAGAGAATTCCAAGCATCAACATGCCCATGGAAAAAGAGGTTGTTTCCCTGAATACTGAAATCTGGCCCAAGGAAATATGGCGAATCACTTTTCCAAACCCTGGGAAAAGTCCCCCCAGAACATATGAGCTGATCAGGAGTACGAGAAAGTAGCGATGGAGAAAATGCGAAAAGCGAGTCCCAAGCCCTTCGCAACAGTGAGTGTTCGGCATTTCTATATCCTCCTGCGAATCTGAACTCCCTCGTACAGCTTTGGAAACAAGGCTATTTCTTGATCCAACGCTCCTTTTGTAAGGCGAGGCGACGGTTTACTAGTTCGAGCGGGCTTGGATTCTTTCCTGACGCGTACAGTTCGGCTCTTTTTAAAATGGATCGCACGTAGGATCGGGTGGTTGGAAAATCAATTGAATTGATGAAGTCCTTAGCGTTTAGAGTTTCATTTTGTTTAGCCCAGCGGCGGGCATGGGTGATTCCGGCGTTGTATTCGGCTAAAGCAAAGACCTCAGGCCTGTCCGCATTCGACCAGCGCTTGATGGCCCGAGACAGGTACCAGGTGCCTGCTGCGAGGTTGGTTTGCGGATCAAAAAGATCGGTATTTTGAAAGGATCGCTGCCGAGTTGCTTGAGCCCAATCCTGAGCAGCTCCGGGGGTCACCTGCATGAGTCCGCGCTCGCCCGAGGTGCCTACGGCCTTAGGGTTGAAATCGCTCTCTCTCCACACTACGGCACGAACCAAGGAGACGTGGAGACCATGGCGATTGGCCGCTTGGACGATAAGAGGTTCGAGTTCTTGCGATCGACGAATCTCTCCAAGCCAAGAGAAGGTGATGAGTGTAAGTGGGGCAAAAATCACGATGAGGGCAGCAAGAATCCGCGGACGTGCGAAAAGCATCGGGGTGATGGTATCCAATTTGATTTAAAAGGGAAGGCGGGCAAAACTTGCCTGAGCGATGAAAAGAGAGCAGAGCCTAGGAATGAAAGAGTCCCTTTTTGTGCGAGTCGCACCCGAATTGGGTTTGGATCGGCTTTTTGACTACAGTATTCCAGAGCGTTTGAGGGGTAAAATTGGGTTAGGTCAACGTTTACGGGTTCCTTGGGGCAAGAAGAGTATTATGGCGTATGCGGTGGAGTTTCCCGCTCGCCCTGAAGTGGAGCAGGTTAAGGATGTGGAGGAGATCACCGGCGAGAGGCCTTTGATTCCCGCTGGACTGTGCCGATTGGCACGCTGGATGGCTGATTATTACGCGTGCGATCTTGGGGCGGCTTTACGGGCAATTTTACCTGGTCCTGTCCGATCCCATGAGGGTGGGGGTAAGATGGCGTGGTGGATTTCTCCTGTGGAAGGTCGGGTGGAGATGGCCAAACAGATCCTTCGGGGTGCAAAAGCGCAGGAGAAAGCTTGGGCGTACCTGACTCATTGTGGGGGCGGATGGCAAACCGACTTGGTGAAGGAGTCTGGGGTAGGAACCGCGGTATGGAGGGCGCTTGTCGATCGGGGTTTGGCGGAACGATCTGAAAAAAGGTGGGTGCGGGCTGAGGATGCACCTGAGACGGGTTGGGCTGGAACCGAAACAAGGCCTGAATTAGCACAAGAGCAGATCGAGGCAATGAACGCGTGGGAAGAGGAGAGAAAAAAAGAGGGTGGGGGGATACCAATTCTGTTGGAGGGCGTTACGGGAAGTGGAAAGACGGAGATTTATCTGAGGGCGATGGAAACAACGTTAGAAGAGGGAAAAAATGTCATCATTCTGGTTCCTGAAATTTCCCTAACACCTCAGACGGTTGCCCGATTTCGAGGCCGACTTGTCGGTCAAAAGATTCGTCTCGCGGTTTTACATAGCGGACAGACGGTGGCAGAAAGGCGGGAGTCTTGGCATGAAATTCGTGAAGGCAGGGTTCGGGTAGTCATCGGAGCCCGTTCCGCTCTTTTTGCGCCTTTGGAAGATCTGGGGCTGATTGTCGTAGATGAGGAGCACGATGGGGGGTACAAACAGGCCGAATCTCCGCGGTACCAAGCGAGAGATCTGGCAGTTGTTCGGGGACGAATGGAAGGGGCGCCGGTGATTCTTGGGAGTGCGACTCCCTGTTTAGAGAGCGGTTGGAATGGGGATCGCGGCAAATATCGTCGCGTTCGACTGACCCAAAGAGTGGATGGGGCGCGATTACCGAAAGTGCATGTTGTGGATTTGCGCAAAGAGACATCCACTCGCCGAAAGGGTCCGGTTCTGTTGTCTGCAGATCTGATTGCAGCCCTTCGGGAACGTTTTCAGAAAGGGGAGCAGAGTTTAGTCCTCTTAAATCGGAGGGGGTATGCCCCGAGCGTTCAGTGTCCGCACTGTGGAAAAGTGGAGGAGTGTGATCGGTGTGCAGTTCCAATGACGTATCATCGGCAGGACGGGAAAATGCGGTGCCACTTCTGCGATGCGGATCGATCCTCGCCCACCCAGTGTCGGGAGTGTGGATCTCCAGTCTTGCAGTATACGGGGGCGGGAACGGAGCGGTTGGAAGAGGCGGTGCTTGAGGCCATTCCAGGAGTCCGACTTACTCGGATGGACTCAGACAGTATGAAAGTCCGGGGGGCTCATGCAATTGCTTTGGCTGACTTTCGAGAGGGAAGAACAGATATTCTGGTCGGAACCCAGATGATTGCGAAGGGGCTTCATTTTCCCAAAGTGACTTGCGTGGGAGTTGTGGGAATCGACGGGGCTCTGAATTTGCCCGACTTTCGTGCTTCGGAGCGCGTTTTTCAGCTTTTGGTTCAGGTAGCGGGTCGGGCAGGAAGGGGAGAGGTGGCTGGGGAGGTGTTTGTACAGACGTACACTCCGTTTCATCCAGCGATTCAGTTCGCGAGGCATCATGATGTCACTGGTTTTCGGGAGCAGGAGTTGGAGTATCGAAAGGCACACGGATATCCCCCTTTTCGCAGAGCGATACTAATTTCGTTTTCTGGAACGAGCGAAGCTCAGACCCTTGCGTCGGCAGAGCATGTAGTAAAAAAGCTCCGTGGAGTCTGGGGAGATAAAGTGGAGGTCCCGGACGCCAGTCCTGCTCCAATTGCGCGTGTGGAGGGGCGATTCCGTTTCCATGTATTCCTTCTGGTGGAGCAGGTGTCAGCGGTTTTGGCTGATTTAAAGAGGGAAGTTTTGGCTCCGAAGTGGCCTTCCTCTCTGCAGGTTTCTGTGGATGTCGATCCGCAGGATCTTCTTTGATCGAATCCGAATTCTCAGTCTGGTATAAACATTAACGATGGATTCCCTCTACCTCACAACGGCGATTGATTATGCCAATGCCCAACCGCATCTGGGGCATGCTTATGAGAAGGTCCTGACGGATACCTTGGCTCGTTATGCAAGAAGGCAGGGCCGTAAGGTTCGCTTTTTAAGCGGTTTGGATGAGCACGGGCAGAAAGTTCAGCAGAGCGCCGCAAAAGCTGGCAAGAGTCCTCAGGAGTTTGTTGATGGCATTAGTGTTCATTTTCTAGATTTATGGAAGGGTCTACGAGTTGAGCCAGATGATTATTTGCGGACAACGGAATCTAGACACAAAAAGTTGGTCCAAGAGGTTTTGGCACTTCTCTATGCCAAGGGGGATATTGTTAAAGGTACGTTTCATGGATTTTACAGCGTCCGGGCTGAGCAATTTCTGACCGAGAAAGAGAGGCAGGCCGACGGAAGTTGGCCTGAAATCTTTGGGGAAGTCGTGGAACTAACGGAGGAGAACTACTTCTTCAAACTTTCCAAACATCAGGATTGGTTGAAGGAGCTGTATCAAAAGAATCCTGAGATCATTTTTCCGGAGTTTCGTGCGAAGGAAATTCTGGGTGCCCTGGAAAAGCCTTTGCCTGACCTCTGTATTTCGCGTCCGAAAACGAGATTGGCTTGGGGGATCCCGCTTCCGTTTGATGAGAGTCAGGTGACGTATGTCTGGTTTGATGCCTTGCTGAACTACGTGACAGGTGCTGGGAATGGTGAGGGGAAGTTGGCTGACTGGGTGCCGGCGGTTCACGTAATCGGCAAGGACATCATGGTGCCGGCTCACGGGATTTATTGGCCCTGCATGTTACGTGCTCTGGCATTGCCGATGTTTCAGAAACTTTTGGTGCACGGATTCTGGACGAGGAAGAGCGAGAAACTTAGCAAATCAACAGGCAATGTGGTGGATCCTCAACTTCTTGCCGAAAAGTACGGGGCTGATTCGTTTCGGTACTATGTTTTGCGCGAGATGGCTTTGGGGCACGATGCGGATTTTGATGAGGCCTCCTTGGCGGCGCGACGCAAAGGGGAGTTAGCCCATGAGTTGGGGAATCTGCTTCAGAGGGCAGGATCGATGATCGGACGTTACTGTGATGGAAAGATCCCTGATGCGCCGACTCCGGATGCGGTTTCCCTGGCTTTTCGGGCGACGGTGTTGGGTGCCCTGAGAAAGTGGGATGATTTGATGAAGGCGAATCAGATTCATTTGGCATTGGGGGAACTGTGGAAGGCAGTGCATGCAGGCAATCAGATGATTGAGAGCAGAGCGCCGTGGAAATTGGCTAAAGATCCTGCATTGGATGGTGAGTTGCGAGCCACTTTGGCCGATGCGATGGCGGTTTTGGAGCTAGTCTTGCAGGAGGTGGAGTGTGTGATTCCTGCCACGGCACAGGCAGGGTTGAGGCAACTTGGTCTCAAAGGGTCTGTCGAGGCGAGGGCAAAAGATTGGCCTCAGTGGCCGAGCGGTCTGACGGGTCGGGAATTAGGTAAAATCGAGCCGCTTTTCCCGCTTTTGGAGGAGGAAAAAACAAAAGGATAGGGGATGACACGGGAGGCGGTTGCACGCGGTCTTGCGGTGAGGCATCTTGGAGATTCGAAGGAAATAAACTTATGAGCAAAAAAGAGTACATTCATCCTGAAGCTTTGGTCGAAACCGACTGGCTGGCCCAACATCTGAATGACCCAGGAATCCGAGTGGTGGAGAGTAATGAGGATGTGCTCCTTTACGATACCGGTCACATTCCTGGAGCGGTTCATATCGATTGGCGGCGGGATCTGCAGGATGCCTTGGTGCGGGACTACATCAGCCCACAGGCCTTTGCAGAGCTTTGTGGACGGAATGGCATCACTCCCGATACCACAGTGATCTTTTACGGTGATAAGTCGAACTGGTGGTCATGTTATGCTCTTTGGGCTTTTCGCCTTTTTGGTCATACGAAGGTGAGAATTTTGAATGGGGGTCGGGATAAGTGGGTAGGGGAGAAAAGAAGCTTAACCCGCGAGAAAGTAAAAGTTCCTGCGGCAAACTATCCGGTGCCCCCGCGTAGGTTGGATTCGGAGATTCGGGCTTTTTACGAGGATGCTTTGGCTTTTAGTCAGAAAAAACTGCCACTGATCGATGTTCGTTCCCCCGGTGAGTTCAAGGGTGATGTGACCCATATGCCCGAATATCCGCAGGAGGGAGTTCTCCGGGGTGGCCACATCCCTGGCGCGAAGAGTGTTCCTTGGAAAACGGCGGTGAAGGAGGATGGAACCTTCAAGTCAGCGGAGGAGTTGGAAAAAATCTATGTTGAGGGTTGCTCTTTGTCGCCTGAAACGGAGGTGATTGCCTACTGTCGGATCGGGGAGCGGTCGAGCCACACCTGGTTTGTCCTGAGTTATCTATTGGGCAGGAAAAAAGTGCGTAACTACGACGGATCTTGGACAGAGTGGGGAAACCGAGTACGTGCCCCAATCGAGCGATCGAACTAGATTAAGGGTTTCCGCTGGGCGGAGTAGTGGGGGCTGGAGGTGTTACTGAGCTAGGGGAGACCGGTTGATAGTCCGTCATCTGACTAACCTGTTTTTGTGCCATTCGGTAGCCCATGATGTTTAAGTCGAAGCTCATAAAGAAGCCCGATGGAACAGGAATATTGATGGAAGATAATTCAGATGTTTCATAACTGAAATCCATGCCCTTCATTGTCGCTAAGAACCAAGCCACATCGACCTCCTCGGTTAATTTTCCTTTTGTTTGAATGATGCTGAAATCGTTTTGATCGATCCAGATCGTCCCGCCGACCTTGTTGATGACCTTCTCTTCGCGAGAATTAAAAGGTTGGTCGGGTTTGGGTGAGAACTTGATCACGAAGCAGGGGCGATCCCTGAGCGTCTGATCCGGCATGCGGACATATTTAAATCGGGGGGCGATTTTCCCCATGTCGAGCATGGCGTTCACTTTTTTTGCGTCTTCCACATCTTTGTTGGAGTCGTCGTCATCGTCGTCCGACTTCTTTTGTTTTGATTGAAGTCCGCGTCCACCGGTTGCACCTGCATAGGTTGTTTTTTGGGATGAACTGTCATTGTCTTTCGAGTCGTCGTTAAAGTCGGCACTAAAGGTGATGTCTTTGCCCGGTTTAATTTTCGCGGTGACGGTCTTGGTTTTATCGGGGATGACCTTGTTGTCATCATCGAGACGTTGGGTCACGAGCTTAAGTTGGTAGGTGAATTCTTCGCGGAGTTCTCGAAGTTCTTCATCCCTGCGGATGGCATTTTGGATGATCTGGTCTACGGAAAGTTTCGAGTTCTCAACATTCGTCGTCACAGGGGCGGAAACTGCGGGGGTTGATGGGGTAGGGGTTGGTTCGTTCGCAGGGACCGCTTTTGCGACGCGCTCGTTATTCACCTCTTCGTCTAAAGTGGTTTGGAAGTCGGGGCTAAGCTTTGGGTCGCGGGAGTTGACTTGGGCAAGGAGGGGACTCGCCAAGAGGCTGTACCCAAGAAGGAGAAGGTTGTGTTTGCGCAAATGCATAGTTTCCCTATCTACCCTATTTATGTCTCACATCAAATTATATATCCCTGGACCCGTCGAAATATCTGCCCCTGTTCTTAAGGCGTTTGCCACCCCAATGATTGGTCATCGAGGGAAAGGATTCCAAGATCTCTACGCAAGAGTGCAACCTTCTCTGCGTCAACTCTTTCAGACTCAGCAACCGGTTTTTTTGGGGACAGGTTCAGCATGGTCTGTGATGGAAGCGGCTTTGAGGAATCTTGTCCAAAAGAAGGTGTTGGTTTGTATGAACGGGGCTTTTTCCGATAAATGGTTCGATGTGGCGCAGAAATGCGGAAAAGATGCGGGTAAGGTCCAAGTGGAGTGGGGCATGGCGATCAAGCCCGAGATGATTGAGAAAGAGCTTTCGAAGGGTGGGTATGATGCGCTGACTTTAATTCATCACGAGACTTCCACGGGAGTTTTGAGTCCGCTCGCTGAGATTGCGAAGCTGGTCCGAACCAAATTTCCCGATGTAATGCTCATTACGGATACCGTTTCTTCGTTTAGCGTGATGCCGATTCCTTTTGATGAGTTGGGGTTGGACGTGATGCTGTGCGGAACGCAGAAAGCGTTGGCCTTGCCTCCTGGGGCATCCCTCTTTTCCGTAAGCGAGCGGGCGTACGCCCGGTCGGAGAAGGTGAAGGATCGGGGCTACTACTACGACTTTCTTGAATTCCGAAAACAGGCAGAAAGCAATATGACCCCCTGTACGCCGTCCATCTCCCATCTCTATGCATTGGAGGTGAAGTTGGCGGAGATTTCAAAGGAGGGGATCGCCCAAAGGCATGAGCGCCATCGGAAGAATGCGGAGCGGGGGCGGGCGTGGTTGGCGGCAAATGGCTTCGAGATATTTCCAGAAAAGGGTTATGAGTCGCTCAGCCTGACCTGCGGCAAAAACACGCGTGGGGTGGATGTGGCGAAGTGGATTGCGTGGCTCAAGGAAACGCACGGGGCAATTTTCGACGGAGGTTACGGAAAAATGAAAGGTCTCAACTTCCGAGTTTCCCACATGGGGGATGAGACGGAGAAGGGGATGGAAGAGTTGTGGGGTCGACTGGCGGAGGGGTTGAAGAAAATTGGGTAATGCAGTTCCTCTTTTAGTCAGCATGCCTCGTCTAGCTTTCGAAAGATTCCGAAAGTTATTCTTTTGTGTGGGTCTATTTCTTGACCTGATTTGAATTATGAAATAATTCAATACATATACGTGCATTGGCTGCCAGTCATTGCGCTAAAAACAAATCACCCAGTAGCTAAACTAGGAGACAGTAAAATGACAAAGAACCTCTACTTAACTCTCATCATGTTGGCCAGTATGGTTGCCCTTTCCTTCGCGGACAGCGCCCCAGAAGCTTCTGCTCAAGACACAAAAAAGATGGTTCAAAACAACTTCGTTGAGACCGCCCAGAAGGGCATCAAGCTAAGCGGTTATGTAGATGCTGGTTATGCCTATAATTTTACTGGATCGGGCAACCAATCCCAAGTCAACGGCCGTCTCGGTAGCGATACCGCACAGCGGGGTGACTTTAACCTCTACGCGGTTAAGATCGCCCTCGAAAAGGCTCTGACCTCGGAGAACAAAGCTCAGGCCGGATTCCGGGCTGACGTGATGATCGGTGAAGATGCAACCTACTTTATTAATCGCACCTCGACCCAGACCGCTGTTAACGGTGGCCCTACGAATACAAGTATGAACTCCAACTCACTCTTTTTGGAGCAGTCTTACGCCTCCATTCGCGCTCCAGTAGGAAATGGTTGGGATTTTAAAGTCGGCAAGTTTGTTTCGATTCTGGGCTACGAGGTAATGGAAAGGCCGGCCAACATGAACACCACCTTTGGGCTGATTTTCAACCAACTCCCCCTTTACTACACTGGGGTGCTTTCTTCCTATAAATTTGATGAGTATATCGATGGAAAACTTGGGGTAGTTAACGGATCGAATAGTGACAATAATACGACGACGAATCCGAATGATGGGGATGGGTGTGCGCTTTTGGCTGCTTTAAATTTTACGGCACCAGGCGGGAATGCGAACTGGAGTAACAATTTTCAATACAGCACGGGTTACGACAATAATACTGCAACGGGATCTGGTAATTCGAGCCAGGGGTACAACAATAATGGGGGCTCTGTTTCGGCCTATACATGGTACTACAACTCTTGGGGAAATTGGGCGCCCAAGTTTGCGGAGGACAAGTTGCTCCTCGCTTTTAATACTGTCTGGTTCGTTAAGAGTGGTAACACCACAGGGCCCACAACAGTCAATTCCAGCGTCTATGGAGTTGGCGCTTATGCAAA
Source organism: Methylacidiphilales bacterium (assembly GCA_044348085.1). Classification (GTDB taxonomy): domain Bacteria; phylum Verrucomicrobiota; class Verrucomicrobiia; order Methylacidiphilales; family Verrucolacustridaceae; genus Verrucolacustris. Next base: position 71,669 of record JBIKTM010000001.1, on the reverse strand, counting down.
ATATCAGTTTAATGACTGGTTTAGCTTGGCCAGCCGTGGCGAATACCTAGGAAGTAACAATGATCTTAAGTTTGGCACTCAAGGAAATCCCTCGACTAGCGTGAACAATGGGGGGCATGTCACTGGGACGAATCTTTGGGAGTACACGCTGACTGCAGGTTTTAATGTAATTAATAACCTTCTTTTGCGTGCTGAGTATCGGATGGACTGGGGGAGCAACATTGTGAGTAATGGAAACGTCGCTGGCGATAATAGTGGAAATGTTTCTGGTGGGCCCGCCTATTACGCGGGTGCAGAAGTTGTCTACAGCTTCTAAGGGAAATTAGATAAGAGTTAGTTCGAAAACCCCTCGGAGCCAAAAACTGGGCTCTGGGGGGTTTTCTTTTCCGGGTAATCCGGTGCGCTTTTCTAGCTAAGCGGCTTTGCGGGATTCTTTGCGTTTGATGATCGGGGCGCGATGGCCCTCGGCCACAGCCTGATTGATGATCACCTCCTCCACGTCGTTGCGTGAAGGAATTTCATACATAAGGTCGAGCATCATTCCCTCAAGAAGACTGCGGAGAGCGCGAGCTCCCGTGCCTTTTTTGATGGCTGACTCAGCGAGGCAACGGAGGGCATCGCGTGTGAAATTGAGCTTAACCCCCTCCATCCCAAGAAGCTTGGCATACTGGCGGGTGAGAGAATTCTTTGGGTCGGTGAGAACTAGGATGAGCTCATCCACGGTTAGTGGGTTTAAGTGACTCAAAACAGGTAAACGACCAATGAACTCAGGAATCATTCCGAAGCGCAGAAGGTCATCCGGCTCGGTGTAACGGAGTAGTCCAAGACCTTCCTCTGAAACTTGCGCGCTGGCTGTCAGGCTTGATCCAAATCCCAGCGAACGGCCTCCCATCCTTTTATGAACGATCTCCTCAAGACCGACAAAGCCGCCACCGCAAATAAAGAGAATATTCTGGGTGTTGACCTGGATATGTTCGGCTTGGGGATGCTTGCGTCCGCCTTGCGGGGGGACGTGACAAATCGTTCCCTCTAGAATCTTGAGAAGACCTTGCTGAACCCCTTCGCCCGAGACATCCCGGGTGATGGATGCGCTGTCGGATTTTCGGCCGATCTTGTCGATCTCATCGATGTAGACAATTCCTAGCTCGGCTCGTTTTACATCGTAATCGGCATTTTGAAGAAGTCGCAAAATGATCGTTTCCACGTCTTCGCCCACGTATCCCGCCTCGGTTAAAGAGGTGGCATCGGCAATGGCGAAGGGAACATCTAAAATCCGTGCAAGTGTACGCGCGAGAAGGGTTTTCCCCGAGCCGGTCGGTCCAATGAGGAGGATGTTGCTTTTCTCGAGCTCGACGTCCGCATGGTCTGTCGGAAGGGTATCGGTTTGGGGGGCACGGACGCGTTTGTAGTGGTTGTGAACGGCTACGGCGAGAGTGCGTTTGGCCCGATCCTGACCGATCACATGGCGATCCAGTTCCTCGCGGATCTCACGGGGTTTTGGGAGGGTCTTTAAGATTCCTTTTCCGACGGGACTGTCTCCCGCTTCGCGATTTAGAATATTTGTGCAAAGAGTGATGCAGTTATCGCAAATATAAACTCCAGGCCCCGCGATAAGCTTTTTAACCTCTGCATGGCTTTTGCCACAGAAGGAGCAGAGGGTGAGGTGAGTGGGGCGGGCCATCGGGCACCGACTTTACTTCTTCGTTGATTCCTCTTTGCGGAAGGAGACGACATGGTCGACCAGGCCGTATGTCTTGGCGTCTTCGGCGGACATAAAGCGATCTCGGTCGGTGTCTTTTTCCACAGTTTCAAAGGTTTGGCCCGTGTGGTGAGCAAGGATTTCATTGAGACGCTTCTTTGCGCGAAGAATTTCTTGAGCCTGAATGCTAATATCGGTGGCTTGGCCTTGGGCTCCGCCCAAAGGCTGGTGAATCATGATCCGCGCGTTGGGTAAGCAGTACCGTTTCCCTTTTGTTCCTGCAGCGAGCAAAACGGCGCCCATACTGGCGGCTTGTCCGATACAGTAGGTGTTCACCTCGCAGGTGATGTACTGCATGGTGTCGTAAATGGCCAAGCCTGCGGTGACGTAACCGCCTGGGGAATGAACATAGATACTGACGTCTTTTTTGGGGTCCTCCATTTGCAGGAAGAGAAGTTGAGCGATGATCGAGTTTGCCATGCTGTCATCAATCGCCGTGCCAATGAAGATAATCCGATCTTTGAGGAGGCGGGAGTAGATATCGTAGGCGCGCTCTCCACGCCCCGTCTGTTCAATGACGCTAGGGACAAAGTAGTCGGCTTTAGGATCCATGCTCATGTAAGGAATTTACCCGCGAACGGCGTGTTGCAAAAGAAAATCAACGGTTTTTCTGCGCAAAAGAGTGTCAGCAAGTGAGGGTAAGACGTTCGACTTCTGGAGTCGCTTGGCAAAGAGGCGGGCGTCTTGACCCGATTGTGCGGCAAGAATCGCAATTTCTTGGACGACTTCCTGTTCCTCAACTTTTAGGCCTTCGGACTCTGCAATTTTGCGTAGTAGAAAGCTAAGTTTAACGTTCTCCTCCGCATTTTGACCTGCTGTTTTTAGGATATCGTCTTTGTGCTTGATCAACTCCTCGTTGGAGACGCCCCGGCGCTGGTTTTCCTCCACGAGGCGAGCCACCAGACGGCGGCGTTCGTCTTCGAGGAGGGGCTCGGGAACGTCCATTTTGGTCGAGGAGAGGAGGGCTTGGGTCACCGCGCGGCTTTCTTCGGCTCGATGCGCGGAATTTCGTGAAGCGGTTAGATCTTCCCGGATTCGGGATTCGAGTTCCGTTTTGGGCATTTTATAGTTTTCTTGGCAGAAGGCCTCATCCACATCCGGTACATGTCGCTCTTTCAACTCCACAAGAGTCACCTGATAGGTGCCTGTCTGTTTCTGGAGTGAGGCGTGTGGGAAATCAGCAGGGAATTTGACTTCTACTTTCCGAGTTTCACCTGGCTTCATTCCAAAGAGGGCTGGCACAAATCCTGGCAGGAAGGCGTCGGGCTTAAGTAGAACCCAAAGCTTTTTTGCTTCGCCCACTTGGCCTGCTTTGGGGTCTATTTCGATAATCTTTTTACCCCCACAGGTTCCCTCGAAGTCGAGGACGGCGTAGTCACCCTCTTTGGCTGGACGGGGTTCGACGGTGTGAAAGTGAGCCATAGGTTCGGCCAGTCTGGTGAGGGCGGATTGAATATCCGCATCCGTGACAGGTTCAGGATTTTTCTTTGGAATCTTGAGCCCTTTTGCGGCGGGGACTTTGAATTCAGGAGCCAGATCCACGCGCAGGATAAATTTGAACTTCTTGTCCTTTTCGAAATTTGCCTCCTCAACGGCGGGGTCGTCTACGAGATGAAGCTTCTCTTTTTCGACCGCGTGACGAAGGCCCTCCCGCAGGAGGCTATCTTTGAGCTCATTTTGAATATCGGGGGCGTAGCGACGACGCACCATGTCGAGCGGGGCGTGGCCTGGGCGAAATCCTGGAAGTTTGGCTGATTTTTGAAAGGAGAGAGTGACCTTTTCCTCCGTTAGACGGACCTGATCGGCAGGGATTTCACCTTTGAGGCGGCGGCGGCAACCGCCCATGTTTTCTAGGGAAACTTTCATATACAGCATTGAAACCTACGCAAGGAACCTCGGCGAGCCAAGGTCAGATTGGCCATCGATTGGGCTTTGGTGGGGTCGGGAAGTGACCCGAATTACAACACCTTTAAGAGATATGCTTATTATTTGGCAAAGGTGGTGGGAGCATCGGCCACAACGGCAGCATCATAGTTGGCTTGAGCTCGGAAGTAGTCGGCTTGAGCCTCAACGCCCATTACTTCCGCATCAAAAGCAAATTGCTCCCGAATCTGAAGATTCAGCATGTCGGTCGCGCCCAGTTTCATCCGCTCTTGCTCGGCAGATTCCAGTTGATGGGCCAGATCGATATTACGACGAGTTTTCATCAGGGCCTTATGGGCGGCGTCGACGGAAATAAAGGCATCCCGCACATCCGCAACAATCCGGTCTCGGGTAAACTGTTTTTCTAGATTCAAGCGGGAGATAGCCGAATCGGCCACCTCGACCCGACCTTCAGCCTCCCGTTGTTGCAATGGCATTTTCAGCTGTACCAAACCCTCTAGTTCCGTATCTCCATAAAAGGCGGGTTGGGCTGCAAGTAGGCCAACATCAAGATTGGGTAGCAGGGTGTTTTTCGCGAGTTTTTGATCGATATCGGCTTTTTTGAGGAGAAGTTCAATCCGGCGCATTTCCGGTCGTTGGAAAACAGCCTTGGCCAGATCGGCTGTCATTCGGCTTTCCTCCATCATAGGTTGAGGAGGAAAAGCCTTTGGAAGGCGCTTTCGCTGGGCAATGATGGGCTGAGAACTTTCAAGCGTGCGATAAAAAAGCGAAAGCTCGATTGCACTGGCTTGAAATTTGCGCTTGGCCAAGACCAAGGCAATCTCACGACTCACAACCATCTGTTGGTTATTTACCTGAACAATCGGGGCTGCCGCCCCTAATTTCACCTGTTCCGCGATGGCGCTATCGCGATCCTGAGCGATACGCAGCAATTCTTCAGTCAAGGCAAGCCTTTGACCGCTGGCCAACCAAGTGTAATAGCTGATCGTCGCGGCACGGACGAAATCAAGATATTGGCGTAGAATAACTGGGTCTGCCAATTCCTGGTCGATCTTGGCCTGCCAAAGCTTGGCGCGCCGTTCGTCGATGACACCGTCACGGAGAAGAGGAATGCGCAGGCCAACCAACCCCACCCCCTCACTATTACCGAGAGAATTATTTTTTCTGTAGTTGGGTAGGTACCCACTGCTCAACAGATAATAATCCGCATAGCTCGTGTAACCCCCGTACACACTTCCCCCCCAAAAGGGTAAGGGTTGGTCTAAAAGAGCGTAGCCGGCGGCTCCATCGTTGGGCCCCGCCAAGCTTTGGGCCCCTCCGGAAGTCAGATTCAAGTCGAAGGATCCCAAGGCCTGGCGAATTCGTCCCTTGGCGATGTCTTGGTCGATCAGTGCAGCAAGAAAGGGTGGATACATCTTTTTGACGCTCGCAAGGACTTCCGGAAGAAGAAGGGGTTTTTCGGATCCCCATGAGGTGATCGGAATACATAGCCAAGCGGCTACCCAGGCTGTCCGTATTGTCAGCATTATCCAGGGGTTATGGAGTGCCATATTTGTCATTCTTTTTGGTAGGATCGAGTTTTCCATCCTGATTGCTAACCACAGGAGGAAAGCCGTTGATTTGACGCCAAATTTCGAACCAAAGTGGGACCTGTTTGAGTAATATCCACGCATTCACCCGGGTGCCCTGACGAAGCCACCGATCTTTTTCGGGCCAACCGACAGTGACAGGGCCTTTTCCATCGAGTCGATTCACTGTGTCATCCGCTGGTCCGACCACGACACGAAATTTACCTGCGCCGTTGTCTGTGGCATCCACAAAAACCACTTCGCCTCCAAAGGTTCCGATGGCGAGCTGTGGCCAACCGATCATCTGCACAGCGGGCCATCCTTCAAAAGCCAGACGGACTGGGCTTCCAGGTTGGCCGTCTTTGCGCGAGTGAATGAGAGGCATATCATTTCCATCGATCAAAATCTCCGCGAAGCGACTATTGGTCTCGGGAATGATAACACAGATGAGCGTGCCGGGGCGCAGGTATGTGCCATCCGTGGTAGCGACATTAAGGACGATCCCGTCTCGAGGTGACAGAACGATCTGCCTTTCGTTTTGGCTGATCTGGATATCAAGAGCTGAGAGATCCCGCTCGGCCACAGCCATCTCACTCAAAGCAGTACCTTTAGCTGCATGAGTAGCGGAAATAGAGGCGTCCATATCATTCTCGGTTCGTTTCAGTGCTGCGGCAGCGGATTTCCACTCGGCACTGGTCGAATCGCGCGAGAGCGTGGCGAGCTCCAGGTTACGCTGAGATTCCAACTGTTTGGTATAAAGTTCCTGTGTGCGGGTGAAATTTAGCTGGGCAGTTTCAAAGGCAATCTTTGCCATAGCAACGCGCTGCTCTGCACCGTCGATAGCCTGCCGTTTGGCCATTTCCTGTTGAGTGATCTGGGCAATGAGTGATTCCACCCTACCTAAAGCAAAGTCTCGCCGACTTTCGATAGCTTCCCGCTGAGCCTTTAAGTTCGAGACAAGATTTGGATCATTATCCTGAATCTCAACGATCAGATCACCCATCTTGACTCTTTGCCCTTCGGTGACGTGCAAGTGCTTTACCCGGCCGGACAGCTGAGCCTCAATATTGATCCGGCGTTCTAGAGGATCGAAGGCAATCACCCTTCCGTTTCCGGCGATAAATTGTCGCCAAGGCAAAAAGCAGAGCGCGAAAACCAGCAACACAAACCCTATGAGCAACGACCGAGTAACAATCAGGGTAAAGCGAGCGGATGCAGCAAGAGCGAGCGCGGGAAGGGGGGGATTGGTTGTGGGAGAATTCATTTTTTCGGGTGAGAAATGCCACCGCCTACATGGCTGGGTGCGAGCTTGATGATTTGGTCGCACTTCAGGGTTACCTCATGATCCCGAGTGGTTAGAACTACGGTCCAGCCTTCTGATTTTCCTAAGATGGTAGCCGAGAGTTGATTCAGCGAGTCGGTGTCGAGGCCGTCGAAAAGCTCGTCGATGAGCAAGAGTTTCGGTCGCTGAACAAGGGCACGTGCAAGAAGAAGACGAGTTCTCTGATTTCCGCTCAGGGGAGCACCAGCAATTTTAAGCTGGAGATTTAAACCTTCTGGTTGATGAAGTAATTCATCAAGCAAGCCTACCTTGGTCAGGGCAGTTTGAATTTCTTCCATCCCAATACCAATGCTGCCGAGTCGAAGGTTCTCGATAATCGTGCCATCGACGATTTCATCTCGTCTGAGTAGCATCACGCTTTCGCGAAGAGATTCTAGGTAACAGTTGCGGAGGTCGAGTCCATCGATCCTGACAAAACCTGCGGTAGGCTGGCGAAGACCGAATAAAATATTCAGCAAAGTGCTGCCTCCTGACCCATGCGGACCGACGATGGCTGTGCGAGAGCCTGGTAGGATGGTGAAGTTGAGGCCTAAAAACAGGGGAGCACGATCATAGCTGAAGGTGAGGCCTTCTGCTTGGATATGGGTGCCAGTTTTTTTATTAACTCGTCTTTCTCCGTTTTCTCTCTCGATATCGAGGTCAAAAATATGACCAAGCTTGTTCATGGCAGCTAAGGCGTCGTACCAAGCTTCAAGTTTCTTCCCCATTTTTCCTAAGGCACCGACGATAGAGGCCATAATTAACTCACTTGCCACTAACTGACCTATCGTAATCTGTTGGCTGATCACGAGATATCCCCCAACGGCGAGGAGGATGGCAGCGGCAAATACCTGTAGAGTTAACAATCCTGAAATCTGGCGCATCAAGATGCGAAAATGCTTCTCCCGTGCGTGGACGTAGCCAGTCGCAAGTTCATTGGCGCGTTCATAAGCGAGGGCATACCCTCCGGGTCCTTTGAAAAGAAAAGGGAAATGGGCAATTTCCTCAAACCAGTTCACGAGGTTGTACTTCATCATCGATTCACGAATGCTAGTATCGACCGCTCCGCGACCTAATAACCAGATCGCCAGGACTATGAGAACAAGAAGTCCCGCGACAAACATGAGAAGGAGGGGGTGATAAAGTGATAAAAGAACCATCCCAATGACAGTGCTAAAGACCAAATTTACCCCATCTAAAAGCAGCAGGGCAGTGCTCTTCTGGACGATTACAATATCGAGAAACCGATTGACCAACTCTGGTGCATACACCCCATCGAGTGACTCTGCTTTCACCCGGGGAAGGCGATAAGCCATATCGGAAGCCGTACGCACAAAGACCCGTCGCTGGATGATGTCAGCAATGTAGTACTGAAAAGCTGTAATTACGGCCTGAAGAGCAAGGCAGGCAAAAAGCGCGATCGAGAGAATGACTAGTGCTTGCAAGTAGGGTTGAGACTGCCCGCCAAAGGCCAGATTGCTCACCACTGCATCGACAGCAAGCGGGGCGGCCAGATATAAAATTCCGGAGAAAACTGAGAAAATCAGCAAGGTATGGATGTCCTTTTTCTCTGCTTTGAGTAAGGCAAAGAACCGTTTTCCTGGATTCGCTCCCATAGTGCTATGAGCATGAGAACTCATTCCATGGGCAGGGCGTTCTAATTGCACCACAGCAGCGTCAACCTCTTCATGGGGATCGTTCAATCCGAGCATGCGGGTGAAGTTCCTGCGCGTGATAGTTTTATAGGACTTAGGATCAGTTCCATTCAAATATCGAAGAGTGAATAGACCTGCATAAGTGATCACCAGCCAGCGGGATTCACTAGAATGCCAAATCACGACTGGAGTGTTGGGGTGAGCTTGCCAAATTGCATTAGCAAGGGGCATCCGAATTGGGGATACAACCATAGAAACTTCAGCACATGCGCCGACTAGCTGTTTCATAGGATCCTCGGACCCTTGGAGTGAATTCTGGGTGGCAACCCGAGAACGCTCGAGGTCGAATTTTGCCCCGGTAACAGCAGCAAGCTGCTCGAGAATCCCGATGTTAATTGTAGTTTCGGTGGCTGTGTATTTAGTTGTTATAGCTAGAACTATTATTCGCTATTTCAGGAACTCAATTAAAAAACAGCTTTAACGATAGAGATTAGCATTAAAACTTAGATTGCTCTGATATCGATAAAGGCTTTTACTTTTAGATACTACTGATTCAAGGAAAACTTCACGGGCAATTCAACGGTAACAGGCGTAGGGGTGCCATTCACTTTTTGTGGATGAAAGTGCCATTGTCGCACAGCTGTGATAGCGGATTGGTCGAGGACATCATGCCCTGTGCTCTGGAGTATCTTGAGGGATTCCACACTTCCTTGTGCAGATATTTTGGCCTGAAGAAGGATGGTGCCAGCCCAGCCCTTTTTTCTAGCTACGTCAGGATAGACGGGTGCGGAATTTTGCGATGGGTTTGGGCGGGCGAGGACAGTCGAACTGGCAGGCGACGGCGGGAGTTGAGAGGGGGAGGGAGTGGGAAGTAGGCGGGGTGAAGGGTCGGGTGTGGGTAGGGTAGGGGCAAGAGAAGATGGATTGGGTGCAGTATCGACCGTATCGGAGGTGGGAAGGGGGGTAGCTAGAACGGGCTCCTGAACTGTTTCAGGTTGGCCTGCGGAGGTTTCGATCATTGTAATTTCGACCGAGAAATCGGAAGGTTGAACTGCGAAATCTTGGGTTGTGGCGATGGAGGGTCGCGAGAAAAAGAGTGTCGCATGCAAGGCCATCGAGGCAGTGAACCCGAAAAGGAGAAAAAGTTTATCACTGGGGGCGGGATAAGAGAGAGTCATGGCTATTTTTTGGGATCGTGGACGAGGTTAAATTGGACGATGCCAATCTGCCGAGCTCGATCCATCAACTCGACAAAAAGGCCGTAGTTCATTCTTTGATCTCCGCGAAAATGGATCTTTCGATCTACTTGACCTTGGGATAGGGCCTGGAGTTTCTGATCGAACTGGGAGAGGGAAACGGGAGAGCCTTGGAGAGTGATCGATCCTTTGGCATCGACCGAAACGAGGATGACTTCGGGGGATGTGTCCGATTGTCCGTGTGCGGTGGGAAGCTTGACTTGGAGGGACGGTAGCGTGAAGGAAGAGGTGAGCATAAAGAAGATCAGCAGAAGAAATACGACATCGATCAGGGGGGCCATATCGATCGAGGTGGTGAGACGTTTGGGTCGAGTAAACATGGGGTTACTGGATGGTAGAAAACTCTTCTTCTTGGGCGCGTTGGCGGGGCTTGGTGGTGACAGTTGATGGGGAGGACGGACTCAAAAGATCATCTAGGGACGTGACAGCCATTTCCATTCGGCGTGCGATTTTATCCGCATGACCTTCAAATGCGTGGTACAGAGCCATGCAGGGGATTGCGACCACCAAGCCAAAGACTGTTGTGAGAAGGGCCTCCCAGATTCCGCCCGCCAAGTCGGAGGGTTTTACCGTCCCCTGAATTGATTCAATCTTTGAAAAAGCCACCACCATGCCTTGCACTGTGCCGAGGAGGCCGACCAACGGGGCTAGATGGGCGAGAGCGGCGAGAATTCGAAGGTTTTTTTCGACCCCCTCCAACGCAAGTGATCCAGTCCGACGTATATTGTCTTGGCGGACTTTGGTGGGGCGGTTCAATTCCTCGAGATACGTTTGAACAACCCTTGCGACGGGATGATGACAGGCAACGGCTAGGGGAAGGGCGGCGGCAGAACCGGAGGTACGTATGGTCTGCAGCAGGGATCGGAGCCATCGATCCGGAGAGTATCCGTAATAGATGTAGGTCAGGGTCCTCTCAATAGTTACCGCTAACGCGACGAAGGAGAACGCAAGGAGAACCCACATCAGGGCTCCCCCTCGAACCATAAAATCCATGAACGACATGCCGCCTAACATGAGAAAAAAATACGGCATGGTAGTTTCAGCGTCACGAAAAAAAATGAGACACAGTCTCAATAAATATATTGATCATGAGATTGCGTCTCAGTATCTTTACGGGCTCATGGGTTTGGTTTTTCTGAAATATCCTCTGTTGTGCCTTGTCTTGTTCAGTTTTGGAATTCGTTTGGAAGCGCAAACCCTCTCTTTAACTAACACGGTTGAGGAGGGGACGTTGGGCAAGGGGGCGGGTGATGAGGTTGTGCGCTTGCAGCAGGTGGAAGTTGAGGCGGACTATGACGTTCAGACTCGTTTGCCCTTCCTGCCCGATGTGGAGGGAACGCGGATCAATGCAGGAAAGCGAACCTCGAACATTGATGTGCACTACCTGCCAGAGGTGAAAGACGATAACTGGCGTCAGATCACGGCAACGACACCCGGGTTGGTTGTGCCTGAGGAGACGACTCCACTGACCAGCATGGCGTATCGAGGATTTGATCCTCACAGATTGCAAAGTTTTCAGGTCCTGGAAGACGGAATTCCCATTCAAGCGGATATGATTGGGTATCCTGAGGCGTATTACCTCCCTCCAACCTATCCGATGGAGACAATGGAGTTTATTCGAGGGGGCGCAGCTCTCATGTACGGACCCCAACCTGCAGGAGCGATAAACTTCGTGATGCGAAAACCGCCCACCGATAAAAAATTTACGGCAGAGTCGGTAACGCTCGGGGGAAGTTTCGATTATATCTCCAGCTTCAATTCCGTTGGAGGTACCGTGGATCAGGTCGGCTATTACGGATGGTTCAATCACCGGCAATCCCAAGGCTTTCGGGAAGCCAACAGCCAGTACGATCTGAACAACGGGAATTTAACTTTGGCTCTCGATGCGGAGACAAAGCATCGCTGGTATTTTAAGCTAAACGGCTATGAGGAGTGTCATGGGGAGCCAGGCGGATTACGGCTGAACAATGACACGGCCCGAACTCCCGTAAATTATAACGAGGATCGAAACGCAACTTCCCGTTTCAACGACCAGTTTGAACTGAGCCGGTACGCAGTTTCCGCCATTCATGAGTCGGAATTCGACGAGGACCTCTTTTTTTCGTATCGGGTGTGGTTTGACTACTATCGTCGGTGGAGTCGGAGACAAGAAGGAGGTGGTTTCGGAACACTTCCTATTTTGCAAACCACCCAGATCGAGACTCAGCAGTTTTATACTTGGGGAATGGAGCCTCGGTGGCGGTGGGATTGGGATCTGGGGGGCGAGTCTCAGACGCTGACTGCGGGTTTTATGGTTTATAACACGACCTCCCCAAGAACTGACAAGCAGGGGCTGACTCCCACCTCCAACACGGGTCAGATCCGCAATCAGAGTGATCGCTCTGTTTGGTACGCCCCCTTCTTTGTGGAGAACAAGTTTACCGTGGGGGATCTATCGGTCGTTCCTGGGTTTCGGATGGAAAACATATGGCAGTCAGTGGATGAGACGATCAATCAGTCGAAATTTGCAGCAGGCCAACCGATTGGAAGTCAGACGCAAAATAACTTCGTCCCGCTGATCGGATTGGGTCTGGAGTACGCGTTGCCTCAGGAGATGGCGATGTATGCGAATGTTTCGGAGGCGTACCGGCCTCCGACTTTCGCTCAAGCCGTTCCCACAGGCCCAAATTTGCGAGTCTCTGGGAATTTGCAGGAGGGCACAGTTTGGAACTATGAGGCGGGTTGCAGGGGGACTCCGACGGAGTGGCTGACCTTCGATACGAGTGGATTCTGTGTCGACTATTCGAATCAGATTGGTGAGACCGCGGTCGGCGGGATCAATACGGTCAGTAATTCGGGTCGGTCTCGGGTGTACGGTTGGGATCTTCTTTTCCAGGTGGATCTGGTGGGAATCGCCGATGGGATTGCTCACCAGCAGATGGGTTGGGGGGATTTGCAGGATGGAAAGACAGCCGGTTGGTCAAAAGAGTATGGGGCCCTCTTCTTTTACACGGCTTTAACTTTACAGAACGGGAACTTTATTAATGGACCCAATGATGGAAAAACCCCGCAGTACCTATCGAACTACGTTTACAAGACGGGCCTCGTTTATGATTGGCAATCCAAAGTGAAGGCCTCATTTCTTGGAACGTATGTCGGGCACAGTTACGCCAGCGATAATAACCTGACAGGGTCAGACTCCCGATTTATCCCTGCCTACAATGTTTGGGACCTCACGTTAGAGGCAAAGTTGTGGAATGAGTACGTCAGCGTCGTGGCAGGCGTAAACAACCTTTTTAATAAACAGTACTATTCCCGAATTCGGGGAGATGGAATTGATCCTGCCATGCCAAGGAACTGGTATGGGGGGCTTAAAATTATTTTTTAGAAGCTGGCTTAACAGTCCGACTGTTTCGAGGGCAGACCCCTTTGTCCCGAAGGGCGTCACATGTGGCCTCAATTTGTAAATTCACACGTTTCGGGCTGAAACCGTGATCCTTTGTCACAATCGATTCCCGCACGTCTAAGCAGTGGTCGTGAAACTCGACAATCTTTTGGCAATCCACACAGACAAAGTGTCCATGGCGGGGGTGATCGGCAAAATTAGGATCGTACAGCGGGGTGGATTGGCCGATGCCGACTTGGCGTAGAAGTCCTGCGCGGACGAGAAAGGAGAGGGTACGGTAGACAGTCGCCCGAGAGACCTTGCCATCTTTTTTGCGGGACTTTGCCAGAAGGGATTCAGCCGTGAAATGTTCTCGATTGGCGAAAGCAACCTCGGTGATGGTTTTACGCTGGGACGTAAGGCGCAACCCTTGCGTGCGCATCGTTTCAAAAGCGCGAGCCTGAGGGGTATGGGTTGGTGCGGTAGTCGGACTATTCATGGGGAACAAGAGTGGGGGCCTTCAAAGCGGAATTGGGTGTGCTTTCACGCGGAACTTTAAGGGCTTTGAGGAATCGCTTCACAGCAGGAGAGACCATTCGGCTGGAACGAGACACGATTCCTAATGGCCGAATAATTTCGGGGCCTTGGTGAGGCAGAATTACCAGAGATCCTTTTGCTAGTTCAGTACTGATCGCGGAGGTGGGAAGGAAGGCTATTCCCGCATTAATTTCGACCGCTTGTTTCAGTGTTTCGACATTATCGAATTCCATCATGGGTTGGAATTTGAGACCCCGTGTGGCAAGGATGCGGTCGAGTCCTTGGCGAGTCGGCATTTCCGGGGCGAGCGATATGATCTTGCTCTGGGCAAGATCAGGAAGGTTGATCGGACCTTTTTTGAGAAGGGGATGGCCAGGGGCACAAATGATGTGGAGGGTATCCTTCTTAAACGTTTCTACCTTGAGGCCTTTTCGGGGAGATGGAAATGCGACAAAGCCGACGTCGGCATCCCCCGCGGCAACCGATTCGTACACTTCGTTGGAGCGGCGGTAATCGACCTGGATTTTGACTTGGGGAAACGCTTTGAGAAAATCTTTAATGTAGGGAGGTAGTTCATGAAGACCCAAGCTGGGAACGGCGACCAATCGGATGGTTCCGGAGATGATGTTTCGCATCTCCTCCAACTGATGTTGAAACCTTTGGTAGTAGGAAATGATTTCCCGACTGGCCTCATAAAGAAGCTGGCCTTCACGGGTCAGGGCAAACTGCTTGCTGGTGCGCTCGAGAAGGGGAACGCGAAAGCGGACTTCGATGGAGCGTAGTTGCTGACTTACGGCAGATTGGGTAATGCCATTCAGGCTGGCCGACCGGCTAAAAGAGCGAGTCTCGACAAGATCTCGGAACACTCGAAAAGACTCTACTTGCATAAGATCAGTATTATTATCCAGCCTTATTCGTAATGCAAACCAAGCCTAGCTAATCATGAGCGACCTTCTTGAGCAAAACTATCACTCGATCCAGAAGCAGATCGCTTTATCGGCTGAGAAAGTCGGTAGGGATCCCGCAGCCGTGCGTATGCTGGCGGTGAGTAAGAAGATGGAGACGGAAAAGATCCGTGTGATCTGGCGTTTAGGACATCGGCTTTTTGGGGAGAATCGGGTTCAGGAGGCAAAAGTGAAGATTCCAGAAATGCCCGTGGGTGGGGAGTGGCATTTCATCGGAGGTCTGCAAACCAACAAGGCGAAAGATGCGGTCGAGTGTTTCGATGTGGTGGAGTCAGTGGATCGGCTTGAGTTGGCTACGGAGCTGCAAAAAAGGTTGGAGTTGGCGGGAAAAAAGATGCGTATCATGCTGGAAGTAAATGTGGGGGAAGAGGCGGCCAAGCATGGGTGTCCCCCGGAAGGGGTGGGGGAGTTGTTGAAATCGATTCAAGGTCACTCTCGTTTGGAGGTGATTGGATTGATGGCGATTCCACCGTTCCGTGAAGATCCGGAGATGGCGCGGCCGTTCTTTTCGAAACTACGGGAGATTCGGGATCGTCTCCAAGAAACCCACGAGGTGCATTTGCCCGAGTTATCGATGGGCATGAGTCACGATTTTCCTGTGGCAATCGCAGAGGGTGCGACGATCGTACGGATTGGAACCGCACTTTTCGGCCCCCGAAGCGCGTGAGACGGACTCTTCCTAAAGCCTTTTATTCAAAAAAGAATCCTGTTTGTGTCGCGAAACAATTATTAGGAAAAGTTCTTTGGGTTCGAGGCAAGGGGGGGTTCTGCCGAGCCAGAATTGTGGAGACGGAGGCGTATGGAGGCAGCCTAGATCGGGCCTCCCATGCCTGGCGCGGCAGAACAAGACGTAACGAATCGATGTTTGGAGCTCCTGGAACGGCTTACGTGTACTTGTGCTATGGGATTCATCGAATGTTCAATGTGGTGACAGGCCCTACGGGTTGGCCTGCGGCAGTTCTCATCCGCGGGGTGGAGCCGATGGAGGGGGCGGAGAGGATGGCGCGCAGACGGGGTGTTTCTGTAGATGATTTTCGACTTTCTGCTGGACCAGGGTCGCTGACCGAGGCGATGGGAATCGAATCTGATGCGGATCGATGTGATCTTGTTTCCGGATCAATTCGGATCGAAGATGATGGGGTGCGTTACCCCAGAACTAAAATACAAGCGGGACGAAGGGTGGGAGTTTCTTATGCGGGACCAGCCGCCTCCTTTCCTTGGCGATTTTCTGTCCGCGGTAACCCTTGGGTAAGCCGAGCACGAGCATGAAAAGAATTGTTCATCAGCAAACGACGGACGAAAAAGCCAAGGAGATCAATTTTTCGGGCAAGTATTACGGCACGTTTGCCGAGATTGGGGCTGGGCAAGAGGTTGCACGCTGGTTTTTTCAGGCGGGAGGTGCGGCTGGAACGGTGGCGAAAAGCATGTCGGCGTATGACATGACTTTTAGTAACGCAATTTATGGAACGGCTCATCGCTTTGTTTCGCGCGAGCGGCTTTGGGAAATGCTGGATCATGAGTACCGCCTCCTTCTAGAGAGATTAGGACAGGAGCGGGGGAACTCCTCTCGCTTCTTTGTCTTTGCCAACACTGTGGCGGCTCGTAGTCATAAACATCCAGGAGACGGCAAGGGTTGGATGGGAGTTCGGTTTCAGACTGAGCCCAATGCAACACCAGGAAACATTGTCCTGCATGTGCGGCTTAAGGATGATACCAACGCAGAACAGATGGAGGTGTTGGGAATCTTGGGGGTGAATTTAATCCATGCGGCATTTTGTCATTGGAGAAAACCTGAACAGATTTTGGTTCATCTTATGGACGGAATCCGTCCCGGACGTGTCGAAGTAGATATGATCGATTTTCGGGGATCCATTTTCTCGAAAGTAGACAATCGCTTGATGAGCTTGAAGATGGTTCATCAGCAACTTACCCCGGTGGCTCTTTTTTCAGCATCGGGGGCGAATCTTGAGGCAGAGGATTGTTTCTATGGAAAATCGATTCTCCTTCTGCGTGGACACTATCGACCGATTACCAATTTTCATCTCACGATGATGAACAAAGCATCCGCCCTTTTTCGAAAGGATCCTGCGAATGTGGGGAAAGAGGTTGTAGAGGTTAGTGAAATCACCATGCGGAATCTTGTCAGGCACCGAAAAGCTGGAGCGGAGGACTTTTTGGACCGAGTGGATTGTCTTGGGGCCTTGAAGAGAACGGTCCTCGTTACGGGAATCTTTCGTTTTCACAGATTGGCTCACTATTTGACTCAGAGAACGAAGGGTTCTGTGGGCTTTGTGCTTGGGGTGCCTCTGTTAAGTAAAATCTTAGATCCTGAATTTTATAGCGATTTGCCGGGAGGAATCTTGGAGGGAATGGGTCGACTCTTCCTCAAAGGGGTAAAGCTGTTTGTGCACCCTGGGTATGACGGAGTCACAGGCAAGTATGTCACTGGACATACCTTGACGGTGCCAAGAGCCTCACGAGACCTGTACCACTTTTTAATTCATCAGGGAAAAATTGTTGATTTAGCGGGAGGCGAGAAAGATCTTCCGTCCTGTGCCAGCTCCGAGATTTTGCGCAGTATTCGAAATGGAAAGTCTGGGTGGCAAGAGAATGTCCCCCCTCAGGTAGCTCAGTTGATTCAGAGGCGAAGACTCTTTGGGTACAAAGCGGGCAAGAAATAACCACCCAAAAGACGCTAGGCTCAAAAGGAGGCGGTCTTTGGGCTGGTAGTTGAAATTTCGATTTGGGGAGTTAAGTTGATCGTATGCGACGGTTTCACTGGCTTTTAGGGGCTTTTTTTCTATTTGCTCAAATCGATTTTGCGAATGCGATTGTTTTCTTTAGCCAAGGAAATGATGCCAATTTAGATAACCCTGGAGTGGGTTTGCCTTGGGATAATGTGGTGCAGATGCGGAATGAGTCGGGCCCGATCGGCACTGGAGTGTATTTGGGGAATCGGTATGTGCTGACGGCGGGGCATGTGGGTCCGTTAACGAGCGTGAAGGTTGGATTCGTTGATTATCTTTTGGATTCTTCCCCCGCTCTAGCTATTGGGACTGCGGATATGAAGCTGGTGCGCTTGGCGTCAGATCCCGGACTGAGCGGGGTCCGGTTGAATACCAATCCTTCGGGGGATTTGGGGAATTCTTATTTGGTTGGGTATGGGGTAGGTCGGGCCAGTAGTTCCCTCTTAGGTTCGAGTCCGGTAACTTGGGGCGATAGTACGACGGCGATCAAAAGGTGGGGAACCAACCTTGTGGACGGAGCGATTACCGGGGTCCAAGTGGCGGGATACACCTCCGATCTGTTGCGGACTCAGTTCAACAGTAATGTAGGGGCCAATGAAGCAGCCCTTACGATTTACGACTCGGGAAGTGCCCTTTTTCGTCAAATCGGGAGTGAATGGGTTTTGGTTGGGCTGGGGGCCTACGTGCAAAATAGTGGTTACTCACTGGCGAGCACCCAGTTCAACTCTCGAGACTCGGATGACAGTTATTTTATTCGAATCTCCTCTTACTCCAGTGCCGTTGATCAGATTGGGGCGGTGGCGGTGCCAGAGCCGTCTTCGTCGCACTATTTTGTGGGTGGGCTTCTTTTTCTCGGGTTTTTGGCTCTCCGCAAGTTTCGACCCCAGAAGAGCTGAGTTCCTCTAATTTTCGTTCCCACGTTATTCGTGGGGATGCAGGGGTTGGGTTGACGAGGGCATATCAAACATTAGCGTGGCGAGAATGGCGAAGTCCCCGTTAGGCAGAGGTTTGGGTGCTCTTTTAGGCGGAACCTCTGGAGTTTCACCAGGAACGGCTCCACTCAGTTCACCTGTAGTGAGAAGCGAGGATGGAGAGAAAATTCTTCAGTTATCCGTTGTCGACGTCCTTCCAAGTCCATTCCAACCCCGCCGCGTTTTTGCGGAGGAAAACCTTAGTGAGCTTGTGGATTCCATACGGGCACGCGGAATTTTCCAGCCCCTGATTGTACGCCGATCTCCCAAAGGAAATGGGTATGAGCTGATTGCGGGAGAACGACGCTGGCGTGCGGCAAAAAAACTCAATTTACCGAAAGTTCCAGTTATCGTTCGTGAAGCGACGGATCAGCAGGTTTTGGAGTTGGCCTTAATTGAGAATCTCCAACGCGCGGAGTTGGATCCTGTGGAGGAGGCGGACGGATATGCGACACTGATTGAAACTTTTGGATTGAAGCAGGAAGAGGTGGCGGAGCGAGTGGGGAAAAACCGGGCCACGGTCGCCAACTCCCTGAGATTGCGATCCCTCCCCCAGGAGGTGCGGGACCTATTACGCTCGAAGCAGTTATCGGTGGGCCACGCAAAAGCCATTCTAGGTTTAGGAGAGGTCGCAGCGCAGACTGCGATTGGACGGGAAGTGGTGAAACGAGGTTTAAGCGTTCGCCAGGCCGAGGCCCTGGTGAGGCGGCAGACAAATGGAACTCGGGGCAGAAAAAAGGGACGAGGTTTGCAGTCGGCGGATTGGCGGGATCTGGAGATAAAGTTACAAAGGGCAACAGGCACGCGGGCAAAAATCGTAGGAAGTGCAGGCAAGGGGCATATTGAATTACCTTACACTTCGCCTGAGGAGTTGGAGAGGTTGTCTGTGCATTTGGGGGTTCGGCCCGCTCTGTAGGAGGAGAAAAGTATGAGTCAGAGAATCCGCCTTTTGGCGGAAGTTGTTGCCAACCGAATTGCGGCAGGGGAGGTGGTGGAGAGGCCTGCCTCGGTGGTGAAGGAGCTCGTCGAAAATTCTCTGGATGCCGGGGCAAAGAAAGTGGAGATCAGTGTGGAGAGGGGGGGGAGGTCTTTGATTCGGGTAACGGATGATGGCCATGGAATGGGGCCTGAAGATGCACTTTTGGCGTTGGAGCGTCATGCCACGAGTAAGATTCGGGAGGCATCTGATTTACTTGGAATTCGAACTTTTGGGTTTCGTGGGGAGGCTCTTCCGAGCATTGCGTCGGTGAGTCGGTTTACGTTGAAGACTCGTGAGGCGGAGGCTGCTGAGGGTACGGAGGTGGTGATTGACGGTGGCAAAGTGATTCGAGCTGGCCAAACGGGTTGCCCGACGGGAACGAGCATCGAGGTGCGACAGCTTTTTTCCCATGTCCCTGGAAGACGAAAATTCCTGCGTACGGAGGAGACGGAGTGGGGTCACATCGAGCAGGGAATCCGGTTGACGGCATTGGCGCGGCCGGATGTGAGTTGGGTATTGAGGCGGGATGGTGCGGTATTTTGGCAGGATACGGCGAGGGTTGGGCTGGAGGAGAGGTTGATGGCGGTTTTCGGAAAAGAGTGGCGGGAATCGGTGTTACCACTGGATGTCGAGGATGGGGGGATGAGTTTGAAGGGATATATCGGCAGGCCTGGGGTGAGTCGGGCGACTCGGGCGGAGCAGATTCTTTTTGTGAATGGCAGGCCCGTGCAGAACATGACCCTGAACGCGGCCTTGTTGGAGGGGTACCACAATGCGTTGATGAGGGGGCGCTTCCCTGTGGCGGTGCTTTTTCTTGAAGTGGATCCTGCGGGAGTGGATGTAAATGTTCATCCAGCGAAGAGGGAAGTGCGGTTTCGACAGGACGGGGATGTGCGGCGGTTTGTGAGTGGGGCGGTGGCGGAGGTTTTGCGAGGAGGATCGGTTGGACCCTTGCCTTTGCCAGCGATCCATAGCGCAAGTTTTCCAAGTCTGTCTTCGACTCACTCGACTTGGACTCAGCCCTCGCCCCTCCTGTCTGCAACTCTGGCTTCTGGAGGTGCGGTGGAGAGATCGTTAGGAATCGAGGTGGAGACAAAACGCGGAATCCCTGCGGGCTGGCGTTATTTGGGGGTGATCGACCATTTGTATGTAGTGGCAGAGAAGGATGGGGGTGCGGTTTTGATCGATCAGCATGCAGCGCATGAGCGGATTTTATTTGAGCAACTTCTGAAGCAAGTGGCGCAGGAGGAGGTTTCGGGTCAGAGGTTGTTGTATCCCGTGACGGTTGAGTTCCCTCCTGTGCAGGCTCAATTCTTAAACCAACAGTTAGAGGAGTTGGGTCGAGTTGGGCTGGGGATTTCCTCGATGGGCGGAAACTCTTTTCTCGTGGATGCTTTGCCACCGCGAATCAAGACCTTGGCAGTAGAGGATTTTGTGCGTGGAGTCGTGGCGGATTTGGAAACTGGTGGGGCGGGAACTCGGAAGGATCGAAAGTTAAGTGAGGAGGTGATCGCAAAAACGGTTTGTCGGCATGCGATTAAAGCAAATGATCGCCTGAATGAGGCAGAGGCGGTGCGTCTTCTGGCAGATCTGTTGGCATGTGAGCTTCCGTATACGTGTCCGCATGGAAGACCGACGATGATTTTGCTGAGTAAGGGGGAGTTGGAGAAGAAGTTTGGCAGGGCGGGGTGATGAGCCAGGAGCGGATCTACTTGGATCATGCGGCAGGAGGTTGGCTTTTACCGAAGGTACAGAAGGAGTTGTTAAGGTTTCTGGTGGAGATTCAGGCGTCACCCACGGGAGGGCACCGGGAGGGAAGAGAGGCGAGGGAACAGTTGGAGATCGCACGAAAGCGGGTGGCGGATTTTATAGGTGCGAGAACTTTTGAGGATGTGATCTTTACTTCAGGGGGAACAGAGTCTGTGCAGTCGGCAATTCGAGGATGGGGGTCGTCGGTGCCCAAAGGAACGATTTATGTAAGTGAGATAGAGCATCCTGCAGTGGAAAGTGCAGTGCGGAGGTTGGGAGAGAGTGGCTTTCAAGTCCGACGCGTGAAGGTAGATTCAATGGGGCGATTCAAGTGGGATGGGGTGAAGGTCGAGCCCGGGGCGACTTTGGTTTGTGCGCATCTGGCACATCACGATTTGGGGACACTTCAAAATCTTGGTGAAGCGAAACAGTTTGCCGATCGGGTGGGCGCGAAGCTTTTCGTGGATGCCACTCATGGGGCTGGATGGGTTTCGCTGGATGTCGAGAAGGTGGGGGCGGATTTGGTGGCACTGTCTGGGCACCGGATAGGAGGCCCGAAGGGGACGGGAGCACTTTGGATACGGAGTGGAACGCCTTGGGAGCCTTGGATGGAAGGGGGTAGACAGGAAGGAGATCGAAGGGCAGGAACGGAAAATCTGCCGGCGATCGTGGGGTTCGGGGTGGCGGCGGAGGAGTGGGAAAAAAGAGGGGATGATTTTAGAAAGGATGTGGCTCAATCACAGAAGGTGTTGGCGGAGGGGATTCTTAAGGAAGTGCCCAGCGCCAAACTTCATGGTTCAAAGCTAGGGTTAGAAAGAAGTCCCAATCATTTGGCATTCAGTTTTGCGGGACTGGAGGCGGAGAGCTTGGCACTGGTTTTAGATCGGGTGGGACTGTCGGTGCGGGGAGGGAGTGGGTGTGTGACGAGGGAGATGAGGATTCCGCCTGGGATGAAAGGGATTGGGGCAAGTCCCGAAGAGTCTCGAGCCTTAATTCTTTTTACTTTAGGGCCAGAGATAGATCTCGGGAAAATTTCTAAAGCCGTCGACTTGGTGAAAGAGGCTGTTCAGCGTCTCACGTCAATCCTTCCTTCTTAAAATTGATTTCCTAGATGGGCATGGCCAGTAGTGGCTTCGAAAGCTGGAGTGAGGGAGTAAAGGGTGCCAAGATATTTGAATGAGTGGAAACGAGTGGCAAGAAGAGGTGGTAACGAGGTTGCGGGGGGTTAAATACCCTGGGTTTAGTCGGGATATTATCTCGTTTGGCTTGGTTCAAGACATGGCTTTGGAAGGTACGGAGTTGAAGCTTAAGCTTAAGATTACCACCCCAGATCCTGCGGTGCCTGAAAAGATCGGAAAAGAGATTCGGGATGCGCTCAAGGGCTATGGTCCCATCAAGAGTGTGACGATTGAGACAGAGGTTGCGCCTCCACAGGCAACTGCCACCACAGGGGCACAAGGAATTGAAGGGGTAAAAAAGATTGTGGCTGTTGCCAGTGGTAAGGGTGGTGTGGGGAAGTCGACGGTTGCGGCGAATTTAGCGGTGCGGTTGGCACAGAGCGGGTTGAAGGTAGGGCTCTGTGATTGTGATCTGTATGGACCGAGTCAGGCACTGATGTTGGGTTGCCGAGAGGGTGTGAGAGTGGAGGAAGGGACAGAGAGGCTTGTGCCAGCGGAGTGTCATGGGGTGAAGTTGATGAGTATGGGGATGTTGCTAGGCGACGATAGCCCTGCGGCTTTACGGGGTCCAATGGTGACTCGATTTACCCAGCAGTTTTTGAGGCAGGTTGCTTGGGGTGATCTGGATGTGCTTGTTTTGGATCTTCCACCTGGAACGGGAGATATTCAGCTTACCATTGTTCAGACGGTGGCATTGGATGGGGCGGTGATTGTGACGACGCCACAGGAGGTGGCGCTGGTGGATGCGCGAAAGGCAATCGCGATGTTTCGAAAAGTCAACGTGAGGATTCTGGGTGTGGTAGAGAACATGAGTTACTTTATTGTGCCGGGAACGACGCAAAAACATGAGATTTTTGGAACGGGGGGCGGAAAAAAGGAGGCCGAGCGGCAGGAGGTTCCGTTTTTAGGTGAAATCCCGCTCGATCCAGAGGCAAGAGAGTGTGGGGATCAGGGTAAACCTGTTGTTTTGGAGAGACCTAACTCTACCTCAGCCAAAGTATTTTCTGAATTTGCCAATCATGTGTCAAAAATACTATTTTTAAGCAATTCAAGCTAAGCGATTTATATTTCTCGACATAATAGATTCACACTTGCGAAATATCCTGAAGGGACCAAATTATAGGTGTGGACGTTAAAGAAGCCTCGCACTTCTCGCTCGACCCTAAGTCGGTCTTTAAGAACTCCGCTTTGTATCGCGAGTTTTTGTTGGAGCGGGAGGAGATTTTAAAACATAAGTGGCACCTGAGTGAGCAGGCGGGACATGATGTGGGTTTTGAAAAAGGGCTGCTGGATTGGATCGTGAAGCATCGGGTCGCTTGGAGGGCAAATCGGGAAAAAGAGATCGCGAAGGAAAAAGAGATTTGCTAGATATATAAATGACGCATGGCGCGTCCTTTAACGGGAACCTGTGAGTTCCTCAAGGAGGCGAGTATGGTGGGAAAACAGTTGATGGATGGGGAGACAGTACGCCGGGCTGTTCGGCGGATGGCGCATGAATTTGCTGAGCGTCACCCTCAAGGAAATATTGTTTTAGTTGGGATCCAAACACGCGGAGTGCCGCTGGCCCATCGACTGGCGAGTGAGTTCAAGCAGATTGAGGGTGGGAAGACTTTGCGGGTAGGTTCGCTGGATATCAGTTTTCACCGAGATGATCTGGCTAACAATATGCCTGTTCCTAAGGCTACGGAGGTTCTTTTTGATCTTAAAGATCAGACGGTCATCCTGGTGGATGATGTGCTGTATACGGGGAGAACGATACGAGCAGCCTTGGATGCGTTGTGTGATTTGGGTCGGCCCAAAATTATTCAACTGGCAGTTTTGGTGGATCGGGGTCATCGAGAATTGCCGATCCGGCCAGATTTTGTGGGAAAGAATTTACCTACCGCTTCTCACGAAAGAGTGCGAGTGAGGCTGGCGGAGTTGGATGGAGAAGACGCAGTGGTGATTGAGAAGGAGAAGGCATGAGTGGGGTGTGGGAGAGAAAGGATCTTCTCTCGTTGCGGGAGCTAAATGTGGGGGAGATTGGGAAGGTATTATCTACGGCTACAGTCTTTAAGGAGATTTTGGGAAGGCCGATTAAGAAAGTTCCATCCCTGCAAGGGCGAACCGTGGTGAATCTGTTTATCGAGCCCAGCACACGGACAAGGATCTCTTTTGAATTGGCTGCGATTCGATTAAGCGCAGATGTTGTATCTCTGGATAAAGAGACGAGCAGCATTCGAAAAGGGGAATCCCTACAGGATACAGCCAAGAACTTGGAGGCCTTACAGGCTGGAATTATTGTGATTCGGCATCGTTCGGCTGGAGCGGCGCACTTTTTAGCGCAACGACTCAAGGCATCCGTCATCAATGCGGGGGATGGCTCTCATGAGCATCCAACTCAGGGGTTGTTGGATGCTTTTACGATACGGGAGAGGCTGGGGAAAATTGAGGGGGTTAAGGTGCTGATCTTGGGAGATATTGTGCATAGTCGCGTAGCTCGTTCGAACTTATGGGCGCTCACCAAGTTGGGAGCCAAAGTGAAGCTGGTGGGGCCGTCGACCTTGTTGCCGAAGGAATTTGCGGAGCTTGGGGTGGAGGTGGCGCATCATCTAGATGGAGCCTTAGAGGAGGCAGATGTGATCAACCTACTCAGAATCCAGCATGAGAGGCAGGTGCAGGCCCGTGTACCCTCGATGGGAGAGTATACGAATCTTTTCGGGTTAAATATGGAAAGGTTCAAGAGGTGTAAGCCGGATGTGCTTTTGATGCATCCCGGGCCGATTCATCGTGGAGTTGAGATTGCGAGTGAGTTGGCGGACGGAAAGCACTCGGTCATTTTGGACCAAGTCACAAACGGGTTGGCGGTGCGGATGGCGGTCTTGTATCTAGTTTCGGGTGGAAAAGGATTAGGAGGAGAGTCGTGAGCGAGATTCTTCTCCAAGGGGGCATAGTGGTGGATCCCGCGACCCAAAGGGAGGGTAAGGGGGATGTTCTGATTCGAGATGGAAAGATTGTGGAGGGTAAAGCCACTAAGGATGCAGTGGTGGTGAAGGTGGATGGGCTGGTGGTAACTCCCGGGCTTATTGATCCGCACGTCCACTTAAGAGAGCCAGGTCAATCTGCCAAGGAGACGATTGCAACCGGTACAGCGGCAGCGGTGGCAGGAGGATTTACTTCTGTGATTGCAATGCCGAACACATCCCCTGTCGCGGATGGCTCGAACACGATTGCATGGATGAAGCAGAGGGCAAGGGAAACGGGAGTGGCCAATGTTTTTCCAACGGGAACGATTTCGATCGGACAAAAAGGGGAGCAGTTGGCTCCAATTGGGTCGTTACGCCAAGCCGGGGTTGTCGCGATTACGGATGACGGCCACTGCATCCAAAGTGCGGAATTGATGAGGCGAGCACTCGAGTATGCGCGAATGTTTGACCTGCCCGTCTTGGATCACTGTGAGGACAAGTCGCTTTCTGCAGGCGGTGTGATGAATGAGGGGAAGTGGTCAAGAATTCTTGGGTTGCCTGCGTGGCCCGGAATCGCGGAGGAGGTAATTGTTTCTAGGAATGTTCTTTTGGCGGAGCTAACGGGGGCGCGGGTAGTGTGCCAGCACATCAGCACAGCGGGTTCAGTTCGAATTTTACGTGAGGCGAAAAAGAGGGGAATCCTCATCGAAGGGGAGGCCTCACCGCACCATCTCACTTTAACGGACGAACGAGTGGAGGGGTACGACACATCGTTTAAAATGAATCCGCCGCTTCGAACTCAAGCGGATGTGGAGGAGTTGCGGCGGGGTGTGGTGGATGGAATGATTCGGTTCTTAGCGACGGATCATGCGCCTCACTGCACGTATGAAAAGGAGGTAGAGTTTGATGAGGCACCTTTCGGAGTGGTGGGATTGGAGACAGCTCTTGGGATTTATTTGACGGAGTTGGTGCACTCGAAGTTTATGACTCTGCGGGAAGTAGTGGCGCGAATGAGTGATTTCCCCTCACGGTATTTTGGTTTAGGTCGTGGAAGTTTGGCTGTGGGTGCGATTGCAGATGTGACCGTAGTAGATCCGGAGAGAACTTGGACGGTTCGAAAGTCTGAATTCCGAAGTTTGGGCAGAAACACGCCTTTTGAGGGTCGGGAGTTGAGAGGGCGTGCGGTATTAACAATTGTGGATGGAAAAATTCGTCATGATCTCGACGGGCGAGTTGGGTGCTCCTAAAGTTTCACCACTGTGGAAGCAATTTTAGCACTCGAGGATGGAACGATTCTGAGGGGGCAGGGATTTGGTCATTCCGGCTGGGTGGCAGCGGAGTTGTGTTTCAACACTTCGATGACTGGATATGAGGAGATTTTAACCGATCCGAGCTATCGCGGTCAGATTGTGGCTTTGACCTGCCCTGAAATTGGGAACACGGGAATCAACCCAGAAGATGAGGAGTCCGAGGGGCCACAGGTTTCGGGATTATTAGTGAGACGATTGTCCCGACGTATGAGCAACTGGAGGGGGAGGGAGTCGCTTGATGTGTATCTCAAGAGACACAAGATTCCTGCTTGTGAGGGAATTGATACAAGGTGTTTGACTCGGAAACTTCGTACCAAGGGCGCGATGAGGGGTGTGTTAGCGAATCAAGGTATGAGTGCTGAGGAGGCGGTGAAACGGGCCAAGGAGTGGCCTGGGCTAGGGGCAAAAGATTATGTAGCTGAGGTCACGTGCAAAAAGTCTTATGAGTGGGATCCCGAAGGGGTGGACTTTCCTGGGAAGTTAGGAGCGGAGAAGGTCAAGATGTCCAAAGTGCGTCATCGAGTGGCTGCGATCGATTGTGGAATGAAGCGAAATATTTTGCGCCAACTTCGGGCGGAGGGAATTCAACCCATTGTTTTTCCTGCTCAGGCGACTGCAGCGGAGATATTAAGTGCAAAGGTGGACGGCGTATTTTTATCCAACGGGCCAGGTGATCCTGCTGTACCAACCTACGTTCATCAAACCGTTCGGGATTTGGTGGGAAAAAAACCGATTTTTGGAATCTGCCTCGGGCATCAGATGTTGGCGCATGCCTTGGGAGGAAAGACGTTCAAGCTTAAGTTTGGTCATCGAGGGGGAAATCAGCCTGTGAAGGATCTTCGTTCGGGCAAAGTATCGATCACGAGCCAGAATCATGGTTATGCGGTGGATCCAGATTCCCTCCCGAAAGGCAAAGTGGAAGTGACGCACATTAATTTAAATGATGGGACGTGTGAAGGAATTCAGGTGGCAGGCGGCGGTGCATTTTCGGTTCAGTATCATCCTGAGGCGGCGCCGGGCCCACACGACGCGGGTTACTTTTTTCGTCAATTTGCCGAGGTGCTCGACGCGGCCAAACGAAAGGGTTAAATACAACCCCATGCCTAGGATCGTTTCTGAGAGTAAAGAGATCCCCCTGATGACCATTGAGTTGGTGGGGCCTCGAATGGCGGTAGGACGAATCGATGGAAACGAAATCCAGATTGTTCACGGAAGCATTTCCTCCCGACACGCGGAACTTGTCGCTGAGGGTGCGGAGTACCGCGTGCGTGACTTGGAATCTACAAACGGAACGCGAGTGAATGATGAAAAAGTCACTGAGGTTTTGTTGCAAGATCGGGATCGATTGCAGTTTGGGCAGGTTCCATTCCGCTATGAGGGGGCAGTTCAGCGGGCTGCTTTGGCGCTGCCTCAAGCTGGAAGCGGTTTTCAAATGGAGTTAGGAGTGGAGGAGGGGATCCCTGAAAACTTTCGTAACTTATCGCCTATCAAGGGGAAGGGCGAAAGTGGAAGCCCGATATGGATTTTGGCCGTAGGAGGTTTGGTGGCGGTCTTGGGTTTGGGCTTCTACGTTTTTCGCATGTTATTCACAACTTGAAAAAAATCTGATTTTTTTTGTAAGAGGGTGTTGACAGGGGGGTTGGGAAGTAGGCATGCTTATCGTTTCCCCTTGGTCTGATTTTTTGTTTTAAGCCGATAGGCTCTGAAGCAGATTTCGTGCCGAAGGGAAAACGCCGGGCGAATTCCGGAATTCTTTAATGAATTCCATCTCGCCCATGTAGCTCAGTTGGTAGAGCACGTCCTTGGTAAGGACGAGGTCACCGGTTCAAACCCGGTCATGGGCTCGGTCGCTGTGAAACCCCGAGTGGGGACACTGTCGGCGGAGTTCCGATCCGGCGAACTAGGAGATCTGAAACCGCAAGGCAAGGAGATTAGAATTTATGGCGAAAGAGGCATTCAACCGTTCGAAACCCCACGTCAACATCGGCACTATTGGGCACGTTGATCACGGGAAAACCACACTAACCGCGGCCATCACCACGATCCTTTCCAAGAGCGGTTTGGCCGAAGCTCGCGCGTATGACCAGATCGATAACGCGCCCGAGGAAAAAGAGCGCGGAATTACGATCAATACCTCTCACGTAGAGTATGCAACGGCAACACGGCACTACGCGCACGTGGATTGTCCTGGACACGCTGACTATGTAAAAAACATGATCACAGGAGCCGCCCAGATGGACGGAGCGATTCTTGTTGTGAGCGCGGCAGACGGTCCGATGCCTCAGACCCGGGAGCATATTTTGTTGGCCCGTCAGGTCGGTGTGCCTGCACTCGTTGTCTTTCTGAACAAAGTGGACATGGTGGACGACAAAGACCTGTTGGAACTCGTCGAGGTTGAAGTACGTGAACTCCTGACGAAGTATGAATTCCCCGGAGACAAGATTCCGATCATCAAAGGCAGCGCCTTGAAAGCCTTGGAGTCTGGCGATCCCAAGAGCGATGCGGCCAAGTGTATCATGGAACTCATGGATGCAGTTGATAAATTTATCCCCATTCCTGAGCGTCCGAAGGATCAGCCCTTCCTGATGCCTGTGGAAGACGTATTCAACATCGAAGGTCGTGGAACCGTCGTGACAGGTCGTGTGGAACGAGGCGTTCTCAAGAAGATGGAAGAGGTTGAGATCGTGGGTATCAAGCCTACGGCCAAGACCGTCGTTACCGACGTTGAAATGTTCCGCAAGCTCCTCGATACAGCGGAGGCGGGCGACAACGTTGGTCTCCTCCTGCGTGGAACGAAAAAAGAGGATGTGGAGCGTGGCCAGGTCATCGCCAAGCCAGGGACGATCAAGCCTCACACCAAGTTTAAAGCGACAGTCTACGTTCTGAGTAAGGACGAAGGCGGTCGTCACACACCTTTCTTTAATGGATATCGTCCTCAGTTTTACTTCCGCACAACGGACGTGACGGGGGTCGTGACCTTGAAGGCCGGGGTGGAAATGGTTATGCCCGGAGACAATGTCGACATCGAAGTCGAGCTGATTACCCCCATCGCGATGGAGAAGCAGATCCGCTTCGCCATCCGTGAAGGTGGAAAAACGGTAGGCGCCGGGCGCGTCACCGAAATCGTGGCCTAACCCCCACGAATCATACCGGAGGGAAGCGCCCACTCTTTGAGTGGGATCTGCCCAACCGGACGGAAAAGGAGGGCAGTAGCTCAATTGGTAGAGTAGCGGTCTCCAAAACCGTCGGTTGGGGGTTCGAGTCCCTCCTGCCCTGCACCTTACAAGGGAGAAAGATTACGAAATGGAAGCATTGAAGATCGGTGGAAGCTGGTTGATCACGATCGTTGTGGGAGTTATCTCCTTCGGCGCCGTGGCAGCTATTTTTCTGAATCGGTCTCAAATTTCTAAGTTCGTAGTCGAGGTAAAAGGGGAGCTCGTGAAGTGCTCATGGCCTTGGGACCCGAGCGAGTCCGGCATGAAGAAATATCGTGAGTTAATCGATAGTACCACGGTTGTGGCGCTGACTACCTTGGTGTTGGCTGCCTACACCTCGGGATTCGATTTTTTAATCAGCCGAGTTGTTGGCTGGTTGGTGAGGTTTTAATCCATGAGCGAGATCGCAACCCCTGCAGCTGAAGCCCGCTGGTTCGCGGTGCACGTTCTTTCTGGTCAAGAGACCAATGTGAAGCGTCACATGTTGAGCCGGATCAAGACCGAGGAGTTGGGTGAGGTGGTGCAGGAAGTCATTATTCCAACCGAGCGCATTTCTGAGATTAAGAGGGGAAAGAAGGTCGAAACTGAGCGGAAACTCTACCCTGGATATATTTTCGTGAAGATGGAGTTGTACGATTCTGAGAAAAAGTTGCACGAAGTTCCTTGGTACTTCGTGAAAGAAACTCCTGGCGTTTTGGGTTTCGCAGACGGAGATAGGCCGACTCCGATGAAACAGGATGAGGTGGATGGAATGTTGAGTCAGATTCGCGAGAAAGAAGAGAAAATTACCCCGAAGATTATTTTTGCTGTCGGGGATCGGGTCAAGGTGGGGGATGGTCCTTTCCAGAGCCAAGAGGGCGTGGTGGAAGAGGTGGATACGGAGCGAGGACGGGTTCGCGTGGCGGTTTCTATTTTTGGACGGTCCACTCCCGTGGAGTTGGAATATTGGCAGGTGGAAAGGAACTAAGTTTTTATGGCAAAAGAGATCACAGGAATTATCCGACTTCAGATCCCCGCAGGGGCGGCGAATCCAGCTCCTCCCGTAGGCCCGGCACTGGGTCAGCAGGGAGTGAACATCATGGCTTTTTGTAAGGAATTTAATGCGCGTACGGCAAAGGAAGCCGGAAATATTTTTCCTGTCGTCATCACTGTTTATAAGGACAAGACATTCACGTTTATCACCAAAAGTCCGCCTGCATCCGTACTTCTCAAAAAAGCTGCTAACTTGGCATCCGGATCGAAGGAACCGAATCGTTTGAAGGTGGGCAAGGTAACAAAAAAGCAGGTGATGGATATTGTGAAAATTAAGAGGAACGATCTGAATGCGGCTTCGGATGAGGCCGCCTTTCGCACCATTGCAGGGACGGCCCGACAAATGGGCCTCGAGATTGCAGACTAAGGAGATTGATCATGCCTAAGAAACCTAGTCGCCGTTACGCAGAAGCCATCAAATTGCTGGAGCCAAAAAAGCGCTACAGCATTCCTGACGCAGTATCCATTTTAAAGAAGATGCCTGCAGGCAAGAGTAAGGGAAATCCGAGCGTCGATCTTTCGTTTCATTTAGGTGTGGATCCAAAACAAAGCGATCAAGTTGTTCGTGGCACCGTGAGTCTCCCTCATGGTTCGGGCAAAACAGTACGTGTCATCGTTTTTGCCCAAGGGGCTGCGGCAGAGGCAGGCAAAGCGGCTGGGGCTGTTGCCGTAGGTTTTGCAGATTTGATCAAGAAAGTTCAGGAGGGTTGGGCCGACTTCGACGTGGCTGTGGCGACTCCGGATGCGATGATCGAAGTTCGTAAACTAGGAAAGGTGCTCGGACCTCGAGGCTTGATGCCAAACCCAAAAACGGGAACAGTGACCGAAGATACCGCAAAAGCCGTGAAGGAGTGCCAGGCGGGCCGTGTCGAATTTAAGATCGATAAGGGCTCTAACCTGCACGTGAGCTGTGGAAAACTAAGTTTTGAAGGCAAGGCGTTGGGCGAGAATGTGAATGCCGTCATTGAATCCGTTTCCCGTGCACGCCCTGCGGGAGCCAAAGGCAAGTATCTGAAGAATTGCGTTCTCTCAGCCACATTTTCACCTGGAATTCCGTTGGCCGTGGCGGATGCAGCTGCGGGGTCAGAGGATTAAACGAGGAGATTTATGAAAGAAGAAAAAGCGTTAGTCATTGATACAATTCGGGAGTGGGTCAAATCCTCTCCGTATTTGATTGTTTTGGATTATACGGGAATGAAGGTCTCTGAATTTTCTGAGTTAAGGGGGCGTCTGCGCAAGGTAGGAGCGGCCGTGAAGGTCGTGAAGAATACCTTGTTCAAGCGTGCGATCGGTGAGGAAGTTTTAGCCGGCTTGGGTAAAGATCTGACAGGCCAAACTGCGATTGTTTCTGGCGGAAAAGATGCTCCGGCCGCTGCTAAGGTGATCAAGACGTTTAAGGCGGAATTTACTCGTCCAAGCCTGCGTTCGGGATTGATGGACGGCAAAGTCTTAGGCGTAAGCGAAATTGTGATGTTGGCCGATCTGCCTTCTGCAGAGGTTCTGCGGGCAAGGCTTTTGGGTGCAATTTCCGCTCCAGCCTCAACCTTGGCACGCCTCTTGGCGGAGCCCGGCGCACGGTTGGCTCGGGTCATGAAGAGCAAAGCGGAGGCGGCCCCGACGGCTGCATCGTAACAATGTACATGAAAGGCAATAACCTTGTGTTAGCCCGGGAGCCTTTCCGGGATAATTCGGTCACGGGTGTGATCGTCTAACCTAGGACAAACATTAACACCTCGGTCCTTTCATCGAAAGGGCAGGGGAAGGAGAAATAAAATGGCAATCAATCTGGAAGAAGTAGTAACGACGTTGAGCGGGCTAACCGTTCTCGAAGCGTCTGAACTGGTCAAAAAACTTGAAGACAAGTGGGGCGTCAGCGCTGCGGCTCCTGTCGCTGTAGCTGCAGCAGGCGGAGCGGCTGCGGGTGCTGCACCTGCTGAAGAGAAAACAACTTTTGAAGTCGTTTTGAAAGATGCAGGCGGCAACAAGATCGGCGTGATTAAGGAAGTTCGCACCGTGGTGCCTGGTTTGGGCCTTGCGGATGCGAAAGCGCTTGTCGAAGGTGCACCCAAAACCATCAAGGAAGGTGCCACGAAGGACGAGGCTGCTGAGATCAAGAAGAAGCTTGAAGCTGCTGGTGCCAAGGTAGAGATCAAATAACCAATCCCCGGGAAACCGGGATAAGGAGTACGTAGCATGTCGAAATCGACCAAAGTCGAGCGGGTCAATTTCGGGCGGTTGCCCGAGACGGTGGAGATGCCGAACCTCATGGAGGTTCAGTTGGACTCCTACCGTGCCTTCCTCCAAGAGGGCATCAACCCGAAGCAACGGAAGAGTGATGTAGGCTTGCAGGCCGTCTTTCGTGAAGTCTTCCCGATCGAGTCTTACGACGAGAAGATCAAACTCGACTTTAGTCATTACGAATTAGGTAAGGCCAAGAACGGACCGATCGAATGTCTCCGTGAGGGTGTGACCTATGCAGCGCCTCTTTATGTGACCTTCGTTTTGCATAACGATGGTTCTACGATAGAGGAACGCGTGTACATGGGGGAACTCCCCTTGATGACCAAGCAGGGAACCTTTGTGGTGAACGGTGCAGAGCGGGTGATCGTGAGCCAGCTCCATCGTTCTCCCGGAATCTGTTTTGAGTCGAGCGTGCATGCGAATGGCAAGTTACTGCACAGCTACCGGATTATTCCGGATCGGGGTTCTTGGCTGGAAGTTTCTTATGATACTTCCGACCTTCTCTACGTTCATTTGGACCGGCGGAAACGTCGCAGGAAGTTCCTACTCACCACTCTTCTTCGTGCCCTGGACTACAGCACGGATGAGGAGATTATCTCGCTCTTTTATCGGATCGAGAATCTCAAGCTGGCCGAAGATCTTGAGGAGAACGAGTTGAGTCAAAAGGTTCTCATCAAAGAGGTGCGGGATACGGCCAATGCGGATTTGGTTGTAGCTCGTGCTTTTGAGCCTTTGACCAAGGGTGTCGTGCGTCAGTTGCTTGATTTAGGAATGAAAAGCGCTGAAGTCGTCGATATTCGTGTGGACGACACGATCCTGAAGTGTTTGAAGAAGGATCCGACCAAAGACACCGAGGGAGCTCTCAAGGAAATCTATCGGCGTTTGCGCCCTGGCGATCCACCCACAGTAACTAACGCTAAGGCTTTGCTAAAGCGGCTCTTTTTTGATCCGAAACGCTACGACATCGGTCGTGTGGGTCGGCATAAATTAAATCAGAAATTAGGTCTACAGACCGACCTTTTGACCCGAATTCTGACCCGTGAGGATGTGGTGGCTGCAACCAGCTATCTCATCAACCTTCGGTTGGGTGAGGGGACTACCGATGATATTGATCATTTGGGAAGTCGCCGCGTGCGAACCGTTGGCGAACTCCTGTCGAACCAGTGTCGCACAGGTTTGAGCCGAACAGAGCGTCTCGTCAAAGAGCGCATGACCCTGTTCGATGTGAACACGGAAGGCATGACCCCTCAGAAGTTGATCAATCCGAAGGCGCTGTCCGCCATGATTCGGGATTTCTTCGGTCGGAGTCAGCTGTCTCAGTTGATGGATCAGACAAATCCTTTGAGCGAAATGACGCACAAACGGCGTTTGTCCGCGCTTGGACCCGGCGGTTTGAGTCGTGAGCGTGCTGGCTTCGAAGTTCGTGACGTGCATCCGTCCCATTACGGCCGGATCTGTCCGATCGAGACGCCTGAAGGTCCTAACATCGGATTGATCTCCAGTCTTTCAACCTTTGGAAAAATCAATGAGTTCGGCTTCATCGAAACTCCCTATCGCAAGGTAGAGAATGGTCGTGTGAAGGATGAGCATGATTTCCTTACGGCTGACCAAGAGGAGAATTTCATTGTGGCCCAAGCGAATTCAGCTGTGGACAGTCACGGCAAGTTCACTTCTCCACGAGTCTCCGTCCGTTATCGGGGAGAATTCTTGGAAGTAGAACCCGACAAGGTTCACTACATGGATGTTTCGCCCAAACAGTTGGTATCGGTTGCAGCGGCTTTGATTCCATTTTTGGAACATGACGATGCGAACCGGGCCTTGATGGGCTCGAACATGCAACGGCAAGGCGTTCCGCTTCTTATCTCGGAATCTCCCGTGGTCGGCACGGGAATGGAGGCGAAAGTCGCCCGTGATTCTCACGCCATGATTTTGAGTGAGGGATCGGGCAAGGTTGCCTCGGTCACAGCTCGTCAAGTCATCGTGACGGAAGATGGGGAAGCCCCTGAAAACCGTAAGCGAATGAAGACGGATCCTGAAAAAGGTATTTATGTGTATGACCTCTTGAAGTTCATGCGCTCCAACAATGGCACCTGTGTGAATCAGCGGCCTGTGGTGAAGGTGGGTCAGCGTGTTACCAAAGGAATGGTAATCGCGGACGGACCTTGTACCGATCAGGGCGAATTAGCTCTGGGCAGGAACGTGGTTGTGGCCTTCATGCCGTGGCATGGGTACAACTTCGAAGATGCGATCTTGTTGAGCCAACGACTGGTCAAAGAGGACGTTTATACAAGTATCCACATCGAAGAGTTCGAGATTTCAGCTCGAGACACCAAGCTTGGACCTGAGGAAATTACTCGGGACATCCCGAACGTCGGAGATGAGGCTTTAAAGAACCTCGGACCTGATGGGGTTGTTCGAATCGGAGCTGAGGTGAAAGCAGGGGATATTCTCGTTGGTAAAATTACCCCGAAGAGTGAAACGGAGTTGGCGCCTGAAGAACGCCTTCTGCGCGCCATCTTCGGTGAAAAAGCAGCCGATGTGAAAGACAGTTCGCTGGTCGTATCCTCTGGTTCCGCAGGAATCGTGATGGATGTAAAGACCACGGGTGGGGCCATCAAGAAAGACGTGATCAAGTTAGCTCCCGGGGAAGCCAAACGGCATGCCAAAGGAGTTGACGACAAGTACATCAAGAAACATGCGGAGATGAAGGAGGAGTTGACCCAAGCTCTTTCTAATATTCTGTTGAATGAAAAAATTCCTCTGGATGTAGTCAATGCGGAGACGGGTGAGATCATCATTCCCGCCAACCGTAAAATCACCAAGACTCTGCTCCGAAAGATTGCCGATGTGTACAATCACATTGAAATCGACCCGAGTCCGATCCGGATCAAAATCCGTGAGATCATCTCGAGTTACGAGCAGAAGTTTAACCAACTCTCCAATGAAAAAGACATGGAGATGGAGCGATTGGAGTCGGGTGAGGATATTGACCCTGGAATCATCAAGCAGGTGAAGGTGTATGTTGCTGCCAAACGGAAGATCTCCGTGGGTGACAAAATGGCCGGTCGGCACGGAAATAAGGGTGTTGTAGCCCGTATTGTGCCGGAAGAGGACATGCCTTTCCTTCCCGATGGAACTCCTGTGGACATTATTCTTAATCCGCTGGGTGTACCTTCCCGAATGAATGTAGGACAGGTTTTGGAAACACACTTGGGAATCGCAGCGAAAGCGCTGGGATTCAATGTGGCAACCCCTGTATTTGACGGAATCAGTGAAACCAAGATCCGTGAGTTCTTGAAAAAAGCGCACTTAGATGAGGACGGTAAGTCTGTCCTGATCGACGGTCGTACGGGCGATCCTTTTGATCAGCGCGTAGTTGTGGGCTTGATCTATATGCTCAAGTTACATCACTTGGTCGCAGACAAGATTCACGCTCGAGCGGTCGGACCGTACTCTTTGGTCACCCAGCAGCCCTTGGGTGGTAAAGCGCAGTATGGTGGTCAACGGTATGGAGAAATGGAAGTTTGGGCGATGGAGGCCTATGGCGCCGCCTATACCCTTCAGGAGCTCCTTACTGTCAAGTCAGACGACGTGGCGGGACGTACCCGGATTTACGAGAGTATTGTCAAAGGTGACAATTCCCTTGAAGCCGGAACGCCTGAGTCCTTCAACGTGTTGATCAAAGAAATGCAGAGCTTGTGTCTGGATATCAAAGTCGGTGAGCGGAGTCGTGTTGTGGATGAAGATCTACAGAAACCCGATATCCTCGTCGCATCGGCCTAAACCCTATAACCCAGAAATAAACTATCCCATGAACCAACAGACCCAATCGGCCCGCGAAATCCTCGGAATGGAGAGAAGTGTAGGTTTTGACGAAGTCAGTATCACTGTCGCTTCGCCTGAATCGATTCTTTCCTGGAGTCGAGGAGAGACCAAAAATCCTGAAACCATCAATTATCGGACGTTTAAGCCCGAAAAAGGCGGTTTGTTCTGCGAAAGGATTTTCGGACCGACGAAGGACTACGAGTGTTCTTGCGGAAAGTACAAAAGAATCAAATTTAAGGGTGTTATTTGCGACCGTTGCGGCGTGGAAGTGACATTGGCTCGTGTTCGACGTGAGCGGATGGGGCATATCGAACTCGCTGTCCCCGTGAGTCACATCTGGTTCTATAAATGTATGCCCAGTCGGTTGGGATTGATGATGGACATGACAGCGCGAGATCTTGAACGGGTTATTTATTACGAGGATTACCTTGTGATCGATGAAGGGAAGACCCCCCTCAAGCCAAAACAGTTGCTCACGGAGACCGAGTACCGCGAGGCGCAAGATCAGTTTGGTGACTCCTTTGTGGCCAAAATGGGTGCGGAGGCGATCCGGGATGTTTTCAAGAAGATCGATCTTGATGAATTGGTCACGGAGTTGGAACAGCAACTGGAGACAACTAAGAGCAAGCAGACTCGAAAGAAGGTCGCGAAACGTCTGAAATTGGTTCAAGGATTCCTGAATGCAGGATCGCGTCCTGAGTGGATGATTTTAGAGATTCTTCCAGTGATTCCTCCTGATTTGCGTCCGCTGGTTCCGCTCGAAGGTGGGCGTTTTGCAACCTCTGATTTGAATGATCTCTACCGCCGAGTCATCAATCGGAATAATCGTTTGCGAAACCTGCTCCAACTCAAAACCCCTGAAGTCATTATCCGGAACGAAAAGCGGATGTTGCAGGAGTCAGTCGATGCGTTGATGGATAACGGTCGTCACGGTCGTGCTGTGACGGGTGCCGGAAACCGGCCTCTAAAATCTCTCTCCGATATGTTGAAGGGGAAGACTGGCCGATTCCGCATGAATCTTTTGGGCAAGAGAGTTGATTACTCGGGTCGATCCGTAATTGTGATCGGGCCTGAACTCAAGCTTAACGAGTGTGGATTGCCGAAGAAGATGGCTCTCGTCTTGTTCGAACCGTTTATCATTCGTCGTCTGAAGGAGCTTGGACAGGTTCATACCGTCCGCTCGGCCAAGAAGATGATTGAGAAAAAAGAGCCGATTGTGTGGGACACGCTGGATGAAGTGACTCGGGAACATCCTGTCTTGTTGAATCGTGCACCGACGTTGCATCGCTTGTCGGTTCAAGCCTTCGAGCCGAAATTGATCGAAGGGGATGCGATTCGGATTCATCCACTTGTTTGCACGGCGTACAACGCGGATTTCGACGGAGATCAGATGGCGGTTCACATTCCGTTGAGTGTGGAAGCGCAGTTGGAGGCCCGTCTATTGATGTTGGCTCCCAATAATATTTTCGGACCGAGCAATGGCCGGCCGATCACTACTCCCAGCCAAGACATTACTTTGGGCTGTTACTATATTTCACAGAATCCGTTGCGTACGGTAGAAAAGGGCGACAAAGCCAAGAAGCGTTTGACCGCTTTCTCGACTGCCGATGAGGTGGACTTTGCGATCAGCGAAAAGAGCATCAAAACCCACGACTGGATTTTGTTTAAAAATCCTGATTTTGGAATTGAGACTACCTTCGGTGATTCGACGAAAAAATTCATCGAAACTACGCCTGGTCGTGTGGAGTTTAACAGTATCTGGCCTAAGGAGCTTGGCTTCATCAACAAACCTGCTGGCAAAAAGCAGTTGGGTGAGATCATTCTTCGTTGCTACGAGAGGTGTGGTCACGCAGCTACGGTTATCTGCTTGGACAAGCTGAAAGACCTAGGCTTCAAGTCGGCCACTCGTGCCGGTGTGTCGATTGGTATTAATGACATGATCATTCCTGAAGAGAAGCCTGCTGTGATTGAGAAAGCCCGTGGTTCAGTGAGCCAGGTTGAAAAGCAGTATAGGATGGGTGCCATTACTGACGGAGAGCGGTATAATAAAATCGTCGATATTTGGACCCAAGCGACGGAAGAAATTTCGTCTGCTATGTACAGGACACTTGAGCACAACGAAGGTCGTAAGGACTTTAATCCTGTGTACTTGATGGTGGATTCAGGTGCGCGAGGAAATAGGAATCAGGTGCGTCAGTTGGCAGGTATGCGTGGACTGATGGCAAAACCTTCGGGCGAAATCATTGAGCGTCCTATTACGGCTAGTTTCCGTGAGGGGTTATCTGTTTTGGAGTATTTCATTAGTACTCACGGAGCCCGAAAAGGGTTGGCTGATACCGCTCTGAAAACCGCTGATTCGGGTTATATGACCCGCAAGTTGTGCGACGTCGCAATGGACATCATTGTTCGTGAGCAGGATTGCGGAACGGACCGCGGAATTTATGTCAAGGCGATCATGGAAGGGGACGACGAAATCGTCCGCTTGAGGGATCGTATTTACGGTCGTGTGAGTTGCGATGACATTGTGGATCCAGTGAGCAAGAAGAAGGTGGTGGCTGCTGGCGAAATGATCAGTGAGAAGGCGGCCGCTGCAATTGAAGATTTGGGTCAGGAACGAGTCAAGATTCGCTCTGCGTTGACCTGTGAAACTAAGCGCGGGGTTTGTATCTCATGCTACGGATTGAATCTTGCTACGAATCAAGAAGCCAAGCTGGGTGAGGCGGTGGGCATCATCGCAGCGCAAAGTATTGGTGAGCC
Source organism: Methylacidiphilales bacterium (assembly GCA_044348085.1). Taxonomy (GTDB): domain Bacteria; phylum Verrucomicrobiota; class Verrucomicrobiia; order Methylacidiphilales; family Verrucolacustridaceae; genus Verrucolacustris. The sequence goes on along the minus strand of JBIKTM010000001.1, from coordinate 32,411 downwards.
TGGCACACAGTTGACGATGCGAACCTTCCACATCGGAGGTACGGCATCGCAGGTGTTTAAGCAGCCTCAAATCAAGGCCAAGAACGACGGAACTGTGCAGTACACGGATCTCAAGACGGTAAAAGCGCTTGAAGGCCACGATATCGTCCTGAACAAGAACGGATTCATTAGCGTTCATGCTGCGGATGGTCGTGAGCTTGAGCGTTATCCTGTTGTCATCGGCTCAATGGTTTCGATTCCAGAAGGAGGCAAGGTCAAGAAGGGCCAGAGCTTCGTTCAGTGGGATCCATATAATATCTCTATTCTTACGGAGAAAGCCGGGAGAGTGGAGTTTAAGGATATTCTTGAAGGGGTGACGATGAAGAAGGAGGTGGATGAGACCACCAAGTCTGTCGGCACCGTGATCATCGAGCATAAAGAGGATCTTCATCCTCAGATTGCGATTGTGGATGCTGCTGGCGCAGTTGTTGCGGCTTATAGTATTCCCGCGGGGGCACATATCGAGGTGAAGGATGGAGAGAAAGTTCAGGCCGGGCAGCGAATGGCCAAGACTCCACGGAAAGTTACCAAGACAAAGGATATTACGGGCGGTCTTCCTCGTGTGGCTGAGCTTTTCGAAGCCCGTCGTCCGAAGGATGCGGCAGAGATTGCGAAGATCGATGGCGTCGTCGACCTGCAGGGCAATGTGCGAGGCAAAAAGAAGTTGATCATCAAAGATCCTGAAACCAACACCGAAGAGGAGCATTTGATTCCTCTTTCGAAACACTTGATCGTTTACAAAGGCGATACAGTGAAGAAGGGACAGCAGTTGACTGAGGGTCCCGTTGTTCCTCACGAAATTCTTGAGGTTTGCGGACCGCAAGAGTTGCAGGAGTATTTGGTGAACGAAGTGCAGGAGGTCTATCGCCTGCAGGGTGTGGAGATTAATGATAAACACATCGAAATCATCGTCCGCCAAATGCTTCGTAAGGTGAAGATCACCGAACCCGGGGATACTCAGTTCCTTTGGGGTGAACAAATCGAAAAGACCACCTTTGAGGAAGTTAATAAAGAGATCGAGCAAAAGGGTGGAAAGCCAGCTGAGGCGACGCCTGTACTTCTAGGCATCACCAAAGCTTCGCTTGAAACCGAAAGCTTCATCTCTGCGGCATCTTTCCAAGATACAACTCGTATTCTTACTGATGCTTCTACCTTGGGTAAGGTCGACAAGCTTTTGGGATTCAAAGAAAATGTGATCATGGGTCACTTGATTCCGGCGGGAACCGGTTTTAGTGCCTATCGCAAGATCAAGCTTTTGCATCTCGGAGAGCCTGTTGGGGATGCGCTGGTTAGCACTGCTCCGGAGGAGGAGAGGGCCCGTAAGGTAGCTCTTGATATCCCCGCTGCATTAGCCAGTTAAGGCGAAAAACTTTCAGAAATCGCTTGCCGACAGTGCTTTTTTTCGGCAGGATTTGAATTTCCGCTGTCATCCGACTGGAACCTGAAAAGGTATACCTGTTAGGTTTTGCGGCATGCGACGGTTCGGTTGAATCGTCCTCCATGCGTGCGCCTTAGAGCGCTTCATGGACCCCATCAGGGGTTGTCGTTGGGCCAAGTGTTGAAGAGTGGAAAGAGGACAACGACAGACATGCCGACGATTAATCAGCTTGTGAGAATGGGTCGTTCCGCTGTGAACCGCGGAACGAAATCTCCTGCTTTGCACGGTTGTCCCCAGCGTAGAGGTGTTTGCCTTCAAGTCATGACCCGGACTCCTAAAAAGCCCAATTCCGCACTTCGTAAAGTGGCCAAGGTTCGGCTCTCCAACGGCGAGGAAGTGATCGCGTACATCCCTGGTGAAAATCACAATTTGCAGGAGCACTCAATTGTTTTGATTCGCGGTGGTCGTGTAAAAGATTTGCCCGGAGTTCGATATCACATCGTTCGAGGCACTTTGGATGCCTTGGGTGCTGCAGGGCCGAGTAATTCCAATAAACTTTCTCGTCTCGTTTCACGAAGCAAATACGGTGTGAAGAGACCCAAGGGCGGTGGCGCCAAACCGGCGGCAGAAGCCAAGCCGGCTAAAGCGTAAGGGAGACTGAACCATGTCCCGTCGTCGCCGCCATATCTCACGCAAGATCGTCGCAGATCCAGTTTTCGAAAGTATGCTGGTCGGGCGAATGATTGGTTACATTTTAAAACAGGGCAAGTTATCGACTGCGAGTCGCTTGGTTTACAATGCGATCGAACGAGCCAATGAAGGGGGTTCGGGTGGAGATCCTCTCGCCGTGGTGCAGAAAGCTGTTGAAAATGTGAAACCTCGTCTTGAGGTAAAATCCCGCAGAGTCGGCGGCGCAACCTATCAAGTTCCTGTTGAAACAACGCCAGAGCGTCAGCTTTCTCTCGCTTTGCGCTGGATTGTTGAGTTGGCGAATAAACGAAAAGGTGTGGCATTCGAAAAAGCTCTGGCACAAGAGATTCGCGATGCGGCAACAGGGCAGGGAAATGCCGTTAAGAAGCGTGATGAAACGCATCGAATGGCTCAAGCCAACCGCGCTTTCGCCCATTTACGCTGGTAACCGACCATGGCCGCCCCCGTCAATTCTGCCCGTAGCTATACTCTCGAGAGGACGAGGAACATCGGAATCTGCGCTCACATCGATGCGGGCAAGACGACTTTGACGGAGCGCGTACTTTTTTACACCGGCAGTATCCACAAGATGGGTGAAGTGCACGAGGGCACGACCGTGACTGATTGGATGGAGCAAGAGCGGGAGCGTGGAATTACAATTACTTCAGCTGCCACAACATGTTTCTGGCCTGTCAAAGAGGAAGCCGGCATTTTCAAGAGTTTCGAAAAAACAAAAAACCGTATCAACATTATCGATACTCCAGGACACGTTGATTTTACGGCAGAGGTGGAACGTTCCCTACGGGTTTTGGACGGTGCGATTGCTGTATTTTGCGGAGTGGCTGGGGTCCAACCGCAGAGCGAGACGGTTTGGCGGCAGGCGAATAAGTACGGGGTTCCGCGGATCGCGTTTGTAAACAAAATGGATCGGACCGGAGCAGATTTCGATAAAGCTCTCTCTGAAATGAAAACTAAATTAGGTGCAAACGCATGGCCTATTTTAATTCCCCTCGGCAAAGAAGACCATTTGCAGGGTCAGATCGACGTGATCAATCAGAAGGCAATTATTTACTCTGACAGCAAAGACCTAGGCTCAACCTACAAGATTGAGGAAATTCCTGCTGAGCATAAGGAGATGGCCAAAAAGAAACTGGAAGAGTTGATTGAAGCGATTGCAGATGTGGACGAGGAAGTCGGGAATATGTTTTTGGAGGAAAAAAAGCCTTCTATCAAGCAGTTGAAAGAGGCTGTTCGCCGTGCGACATGTTCCAATAAGTTTGTTCCGGTGGTCGGTGGGTCGGCTTTTAAAAATAAAGGGGTGCAAACTTTGGTGGATGCAGTGATCGAGTATCTCCCAAGCCCGATTGATATTCCTCCGGCGATCGGCCATAGCACTGAAAATCCTGAAGAGCGGATTCCTGTGAAAGTGGATGACAACGCGAAGTTTTGCTCTTTGGCTTTCAAACTTTGGACGGATCCTTTTGTAGGAAAGTTGATCTTCTTCCGGGTGTATGCCGGCAAGTTGAGCAAGGGTGAATTTATTTATAATTCGAGGACTGGAAAGCGGGAGAGGGTAAGCCGACTGATTCAGATTCAGGCGGATAAGCGTGAGGATATTGATACAGTTTTTGCGGGTGATATTGCTGCCACGGTAGGCTTAAAGGATATTGCTACTGGCGATACCCTCCGGAATGAGGAGTTGGAGATCACCCTTGAGCCGCCCAGTTTTCCTGAACCCGTTATCTCGATGGCTGTTGAGCCTAAGACCAAGGGAGATCGCGAAAAGATGGGCGAAGCCCTCCAGCGTCTTTCGGAAGAAGACCCGACTTTCCAGGTGCAAAGCAATGAAGAGACTGGCCAGACGATCATCAAAGGAATGGGTGAGCTCCATTTGGAGATCATTTGTGATCGTCTAAAGCGTGAATTCAGCGTTGAGACAAATTCCGGTGCGCCTCAGATCGCATATCGTGAGACGATCACGAAGAGTTCAGGCGGGGAAGGGAAGTTGATCAAGCAGTCCGGCGGTCGGGGTCAATATGGTCACGTCATTCTGCAAGTTGAACCGCAAGAACGTGGAAAAGGGATCACCGTGGATAACAAGGTTACCGGTGGAAATATTCCTAAAGAGTACATCCCAGCGGTGAAGAAGGGCGTGCAGGAAGCTTTATTGAATGGGGTGCTTCATGGAAGTCCGGTCATCGATATGAAGATCGAAATTATGGATGGTTCCTATCACGAGGTGGATTCGAACGAGTTGGCTTTCAAAATGGCCGCCATTTTTGCTGTGAAGGATGCCATGCAGAAGGCAGGGCCGATCTTGTTGGAGCCGATCATGTCGGTTGAGTGTTCAACCCCGGATGAGTACCAAGGTGACATTCTGGGGGACATCAATCGCCGTCGTGGAAAGATTATGAATGTCGACTCCAAGAACCTTACCTCGGTGGTCAAAGCGGAGGTTCCATTGGCCGAAATGTTTGGATACGTCAACACGATTCGATCTTTATCCCGCGGACGTGCGGCCTATTCGATGGAACCTTCTCATTTCGAGCAGGTCCCTTCGAGTGTTCTTGCACAAGTTACCCAACAAAAGAAAGGCTAACCTATGGCCACGACACGTATCCGCATCCGTTTGAAATCATTTGATTTTCGTCTGCTCGACAAAGCGGCAGGGGAGATCTCTGAGACAGCATCCCGTACGGGTTCTCGTGTGGCTGGGCCAATTCCCTTGCCGACCAAGATTGAGCGGTACACGGTGAATCGTTCCCCTCATTGCGATAAAAAGAGTATGGATCAGTTTGAAATCCGTACTCATAAGCGACTTTTGGATATTTTGGAACCGTCTGGAAAGACGGTGGATGAGCTCAAGAAGCTCAACCTTCCCGCTGGTGTCGATATCACGATCAAGATTTAACTGGAGAACTGAACCATGATTGAGCGATTTGGTATGATTGGTAAGAAAGTGGGCATGACCCGGATCTATGATGATCAGGGTCTGGCTACGGCTGTTACCGTCATCGCGGCTGATACAAATACAGTTTACGAGGTGCGCACCCCTGAAAAGAACAAGGTGAGTGCCGTTGTCATGGGTAGTGGAGAGCGTAAGGCCTCACGGACGAACAAACCTCAGCGTGTTGCTTTTGAAAAAGCAGGACGCAAAAACCCGCTCATTTTAAGACAGTTTCGTGCTGCCCCTGCGGATCTTGCTGTGGGATCTGAGGTGCCGGTAACGCGTTTTAAGGCCGGTCAACTCGTGGATGTGTACGGACTTTCCAAAGGAAAAGGGTTTCATGGGGTCATGCGCAAACACAATTACGCAGGTCAGGCGGATGCCCACGGTTCTACAACCCATCGTCGAAACGGAGCCATCGGATGTCGTTCGACCCCTGGGCGCGTATATAAAAACGCAGGTATGCCTGGTCACCTTGGGTTGGATAACTGCACGATTCAAAATTTAAAAGTGATGCAGGTACGTGAGGGCGAAAAGCTACTTCTCGTCCGGGGAGCGATTCCTGGTGCGAACGGAAGCGTCGTGATTGTCAGGGACGCTAAAAAAGTGGCGGTAAAGGCGTAATTTTATGGCACAGGCCAAACCGATCAATCTGAGCGCGGCCGAGAAGGCCCTAGGCGTGGAGCTTTTCAAAAATCGTAAAGCTAGTCAGGCTTTGCATGAGGCGGTGACAGCGTATCGCGCCGCACGTCGTGCGGGTACGCACTCAACAAAAACTAAGGCCATGGTGGACCTATCTGGTGCCAAGCCTTGGAATCAGAAGGGGACAGGACGGGCTCGGGCAGGTTACAAATCCTCACCCGTTTGGCGTGGCGGAGGTGTGGCGTTCGGCCCACATCCAAGAAGCTACCGAAAAGATATTCCAAAGACTGTACTTCGAACTGCTCTCCGTAGGGCGATTAGTGATCTGGCTACCCAAGGTAAGTTGCACAGTGGATCTGCTCCTGCCTTGAAGGCACCTAAGACCAAGGATCTGATTGCATGGTTAAAAGATGCAGGACTGCCACTTTCGGTTCTTCTCATCTTGGGTAAACCTGAAAACACCCTTCTACGGGCGGCGCATAATTTAAGCGAAGTTGATGTTCGCCCGGCCCGTGAGGTGAATGCAGAAGATCTTCTCCGCCGTAGAACAGTTTGGGTTTCTGAGGAAGCGTGGAAAGAGTTGGGAACCCGTTTGAATAGCGGAACCAAAGAAGGAAAAGCGTCATGAGACAGCCGACGGAAGTAATTTATCGTCCCCAGATTTCTGAAAAGGGAAGCCGTCTTGCTACGGCCCACAACCAGTATCTTTTCGAGGTCGCTCCGGATGCTACGAAGTTGGAAATACGCCAAGCCATCACTGCTCTTTTTGGGAAAAAGGTTGTTCGTGTGAACACGATGAAGCGTGCTGGAAAGTCCCGACGCTCTCGCCGTGGTGAACCTGGTCGTACCAACCACACCAAACGTGCCATCGTCACCTTGGCTGAAGGCCAGAAAATCGAACTCGCCTAGGAGACATTATTATGGCCCTTAAAGAATTCCGCCCTTTGACCCCATCACTGCGATTCACGCAGCTACACGATTTCTCTGAACTGACACCAAATTCAGCTCCCGAGCGGAGTTTGATGGAGATCAAGCGTCGTACGGGGGGTCGCAACGCACACGGCAGGACGACTTCGCGTCATCGCGGTGGTGGCCACAAAAAACAGTTTCGTATCATTGAATGGAATCGTAGAAAACGCACAACCTCAGGAAAGGTGATTGGCATTCAGTATGATCCAAATCGTTCCGCACGGATTGCCCTGATTGACTACGGTTCGAAAGAGAAAGCCTATATCTTGGCTCCTGAAGGTTTGAAAGTTGGTGGTACGGTTTCCGCTGGTCCCAAGGTTCCTGCTGAGGTTGGCAATGCGCTGCCTTTGCGTGTGATTCCCCAAGGTTTGCCTTTGCACAATATTGAGATGGTCCCCGGACGCGGTGCTCAAATGGTTCGCTCTGCAGGTGCTGCGGCGATCTGCACCGCTATTGATAAGGATTATGCATTGGTGCGTCTTCCCTCAGGTGAGTTGCGAAGGCTCCATGCGGACTGCTACGCGACCGTAGGGCAGGTTGGAAATGTTGCGCACGAGAAGGTAAGCCTAGGAAAAGCAGGTCGTGCTCGTTGGTTAGGTCGTCGCCCTCACACCCGCGGAATGGTGATGAATCCTGTGGATCATCCGATGGGAGGTGGCCAAGGAAAGAGTAAGGGGGGTGGGGGTCGTCAACATCCTGTTTCTCCATGGGGTCAGCTGGCCAAGGGGTTGAAGACTCGTCATCGTCACAAAACGTCGTCCCGGTTCATTGTTGAAGACCGGAGAAAGAAGAGATCGTCATGAGTCGAAGCTTAAAAAAAGGCGCCTTTATCGATGACCACTTGTTGGTCAAGGTTCAGAAAATTGGGTCGGGTGCAAAAAAACCGATTAAAACCTGGTCCCGTAGGTCCATGATTTCTCCTGAATTCGTAGGACATACATTCTTGGTTCATAACGGAAAAGCTTTTAACCCTGTTTTCGTAACTGAAAACATGGTGGGTCATCGGTTGGGTGAATTTTCCCCTACTCGAATCTTTAAGAAGCACGGTGGTCACACTGAGAAGGTGACAAAATAATGAAATTCACGACTGCCCTAAGTATTGCCCTCATTACGAGTTTGTCGCAGGCGGCCCCTAGCGCGAATGAACTACAAATGGCGCAAGCGGAAGCGAAAGCCTACCGAGCTGCATGGCTGGAACTTCAGCGAAGGGATGAGATTTTGGGAATTTCCTCCTTAAGTAACGACGTGCGAGATAGTCATGATCAGGTGGCTCGGCTTTCGGGTGAATTGATTCGGGCGGAGCGTTTTGGAAAAGCGATTGTTGAGCAGACTGTAAAAGTCATGGAAGCTGCTGCCGCTTGGGCAGGGGAATCTCTGCCTGCAAAGAAAGCGGTTGCACGAGCGAACTTCGAAACGGAGAAACGTGTGTGGAGTGAGATTCAAAAAAATAACAATCCTCGGCCTATGGCTCGTGGTCTTGCCGACGCGCAGATTGTGGCTGTGGATCACGAACAGCAATCGATCGTTATGAATTTGGGTCGTCTCCAAGGCGCCAAAGAGGGAATGCCCTTCCGAATTCTTCGAGGGGATAAGGTGATCGGTAGCTGCCGGCTTTTAGAAGTGCGTGAATTAATTTCTGCCGGTCTACCCGAGCAGCTGGGGGAAGACATTCAAATCCAAGTGGGGGACCGCGTTGCGGTTTTAGCACAAAAATGAGCAGTGAAATTCGAACGGCTAGAGCCGAAATGAAATATGCGCGGATGTCCGCGTTTAAGATCCGTGATATTGCGCGAGCCATGCGTGGGCTTTCCGTGAAGGAAGCGGATGCACGCTTGAGCTTTGCGCCTCAGAAATCAGCCCGACTTCTTCTCCAGACGTTGCGATCTGCAGTAGCCAATGGAGAGAACAACCACTCGATTCCTGCCGATAAGTTGAAGGTTCATGAGGTTATGGTTGGAGAGGGTTCGACTTTCCACCGGTTTCAACCCAAGGCTCGTGGAAGTGCAGGCCCAATCCGGAAACGAACCAGTCACATTAGGGTCACCCTAAGGGAGTTTTCGGAATCAGAACTGAATCCGGCAAAGAAAGAAAAGAAAGGGACGAAGGCGAAAGCCACGTCGAAGGCATAGAACGTTATGGGACAAAAGACACATCCAATGGGATTTCGCCTACCGCTCCGGCGTAACTGGAGTTCGGTTTGGTATGCCAACAAGAAAAACTTCCCGATTTATCTTCATGAGGATTTCCAGATTCGTGCCTTCATCAAGAAGCGTCTGGAAAGTGCTGCCATATCAAAAGTTGTCATTGAGCGCGCATCGAACCGTGTTCGCGTGACTCTGCACACAGCCCGCCCTGGATTGGTCATTGGGCGCAAGGCCAGTGAACTGGACAAGTTGCGGGAAGATACTCAAGCCCTGACTCCCAATCGCGAGCTCTTGATCGATGTGAAAGAGATCAAAAATCCTGAATTGGATGCTCAGCTGGTAGCCGAAAATATTGCACTTCAGCTGGAGCGTCGTGTCTCCTTCCGACGAGCTATGAAAAAAGCGTTACAGACAACGTTGGATTTTGGTGCTGCGGGTGTAAAAGTTCGTGTGGGTGGACGTTTAGGGGGAGGCGAAATCGCGCGTACGGAGCAGTATCACGAAGGAAAAGTCCCCCTTCACACGCTCCGCGCCAACATCGACTATGGATTTGCGGAAGCTCACACTGTTGCAGGAAAAATCGGAGTGAAGGTATGGATCTGTTTACCGGAGGAGTCGGCCTAATCGGCCGCTAGATTCTTTATGGCACTTGTCCCAAAACGCGTAAAATTTAGAAAAACCCAACGAGGGAGTCGCAAGGGTTTTGCGACCCGCTGCATCACCTTAGCTTTCGGAAGCTTCGGACTGCAGTCTTTGGATCGTTGCTGGCTGACCAATATTCAAATTGAGGCGGCCCGTGTTGCGCTGACCCGCAACATGAATCGAAAGGGTAAATTGTGGATTCGCATTTTCCCCGATAAGTCTGTTACCGCCCGACCCCCTGAAACACGAATGGGTAAGGGGAAAGGACAGCCTGAGTTTTGGGTGGCAGTTATTAAGCCAGGGACTATCCTTTTTGAGCTCGACGGTCTTTTGGAGGCCGACGCGAAGGAGTGTTTCCGACTGGCCGCCAGCAAGTTGCCGATGGCCACTCGTTTCATTACCCGAGAAAGGAAGTTAGTATTTTGAAGATTGAAGAATTTCGTGGGCTGAAGCCCGCAGAGCTGGATCGCAAGGCGGAAGAACTTCGCCGGGAGCGTTTCCAACTTCGTATCCAGCAGCAGGTTGGGCAGGTTGAAAAACCCAGTCGCCTGCGTGAAATACGCAAAACGATCGCACGCATTGAAACTGCGCGATCGGAGTCCCGCATTCAAACTGCGGCGAAAGGTAAAGGATGAGCCAAGCACAGGAAAAAGTAACCGTTCTAAAGGAGCGGATCGGCGAAGTGGTTTCGGCCAAAATGGAAAAGACCATTGTGGTTCGAGTCGAGCGTCGTATGCCTCACCCCAAGTACAAGAAGATCATCCGTCTTCAGAAGAAGTTTTATGCCCATGACGAGGAAAAGAAGGCCAAGCAGGGGGACACCGTGCGAATCATTGAGTGTCGCCCTTTGAGTCGCTTGAAGCGTTGGCGTCTTGTGGAAGTCGTCAAGCAGGCGGAAGCGCCTTTGGAGGTCGGGGTATGATCCAGATTCGTTCCTGGTTGAACATCGCGGATAACACGGGCGCTCGCAAAGCGACGATGATTGGTGTGATTGGGCGTAAAACCTTGATCGCCAAGATTGGGGATATTGTGACAGCGAACGTTAAAGAGGCGGCTCCAGATGGAACGGTCAAAAAAAGTGAGGTTGTCCGCGCCGTGATCGTCCGCACGAAATATCCGATTCGCCGTAACGATGGTTCCTATCTGCGTTTCGATAGTAACGCTGCGGTGATCATTGATAAGGATTCAAATCCCCGTGGTACGCGTATCTTTGGTCCTGTAGCCCGTGAGTTGCGTGAGAAAAATTTCATGAAAATTGTATCGTTAGCACCAGAGGTGCTGTGAGGAATATGTGATGAATGGATTTCATGTACATAAAGGGGACGAAGTCGAAGTGATCAGCGGGTCCCAAAAGGGTCGCAAGGGGAAGATTCTCGAGGTGAAGACAGATTCGTTCAGGGCTTTGATTGAGGGTGTAAACATGATCAAAAAGCATGTGCGCCCAACGCAAGATAACCCCAAAGGTGGGGTGATGGAGCGTGAGGGCACGATTCACATATCGAATCTTCGCTTAGTGAACCGCCCTAAAGCCGCCCGTACGGAAAAAAAGAAGAAAGAGACCAAGGGAAAGAAGTAGGCCATGGAAAACGATCTTAAAGTTCATTATTTAAAAACAGTCGTTCCTGCGATGATGAAAAATCGTGGTTATACGAACCTGCACCAAGTTCCCAAGCTTGAGAAGATTGTGCTGAACTGCTCTGTGGGATCCTTGACGGATATTAAGGTAGCACTTGAGGATGCGGTACATGATTTGACGATGATCACGGGTCAAAAACCCATCAAAACCAAATCGAAAAAGAGCATCTCTAATTTCAACTTGCGACTTCATCAGGAAATCGGCTGCAAGGTCACGCTTCGCGGAAAGATTATGTATGATTTTCTTCTACGATTTATTCGTGCCGCCTTGCCGCGAATCCGCGATTTCCGGGGTATTCCAAATGGTGGTTTTGATGGTCGCGGTGCATACACCTTAGGCGTCAAAGATCATTCCATTTTTCCTGAGATCGAAATCGATCGTGTGAAGCGGAACCTTGGTTTTGACGTTACCTTTGTGACATCGGGAAAAGAGCGTGAAGAGACTCGTGAGATGCTTTCTTTGATGGGAATGCCTTTCATCGTAAGAACCCAAGACGCCGCAAAAACCGGCAATAAGGAGAAGACAGATGGCCAAGAAGTGTTGGCGGCTTAAGCAGAAAAAGACCCCTAAGTTTTCGACCCGGAAGTATAACCGGTGCTCGATCACTGGGAGACGTAGGAGTTATATCCGTCGTTTTGGGGTGAGTCGTATTCAATTTCGTGAGATGGCCTTGCGAGGCGAGGTGCCTGGCGTAACGAAAGCGAGCTGGTAGTTCTATGGTTACCGATCCATTAGCTGATTTCCTTACTCAGATCCGCAATGCCTCCACGGCAGGATTAAAGACTGTGAAGGCGAAGCACTCCAAGATGCGCGGAAGCGTACTCGCGATTTTAAAGAAAGAGGGCTTCATTGAGGATTTCGAACTGAAGAAAAATGGAAAGCACACAGATTTCCACATTGCGATGAAAACAGGGACTGTGCGAAGCGGTAAGGCGATTACCTGTATTCGCCGTCTGTCGAAGCCAGGCTTGCGAAGGTATGTCGGGGCCAAGGAGATTCCGAAATATTTGGGCGGTTTGGGCATTTCTATTTTGTCGACCCCGCAGGGTGTGCTTACGGGTGAAGATGCCAAAAAACAAAATGTAGGCGGGGAGCTTCTCCTCGTGGTCTGGTAATATGTCGCGCGTAGGCAATCAACCGATCTTGGTCCCTGCTAACGTCAAAGTGGCGATGGAGGGAAGACGCTTTAAAGCGGAGGGTCCTAAGGGCAAGTTGGGTATGGAACTTCCGCCTCAAATCAGTGCCAAGATTGATGCGGGCAAGATTCAGGTCACACGGGACAGCGAAGAACGCCAAGCTCGTTCCATGCACGGGTTGGCCCGGAGTTTAGTCCAGAATGTGGTGACTGGGGTGAGTGTTGGATACAGCAAGAACCTTGAAATTCACGGGGTAGGATTTAAAGCCAATGTTCAGGGCAAAAAGCTGGTACTCAATCTTGGGAAATCACATCCGATTGAGTATCCGCTACCTCCTGAAATCAAGGTAACGGTTACGGATAATACGCGTCTTCTTGTTGAAGGTTCGGACAAACAGTTGGTCGGAGCGGTTTGTGCGGACATCCGCGGTTATCATCCTCCCGAGCCCTACAAGGGCAAAGGGGTGCGGTACTCAGGTGAAACAATTCGACGCAAGGAGGGCAAGACAGCTCAGAGTAAGTCTGCCTAAAATTGATTTATGCCTAATCCATCTAAATATCGCCGGGAAAGACGGGTTCGAATCCACAAGAGGATTCGTCTTCGGCTTCGTGGAGATGCAACGAAACCTCGGCTTTGCGTATCTTTTAGTGGAAAAAATATTTATGCGCAGGTTGTGGATGATAACGCTGGAAAGACTTTAGCGGCAGTTTCGACCCTAGAGGAGTCCTTGAAGAAGGGCGTGCGTGCGAATGTGGCTGGTGCAGCCAAAATGGGTAAAGAGGTTGCAGAGCGGGCTTCCAAAAAGGGAATTTCTGCTGTTGTTTTTGATCGGGGTGGATTTTTGTATCATGGTAAAGTGAAAGCCTTTGCTGAGGCTGCTCGGCAAGCTGGTTTGAAATTCTAATGAGGTATATGGAATGAGCGAAGTAACCCCCATCGTCGAAGAACCTACCCTTCCTGCGGAAGTGATTTCAGAGAAAGCGTTTTCCAAAACGTCTGAATTCATTCCCAAGTCAGAGCCTACTAACAATCGTCGTGAGCGAACACGGACACCATCCGACATGTTCGAAAAAGTCGTTTTCGTCAATCGATGTGCCAAGGTAGTGAAAGGTGGCCGTAGGTTTAGCTTTAGTGCGCTACTTGTTGTTGGAGATAAGAAGGGGAAGGTGGGAGTTGGTTTTGGAAAGGCCCGGGAGGTCTCAGAGGCCATTCGCAAGGGAACAGAAAACGCAAAGAAAAATCTTTTTGCCTACAATATCGGGCCCAGCACGTTGCCGCATGAGGTGAACGGTTCTTTCGGAGGGGGAAGGGTGCTTCTTCGCCCTGCTTCGTTGGGAACGGGTCTGATTGCGGGTGGTGGAGTCCGATCTGTTCTGGAGGCCGCTGGCGTAAAGGATGTTTTGGCTAAGTCGATGGGTTCCAGTAACGCGGCAAACGTCGTCAAAGCAACTGTGGATGCACTTTCCAAGCTCCGGACTCGGACTCAAATTTTGGAACTACGTGGCAAGAAACGTCCATCGAAAGCGGTGGCTGTGGGGGCATCCTCATGAGCACTACCGTTCCACGTCCTGGGGCTCGGCATCGTCGCAAACGTCTTGGATCCGGCGAAAGCTCGGGTAAGGGAAAAACTTCAGGAAAGGGGCACAAGGGTCAGAAAGCCCGTTCGGGAGGAAGTCTGCGACTGGGTTTTGAAGGAGGTCAGATGCCTCTTATCCGGCGCATACCGAAAAGAGGATTTAATAACGCTGTTTTTACGCAGCGCTTTGCCCCTGTGAACCTAAACAGTTTGGACCTTTTTTCCGATGGAGCGAAAGTAGATGAAGCAAGCCTCCGTCAGGTTGGATTAGTTAAGGGCGATTGGGCTGGAATTAAGATTCTGGGTGGTGGAAAACTGAAACCTAAAAATCTGATTCTCGAAGTGCATGCGGCTAGTGGTGCAGCCAAAAGCGCGCTCGAAGCGGCAGGGGCAAAAGTTACCCTGCTGAAGCGTTAAGCCCTTAGCGGCGAATTTCGGGCCATGCTTCACGCCCTTTTCAACTGCTTTAAGATTCCGGAACTCCGGCATCGGATTATTTTCACGCTGGCTCTGATTGTTGTCGTTCGGATTGGTGCGTCGATCCCTTGTCCTGGAATTAATCCATTGGTGTTGGGGGAGTTTTTCCGACAGGTGGTGGATCAGCAGGATCAAGGGAGTGTAATCGGGCTGTTTAATTTGTTTAGCGGTGGTGCGTTGGAAAATTGTGCGATCTTCTCCTTAACGATCATGCCGTACATCAGTGCGAGTATTGTGATGCAGTTGGCCACTGGGGTCATACCTTCCCTTGGCAAAATGGTTCGAGAAGAGGGAGGCAGGCAGAAGATTACCCAGTACACGAGATGGGGCACTTTGATCCTTTGCGTCGTTCAAGGATATCTCCTCGCGACAAGTTTTGAAAATCCGTCAAAAATCCCAATTTTCTCGGGTATTGATCAGGTGATTCAGCGGTTAGGACCTCTCGTTCCTGAGCCTGGCTTCGCGTTTCGGGCGATGACGGTCATTACACTTACGGCTGGAACGATGCTACTGATGTGGATTGGTGAGCAGGTTACGGAAAAGGGCATTGGAAATGGTATTTCCCTCATCATCACGATAGGAATCGTGGCACGGCTTCCCGCTGCACTAGTTGCAGGGTGGCAGGTGTTTGTCCCTCCTGCTGGCAGTGGGCGTGATCCGATCAGTCCATTCATTCTCTTTCTGCTCCTTGCTTTTCTTTTTGTGGTTATTGCATCCACAATTGCTCTGACTCAGGCATTACGAAAAGTGAGTGTACAGTATGCGAAACAGGTCCGGGGAAATCGTGTGTATGGCGGGCAGACCTCATTCCTTCCTCTGAAGGTGAACTACGCTGGTGTGATGCCGATTATCTTTGCGAACGCAATTCTCCTATTCCCTGCAAGTATCATTGGGTTCCTTTTTCCAGGTTCCCCCACGGCAAATCGAATCGCTGCCGCATTGGCCACGGGGACTCTTCACTATGTGCTCTACGCAGGAATGATCTTTTTCTTCTCCTATTTCTGGGTTGCGATGGTGTTTAACCCGATTCAGATCGCAGATGACATGAAACGCCATGGAGGTTTTATCCCGGGAATTCGGCCTGGTGAGACCACAGCACAATTTCTGGATTATGCGATGACACGCCTTACTTTTGCGGGAGCCATCTTCCTCACTGCGCTGGCTGTCCTTCCTATGTTGGTGCAAAACTTCCTGGGAGTGCCCAGCATTACAGCTCAGTTTTTCGGTGGAACTGGATTGTTGATTATCGTCGGGGTGATGTTGGACACAATGCGACAGGCCGAAACCTATCTTTTGCAGAGGCATTATGACGGGTTCTTGAAAAAAGGTAGGATCAAGGGGCGGAGTACGGGTGGGAATGTGGGTACGGCACAGACGATCTCGGAACGCCAGATAGCTTGGTTGTTGGTTCTGATTGCGATCATCGCTTTGGGCGGGATTGTCATTTCCCTCCGCTAAGGCCCCTCGGGCCATGCCGATCATTCCGATCAAAGATGCCGCGGGGATTGCAGGTATGCGGGCGAGCTGTCGCCTAGCAAGAAAAGTTCTTGAGGAGTTAGTGCATCGACTTGAGCCTGGTCGAACGACAGGGGAGGTCGACAAGTGGGCAGGGGAGTTAATCGCCAAAGAGGGAGCGAGGAGTGCTTTTCTCGGATACCGTAAATTTCCAGGCCAGTTATGTATTTCTGTTAATGAAGAGGTGGTCCACGGAATCGGGGGACCGAGAAGGTTAGCCTATGGAGATGTGGTGAAGTTGGATGTGGGCATCATTTTAAATAGCTGGGTAGGAGATACCGCAATCACTGTGGGCTTGGGTGCGATTTCACCTTCTCGGCGAAAGCTTTTAGAGAGAACAGAGGCTGCTTTAATGGCTGGAATTGCAGCCGCCCGAGGTGGAAATCGGTTGGGTGAGATTTGTCATGCAGTTGAGCGAACGGTGAAATCAGCAGGCTATAGCGTGGTAAAAGAATTTGTTGGTCACGGGGTAGGGCGGAAATTGCATGAGGAGCCTCAAATTCCAAATTTTGGAAAAGCAAATGCTGGGCCTGTTTTGAGGCCGGGCATGACGTTGGCCATTGAGCCTATGGTGAATGAGGGCGCAGAAGAGATTCGGATTTTAAAGGATGGATGGACAGCAGTCACAGCAGATCGAAGCGACTCTGCGCATTTTGAGCACGTTGTTTTGGTCACTGAGGGAGATCCGGAGATCTTAACCATCTCATCTTCAACGAGTTGTAATTTTAATTTAGCTCTGCCTGTGTAGGCAGGTTTAGAAACACTTTAAAAAAATGCAGATATCTTTGAGAGAAAGGGGCTTGCCAAGACCTTTCGTTTTCGATAGGATTTCGAACTATTTTTTATGAGAGTCCGAGCATCTATCAAACGCCGCACAAGCGACTGTCAAGTCGTTCGCCGTCGGGGACGTATCTACATCATCAACAAAAAGAACCCGCGCTTGAAGCAGAGGCAGGGGTAAATATATGCCACGCGTACTAGGTGTTGATATTCCCGGAGAAAAGAGGGCTGAGTTCAGTCTTCGGTATGTTTATGGTTTGGGTTCGACCCGTGCCCGTCAGGTGATTGAAGAAGCGGAAATTCCTGCTGATCTCAGGGCCAAGGATTTGACCGACCAACAGATCAATCGGATCATTGGTGTGATTCAACGAAATCGTTTTCTCATCGAGGGAGATTTGCGAAGAGACACGCAACAAAACCTAAAACGCCTACAAACGATTAACTGCTACCGGGGAATCCGTCATCGCAAGGGTTTGCCTGTTCGGGGTCAGAGGACTTCCACAAATGCAAGGACTCGAAAGGGACCTCGTAAGACCGTGGGCGTAATCCGAAGTAAGGATGCGAAAGCGGCTAAGACTTAATTGTATGAGCGAAAACGAAAAAAAGCCTGAATCCAAACCAGCTGCCAAACCTGAGGCCAAGGCCAAAGCTCCTTCCTCTGAGCCAGCAAAGGCAAAGAAAGCAAAGAGCGGCAAGTCGACTGGCGGTGGAAAAGACTCTGGAAAAAAGGAGGAGGTGATCCTCTCTCCTGAAAGTTTGACTTTAGATGGATTGGAAGACGCTTCGAAGATCAAGATCCCTAAAATTAAGGGTGCGAAGCAGATTCAGAATGGAGTGGCTCATATTTTGGCAACGTTTAACAACACGGTTGTTTCGATCACCGACTTAAAAGGTAATGTGATTGCATGGTCCAGCGCGGGGAAAATGGGTTTCCGAGGCTCGAAAAAGTCGACGGCTTACGTCGCTCAGGTTGTTGCGCAGGATGCGAGTCGCCAAGCAATGGCTCACGGTTTGAAAGAGGTAGAGGTTCGTGTGAAAGGCCCGGGCATGGGGCGTGAGTCCGCTGTGCGTGCGCTTCAAGCTGTAGGTTTGGAAGTCAGCATGATTCGGGATGTGACGCCTGTGCCTCATAATGGTTGTCGCATGCGCAAGGCACGAAGGGTTTAAGGAGGAATTTTATGGCACGCTACACAGGTTCTCGTGACAAGATTAACCGACGTTTTGGTCAGCCCATCTTTGGGCCCTCCAAAGCACTCGAGCGCCGCAATTTCCCCCCTGGGGTTCACGGTGCAAAAGGTCGTCGAAAGCAGTCTGACTTCGCGATTGCAGTTGGGGAAAAGCAGAAAATGAAGTACGGGTATGGAATTTTAGAGAAACAGTTCCGTCGTTATTATCAAAAGGCAGTACAGAGCAGAGGGGTTACAGGCGAAAAGCTTCTTCAACTTTTGGAAACTCGACTGGATAGCATTGTGGATCATTTGGGCTTTGCCTCCACCCGCAGGAGCGCCCGTCAGATGGTCTCCCACGGACACATTGCCGTGAACGGGAAAAAGGTTTCGATTCCAAGTTATGGTTGCCGCACAGGAGATGTGGTGGAGGTTAGGGACACTCCAAAGTCTAGGCAGTTGGGAACGAATGCTCTCGAAAAAACCCAAATTCGTCCTGTTCCGGATTGGCTGACCCTGAATAAAGAACAATTTAAAGGCACGCTAACAAGAATTCCGACCCGCGAAGAACTCAACCCGGTAGCCAACGAGCAGTTGGTCGTCGAGTTGTACTCGAGGTCGTAAAAAAACTTCATCATCTGCTACCGATGATGAAAACCAACGAAAGTTAACATCGGCCGTCGGTCCCTTTCCCAGGTAGCGGGGGAGGGGAAACCCGGCCGGAAAGAGAGATAAGATTATGCCCCTACGACTTGGAAGATTCGAAGTACCGAACCGCCTGCAGAAAAATGAAGATACCGCAACGGATACCTATGCTCAATTTACAGCTGAGCCTTTTGAGGCAGGCTATGGAACAACATTAGGAAATTCTCTTCGCCGCGTGCTGTTGAGCTCACTCGAGGGTGCAGCCATCACCAGCGTCAAGATTGCTGGTGTCCAACATGAATTCAGCACGATTGATCACGTCGTGGAGGACATTACTGAAATCGTTCTCAATCTCAAGAAGCTAAAATTTAAGCTCCCGAACCGTGAGCCCCGTCTTTTGACCTTGAAGGTAAATAAAGAGGGTCCCGTAACGGCTGCGGATATCGAGTTGGACGCGGGAATTGAAGTTTTGAACCCCAAGGAAGTCATCTGCACTCTGGATAAAAAGGCAAAATTTGAGGCTGAATTTGAAGTGCGTATGGGTCGTGGGTACGCCACCTGGGAGGACAACAAGCGGGAAGATTCCCCGATTGGATTGATTCCCGTAGATTCCCTCTTTTCGCCCGTTACCAAAGTAAAGTACGAGGTCAAAAACACCCGTGTTGGACAGCGCACCGATTACGACAAACTCGTACTCGAGTTGTGGACGGATGGACGTCTAACTCCGGATGAGGCGTTGTTGCATTCGGCGGGAATTTTGCGCCACCACTTGGATATCTTTGCCAACTTTGACAAAGAGCCGATTGAGTTCGAAGAGGTGAAATTCGAAGCTCCTGTTGAAAATACAGCCCTAAAGAAGCTTCTTGCGATGAGCGTGAACGAAATTGAACTTTCCGTTCGTGCCGCGAACTGCTTGAACAATGCGAACATCACCACAGTTGGTATGTTGGCATTGAAATCCGAAGCCGAGATGTTGAAGTACCGGAATTTCGGCAAGAAATCCCTCAATGAAATTAAGGACAAGTTGACGTCCTTAGGGCTTTCCCTTGGCATGAAGTTTGATGCTTCCATGCTCACGATCCCTGTGGCACCTGTTGAAGCAGCTGGGACGAACGGTCAGGCATGAGACACCGTCAAAACACGACGAAGTTAGGTCGTACTTCTCAACACCGGGATAGCATGCTGGCCAATTTGGTCGGCTCGTTAATCCGGCATGAGAGAGTGCGAACGACTGTTTCTCGGGCGAAAGCTGCACGTCCTGTTGCTGAGAAGCTCGTGACCTTGGGTAAAAAAGGAAGCCTGCATCATCGTCGGCTTGCGATCTCGGCTCTCCACGAAACCGATCTTGTTCATAAGCTTTTCGCAGAGATTGCCCCACGGTTCAAAGATCGAGCAGGTGGGTATACAAGGATCCTGAAGCTGGGATATCGACAAGGTGATGCGGCTCCTACCGCCTTGTTGGAGTGGGTTGTGAGGCCTGCGCCTGTAGTCGAAGTTGAGGCTGAAGCGACCAAAGAAAAGGCGAAGGCAGAAAAACCTGCCAAACCAGCGAAGCCCGCTAAATCCGACAAGAAAAAGTAGGAAATGTTCAGGCGTCTAGCCTGAAACAATTCGAAAAAGTACCCACGCCAGCATCATTGAGATGATGGCTGCAATAATGACTTTGCGTCGGGCTAATCGGCTTTCCACAAGTAGTGTAGGTGCTTGTTTGACCTGGGACATCGGAGATACAGAACGGATGGGCTGATGGCGTCCGGAGGTAACCATGGAGGCCTCTTCGACCAGGCGGCGTGAAGTCTGGCCTAAGCGAGAAGATTCACGATTGATTCGTCGCATCTCCTCACGGATGGGATCTCTCTTTAAGCCTAAAAAACTCATCTACCTATATGACGGATGTAGTTCGTCCGAATCAAGATTCAGATAAATAGGATTGGGGAAAAAGTCTGAATAAAATCGAAGATAAGGTAGAACCCCTATCCGATTATTTCAAAAAGTGATAAAGAATCAGACCAACGATTAAGGTAATAATCAGGGGAAGGTTAAAAGCTAGCCCACGAACCAGATTTGTTGAAAAAGACTCAGGAGCATTCGTGCTACTAGGGCTTTCACTGTCTTGAGAATCATTGGAGGTAGGATCCAGGTCGCGACCCCGGAGTGCATCGATCTTGGCGCGCGATTGGGTGTAAATGGCTTGGGCTTGGTCTACTTTGGCTAGAGATTTCGAAAGTTCTTCCTCGATGTCTGTTGCAGACCACTCAGAGGGGTCAATGCTTGTGATCAGGGCCAATTGTTCGCTGAAGATCTGGCGCGTTTCGTGCATTTGGTCTACTTCTTTGCGACCTTGACCTTCTGCGCGTTCCAAAATGACAACACCGCGAAGAAGATTGTCCCTTATCTCTTTCTGACCTTGGACCAGCTCTTGACGCCGAGTGCTTAGCTCTTGGAGTTTTCTTTTTCTCTCCTCGAGATCTTGCTGTTGGCGTTGAAGTTGGATCAGCTCATGTTGGCTTTGTTGAAGCTCTGCATTGAGATCCTCGAGCGGACCTCCTGAGGGAAGTGGTAGATCTTGCTGATCGTCTGAGGAGGAGCGAAGTCGACTCATGGGATCGTAAGAACGGTTCCAATTTTAAGATTACGGTCGTCCAGGCCAGGGTTTGCGGCCTTGATCTTAGCAATTTCCTCGTTCAGATCCAAAGAAGCCGGATAGTACTTTTTGGCCAGTTTCCACAGAGTATCTCCACGACCTACCGTGTGCTGTTTTGCGTTAGCTGAGGGCATGGCGGCTTCTGCGGGCGCAGCAGGTGGTGTAGCTGCTGGGACAGAGGGGATGGAGGTCGCCGCCTCTTGTGATTTTGGTGCCGTGGCTTTAAGGGGTTTCGGTTCGGTTGGAGAAGCAGGCACAACTGCTGTGGCTTTTGGAGGCGCAGCGGCACCTGCAGCTTGCGAGACTTGAGCTTGCTTGGCAGCAAGGGTTCCCTGGAGTTCGGTAATCTGTTGTTTGAGGTCGATATTCTCTTTGCTCATCCGAGCAATTTCCGCCGCGTTTTGGATACCGCTATTGGTTAAAGTAAGGGCGAAATCAATTTTCGCTTTTTCCATAGCGGCTACGACTTCTTCGCGATCCGAGGCATTGGGACGAGCCTCCAAATACTTCTGGTAAAAATAGATCGCACTGATGGGGTCACCGAGCTTATCACCATAGAGAAGGCCAATTTGTAGGTAGGCTTTCACGACAGCGGGATTCACTGAGACCGCCTTTTCAAACTGCTTAATGGCGGCGGGGTAGTTTAGATCAGCGACATCTTTACTCGCTTGGCGAAAGAAAGGGTTACGTTCGTCCTCGGCATCCGAACCAGAGGGAGCCTGTTGGCAGGAGGTGAGGGCTAGGGCGGATAGTAGGGTCAGAAGGATTGTCTGCTTCATGTCGACAGAATGGTCACACAGATGCGTTTGGGCAAGCCAAGGGTTTGCCTTGGCGGGGTAAGCATCTTCGCATAGGATTTTGTTTTCTCGGGGTCATAGCTCAGTTGGTAGAGCGCCTCAATGGCATTGAGGAGGTCTGGGGTTCGAATCCCCATGGCTCCACGCATTGCGTGGAGGATAAATTCAACATGCCAGTGGCGAGATTGGGATGGGTCGGAGCTGGTTCGTGTGGGCTAATCCCCATGGCTCCAAGGTGCGTATAACAACAGCGGTCTACCTTTGAGGAGGCTTTGATGTGGAGGACTCTTGGTCTTCTCAAGAATTCGTCCTATAAAAGGTGCGTGGAAGATCCTTTGGTATCGATGAAGGGGAAAGTTGTCCTGATTACGGGAGCAACCCGTGGAATTGGTCGATCGGGGGCGATACGTTTAGCTCGGTTGGGTGCACAACTTATATTAGTGGGCCGGCATCGAGGGCGACTTGAGGAAGTAGCCCGTCTTTCGCGAGAAGCGGGTGCCACTGAAGTTTCTCTTTATGTGGTGGATCTTTCGCTACGACAAGAGGTGATGGATCTGGTTGAGAAACTCATTACCAGAGGGGGCAAGTTGGATGTTCTTTGGAACAACGCAGGTGGGTATTTCACGGAAAGAAGAGTTACAAATGATGGTCTCGAGCGTACATGGGCGTTGAACCATATCGCATATGTGGATTTGACTCAGGGGCTGATTCCTTTGCTTGAAAAAAGTGAGGATCCAAGAGTGATCTGTACGGCCTCCGAAGCGCATCGGATGGGAGTGCTTCGATGGGATAATTTGCAGGGGGAAAAAAGTTGGAACGGGTGGAAAGCCTACTGCCTGACCAAACTGGCTAATATCCTGTATGTTGCGGAGCAAGGGCGTCGCTTGCAGGAGTCGAAAATTCGAATCTGTGCTGTTCATCCCGGTTTGGTGAACTCAGCACTAGGGGATGAAAACCAAGGGTTCAGTGGGGTGGCTTTTCGACTGTTGAAACTGTTCTTTGGAAAAACCAATGAAGAGGGAGCTGATACTGCTGTGTGGTTAGCCTCTCGAATGACGCGACCTACTCAAGGCGCATACTATGCATACCGAAAAGAGCGTGTGCCAACTACCGCTGCGCAGAGCGTGGAGAGTGCTCAGCAGTTATTGAGAATCAGCAAGAGGGTGGCATGAGTCTGCAAATCGGATCTTTGAAGTTGGTCACACCCTTGTGTCTTTCACCTTTGGCAGGATACACAAACTTGCCTTTTCGCCGAGTTGTACGAGAGTTGAAAGGGTGCGGAATGGCGACAACCGATCTTGTGAATGCTAGATCGCTGCTTGAAAATAATCGGCGAGCGTTGGAACTGGTGGCGACATCGCCTGATGATCGTCCCTGGGCAATCCAGCTGTTTGGTGCGGTGGCAACGGAGATGCGTGATGCAGCTAAAAAGTGTGAGGATTTGGGTGCGAATGCAGTGGATATCAACATGGGATGTCCAGTGAAGAAGGTGTGCAAGGTGGGTGGCGGTTCCGCCATGATGACAGAATTAACAAAGACAGCTGAGCTGGTGCGCGGAATGGTCAGTGCGGTAAAAATTCCTGTTACGGCAAAGATGAGATTGGGTTGGGATGAAAAAAATCTGACTGCGCCCGATTTGGCACGTGCGCTTGAGGAAGCGGGTGTTGCGGCTCTATTTGTGCATGGCAGGACCCGTCAGCAGGGCTTCTCTGGGCGAGTGAGTTTACATGGAATCGCGTCTGTCGTTGCTTCTGTGAAGTTGCCTGTGATTGGAAATGGGGATGTGACGACTCCGGAGGGGGCGAAGCGAATGATGAGTGAAACAGGTTGCGCCGGAGTCAGCGTGGGAAGAGGTGCCTTTTATAATCCGTGGATCTTCCGTGCGACAGCCCACTACTTGCAGACGGGGGAGTTAATGCCTGAACCTGATTTTGAAGAGCGGGTAAGGGTGATGAGCCTGCATCTGGAGCGTAACATCGAATTCTTTGGGGAGGAGAGGGGGTGTGTTCTTTTTCGAAAAGTGATTCCTTGGTATGCAAAGAGATTCGGTCCCTCGAGTGAGTTTAAAAAAGCTGCTGTGAGAATCTCAAGCCGTATGGATTATGAGAAAGCGTTACGTGAGTATCGTGAGTGGCGGAAGCAGTTCCTGAATGAACAAGGGGTTTTGCTGGAAAAGTTCGCGCCCACTAAACTGGAGGCCGTTTTTTTAGGGGATACACCTATGGAGAGATCGGAGATTCCTGTTCCGCAAGGGCCGGTGGAGAACTGGTAGGCAAGAGTTTGACTCGAGCTTTAGTTTGCTGAATGTTTCCTATTGTCCTTATGGATAAACATTCCCCTCAATGGCTCTAACAGTTTTCAATCAAGTTCCCATGGCGATTTTCGCCTATTCGATCCCAGTGATCCTGATCTTGGGGGTTGGGATGTATCTGCTTTTGGAGTTGGGGGAGTGGATTGGTCGAAAGCATTTGGGACGCAGTGCAGGCAAACTAAAGGATACATTCGGCGTTGTGGATGGCCCTATCTTTGCCCTCTTTGGTCTTTTGGTGGCTTTTACCTTTTCCTCAGCACTAACCCGATTTGAGGGGAGGCGAGCACTGATTGTGCAAGAGGCCAACGCAATCGGAACTGCCTATCTTCGTCTGGATCTACTTCAGCCGTCTGATCGTGATCTGCTGCAGGGTTATTTCAAAAAATATGTGGATTCACGAATTCGAACCTATGAACTGATTCCTAATATGAACGCGGTACTTAAGGAGTGCGAGCGAAGCCAAGGGCTTCAATCTCAGATCTGGAAGGGAGCCTTGGAAGGGGTGGCCAAATCTCCCAACACTCTCGCGGGTATGCAGTTAATTCCGGCCCTGAACGAAATGATCGATATCACCACAAGTCGAACCTCTGCGATGCAATTTCACACCCCAATGGTGATTTTCGGAATGCTAATGGCTTTATCGCTCATCACGTCTCTTTTGGTTGGATATCAATTTGCAGGACTTGAGAAAAAGAATCGGCTTCACCCTCTGCTCTTCATCTTAACGATCAGTATTACCTGTTACGTTATTCTAGATATGGAATATCCAAGACTTGGATTCATTCGTATGGATTCGGCGGATGCAATTCTGCGTGATGTTCGGGCGAGTTTTGGCCCGTGAAATACGCAAGAAAAAAGGCGAACTACCAACCACTGTTGGCTAGTGAGCTGACTATCGACTGAGCTGCATTGACAGCAGCCAAAGGGTAAGCTTGGCGTTGAGACTCTGTTTGGTCTCCTTGGACGAAAAAGGTTGTGGTGCCTATGACCGTTGAATTTGGAAACGCGTCTTTTTTGTCCTTCATATTGTACAATCGGTACTGAACGGTGACGAGGAGTTGGAACTGAAGGGTGGTTAAGAACTGCTCAGTGGATTGACGGATAGGGGAGCGCGCCACCTTCTTGATGGTCACCTCCAAGATCGCATCGCTCTCGTCCTTCCGTGCGTGACGATAGGTTCCGTCCCGATCCAATTCTTGTAAAATCGCATTGGTCATGATGCCGGGAAGATCTGTCTCATCTGTTTCGTTTTGAGCCGTTGGTACGTAGATGACTCGGACATCTTTTAGGTTCTCTTTTTTCGGGGTACTACCCATCTGATAGTTGGCACAGGAGCAAATGCAGAGGGGAAGGAGGAGCAGGAGAGGCCAATTCATGGATTAGGTACGTTACGGGGTTGGGCCTGGGGATTCGATCTAAAACTGATCTTAGATTTGTCCGGTGTTTTGGTCTGTTGCTTTGTCTCGGAGATCAGATCTTCTAAAACACGCTTTCTTTGGCGGGCTTCTTGGCCTGCGGGAGAATCTGGGGTTTGCGTGAGGACCTCATTATAGTAAACAAGGGCGGCCGGATAGTTGCCAGCCTTGTCATAGAATTTGGCAACGGAGAGTGAGCCGCCGCTCAGGCGCTGTTGGAGCATGGCAATATTCTCCGTGGCCTGCTCCGTTTTGTCGCTGCGCTTAAAACGGGCCAAGTAATCTTGAAAAGCCTCAATCCCTTTTTGAGCGGCGGTTTGATCGTACTCGGGTTGCCGAGCTGCTTTGGACCAGACATATCCGATCTGGTACTGGGCGTCATCGATCAGGTCGTTTTTTGGGTACTTGTCCAAAATCTCTTCGTAATATTTGACGGCTTCGGGCCACTTTTTCTGTTTTTCCCTAGCAAGACCGCAGTGAAACGTTGCGAGAGGTGCATAAGAACCGAAGGGGGCAGCCTTAATAATCGTCTGGTAGATTTCCACCACTTTATTCATGTCGGCTGGCATGGGAATTTTCCACATCATTTGGTGTTGTCCTGCCAAGTAAACGTTTCCGATGGCAAACATTCGCTCAATCGCGAGATCCCAGTACTGGTTCGAAGCCGTTTCTTCGACCATCTTTTTGTAGGCTTTGTAGGCGTCCCAATATTTTGTCAGGTGTTCATACATTTCGCCGACTTTGTATTGTGCTTCAGCACGTCGTAGATCGTCTGGGTTCTCTTTAACGAAGTCTTGATAGATCTTAAGAGCTTGATCGAAATATTTGATCGAATTGGCGTTTGCCTCACCCCCGCGCCTGTCAGTCTCATCCCGAAGTCGTTTCGCTTCCTGCTGTTTTTCTTTGCCTAATTGGCGTGAGGCTTGAGCTGCTTCTTGATCACCGAGCTCTGCCATCCGATCCGCGGAGGCAAAATCCTCGTCTGCATCTCGCTCGATCTGCTCGACCTGCTCGTAGGCTTTCCCAATGGTTTCCGCATTCTTTGCCGTCTGAAGAATGTCACTGGCCGTACCTCGATTGCCCAAGATGTCTGACTCAAATGTAAAACCTTCCCCTGGGGTATAATTGGTGAAATTGAGGGGAATTTTCGTATTTCCCTCCGCGAGCCAATTGCCCTTGAGATCGACGTAGCCCCATGAAGGCCCCTGGGAATCTCCGTTGAGAAGACGTGAACCAATTCGAACACGAGCTTTCCCGTCGCGAAATCCATTTTCGACCGCCTCGATCTTTGCCGTGGTGTCTTGTCGCCCATCCGTTCCAACTCTTGACGGAGCGCCTTTTTGGGGCAGGGCAGCTGAAATCATGACTTCATCGATGATGACTTTTCCTTGTGGATCGACGAAGTTCCAGACGCCTCCTGTAAATTCATTATCCTCGCGTTTTCCTCCGATGTTGACCGCAGCAAGGCCCTGGGAGAAAGGCAGTGCTTCGGCGTATTTTGGAGGAACCGTGAAGGCACCTGTGCGGTCGACATAACCCCAAAGGCCGTTGACTTGGGCGCCAGCGCGATCTTCTGAGAAAAAGTAAACTTGATCAAATTTGGGAGGTACCACCATTTCCCCGTCTTTACTGATAAACCCCCACTTTCCCTCCCATTGGACAGCCGCAAGGCCTTGGCGAAAAATTCCTGCACTTTCGTATTTTGGTTCAACGAGAAATTTCCCTGCTCGATTAATAAATCCCCATTTGCCGTTCTCCTGAACTGCTGCGGCTCCGTCGCTGAACAGGAAAGCATTTTCAAAACGGGGTTCGATGACAAACTTTCCTTCACCGTTTATGTAACCCCACTTGCCATCTTTTTTGACTCCGGCAAGGAAGTCCGAGAAGGGGAGGGCTTGCTCGTACTGCGGTTCGAGGACGAATTTTCCTGTTCGGTCTACGTAGCCATATCTCCACCACGTTTTTTTTGGAAGTAGATCTACCCCAGTATCGGCCTGTGGAAGAGAAGTGCTAGGCAAAACGAGAAATAGGCTTACCGATGAGATTGATAGGCAACGGGTTGTAATATTTCTAAGTCTCACAGCTTCAATATTTTAACGATATCCAAGTACGCGTCAAGTTGCTCAAGATAGAGTGTGAATTTTTATAAAAGGAAGTAGGGTAATCGTTTATGAGTCATATATTTTTGTTCTGCTTCGCGGTCGGTTTTTTTTGGGTCACAAGTTTGCGAGCAGAGGCACCCAAGGAATTTACTGTGATGGCATATAACGTAGAAAATCTTGCCGATGTGGATCGAGTAGCTCCATATGATGATTATGTTGAGGCGCCAGACGACCCCAACAGTTACGGGCCGGCCAAAATGGCAAAAAAACTTAAGACCATTGCAACTGTAATGAAGAGCATTGGAAATGGCGTTGGTCCTGATGTGGTGATTCTGAACGAGCTGGAGGTGGATCATACCCCCGAATCCACAGTGAAAGATATTCCGGAATTCCTAAAAAAATATTCGGAGACGACTTACGAAAAGATGCTCTCGTCCGATCTGAATGATGAGTTGAGGGGGCTGCCTGCCGAGATTTGGTTGCTGAAGGCACTCGAGGACGAGGGGTTGAAGGGATATACAATCATAGTCGGCGACGTACCTGGTGACGCACAAAAGCACCAAGATGCGATTACCATAGGGCTGCTAAGCCGTTTTCCGATTGTTTCCCAAAAGACATGGGAAACGCCCTCTGCACGAGGAATTCTTGATGCCAAACTTCAGGTCGGAGATTCAACATTCACCGTCATGGGGAACCATTGGAAAAGTGGGGCGGGCAACCCAGCGATGGAGAACACCCGGCTTGGAAATGCGAAAACCGTGCGAGATCGACTCGATCAGATCCTTCAGGAGGATCCCAAGTCGGATGTAATCATTGGGGGGGACTTCAATACTCAATACAACCAAGGCCAGAGGTACTCCTTTATGACCAAGACAGCGATTCAGGATGTTTTGGGTTCCCAGGGAGACACCGCCATGTTCAAGGGTGAGGGGAAGCCTGATTTGTATAATCTTTGGTTCGATGTGCCTCCCGATCAAAGATTCTCGGACGAGTACAACGGGGAGTGGGGAACTTTAATTCAGATTCTTGTGACTCGTGGTTTAGGGGACGGGAGGGGTGTGGATTATGTTCCTGGTAGTTTTCATCAGGTTCGTGTTCCTGGCGTGAACTCTCGTGAACCCTTGGGGTTGCCTTGGCGATGGACGAATTATGGCCCGGGTTGGGGCGCGAGTGATCATTTTCCTGTGATTGCAACGTTTCGGGTGGAAAGCGGAGATTCATCAAGCGGGAAAGTTTTACCCCAAAGCTCTCTCCCTCAAAAAGAGGCAGTAAAAGTGGGTTTTGATAAGATCGATCGCTCCAAACTTCGAAATGCCTCTGTTCTCAAAAATGCAACACCAGAAGAGTTGGCTAAGGCGATGGGAGAATTCTTCGTTGTGGAGGGAACTCTGTCGAAAATTCGACCTTTAGAAATCGATGTGGAGGGCAAACCTTACTCGCTTCACTCCTTTGACAAGAACCTAAAGGACGCCATCCGTTCTATGGCGAAGGGAAGCCAAGTTAAAATAGTGGGTCAACTAGGGCTGTTTAAAGGCAAACTCCAATTTGTGATTCAAGATTCGAGTTGGATAAAGTAAAAATCAGCTGCGATTGGCTTCTTGGGTCAGTCGGTGAAGGCGTTGCTCAATCTCTGGAGTGAGTTGTTCCCATCGGAATCTCCAGGACCAGTTTCCCTCCTCTCGTCCGGGAACATTCATGCGGGCTTCCGAGCCTAGACCCAAGACATCCTGTAGCGGATAGACAGCCGTATTTGCAGGGGAGCGCAGTGCCAAGGAGATCATATCCCAGTGTATCTTGGATCCGTCCGAAGATAGGTAAGTTCGGGCGTTGTGATTCTCTTTTGCAATCTGTTCCGCGTTACGAGTGGAGTCTTTTCCGGGTTCACTCCGATACCATCCGACGGTCGTGTCGTTATCGTGTGTCCCAGTATATACTGCGCAGTTTGCTGGATAACTTTCCGGTCGGAATGACTCGGCTTTGGGGTCATCCCCAAAGGCAAATTGGAGAATCCTCATCCCTGGGAAACCGAGAGAATCACGGAGTTCATCGACTTCTTTGGTGATGACCCCCAAGTCCTCGGCCAAAATGGGGAGGTCTCCCAGCGCGCTCCGTGCGGCATCGAAAAGTTTTCGGCCGGGCCCTGGCATCCAGCGGCCTCGGATGGCGGTCTTCTCATGGGCCGGAATCTCCCAGTTCGCTTCAAAGCCTCTGAAATGATCGATTCGCACAATATCGTACAGTTTGAGTGAGCTTTTCAAGCGGGCTATCCACCAAGCAAAAGACTCTTTTTCGTGAATCTCCCATCGGTAGAGAGGGTTTCCCCAACGTTGTCCCGTTTGACTGAAGTAATCGGGGGGGACGCCTGCTATCACGGAGGGATGGCCATCTTTTTCCATGAAGAAAAGGTCAGGTCGGCACCAGACATCCGCACTGTCATGTGCGACAAAGATTGGAATATCACCAACGATGGAGATTCCTCGTCGGCTAGCCTCTTGCCGAAGGGATTTCCATTGATGAAAAAAGAGAAACTGAAGGATCTTTGAGTGCTTGATTTCCGTGGAGTGTTTCTTTCTTGCTGCATTAAGTGCTGAAGATTCTCTGTTTCGGAGGGGTTCTGGCCAAAGAATCCAAGGTCCTCCTCCGTACTCTTTCTTCAGTGCAGAGAAAAGGGTGTACTCCTCCAACCAATCGCTTTCTGACTCGCAGAATTGCATCCATCCAGCCTTCAAAGTGGTGGATGCGCGCCGAGCAAAAGATTGTGCGACCTTATGTAAAAGTGCAGATCGGGCGAGAAGGACGGGACCGTACTCGACCCTGTTATCAGGGAAGACGGGAAAATTCCTCAGGTCCTCATCCTTCAACAGGCCTTCATCCCGCAGTGAATCGAAGGAGATGAGCATCGTATTGCCTGCAAAGGTCGAAAGTGTTTGATAGGGGGAATCCCCAAATCCTGTTGGTCCAAGGGGAAGGACTTGCCAGATTTTCTGACCCATCGTGTTGAGGTGGGCCAACCAGCGATGGGCTTCAGGGCCGATTTCGCCCATCCCATAACGACCTGGAAGGGATGTGGGGTGAAGAAGAATTCCGGCTTGGCGAGGAAAAGGCATGGCAAAATCTAGCGGGAAAGGATCCAGCCCGCCAAGAAGAGGATGGGAATGAGAATTGGAATGCTGTACTTGAAGATATAACCAAAAAAGGTGGGCATTTTAATTTTTGCCGAGTCTGCAATAGATTTTACGAGAAGGTTGGGTCCATTCCCGATGTAAGTCACTGCACCAAAGAAAACTGCTCCTAGAGAAATCGCGGCCAATGTTTTTGGGCATTGGTTCGCAAACAGAGCCACGTCGGCGGGGTTGAGCAGGTGCAGTTGAGGCTCGTGAATGGTGAGGGCGAGTGTCAAGAAGGTGAGGTAGGTGGGGGCATTATCCAACACTGCGGATAAAGAGCCCGTGAGCAGATAGAGTTGAAGATCGGTTGGGTGCAGAAAACTCTTTGAGTGGGCTGTCAGAGCGTGAATGATCGGCACGAGTGTTGCAAAAATTCCAAAGAAAAGCCACGCGACCTCCTTGAGGGGCTCGAATGAAAAATCGTTTTGCTGGCGAATGATGGGGTTAGTAAGGCGATGCGAGATCCACGCAGCTCCGGCCATAATGATTTCGGGTATGCCCCAAGGGACGCCAGCACCCCTCAGAAGAACGGCACCCAGAATGACTGCAACAAACCAGGAGTTCCGAAGTCCATCGATCCGAAAAGTCTCTTGTGCTGTCTCTTTTTGGCGAACTGGTTGTGGGGCTCGGCGGAAGTTTAGGAAATCAAAAATGTAAAAGGCTGTAAGTAGCAGCCCTGCGACGATTAACCAGTCAGGCCAAAGATGAATCAGGGTCCAAAAAAAAGGGACACCGTGAAGATAGCCCAAGAAAAGCGGGGGATCCCCAACTGGGGTTAGACAACCACCTACATTCGCGACAATGAAGATGAAAAAAACTATGTGAAATCCGGTTACTCGGTACTTGTTCATTCGAATCCAAGGACGAATCAGGAGCATAGCTGCCCCTGTGGTCCCAATAAAATTTGCCAGAATTGACCCTAACGCCAGAAAGGCAACGTTACGACTTGGGGTAGCCTCACCTGAAACTCCGAGCCGGATCCCTCCCGTGACCACATAAAGAGATCCGATCAAGGCCATAAAGCTGATGTACTCTTGTAGGGCGTGGATCAGGGGGTCAACCTGCCTTCTTCCAATGAGGTAGTAGACGACCACTACAGCAGCCAACCCGACTGCAAATACGTGGTATCTATCATGCCAGATTCTGGGTGCGAGCAGGGGCCCAATGGCT
The DNA here is from genome assembly GCA_044348085.1 of Methylacidiphilales bacterium. GTDB lineage: Bacteria > Verrucomicrobiota > Verrucomicrobiia > Methylacidiphilales > Verrucolacustridaceae > Verrucolacustris. The sequence continues at coordinate 423 of JBIKTM010000001.1, read as the reverse complement.
ATCCCCCCTAATAAAAGTATAAAAGGGGCGAGGATCCAAGGGGGAGGGGGGGCTCCCATGTCCAGAACAGCAAAGGGCATCCCTCTTGGATGCATAGAGTTAATAGCAGGGTCAAGCGGGACTGATTCCTATCCTACGGGTCTTGCCCTGTGAAAAACCGTGACTAGCTTCACCTATGTCGATGAGCACCAGCGAAATTGGCTATAACTCAAAGGTTGAGGGCAATGTCGTCCTCACCACATTGGATGCTGCAGTCAATTGGATGCGAAAAAACTCACTTTGGCCAATGCCGATGGGGTTGGCCTGCTGCGCTATTGAGCTTATGGCCTCTGCTTCCAGTCGTTTTGATATTGCGCGATTTGGAGCGGAAGTGATGCGCTTTTCCCCTCGCCAATCCGATCTCATGATCGTGGCGGGTACGGT
>JBIKTM010000038.1:0-9365 GCA_044348085.1 Methylacidiphilales bacterium | reverse complement strand
CCCGGCGGTAAACCTCCATCTGCCACGAGCCAGCCCACGCGACTTGGGCCGCCCAGGTGACCCCGGCCTCGGTGTCCTCGATGGCGGCAACGGGGAAAAACCCGCGCACCGGAAGCGAGCCGACCTGTCCAAAGCGCTCGCATGTGACCGAGCCTCCAATCCATGAGCGCTCGATCTGCAGTTCCTCCAGCCGACGACTCTCGGGTCGACCCTCGGCCGTCCAGGCGCTGCGGAACCTATGCAGCCACAGCTTTTCCGGTGCTTCGTCCGCATGAAACGGCGAGAGGGAGCCGAGGGAAAAACTCGACAGCATCGCCAAGGTCAGTGGCTTGCGAGATGAGTTGATGAAGCGGGTTTTGCACTCCAAAACCTCCCCTCCCTTGGCCCATGCGAGCGAATGTTCGCACGTAAAGCCCAGGGCGCTTTTCAGCACGGTGACAATCCGGTTCCCCTTTTTGCGCTGGCTGGAAAATTTCAGGCTTTCGGTGGCGGAGCCGTTGCGTAGCGTCCGCCCCTGGGCGAACCGACCAGGGCCGGGCACCCCGACTAGCCCGACCTGCACTAGGGAATCAACTTTCCATGCGCGCATGGGGAGCCAGCGCGCAGGCAGCGAGGCCAAGGCCGGCTCGTCCAGGAGCTCCCTCCTCCCGACGACGAGATTGCCCATCGAGCGCGGAATGATCTCCAGTCCGACGCACTGGCTTTCGGAATCGATCAGGTAGCGGACGATCTGGTCGCCCACCGCAAAGCGGGAAAGGGTTTTTATAGGCAATGCGATTTTACTTTCTTTGATCATCCACCTGGAGTCCAGCTGGTTCAAATTTGACCCCCTGCCCTCCCGGCTCCAGCAGGCTTCCGAGCATCAGATCGGATGCGAATCCCGGGTCCTGGACGGTCAGTCCCCTGATGACAACACCGGCGCTGTTATCAACTTCCACTGCGGCGGATTTGAGCGACTTCGCCGGTCCTGTGCGCTTGACCACATTATTCTCGAGGATCGCGCCTTGAACGCCGCCAAGGCGAATTGCGGGGGCGGAAAGATTTTCAAACGTGTTGCCACGGATCGTAAGGTTCCGGAATGGTCGGACCCCGCGATCCGCGGGCCGCGACCCTTGCATGCTCGCCACAAAATCGATGGTCACGTGGACCATAATGGCCGGCAGGATGCCGCCTTTACCGATGAACTCGTTATCCGCGATAACAAGGTTACCCGGGGGCGGGCCTTCGCCATAGAGGCGCTCGCCGAAGCCGAGATCGATCCCCCATCCCTCGTTGTTTTCAAACCGGTTCCGCTCGATGACGCCCCCCGCCGAGCTCGCCAGAATCCCGCGTCCACGGAACGAGAGAAATTTGCACTCCCGAATCACAAACGGGCTGCCCGCTTCAGATAGGTTGTAGATCCGGTCCGCCTCGGCAAAGCTCCCTCCCGCCTTCAATCCATCGATCGGTTTGGTGAACCGGATGTGTGTGCCGCCCGGCCCGGGCTCCGAGGAGGCCACGGTCGTGCGGCCTTTTTCCGCCAGCGTTTGCGGATCCATGACGACCAGCTCATCGCCGGGCCGCACGCTCCAGGTGTGCTCCGGCGCGATGATCTCGGACGGCGAGACGATGTTTTGCACGAGAATGGCACTGCTGTGGATGTTGATCGCGTCGTCCGACATGCCCTCGAAGGAACATCTCTCGATGAGGATCTTACCGCGCAGGCCGCGGGCGTGAATGCCGTCCGCATTCGACGAGAGCGGCCGACCAGGCACCACGCGCACATGGCAGTCAACAAACGCAATCTCCCCGCCGCAGAGGATGGGCAGAAACGCCAGGCCCGGCGAGGCCAGGATCGTCACGCCCTCAGCGCGAACGTTAGTGGAATTGCGGAAGCAGACGCCCGCGCCGTAGGTACGCGGTATGTGGACGTAGCGTGTTCCCGGCTTGAGTTCCTCGACGGTACAGGGTGGCCAGAACCATTGGTTGCTTCCCAGCCGCCAACGACGGCCTTCCACCAGAGAAATCTTCGCGCCGCCTCCGGTGACGTTCGGCCCGTAGCGGGTTGTTCCGTGGACTGGATCAGGACGCACGGTTATTCCCCAAAGGGCCTTGGCGTTTTCAGGCAAGAAGGCGGGATGATCGAAAGCGAGCGATCCGACTTCAAGATCGAGGTCGAATGTGCCGCCCTGCGGGTCCACCGACGCGATGGTCCCGCTGGCATACGGCAGTGGATCGTAATCCAACTGGAGGTCTTTGATCGCAACGTCGGTGCAGCCCTCAAAGAGCACACCGACGGCCGAGGGATTCGTGAAGACGAGCGTTGTGGTGCCGCCCTTCGCGCCCCGCAGGGTGAGATCGCGCGACCCGCGGACAGGCAAAGAAACCAGCTCACCGCCCACCACAGGCGCCGTGTCCACACGGTAGGTCCCAACCTGGAAGACCACCTCGGCCGGTTTGCCGGACGCCTGGGCCGACGCGATGCACTTGCGGATCGCCTCACCATCGGCCTGCGCGTCATTGGGCAAGGCTCCGAAATCGCGGACAAAGAACTTTGCCGACCCATTTGCGGTTGGATGATCGCACGAAGTGAGTATCGCGGCACAAGCAATCAATACCGAGATGGCTGGGACGATTCGCACCGGAATATGATACAACGAACGGCCCGAAAAATCTTGAAAATAACCACGTATTTTTTTGTAGAATCCTCATTCCCCATCGGAGAATTCTCGGCCGGGGATCAACTTTTCCAGCATCAGGAAGCTACTTTAAAGATGTTGCAGATTGGGTCGAAATTTGGAGATTCGGTACTGATTTTTGTAGGATCGTATCCAACCCTTGATCACCTGCCTTGGCGACGGCATATGTGTTAAAATGGCCAAAATGGACTCCACACCCAACAACCTTACTCCCTCAAAAACGAGACCATCCATGACCCAATCCCATTACCGTGACGGACGCAACTCCGCGAAATTCCGCATGGAGGCCAGCGACCAGGGCGTTGTTTTCGAATACGGCCAAGGGCCTGAAGGCTGCGACTACCTCGGTGCGCGCGAGGCATGGGTCTTCGAACACGAGGGGCTCTATCACATGACCTACGACGGTTCAGGGCTGAACGCTTGGCTAGTTTGCCTCGCCACCAGCACCGACCTTGTGCATTGGAAACGCCATGGCCCGATCATCGCATGCGGGAAACCGGGCAGCCCGGACTCCGCCACCGCCTCCTACGGCACAGTCTCCAAACATGGTGGCAAGTGGCACATGTTTTACCTTGGAAGCCCGAATGTCACCCCGGCACCGAATTTCATCCCGTCGTTCCCCTATCTCACGCTCAAGGCTGAGGCCGATTCGCCAAGGGGTCCGTGGCGCAAACGCTACGACATCACCCCGTGGCTGCCGCAGCCGGGAAGCTACTACCAGGATACCGCCAGCCCGGGACGCATCATCGAGCACGGCGGCGAGTTCCTCCAGTTCTTCAGTGCCTCGGTGAAAAAGGATTTTGGCCGGGGATGCGAGGTCAAGCGGACCTTAGGAATCGCCCGCACCAAGGACCTCGACGGACCCTGGACGCTCGATTCGGAGCCAGTCGCGCCGCTGGATGACCAGATCGAGAATTCCGACCTCTACTACGAGCCGTCCAACGGCTACTGGTTCCTCTTCACCAACCACGTCGGCATCCTTTCCAAGGCGGACATCAACCCCGCGAACATGCCTGAATCCATCGAGGGAAATCCCGAGGAATTTACCGATGCCATCTGGGTCTATTGGTCAAAGGACCCGAACCACTGGAATCCAGAACATAAGGCCGTCGTGCTCGACGGAAAAAACTGCACTTGGGCGAAGCGCTGCATCGGCCTTCCGGGAATCATCGTACGCAACGGCCGCCTGGCCATTCTCTATGACGGCGCACCCGGCGAGAGCGTGAGCCACATGCGGCGCCACATCGGCCTAGCCTGGCTCGACCTACCGCTCGTTCCGCCGATCAGTCAGTAGATTTTAGAGGAAACGTTAGGGCGGTAGCTATGGCCAGCGTGCCATATGTATTGCGCCCAGTCAGAGGCGTCCGCCGCTGACAGAGAAGAGCCGGGAAAAGCGTTGAGGCCCAATCGTGATTTCCTTTGGGTGCCATCCAAACCGATTCTGCCCCCCGTACAAACGCAGGGTTATAAAACTAGCGCAAAGGTTTCGACTCGATCTTGATGTTATCGATTCCCGGCGTGCCTATGGGCGCCCAAAAGCCGATCTTCACTCTGGTCCCAGAAGCAACGATGTCCGCCTTGACCGAATGAGTGCCGGGCTTTTTAAAATCCCCCTTGGCTAGGGCCACGTCGGTGACCCCGTCAAAGATCGCCGCACCGAGTTCGAACTCCATGTTTCTCCAAGGTTCGGAAACCTCAAAGGTCAGAGTGACTTCGGATGAGGCGGAGACCATCCCCACATCCTGGGTGAAGGCGACAAACTTGGGAGAGATTTTGCTTATAGTACTCACATTAGCGATAATGTTGCCCGTACCGTCATTCCAGACGTTGCAGGTTTCCCAGAGAAGGCCTGACCAACCGTTCGGCAATCCTGCATACCATGAATTGGGCATCTCCTGCAGCCCGGAAAGGTCGGTAAAGTCACCGTTCTTCACGGCGAGCTTCCCTTTTTCCTCCTTCGGTTTTTCAGCCCAAGCCGTAAATGCCACGGCCATAAAAACAGTGAGTGTCAGGACTTTTGAATTCATAATGGAAATGTTCATGCTTACAAAATTACAAAACAAACTTCCCCAGAGCACGGATATAATCGCCAAAAGCAAGCATAGTTCCGCCAGATTTTTTTGAGGATAAAAAGCTTTGGGTAACGAGGAAAAGGCTTAGGGCACGACCGCTTTAAGACGAAGAAACTTTCTCGGTTTGTTAGACTCCACGGCTTGGGAGAAACTTTTCAGCGTCGTATTCGCCACGCTGCTGGATACACCGGTGGGGGTTAAAGCCACGTCAGTCCATGGACCCGCCAAATCGTAAGCGTATTGCCCAACCACACTCACACCCTGACCACTGTTACGGATGTTCGCCGTCAACGTAAGGCTGCTGGCGTCGGAGGTCAGCACCGGCAAAGCAGGATTAGAACCAGGTCCAGTGCCGCCGAGCGCGTAGTTCATCAGGTAGGCCAAACCATTGACCGAATCAATTGCCTCAGGATCGGTGTCCGAATAGGTATCTTCGAAGGTGGGTTCTGTTGACCCGCCTGTCACTTCAACCACTAGGTTAGGGGAGTTCACCACGGTAGCGGTTTTGCTGCTATCCAGACCATTGACCGTCACCCCCGTAAGCGAGGCCGAGTCAACGGGACCTGACAATACTGCGTAAGTTCCGGCGGTTGGCGCACTGGCAAAAGTCACGGTAATGGAGTTGGACTGGATCGTGGCAACGAGAACAGAATTGCTAATTACCAGTTGGCCGCTGCCGGTCTTAGAAATTTGGCCCGAACCGGCAATTCCACCGCTCACCTGTACAGTGCCGGCCCCGTCAACCACCAGGTCGTAGGCGCCCAGATTCAAAGTGGCACCGGAGGCCGCCGCTAAGGTGAGAGTGGTACCGCTAGCGGCTCCGATCGTAGCGTTGGCCGCCAAAGCGATCGCGCCCTGCCAAATGTTGTTGTTTGTTGCATTTCGCAGCGCTCCGCCATTGGGAAATCCCTGTCCGCTGAGGATGAGGGGTTCTGCGGGGAAAACGGTGTCGGCAAGGGAGTTGATCCTTAGTTGTGCACCGCTCGCCACCACCGTGCCGCCGTCCGTGCGGCCCAAAGCATCGGCGTGGGCCACCACCAGACGACCTTCGCTCACATAGGTCGACCCCGTGTAACTGGAAGCCCCGCCCAAAGCCAAAGTTCCTGCCCCGGATTTGATCAAACCCTGCGCGCCTTGAATATCACCGCTGAAGATGTCGGTGTCGGAGGCCTTGTTGATTGTCACGGTGCCGCCCTCTCCATACAAGACCCCCGCGCCGGTCAGTCCGGCGAACTCCCGGTTGATATTGTTTGCTGCATAAGCACCTGTCAGATTGACCGCAGCCCCCGAGTCAATTTGCAACCTGCTTTGACTCGAGATCGCTCCATTCCCGCCCAAGGTCAGTGTCCCGCTACTGATCACTGTAGCCCCCGTATAAGATGAGTCCGTCCAGAGATAGGTTTCCCCTGCCCCCCCGACCGTCAATCCTGCCGTGCCGGCGAGCTTGACCGCCAAAACGGCCGCATTGTTAGCAATGAAATTACCGCCGCTGACACTAATGGTCCCAAAGTTGTTGTTGTCGGTCGTCAACCAGCCACCGTTCACCGTCACATCTCCCGTGCGGGAAATTGTCAGACCGCTGTGGGTGTAGAGGGTACCACCGGTGTTGACCGTGACCGCACCAGCGGCGTTACCCAAGCCATCGGCCGTGTACAGGCTGAGGGTGCCGCCATTGATGGTCGTGCCGCCGGAGTAGGTATTTGCGCCGCCGAGAGCAGCGGTGGCTGAGCCACTCTTGGTCAATCCCGCAGTGCCGGTGAGCGAAGCGCCAACCGAGCCTCCTTGGATGTTGTAGTCACTTCCACTCTTGCTCAGGGTTCCGTTTTCTAATGAGCCCCCGGAGATCGTTAAATTGCCGGAGCGGGTAATTGTTAAAGTTGTCAGATTGACATATCCACCAGAGATGGTCAGGTCACCGGAGGCTGCACCCAAGGCGTCGACGTTGGCAACGAAAAGTTGGTCTGTTCCAAACCATCCGGTCGTTCCCGAGATCGTGGTGGCACCCGTGTAGGAGTTTGCGGAGGTGATCTGGCCACCCCCGGTCACGTTTAGACCGCCGGTGCCGGACATCGGAACTTCAAGCGAACCGCCACCGAACTGGAATGCCCCGCCGTTGTTTACGATAGAACCGGTGCTGCTGGCACTGATGATCTTGGCATTCTGGTTATTCATGGAAATGGTGCCGGTGAGGATCTGCTGGTTGCGCAGATCGAGTATGCCCCCACCGGAGACTGTGACGGCCCCGTCGGTTGCGCCCAAAGTGCCGGCACCGTTCACGTAAAGAATGCCGCCAGTGACTTCCGTGCCGCCGGTGTGGGTGTTTGCAGCGGCCAGCGTCAAGCCGCCAGTGCCGGCGTTCACAGTTACCTTGCCACTCCCCGTCAGCGCCGATGAGATCTGCGAGTAGCCGGAGGCCGAACTGTAGTTCAAGGCATTCTCCACGCTGCCTATCGCCGTCACCGACACATTGTCGTAAGCCGCATAGGTGCTGTCGCTCCGGAGCCAAAGATCGGTTGCCCCGCGGGCAGTGAAATCGACGGTGTAACTCCCGAACACGGCATCACTCGGGTTGTAATCGAAGCTGGCGCTGTTGTAATTGCCCGCCAGCCCGTCAAAAAGAGACAGAACCCCGTTGGCGTTCCCTTGACCAGATTTGCTTCCAGCAAGAAATGTGAGCCGATATGCACTGCCAGTCGTGAGGCCACTAATACTTTGGGTGAGCAGGTTGTAGGCGCCACCGCCTGCGTAGGCGTAATTGCCTGAGGCCGCAGAGGTGTTTGCGGGCCCGTTGGCGTTGAGGCCAGAGCTTCCACCAGTGCCCCAATCGGTCGGAGACCAACCGGTCAGACCATCGGTAAAACTGCCGTTGGTGATGAGTTCTTGGGCGTGGGTCGGGGCGCCCCAACCAAGCAACACGACCGCGATGCCCACAAAAATGGCTTGGGTAAATGGCCTCTTATCGATTGGGGCTTTCTGGTGGAAAACTGATTTCAAGTTTTTCTCCATAAGAGATTTTAAGGCGGTAATCTACCCTTTGCTAGCAGGATTCCGCCAAAATTAGGCAAACCCCAGTCAGGCAAAGCCTAACTGCTTTTACGGCGTAAAAAACGGGTAGCAACGAGCCCAGCTAATCCCAATCCCATCATCGAACCCGTGGAAGGCTCGGGAACTTGCGAAATCGAGACATTGTCCAGACCTGGGGTGCCCCCAGTTGTCCAGAAAGCGATCTGTAGGAGGCTTCCGGAGGCGACAGAGCTCGCTTTGAGCTCAAAGGTTCCAACACCGTTTTGGGGGACCCCGTTAACATCGGGGAAAACGTCCTGAATACTACGATTCGCAAGGAGAGTGTTGAAGTTGGGTCCTTGGAAGATCGCAACACCCACATCGTACCCGCCGCCATTAATATTTGATAGATCAAATTTCACAGTGACATCACCTGTATAATCCGTAGTTCCGACGCTTTGACTGAGAGCATAGAAACTAGGAGACGTAGAGGTGAGCTGGGACAAGTTGGCAACGTAATCACTAGTGCCATTAGAAATGCCGGTATATTTGAGTGTGTAAATCGTGTTTGAAAAGTCAGTGTTCCAGCCACTGGGAATGCCAGAATACCAGGGGCCCCCCTCATAAGTTAAACCGGTTAGATTACTGAAGTCCCCATTGAGCACGATTAATGCAGCGTTTGCTTGGCCACCAAGGCAAAGCAAAACGAGTGCGCAGGCCAAGGATAGGATGGATTTGTTTTTCATAGTTTTGTTTTTCATAGTTTTGTTTTTCATGAATTTTGTTTTCTATGAGTTTTTTCTTACTGGTCTACATGAGTAAAACCGTGCCCGAGTGGACATGGATTTTTTTGTAAACATAAGATTCATACACATACTCTATTATTAGTACTGAAATTCGCTAGAATGATACTGCCATTCTTCAGGACTTTATTGCCATCCTAAAAAACCTCATATTATCTGTATTACTCTATCTGTTATGTACTTATACATATTTTAAAAGGTGTGGATATTTTTAATGTCAAAGGCCAGGTCAAAAGCAGAACTTTTCACCATCCTGGACTGAAAAAAAATAACGAGAATCTGGCCGGTGAAAGGGTTTGAAGGGATAGCACCGATTACCTAGGGGATTCCACCACCATGAGACTGCTGTTCCCCTGAATGGTCAGCGTGCCAGGAAGCTCCTGATGTTGGATCGTGCCGTCCATCGGGTTGTAGACATCAAAAGCACGACCGCTTCCCGAGGACAACGTTACCGGCACCGTCACCTTGTCCGCTTGGTAGTTGACCAGATAAGTGATGCGGCGCCCGTCCCGAGTAAAGCGGGCCGTCAACACCTCCGGACCGGTCTGCACTGCGAAACCGGGAGGCAAAGCCGTCCCGATCGCCTCGGCCACTCGACCAGGAGACAAAATCTCTTTTCTGGCAAACATCGACTTCACCTTCTCGTGCTCCTCCGGAGTGTCGCCCAGTTGAGGAAGGCATTTCACCCAGATCACTTCCCCCCCCCCCTTCTCAAATTCCTCGAGCTTGCGGGCTACCGCCAAGGGTAGGAGCTCCACCTCGGGCATCACGATCGTGCGGTAACGGCCGTTGGCCGCGATCAGGCAACC
>JBIKTM010000025.1:0-25848 GCA_044348085.1 Methylacidiphilales bacterium | reverse complement strand
TTTTGCCCGGAGGAACGGCATACATTACGGATGTGGGCTTCTGTGGAGCGCACGATTCTGTGATTGGGCGGGAGAAAAGTTTCATTGTGGATCGGTTTCGGACCTTGATGCCTGTGAAAATGCACCTAGCTACGGGGGGGATTCAACTGGATGGGGTGGTGATCGATGTGGATGAAGAGACGGGCAAGGCGACGGCGATTCAGAGGATTCAACGGCCGAAGTGAATCGGGTTGAACCGCTGAGTGTGTCTGCGCTGACGGCGCAGATTAAGGAGATTCTGGAGGATCAGGTGGGGGAGGTTTCAGTGCAGGGGGAGATTTCCAATCTGAGGCATCAATCTTCTGGGCACTACTACTTCACCTTGAAGGATGAGGGGTCCCAGATTCCCTGTGCGCTGTTTAAGGGGTCGGCATTGCGTTTAGGAGTGCAACCACAGGATGGGGCGAAGGTGGTGGCAGAGGGGGAAGTGTCGGTGTACGCGCCTCGTGGGGCGTATCAGTTGATCGTGAGAAATCTCCAACCTGCTGGAAAGGGGGATTTACACCAACGATTTGAAGATTTGAAAAGGAAGCTGGAGGCAGAGGGACTTTTTTCAGCGGAACGGAAGAGAGAGATTCCTGATTTTGTGGAGCGGGTCGTGCTGGTTACAAGTCCGACTGGAGCGGCGGTTCGGGATGCGATTCATGTCCTACAGCGAAGATGTCCTCGGGTTCAGTTGGCGGTGTTTGGAGTGAAGGTTCAGGGTGAGGGGGCTGCGGAGGAGGTAGCGGAGGCGATTGAAGAGATTGGTCGAAGAAAAATGGCGGATGTGGTGCTGGTCGTAAGAGGAGGAGGAAGTTTGGAGGATTTGTGGGCGTTCAATGAGGAGGTGGTCGCGAGGGCGGTGGTGGCGAGTCCGATCCCGGTGATCAGCGGAGTCGGGCATGAGACGGACTTTACGATTTGTGATTTTGTTGCGGATTTGAGGGCGCCGACTCCCTCAGCGGCGGCTGAGGTGGTCAGTCGGCCGGACGAGGATTGGCGGGAGGAGGTTCGGGAGTGGGCGGAAAGATTTCATGAAGCCACCCTTCAGTTTTTGGAGGAAAAGAAGAGGCGCGTGGGGGATTTGGCAGGGAGTTATGTGTTTCGTGAGCCGGGGAAGATGGTGGAGATGAGTAGTCAAAGAGTGGACGAACTGGCGTTGCAGTTGAGTCGGGGGCTGGAAAGCGGCTGGCGGTATCGAAAGCAGTATGCGGAAGGTTTGTTGGGAAGGTGGGCGACGTTGCGACCTGAACAAAGATTGAGGGAGTTCTCACTCCGTGTTCGGGCGGCGATGGATCGTTTGCGGGCAATGGGCCCGGAAGAGACACTGAAACGCGGGTATGCACTGGTTCAATCACTGGATGGAAAACTGATCCGAGGCGTGGCGGCGGCGAAGAAACAAAGCGAATTGGTGGTCCGGTTCTCGGATGGAAAATTGTCGGTAACTGCTGATCGTGGTGCCAAGACTTAGGTAGGTCTGGTTCGGTAAGCCGAAGTACCAAAGCAGTATTTGGCCTGATCTTGGAGCGGGACGGGTGGGAGTCTCCGTTCGGATCGGTCGAGGGAATTATTGGATGTGCCCTTGCTCATTTCTAAAGAAACGGATGGAAACTATTAAGCAACAGGTAATTATAAATCAAAAGGATAAATACAGGAAAATCCTTCTCAATGCCTTGCAGTGAATGGCATCCTGAGGAAGAAAGACCCTATCTTTTTTTGGGTAATAGGTTAATATAGAAAGGTTAACCTTATGTTTCACGTAGTTAATCAAGTTCCATTTTGTTTAAAAAAACTGGCTGGAAGGTATTTCCACTTTTTCCTTTTGGGCAATCTGCTTTTGGCTGGAGAACTTCCCGGTGAGATTCAAAAAGTCCAGCCAGTCGTTGTAATCGATTCGGCCCTCGCAGCTGACATTCCGAAGCAAGAGATTGCCAATGCCAGGGTCATCTTGGTGGATGGTCGTCGGGATGTGGTGGATCAGATTTCCTCAGGGCTTAGCGGCTTCGGCCGCGTAGACGTTCTTCGAGTGATCTCCCACGGTGAGGATGGCGTGCTTCGGTTTGGTGGGAAGACAATCGACCTCGCTACGTTGGACAAACGCTCCGGCCAGATTGCCAAGTGGAAAGAATCCCTTTCGGCTGATGCACAAATTCTTATCTACGGGTGCCGGGTCGCGGAAAGTGATGCCGGGAAAACCTTCGTGAGTAAGCTGGCGGCGTTGGCCGGTGCGAGTGTTGCAGCAAGCACGAATCCGACAGGGATCGGCGGTGACACTTTTCTTGAATACAAGGTGGGAGAAGTTTCCTCGGGACTGCTGGCAAATCACGCGGAATATGAACGGGCGGGTGTCTCGCTCCAAGTCGAAACCACAGATGTCAAATTATTGAACCACAGGGGTAATCTAGATGGAACGGTCACTGTGACGATGGAGTATAATATTACTGGACGCTACTACTACGCTGGTGATGTTCGTTCAACCAATGGAGATGTTTATATTGTTCTCAACAAAAGAATAGTTGCGACGAAATACATAACTGCCACTCGCAATCCCGCCCAAAAGTACCGAGACACTTTCACGGCTACCTTTCCTATATCGGCGGGTTACAACAATATTTCGGTGCAACCACGAGATGGCTTCGCAAGAGATCCCTACCCTGTAAGTTTGTACATCCAGGTTCCGTATTTTTATGGCGCCTCAACGGTAGTGACGACACATACGGTGGCCGTCGGCAGCTACTTCGACGAAGTATGGCATGTGACCGGAACCCCTGCCTGGACATTAACCGCTAGCGGGTTGCCGGCTGGGTTGACGATCAATTCATACGGCACCATCTCGGGATGGGCTCGTAGCGGCACTGCCGGCGTGTATCAGGTGAACATTACCGCGTCCAATGGATTTGGAAGCAGTACTCTGCCGGTGACCCTCATAATCACCAATCAGGCCCCGGATTTTGCCAGCACATCAGCGGCGACGATTCCGGGCGGGGTCGAGAACGCGCCGCTGACCATCTCCTACGCAACACTTGCCGCCGCTGTGGAGGCGACGGATCCGAACAATACGGTCCACGCCATCGCGAATGGCTGGGCCATCGATCCCATCTCTTTCCGCATCGAATCAATTCTCGGCGGCACCCTGACGAAAAATGGCACGGCAGTCACCGCCGGAACGACATCGATCGCTGAGGGCGAAAGCCTCGTTTGGACGCCGCCCGCCACGGTCAACGGCGTGCGTGACGCTTTCACGATCAAGGCTTACGACGGTACGCTTTATTCCGCGGCAACCAAGACGGTGAAGGTATCCGTCGGAGCGATCAACGACTCGCCGACGCTCACGAATTTTTCAGGTCCCGTCACCGCAGGTAACGAGGATTCGCCGATTCCGATCACTTTTGCAGACTTGATGGCAAAGGGCGACGAGGCAGATATCGACAGCGCGGTCACCGGTTTCGTGGTGAAGGAAGTCACAACCGGCAGCTTGAAAATCGGCACCAGCGAGGGCAGCGCCACGCCGTGGAATGCGTCGAACAACAAAGTGATCACCGCGAGTTTGACTGGTTACTGGACTCCTGATCCCAATGTCAACGGGCCGCAGTCCGCATTGAAAGTGGTGGCGCGTGATGATGGCCCGCTGGAGTCCGCCACTCCGGTGCAGGCGGTCGTGTCGGTTTCACCAGGCACCGATGCACCCACGCTTACGGCGGTCGACATCATCTCGGGTCAGACGGAAGGCGAGCCCATGGAAATTTCTTACACCTCGATCGCTGCCGCGGCCGATGAGGCGGATGTCGATGGGGATGCGATCTCGTTTCGAATCGAGGCGGTCAGCTCCGGAACAATGCAAAAATGGATTGGCTCCGCTTGGGCCGCAGTCGTGCCGGGAACCACTCTGGTTTCGGTTGGTGAAAAGCTGCGCTGGGCGCCAGCAGTCGGCACCACTGGCCTGCAGAATGCCTTTACGATCAAAGCTTGGGATGGCCAGCTCGCCTCGGCGACGGCGATCCAACTGAAGGTCGATGCCGCCCGCTGGACGATCGTGCCGTGGACTGCGGCGGCGACGAGCGGTCTTGATCCAAAGTATCGATACACCCACGCCTACTCGTTTGGTGCGTCTGGTTCCTTTGCCCTCGGCGGGATCACCTTCACCGGCATCTCTGGCGGAAACCCGTCGGTCAACGGTAAGCTCTCCACGACAAACTTCGGCAATTTCACGGCCAACGATGACAACAATCTCAGTGATGCTAGCCGAAGCCTCGCCAACGATTTCATCTATGGCAGCAGCGCCGTCCAGACGGTGACGCTCCGTGGCTTGAGCCCCGGCACGCGCTATGTCTTGTCGCTATTTTCGGTCGGAGCAGATTCCGCGAGCCGGGACTTCACCTTGCAAAGCGCGATGGGACAGGTCGCCGTGAATCAAAATGCGTTTGGAAACAACAACGGAATTCGCATCGACTACAAGTATCTGGCGGACTCCAGCGGATCAGCCACGATCACCATCAATCCCGCCAGCGGCAGCTTCAATCTCTATGGTCTGGCCAATCGCGAGTCATCGCCTTCCGCGACGCTCTACCCGCCGGGCAGCCTGACTTACGATGGATCGCCAAAAAGTTTCCAAAGCGGTATCGCGCCTCGCAATGAGCCTTTCGTATCGGCCGGCGTCCTACATTCGGTCGTCCTCAAGTCGGATGGCACGGTATCGGCATTTGGAACCAATAACGATGGCCAAACCAATGTGCCACCCGGTCTCAATAATGTCGTCGCCGTATCGGCTGGCGGTTATCACACTCTGGCCCTCAAGTCGGACGGCACCGTGGTCGCTTGGGGATCGAATTGGCAATCTCAGTCGAGCATCCCCGCCGGCTTGAGCGGTGTCGTGGCGATTTCGGCAGGAAAAAACCACAACCTCGCGCTCAAGTCTGACGGCACGGTTGTTGCCTGGGGGTCAAACTCGAGTGGTCAGACGACTGTGCCAGCTGGCCTCAGCGGCATCGTGGCCATCTCGGCAGGAGCCAGCCACAGCATGGCGCTCAAGTCTGATGGCACTGTCGTCGCCTGGGGAGTGGGTTTCTACAACTACGCCACTCCGCCTGCCGACCTGACCGATGTGGTGGCCATTTCCGCCGGCGAATGGCACAGCCTCGCTCTTAAGTCGGATGGCACCGTGGTTGCATGGGGCAACAACGGATCATTCCAGTCGCAGGTTCCAGAAGGCCTCAAGGGCGTGGTGGCGATTTCAGCGGGCACCAGTCACTCGGTCGCAGTGAAGTCCGACGGCACAGTCGTCGTCTGGGGCGATCGTGACAACTACGGCATCACCAACATTCCCGCCGGTCTCGCGGAGGTCGTCGCGATCGACGCGGGTTCCGAACACACGATCGCCCTCAAAGCCGATGGGACGGTAGTGAGCTTCGGCTGGTTCCGTTACGGGCAGCAATTCCTTCCCGCCACGCTCAACTCCCTGGTCGCTGTCTCCAGCGGCAACAACCACACGCTTGCTCTGAAAAAAGATGGCACGGTGTTGGCTTGGGGAGGGAATACCTACGGGCAAACCGCTGTGCCAGCTGGGTTGAACGGTGTCGTTGCCGTCCAGGCGGGTGATGATCTCTCTGTCGCCTTGAAGTCCGACGGTACCGTGGTCGCCTGGGGAGCTTATCAAAGTGACTTGCCTGCGGGCCTCACGGGCGTGACTAAAATCTCGGCGAGCCGAGATCATGTGCTGGCTTTGAAATCGAATGGCACCGTGGTCGCTTGGGGTGATAACTCCCAAGGCCAGTGCAATGTTCCCGCCGGCCTCTCGAATGTGGTTGCGGTGGCTGCAGGCGGCCTCGGCTCAGTCGCCCTCAAGTCGGATGGCACGGTGGTTTACTGGGGAAATGAAATGAATGGCCGAGGGGCTATCCCCGCGGGATTGAGCGGCATTACGGCGATTTCGGCGGGCTGGGATTTTTGCTTGGCCCTCAAGTCCGATGGCACAGTGGCCTCTTGGGGGAATACCACAAATAACGGAAGCGGTTGGGCCGCGAATATGCCGACTGGTCTCACGGGGGTAGTCGCCATCCAGGCCGGTTTCTCGCACGCGCTGGCCTTAAAATCCGATGGCAGTGTCGTGGGCTGGGGAACCATTTCCGATATCCCCGCTACGACGCGCGGAGTCGGTGTGATTTCCCTCGCCGCTGGCTTGAATAGTTCCATCGCGCTCAAGTCCGACGGCACGATCATCGCTTGGGGCAACAACAGTGCGGGGCAACTTTCATCGGCAAGCGTCACTCAATTTCCAGCCGTTGGCCTTCCCGGGCGTAGCTACACATTCAATGTGGCCTACACTTATAGCTACCAAGGTCGCGGTGGAACGACCTACGCCGCCTCGGTCACCGCGCCAACAAATGCCGGTGACTACACGGTCACCGCCGTCGGCAGTGGCGCTTCGATCACGCAGAATTTCACGATCAACAAAGTGACGCCAATAGTGTCTTACATCAATCTCGTGAACTCCATCACCTACGGCACCGCGCTCAACAGCAGCCATGTTGACTCCAGTAGCTCGTATTGGTGGAACCAAGGCAACTTCTCGCCCATTCCAGGCTACAAGGTTTATTCCCCGGCCATCGGAGCGATCCTGCCAGTCGGCACCCACCCGCTCAGCGTGACTTTCCTCCCGACCGACTCGGTCAACTTCAACCCGGCGGTCGCCACCGGGACGATCACTGTCACCAAAGCCGCCTTCTCCTCACAAAACATCACTCTTCCTTCTCTCACGGATCTTACATTCAATGGACTTTCAAAAAACCACGCCGCCACGGCAGCAGGTGTCTCGGGTTTCACCTACACCTATACGGGTCGCGCGGGGACGAGCTACGGCCCGAGCACTGTGGCGCCAACCTATGCCGGCAGCTACACCGTCACGGCCTCCATCAATGATTCGAATTACACGGGCACGAAGACCCTCGACTTCGCCATCGCCAAGGCAACGCCGACGATCACCAGCATCCCGACCACCTCGGCAATCTCCTACGGCCAGTCGCTGACGTCCTCCAGCTTGAGCAGTGGCACGGCGAGTGTGCTGGGCGTTTTTGCGTTCAGCACCCCGAACACGACTCCAAGTGCCGGCACCTCGAATCACACGGTCACCTTCACGCCCGCAGATACGGTGAACTACAATCCAGTTTCCTGCACGGTCGGAGTCACGGTCAACCCGGTGGCGCTCAACTCCAGCAACATCGCCTTCACCGCCCCTGCCAACCTTGTTTATAGCGGCACGCAAAAAGCATTCACCGCCACTGCCTCCGGCATCTCCACCGGCTTTACCTATAGCTACAGCGGCATCGGCGGCACAAGCTACGGCCCGACGTCGACACCACCGACCAACGCCGGCAACTACGCGGTCACGGCTACGGTGACCAATCCGAACTACACAGGCAGCGCCACCCAGACCCTCACAATCACGAAGGCCACGCCGGCGATCACATGGGCTACACCGGCCAGCATCAGCTACGGCACGGCACTCTCCGCATCGCAACTCAACGCGACTGCCAGCGTCGCTGGATCTTTTGTTTATAGCCCCGTCTCTGGCACAACCCTCGCCACAGGCGCCCGCACACTTCAGGCCTCGTTCACGCCAACCGACACCGCCAACTACAACTCCGCCACAGCCAGCGTTCCACTTCTTATCTCGAGTTCTTCCCGGCCGATCTCACTGATCGCGCCGCCTTCGATGACTTATGACGGCACAGCCAAAACCTATGCCGTGTCGCAGATGTCGCAGATCGCTGCTGGGTGGGCTCATTCGCTGGCTATCAAGGCCGACGGCACGGTGGTGGCTTGGGGATGGAATATGGATGGGCAAACCAGTGTTCCTGCGAGTCTTGCTGGAGTCATTCAAGTCGCTGCGGGCTTTTACCACAGTGTCGCCCTGAAAGCAGACGGCACCTTGGTGGGATGGGGGTTAAATGACAAAAACCAACGCGCAAACATTCAAGGGTCCTTCGCCCCATACACCGGTTATTCGTCATCACCCAATCCACCTTACTTTGTCTTGGACCCGCCGGCGCCAGCTATCAGCAACGGAATCGCGGTCGCAGGTGGGGGTCTATTGAGCGTCGTTTTGAAAGCGGATGGCACCGTGGCCGCTATTGGCAAGAAAGACAGCGGCTCTGCCATGCCGACCACCCGAGATCACGCTCTGACCGTCCCGGCGGGACTCACCGGCGTGACCGCCGTCGCAGCGGGCTGGGATCACGCGCTTGCCCTGAAATCCGATGGCACCGTTGTGGCATGGGATGGGAATCAATACGGCGAATCCACGGTGCCGGCGGGATTGTCGGACGTTGTCGCGATCGCTGCCGGGCAAGACCACTCCATCGCTTTGAAATCCGATGGCACGGTGGTCGCATGGGGCCGAAACAATTTGGGGCAATGCACGGTCCCAAGCAGCGTCGCAAATGTTGTGGCCATCGCCTCCGGCGACTACGAGTCCTACGCGTTGAAGCAAGATGGCAGCGTGGTCTCTTGGGGTTCGGTTAGCTCCAATCAAGTCGTCCCCAGCGGCAGCGGCGTGATTGCCATTTCGGCCGGGAATGGCCATCTCCTGATGCTCAAGTCCAACGGAGCACTAGTTGGTTGGGGGAGTAATGGTTCTGGGCAGACCTCGATCCCCGCCGCCGTTGCGACCGGTGTGGGGAATTTTGCCTATAGCTACAGTTATTCAGGTCGGGCTGGGACGACTTACGCAGCGAGTTCCACGGCGCCGACCAATGCGGGGCACTACACTCTCACGGTCACATCCACCGATCCCAATTTCAGCGGTAGCAAGACGGTGGATTTCACCATCGCCAAAGCCACCCCCACACTGACATCGCTGCCCGTCGCGGCGATCATCACGGAAGGGCAGGCCCTCTCGGCGGCAGCACCGAGCGGTGGCAGTGCCAGTGTGAACGGCACCTTCGCTTTCAGTTCCCCCTCGTATGTTCCCGAGGCAGGCGCCAGCACACAAAGTCTCACCTTCACGCCCACCGATTTGGTGAACTACAACACCGTCACCACCAGCATCACAGTCCTCGTGCAGGGTGCGAATGCAGCGACCCCCACCATTAACTTAGCGCCATCCGCATCCGCGATCACCTTGGGTCAGCAGCTTGGCTCTTCGACCCTCAGTGGAGGCAGCGCCAGCGTGCCAGGCACTTTCGTTTTCTCCTCACGATTCGCCAGCCCAAACCCCGGTCCCGCCAGCCAGAATGTGACCTTTATTCCCACTGACATCGCCAACTACAAAGCGGTGACCTTCTTGGTGCCGGTGACCGTTTATGATGGCATCGTGAGCCCGCTCAACATCGCGCTCATTCCGCCGCCGAGTCTGTTCTATGATGCCAAGGCAAAGGCGTTCCGAGTCTCCAGAAGTGCTCTCGTCTCTGCAGGAAGTTATGGCCATGTCCTGGTCGTCAAATCCGATGGCACGGTCTCGGCCACCGGCGACAATTCCGCAGGCCAAATCAATGTGCCCGCTGGGCTATCGGGTGTCGTCGCCGTGGCGGCTGGATCGGGTTCTTCGATGGCACTAAAATCTGATGGAACCGTTGTGGAGTGGGGTGCCTCTTGGATGGGGAGGGCCCCGACTGGTCTAACAGCTGTGGTGGCCATCGCCCGAGGCACAGACCATGCACTGGCATTGAAGTCCGACGGCACTGTCGTCGCCTGGGGCCATAATGCCGAAGGCCAAACCAGTGTCCCTGCCGGTCTCGCGAATGTCGTGGGAATCACGGCAAGCGGTTCCACATCGTATGCCCTGAAGTCGGATGGCACCGTTGTTGCTTGGGGAGGACAAACGACGATTCCCAATGGCTTGAGCGGGATAATAGCGATAAATGCCAGCTCCATCGGGGGCGTCGTTGCGCTCAAGGCGGATGGCACTGTGGTGGCCTGGGGCTTCGAGGGCCCACCTGAAGGACTCAGCGATGTCGTGGCCGTGGCGGCGGGCCGGAATCACCGAGTGGCGCTCAAATCCGACGGCACGGTCGTGGCCTGGGGTAGCGGCACCACATTCACGCCGACCGGCTCGAATTCGAACCTCGTGCCGTGGAACCTCACAGATGTCGTCGCGATCGCAGCCTCCAATGAATCCACCTACGCGATCCGGGCGGATGGCTCGGTGGTGTGGTGGGGTCAGACCAGCAGCTCCGGGGCTCATCGAGTCAATGGCGAGGTCTATCGCACGCCGGAAGGCTACGGAGTTTCAGTGCCTGCGATCACCCCGATCCTTCCTGCCTCATCCGCTGGTTTTGTTTTTTCCCTGAGTTACTCGGGGCGCGATGGCACCACCTATACCGCCAGCTCCACCGCACCCACCAATCCCGGCAACTACCGCGTCACCGCCTCTAGTACCGATCCGGTTTTTTCCGCCACCAAGACGATCGATTTTTCAGTCACGAAGGCCACGCCCACGATAACGGAAGCTCCCAATGCCACGGAAATTACCTATGGCCAATCGCTCACCGCCTCAACGTTAAGCGGGGGAGTCGCCAGTGTGGACGGGTCCTTTGCCTTTGCCACGGCGTCCACCATGCCCAATGCCGGCGTGTACACACAAAGCGTAGTGTTTACACCGACCGATGGTACGAGATATCTGCCGGTGACCCTCGACGTTCCTGTTTCGGTCGCGAAAGCGATTCCGATTTTGGTCAACCTACCAACAGCAACCCCACTTCAGTTTGGCCAAAATCTTGAGGCTGCTCTTTTGGCGAGTGGCATCGCAAGTATCCAAGGGGTCTTTTCCTTTGCCTCAGGTGACACCACGCCTTACCTCGGTTTGGGTTCGCATGAAATTGTGTTCACGCCATTCGATGCCAATAATTATATTCCTGTTACAACTTCTGTGAATGTGATCGTGAATCGAGCTATCCCGCAGATTCTCAACGCGCCAAACGCATCTACCATCGCGTATGGCCAGAGCCTGGCGAACTCCGCCTTGACGGGGGGTGTGGCCTCCGTCGCAGGAAGCTTTGGTTGGGTGTATTCTGCGGTAGTTCCGGGTGTAGGCACGGCATCTCAGGAATATATTTTTGTGCCGGACGACTCCGCAAACTACACCACTGCGACTGGATCGGTGAATCTAACAGTCAACCCGGCTACACCCACGATCCGTACTATCCCCAGGGCAACGCCCATCGCCTATGGCCAGACTTTGACCAACTCGAATCTTACTGGGGGAGTAAGCTCGGTTGCGGGGCACTTTGCCTGGGTTAACTCGGGAACTACACCAGATGCGGGCACGACCGTGCAGCCCTTCGTTTTCATTCCCGACGACACAACGAATTATGTCTCTGTCACTGGGTCAGTGGAGGTGGAGGTCAGCCAAGCTGTTACCACGGTGTCTTTGGACAACCTGTCCGCCAACTACGACGGAACCGCCAAGGCCGTTTTCGTTACCACCACCCCATCGGGAATTCCGGTCAATGTGACCTACAATGGTCAATCGTTGCTCCCAGTGGATGCGGGAAGCTATGAGGTTCTCGTAACCATTAACGATCCAAATTACACCGGCTGGAAGAGTATGATCCTGACCATCGCTCCAAGGACCGTTACTGTGACCGCGGCTGCTAACACCAAGGAGTACTTGGCCGATGATCCAGCGTTCAATTATGTGTCTTCCGGATTGTTGGTTCCCGACGCGTTGACGGGCGCTTTGGCGCGCGAACCAGGGGAAAATGTTGGAACTTATGCCATCACCGTGGGAAGCCTGAACGCAGGAAATAACTACACCATCGAGTATGTGGGGGCGGTTTTCAGCATCACGGCGGCGGCTCTTCCCGAGTTGGCATGGAATGTTTTCCCCCCGTTGAGTCTTGAATACGACGGCACGGCCAAGACCCACACGGCACTCGTGGGAGGAGCGGGACCCGGATCTCCTTACAGCAGCACGGTATTTACTTATCTCTACGAGGGGCGAAACGGCACTAGATACGACGCCATAGCCACCGCACCTACCCAGGTAGGCGATTATCGCCTGACCACGACCGCCAGCGGAAATTATACGGGAACGAAGCAAACGGATTTTGCCATCACCCCGAAGCTGCTGACCGTCTCGGGACTCACGGCGGTCTCTCGGGCGTACGACGGCACGAGAGATTGTAGCCTGACCGGAACGCCCGCTTACGATGGATTGGCGGAAGGGGAGGTGTTTACGGTTCTAGGCACCGCCACGGCGACCTTTGCGGATGCCCAAGCGGGAACCAACAAAGTGGTCTCGGTGACCGGGTTGGAGGCACCGACAGCTAACTATCAGGTGACGCAACCTTCTCTGCTGGCGGATATCACCAAGGCCACCTTGGTCCCGGTATTGAGCGGGGCAAAATTCACTGAAGTTTTATTCGACGGTAACCCTCATGAGTTCACTGCCTCGACCACTCCCGTCACCTCGGTGAGCGTGACCTACAACGGGTCGACAACGCCCCCGACGCAGGTGGGAACTTATCTGGTGTTGGCTACCGTGTTGAACGACAACTACGAGGGCTCGGAATGGGCACAGCTGCAGATTTTAGCTAAATCCGTGACAAGCTGGGCGGAGGAGTTCGGGCTCACGGGCGCGGATGCAGCCCCATCGGCAGATCCGGACGGGGACGGATTAAACAACGCCACGGAGTTTGCCTTCGGAACCGATCCAGCAGGGAATGGAAGCAGCAAGACTTGCGAAATCCTTCCGTCATCGGAGACCGGTATCATTGCTGTCGGGTTCCTGCGTCGGATCTCCGGGGCGGAAGCCTCCTATCAAGCGCGTGTCTTCACGGATTTATCGACTGGATTTTCTGGTGGCACGGATCTAACGCCCATCCGTATCGTCGACCAAACTGGGGTTCCTTCCGGATACGAACGGGTCAAAGTTCAGGCACCTATAAACGGCGAGCGTGGATTTATTCAGATCAAGGCGAACGTGCCGTAGTTGATTCGTTTTGCGTTTTTTAATAGGGAATAGAGCTGGACGCGGAGTGGGTTAAAGAGGAATGATTTTATATGGCAAAGATGGGTAAAACATCAGGGGAGCCTACTTTTGAGGAAAATCTCAAGCAGTTGGAGGGGTTAGTTGAGCAGATGGAATCTCCAGAACTTCCACTGGAGACGATCGTGGAGAAATATGAAACGGGCATGAAGCTGGTTACGGCATGCAACGAGAAGCTCAAGGCGGCCGAGAAACGTATCTTGTTGTTAACTAAGAAGAAAGACGGGTCAATTGAGGAAGGGGAGTTGGAGGAGATGGGCGGGGAACCTCACAAATCGGTGAGTGGAAAGAAGGCTGGTCGAGGAGCCCCAGATCTGCTCATCTAACCAGCTTCCCATGGCAACCAAACTGTTGGATCAGATCAAGGGCCCGGCCGACGTTAAGAAAATTCCCCTGGAAAAACTACCGCAATTGGCGGAGGAGATCCGGGAGGAACTGATTAGCGTCCTCAGCAAAACCGGCGGCCATCTGGGGCCTAACCTCGGGGTGGTGGAACTGACCATTGCTTTACATCGTGTTTTTGATACTCCGACGGATCACTTCATTTTTGACGTCAGCCACCAGGCCTACGTACATAAGCTTTTGACGGGGCGAAGAGAGCGTTTTCACACGATCCGACAACAGGGTGGGTTGAATGGATTCATGTTGAGGACCGAAAGTGAGCACGATTGTTTCGGTGCAGGGCACGCAGGGACCGCTCTTTCGGCGGCGTTGGGAATGGCGTCGGCCCGAGACATGCGGGGCGGTAAGGAGCATGTGGTGTGTCTGGCTGGGGACGCGGCGTTTACCTGTGGGGTGACCTTTGAGGCTTTAAATAATGTTTCCCACCACACGAAACGTTTGATCACGATTTTGAATGACAACAAGTGGTCGATCGACAAGAACGTGGGTGCGATCGCTGGTTATTTAAACAAGATCACAACCGATTCTCGTTTCATTCATCTCCACGAAAGAGCTGCACACTTTATTGAAAAGATTGGTGGATCCAAGGCTCTGAAAGTGGCTCGAAGAGCTGAAGAGCATGTGAAGGGGATGATTTTCCCAAGCGTGATTTTCGAGGAGTTGGGCGTGACCTACTACGGACCTGTGGATGGGCACGATATTCCGAATCTGATCAAGATGTTCGAGTTTCTGAAAACACAGAATTTCCCTGTGATCCTCCATGTGGTCACGACCAAAGGAAAAGGGTATGAGCCGGCTTTAGCGAAGCAGAAAAAGTTTCACGGTCTTGGACCGTATGATCCCGAAACGGGCGAGACCAAGGCGCTCGGCCAGCCCACCTACAGCGAGGTCTTTGCTGATCACCTTTCCAAGATGGCGGACAACGATCCAAGAATCGTGGCGATCACGGGTGCGATGCCTAATGGTACGGGCCTTGATCGGTTCCAACCGAAACATTTGGACCGATATTTCGACGTAGGTATCGCGGAGGAGCACGCGGTGCTTTTTGCGGCGGGAATGGCAACCAAAGGATTTAAACCTTTCTGTGCGATCTACTCGACCTTCCTGCAGAGGGCTTACGACCAAATTATTCATGACGTTTGTCTACAGAACCTGCCTGTCGTGTTCTGTATGGATCGGGGAGGTCTTTCAGGAGATGACGGTCCGACTCACCACGGACTCTTCGATATTTCCTATTTGCGGGGTGTTCCAAACCTGATTCACATGTCTCCGAAGGACGAGGATGAGTTTGTGGACATGCTCTATACGGCAAGTCTTCATGCAGGACCTGTGGCGATTCGATATCCCCGAGGTGTGGGGCCGAATGCGACGATCAAGAAAACTCCGATGGCCCTGCCGATCGGAAAAGCAGAGGTGATTCGGCATGGGCAAAAGGTTGTGATCTGGTCGTACGGCCAGATGTTGCCGATGGCGATGCAACTTTCCGATGATTTGAAAAAAGAGGAGGGAATCGAGGCGGCTGTGATTAATGCGCGGTTTGCCAAGCCGATCGATACCGCCCTATTGCAGCTTTTCGGACAGAGTGCGGATGTGATCGTGACTTTTGAGGATCACGTCATCAAGGGAGGCTTTGGAAGTGGCATCTTGGAGGAAGTCTCCAATTTGGGCATGACGACCCCCGTGGTTCGGATCGGTTGGCCCGATGAGTTTGTGGATCACGGCAAACCGGATGATTTACGGGTGCGGTACGGACTGAGCGTGAAGGCAGCGAAGGAAAAGCTGTTGCCTCACTTGGCCAAGATCAAGGGGACAGCCCGCAAGTCCCAACCGGTAGCGGCTTGATCCCAAAGGGGATCTGCGCTCTGCTACTTTCATGAAGATCATTCTCGCCTACTCCGGAGGTCTGGATACCTCCGTCCTGCTGGCCTGGTTAAAGGAAACATATCGGGCTGAGGTGATTGCCTTCTGTGCGGATATTGGTCAGGACGAGGAGTTGCATGGGCTTAAAGCCAAGGCAGCCAAGACAGGGGCATCCAAAATCTACATTGATAATCTTCAGGAGGAATTCGCGAAGGATTTTATCTTTCCGATGATGCGGGCGGGAGCGATTTATGAAGGACAATATTTTTTAGGTACTTCGATTGCTCGGCCTCTGATTGCAAAGCGAATGGTCGAGATTGCACGAAAGGAGAAAGCCCAGGCCATTGCCCATGGGGCGACTGGGAAGGGGAACGATCAGGTTCGGTTTGAGCTGACCTCCGCGGCTTTGGCTCCGGATGTAGAAGTGATTGCTCCCTGGAGGGATGAACGGTTTCGAAAACGGTTTCCAGGAAGAGCTGAGATGATCCGGTACTGTGAGCAGAGGAATATTCCTGTTCAAGCGACTGCCAAAAAGCCGTATTCGATGGATCGGAATCTCCTCCATATCTCGTATGAGGCAGGGATTCTAGAGGATCCGTGGTTTGATGCGTTTGCGCCGGCGAACAAGAAGATGTTCACCCTTTCGGTTTCGCCTGAGGACGCGCCCAACAAAGCGGAGTATGTATCCTTGGAGTTCCGGCAGGGCGATTGCATTGCGGTAAATGGGAAAAAACTATCGCCCCTTGGGATCATGAGAGCACTGAACAAGCTGGGTGGAAAACATGGGGTGGGGCGGGTGGATATGGTGGAGAACCGATTTGTGGGAATGAAGAGCCGGGGCGTCTACGAGACTCCAGGTGGTGCGATCCTCCATTTTGCCCATCGGCAGATGGAAAGTCTGACGATGGATCGCGAGGTCATGCATCTGCGGGACAGTTTGATCCCTAAATATAGCGAATTGGTGTACTACGGTTTCTGGTTCGCACCCGAACGGCTGGCATTGCAGGCTTTGGTGGAGGAAAGCCAGAAGAGTGTAACGGGAACTGTGAGGGTGAAGTTATATAAAGGGGGAATCTACGCGGCAGGCAGAAAGTCGAGACTGAGCCTCTACAACCCAGAGATTGCCACGATGGAGGCAGATCCGACCAAGGCATACAATCAGGATGATGCGACAGGATTTATTCGGTTGAATGGATTGCGACTCAAAGTCGCTGCGAAGGTAAAAAAGAAGTAACTTAGCGCCGGCGTGCGCCGAAGGTGTATCCGCGATGGGTGCGGACTCCCCTCATGCGGGTCTGGGCCACGGTATGACCCTCTTCAAACAGTGCAGTGAAACGGTAGGGGAAGTTTTCTAGTTTCTTTCGCGGTAGCTTTTGCCCAAGCATTCGTTCAATGGCTTCTACGTGGGGAAGTTCTTCGGCAACAAAGAGGGTCAGGGCATCACCCTCTTTTGCGGCACGACCTGTTCGACCGATACGGTGTACATAATCTTCCGGGTGCTGAGGCACGTCGTAATTAATGACATGGGTGACGCCTGCGATATCGAGTCCGCGCGCGGCAATATCGGTCGCCACAAGAATGGGGTATTTTCCAGAGCGAAAGCCTGCAAGGGCTTCCGTGCGCTCTGTCTGAGATCGGTCTGAGTGAAGAACCCCTACGGGATGGGGAAGGTTGGAAAGACTTCCGGCCACGCGGTCGGAACCCATTCGGGTGCGACAAAAGACGATGACGCTTTCGTAGTGCGTTTTTTCGAGCAGGCCGAGAAGGAGTTCGTGCTTTTGGTCGGCGGCGACAGGATAGAGCGCGTGGGTAACGGTTTCTGCGGCGGATTGACGCAGACCGATTTCAACCGTGACGGGCTCCTTCAAGGCCCACTGGGTAAGCCGTTCGATTTCGGGAGGGATCGTGGCGGAGAAAAAGAGAGTTTGGCGTTTTTCAGGGCATAGGGAGACGATGCGTTTGACGTCGGGAAGGAACCCCATATCGAGCATGCGGTCCACTTCATCCAATACGAGGTGCGTGAGATTCCCAAAGTTAAGGTCGCCTTGGCCGGCGAGGTCGAGGAGACGCCCTGGCGTGGCAACGAGGATATCGATGCCTCGTTGGATCTGCTCCCGTTGGGCGCCATACCCGACGCCGCCATAAATCAATCCGATTCGAAGTCCGGTGTGTTTCGAGAATTTTTGGAGGGCTTCACAGACTTGGTCGGCCAATTCGCGGGTGGGTTCAAGAATGAGGGCGCGGAGTTTCCCGGGTTTTTCTAGGTGCTGAAGAATGGGGAGGGCAAAAGCGGCTGTTTTTCCCGTGCCGGTTTGAGCGGAGCCAATGATGTCTTTTCCTGATAAGGCGATGGGTATGGCCTGAGCTTGAATTGGCGTAGGCTCCTTGAAGCCGAGATCTTGGGTCGCTTGAAGAACGGAGGCTGAGAGGCCGAGAGAGGCAAAATCCACCCAACATCCTAGTCCAGATGGTGGGGGGTGAGCAAGCGGGAGACAATACGATGGACGCAGAGAGGAGTTGTTTTTAAGGTATTTAACTCATGAAGTCTGCTTATGAACTTGCGATGGAGCGTCTTTCATCCCAGGAACCAACCCGCAAAGTTTCGGATGCGTTGAAGAGGATCTTGGCTGAGATCGACACCACCTATCAGGCTAAGATTGCGGAGCGGGAGACTTTTCTTGGGACCAAGATTGCCGGGGCCCGTGCAGTCGGGGCGCATGAGGAAGCAGCCATTCTTCAGGAAGAACTGGCACGGGATTTGCGGGGTATCCGTGAAGAGTGGGAGAGTAAGAAAGAGAAGGCACGGGCCGCTTCCTAAAAATGACAGATAAAGCTTATCGGGAGGAAAAAGTCTCCCTCGTGGATCGATGGCTCCGATCTTGGGCCCAGTTGATGATCCGACGTCAGAAGCAGGTGCTTTGGATATCCCTGCTGTTGGTGGTGATTTGTGGCGGCGTAACAGCAGTGCGTCTCGTGATACGAAACAACACATTGGATCTGATTCGCAAGGATTCACCCGTATTTCAAAAGTATCTCGCGTACATGGAGGAGTTTGATGTTCGGGACGAAATTGTAGTCGTTCTCAAGAGCGACCGGCTGAAGGACAGTCGGGAAGCAGCGAATGCCCTTGCCGCTAAGTTGAAAGATGAGAAGGGATTGGATCGCGTTTATTATCGGCACGATTTCTCTCCCATGGCAGATCGGTTGCTTTTGCTGGCGGATGAGGAGCAGTTGACGGGGATTCGAAGACAGATGGAGGAGTTGGCGGCTTTGGTCAAAGGGAACAAACAGGCGCTCAATCTCAATGGAATCTTGGCGGAAGCCTCCGCAAAGTTTAACGACCCCTACCTTCGCAAGTCCTCCAATTGGCAGGAGTTCATTCCTTTTATTGAGGAGTTTGTTCGCAACCTGAAGCGGTTAGCAAAAGATCTGGAAACTCCAGCAACAACCCTTGAGAGAAAGGGGTTAGGTGAGTTGTCCGAGTTTGAGTCGGACCTGCTCAAAAATGAGTATCTGAGTTTAGGAGAAGACGGGAAAACGATTCTCATGCTCCTTCGACCATCCAAGGATGAGCAGAAGAGTGCGACTCCATTCACGGGAGTGATTCAAAGGGTCCGAAAAGTGGCGAAAGAAACGCAGAGTGCATTTCCCAAGGTAAGCATCGGGGTCACAGGAGAACCCGTCTTACTGGATGACGAGTTACGGCAAAGTGAGGCGGATATGAAGATCGCCACGCTGATCACACTGGCACTTATCACTATAATGTTCTTTTTTGCGTATGGGGAGGTTTCCCGACCTCTGCTTGCCCTGGTCGCACTTTTGGCGAGTGTGGTTGTATCCTTAGGCGTGACCACAGTGACGATTGGTCATCTGAACATTATTTCACAGGCTTTCATTGTGATGTTGCTGGGATTGGGAATCGATTTTGGGATCCAGTTCTTGGGACGATATGAGGAGGAGATGGTTCGAGGAAAAAGCTCGGCTGAGGCGGTTGAGAAAACCTTAACGACCACGGGAAAGGCTTTGCTAACGGGAGGGGGAACTACTGCGGCCGCTTTCTATGCGATGTGTTTTAACGATTTCACCGGACTGACGGAGTTAGGCTGGATTGCTGGGACAGGAGTGCTTTTGGCCTTATGGGCGAGTCTTTCTGTTCTACCGGCCTTACTTTTGTGGAGGGATCGTAATGGAGGAAGGGCAGTGGGAAAAAAGTTACATCTGGAGCAAGGTTTGGCATGGGATCGTAAGCTGACATTCCACCCTTATTTGGCGCTGCTTTTGGCGGCGTGTGTAAGTTTCTTGGCTTGGAAAGAGTCTCAAAAAGTTTCCTTTGATCACAATTTGCTCCATTTACAAAATCCTAAGATGGAGTCGGTACGACTGACTCGTGAATTGCTGGAAACGGGGGAGGGATCCCTGATTTATGGGGTCGTGATGGCAGACAGCGTGGAGCAGGCGGATGAGCTTGCGGCCAAGTTGCGGGAGTTATCCACGGTGAGCAAGGTGCGGACGCTGGGGGATCTGGTGCCTAGGAATCAAAAAAAGAGGATGGAAGAGGTCAGTCGGATCGCGAAGGTTTCTGGAGAAATTACCTTGGGATCGGGTGGGGAATCGTCCGTGGATGTGCCCAAAGCGAAAAAAGACTTGGAGTTTCTTTTGGAATCCAGTCAAGAGGGTGCCAAGCAGGCAAAACAGTATTTGGGTCTATCGGGAAGGGCTCGGCAGGCAGTGACAACTTTTGAGAAGTTGATTCCTCCACTGGAGAGAGCTGTTGCGGCATTGGATAAACTGGATTTGGAGGAAGCCAAGAAACGTTTGGATCGTCATCAGGTTAAATTGGTCGGATCGATTGCCCAGAATCTGGGTTGGTTGAGGACTCAAAAAGGGGATCGACCTTTGACCGTGGAGGATCTCCCCCCTCAGCTTCGCGAACGATATTTGTCTTCCCACGGAAAGGTTTTACTCGAGGTTGTGCCTGCGGTGGATGTCTGGGAGCGAAAGCCGAATGAAGAGTTTGTAGCTCAAATCCAAAAAATTGCTCCCGGGGCAACGGGAACGCCTGTCATGAATCTCGAGTACATCGATCTTTTGATGAAAAGTTATATTCAAGCCTCTTTCTATGCGGGTGGAGTGATTTTGGTTCTTATCTTTCTCCTTTTTAGAAATGTGAAAGACGTGGTGCTGACTCTGCTGCCGCTTGGATTGGGAATTCTTTGGCTGTTTGGAGCTTTGGGCCTTTTCAAGATTCAGCTCGATCCAGCCAATATTGTGACCTTGCCCATGATTCTGGGAATCGGCGTGGCGTATGGTGTGTATGTGATGGATCGGTATCGGGAGGAGGGCGGAATTCGTATTTTTGCATCCAGCACAGGGAAAGCCGTTGTGCTCTCAGCCCTCACGACTCTATTTGGATTTGGTTCAATGCTATTTGGTCAGTATCGCGGTTTGGTGTCTTTAGGGTTGGTGATGAGCTTGGGCGTGATCTTTACCCTAATCAGCGCGCTGGTGGTTTTGCCTCAGATTTTGGCGATCCTAGACAAACAGGGTGCGGACGAGGAAAAAGACCCAGGTCCAGCGGATTAGAACTACTAGAATTGGAATTGGTAGGGTTGGAGGCGAGCCGAAAGATCGGCGAGGACGCGGTCTTCGTCCTTTTTGTCCTTGGCTGTAAAAGTGACACTAAAACGGACATAAGCGCCCGCTTCATCCCAAGGGACGGTCGAGACAAGCTGTTCTTCAATCAGCCATTTTGAAAAGGCTTCCCCGTTAGGAAAAGACTGGGATTTTGCCCCTGAGGCAGATTTGGGTGCCCGAGTGTATAAAAAGAAGGAGCCCGCAGGTTTTTCGGCGGCAAAACCAGCCCCCCGCAAGATTTTCACCAGACGATCCATTCTGTGGCTGTACTTGGCTGCAGTGTCGCGTGTGATTTGTGGGTTTTCGAACGCCACTGCGGAAGCATTCTGTACGGCCAAAAACTGTCCTGAGTCGGTGTTGTCTTTCACGTCCGCATAGGCTTTGACCAGGAGGGGATTTCCCGCAACAAAACCGCATCGCCAGCCTGTCATATTAAAGGCCTTGCTTGTGGTATGAAGTTCGAGACCCACGTCTTTTGCGCCAGGGATCGAAAGAAAGCTGAGGGGTTTGCCTTCGAAAATAAGGGCGGTGTAGGCGGCGTCATGGATGACGACCAGTTCCTCCTTCTTTGCGAATTCCACAACCTGCTTAAAGAATTCAGGTGTGGCGGAGGCTCCTGTTGGATTATTGGGATAATTGAGGACTAGAACCTTAGCTTTGTTGAGAATTTCACGAGGGATCGTATCCAGTCGTGGGAGAAACTTATTTTCTGGAGTGAGGGGCAGAGAGTGAACGACCCCTCCGTAGTAGGTGGCATGGGTGCCGAAGACTGGATATCCGGGAGTAGTCATCAGAACTACATCTCCTGGATCGATGAGGGTGGCAGGCAAAATCGATAGGGCCGCCTTGCTTCCAATCGAGTGAAGAATTTCGGTCTCGGTATCTAGGGTGACTCCGAACACCTCTTTCATGTATTGAGCGGCGGCGTTTCGTAAACGCGGGCCACCGTTATCTGCATAGCCACGGTTTTCCGGAAGAGAGGCTTCTTTGGCGAGACTGGCTACCACTTTGGAATCGGCCATGGAGTCGGGCTCGCCAACTCCAAAATCCAGCAGCTCTTTTCCTGGATGAGCGGCTAGGGCAGTGCGCTTGGCGCGCTTGATTCGCTCGAACTTGTAAATTGGGGCTTCTTTGAGGCCGTATCCGGGTCCCCCAATTCTTTGGGCGAAGAGGTTGTGAAGGTAGGTCGACATTTTGTATGCTCCTTAGGACATGAAGGTTATGACAAAACCCGCCGAAATGCAAAAGGCGTCGTCCGGATGGAGGCAGCGAGGCCAAACCATTGCTTTTGTTCCTACGATGGGGGCTTTGCATGAAGCGCACGCGGCCTTGATTCGACAAGCGGCCAAACTGGCGCATCGGGTTGTGGTGAGTGCTTATGTGAATCCGACCCAGTTCAACTCCAAGGCCGACTTTGTGGCATACCCGAAGCAGACGGCGGCAGACATGAAAGTTGCAGCTCAAGCAGGGGCGGATGTTCTTTTTCGGCCCCATGATTTGTATGCAAAAGACGCGTCCACATGGGTGGAAGAGGTGGATCGATCTCAGGGAAGATGCGGGGCAAGGCGGCTTGGGCATTTTCGCGGAGTGGCAACTGTTGTCGTAAAACTACTTTCGATCGTGCAACCCAACTGGATGATTTTAGGAGAGAAAGACGGTCAGCAGTGCGACGTCTTAGAGAGAGTCGTACGGGATCTGTATCTGCCCGTAAAAATTCTTAGGCATCCCACGGTACGGGAAAAGGATGGATTGCCCATGAGCTCCAGAAACCTGAGGCTCACAACAAGGGAGCGGATATTTGCGGGTCTTTGGGCAAGGAAGGTCAGAGAGGCAGCTCGAGAGGGCTCGCGATTGGCTGTGAGTCACCTACGTCGATCGTTGCGTGGCCAGAAAGGCGTACGTTTGGAGTATGCGGAGGTGGTCGGAGGAAAACTTTGGGCAGCAGCACGGGTGGGGAACGTCCGGTTGATCGACCATCGGAAGTGTGGCCGAACATGATCCGGATCATTTTCTGTTTTTTCCTTGGATGGGCTGGATCATTGCAAGCGGAGCAGGTGTGGGAGATCGTCCGAGTGGGCAGGGTGGATTATGTTTCGCTGGATTCATTCGCAAAGTTTTACGGCTTCAAGATGCCTGAGGAGATTGAACCGAATCGCCCATTTGTGATGAGTTCTGCTTTCGGAAACCTGACAATGACATTGGATAGTCGTGAGATGAAATGGAAGGGCTCGCGCTACTGGTTGAGTCACTCGTTGCGTCGGGAGAGTGATGTCGTGCTGGTGCCGAGAGTGGATCTGGTCAAAACCTTTGACCCACTTTTGAGGCCGAATGCAGAGATTGCGAAACGTCCTGTCCAAGGCGTGGTGATCGATCCAGGGCATGGGGGAGGGGATGAGGGGACTCGTGCGGCACGAGGGTTAAGCGAGAAAACGGCCAATTTGGATGTAGCCAAACGTTTGGCCCGATTATTGGATGATGCGAATGTGCCTTGGATTCTAACCAGGACGAAAGACCGTTACCTAGATCACGGTGACAGATCCAAATTAGCCACAGATCGTCCTGGTTTCATTTTCGTGAGCATTCACTTTAATGAAGACTCCAGTCGCTCCTCGGAGGGTTGGGAAACCTATAGCCTTTCGCCTCAGTATGCTCCCTCCACATCGTCGGGAGGAAGTTTGGTCGGGGATGAGGATCAGATCTGGCCTGGCAACAGTTATGACCATCATAACTTCCTTCTGACTCAAGCGATTCATCGCTCCGCAGTTCTTTCGACTACGAATGCGCCCTTTGATCGGGGTGTGAAGAGAGCACGATTTAAGGTTCTGCGTTTGGCTGGGTCTCCCTCAGTTCTTGTGGAGGGGGGATTTATGTCGAATCCAAGAGAGGCCAGTCTGATGCGTACCGAGCAGTATCGCCAGCAGGTGGCAGAGTGGATTTTTAAAGGAGTCATGGCATATCGAAAATCGCAGGAGATGACGCCAAGTCCCTCAAGGCTATCGATCGAGACAAAGGAAAAGATTTCTCCTTCAACTCCGCAGCTTCGTCCTGTTATGAATTTGGAATCCGTGCCGCCATTTAAACCCAAAGTCACCGCCTCAAATCCTATGGTGTCGACGATGACGAACATCCAGAACTCTCCTCCCGTGGTGCAAACCAATTCAGTTGACGGAGAGGTGCGGCGGGCGATTCCCGTTACCCCTGTTAAGAAAGGAAATTAATTATGCCGCTAGGTGTTTTTGATTCAGGGGTCGGGGGGTTGACGGTGGTCCGTGCCCTGCGTGCTGCTTTTCCTAGCCGGGATATTCTGTACGTGGGAGACACGGCCCGAGTTCCATATGGAAATAAGTCGGCAGAGACCGTAACGATGTACAGTAGGGAGATCATCCACTTTCTCAGGAAGAAAGGTGCGGATCGGATTGTGGTCGCTTGCAACACGGCTTCAGCTTTGGCGGTGGGGAAACTGCGTGATTCGGCTTCGGTTCCTCTGCATGGGATGATTGAGTCGGGGGTGCGAGCCGCGTTGGAGGTAGCGGGCAGTGGGCCTGTGGGGGTCATTGGCACATCGGCCACCATCGCAAGCGGGGCGTATCAGACTGCTTTGAGTCAACTTCGACCTGATTGGAAAATCTTGGCTCAAGCCACGCCTCTTCTTGCGCCGCTTGTGGAGGAGAGTTGGTTGGAGGGTGAGGTGACCGAAAAAGTTGTTCGCCGTTATCTCGAGCCGATGATGAGAGAGAAAATTCGGGTGCTTGTGCTGGCGTGTACTCACTACCCCCTTCTGAAGGGGGTTCTAAGAAAGGTTTTGGGATCGGAGGTCGCGTTGGTGGATTCCTCTGAGGCGTGTGCAAAGTCGCTCGGGAGCACAGAGGCAAAAGTTGTGGAGAAGGGAGAGCTGAAGATTTATCTGACGGATGAGCCTGGGCCATTTTTTGGCAGAGTTGAAAACTTTTTAGGTTCGGGCTCGGTGGGTTCGATTCAGCGAATTGCCCTGGAACCCGTAGTATAGGAGCTACTCTTCAAAGCCGCTGTTCCAACTTGGTGGAACGTGGAGAACGAGTGATTCGGTTTCCCCAGTGGAGCGGCGGACTTTAAACCGAAGATCAGTTCGTTTTTTTCCCGCGGTTTCGCGTGCGGAGAGGTAGCGGGTGATGAAATCGGACAAATTCTCACCTGCAGGTTGGCCTGCGATTTCGAGGATCGTGTCGCCGCCGCGGAAGCCCGCTTTGGCTCCAGGGCTTTCTTTGAGGACCGAGAGGATTTGGGGGGCTGGGGTTCCGATGAGGCATAGGCCCTCAGGAAAATTGGGGATTTCAACAGGGGGTGAAGTGCCGGGGGCGGGTTCGAGAACAAATCGAAGGTTTTCGGGGGTTGAAAGTTCGAGAGTTCGGCGAAAGTCGATTGGGTTGGTCCAGATGGTTTGGTAAGCGCGATCCATGACCTTGCGTTCTGTTTCGGTCATCAGTCCTTTGGTGGTGACCTTTGGGGCGACGCGGGAGAAGGAGTCCTCGTCAACGCCACGGCGTGTTTTCTTTTCTCCTTCGGTGAGGGTGACGGGTCGAAAGATGGTGCGGAGGACGGTTCCAGCGGGAAGAATTTTATCTGGGGCGAGGAGGAGATCTTTCGAGAGGATGACACGATCGTTTTTGACCTCGAGAGGGAAGGAGAGGCCGAGGGCGGGCTCCATCTTCGGATCCCATTCTGTGGCAAAGCCTTGGGTAAGAAGTCCAAGGCAGAAAAGGAGAGTGCAAGAAGTTTTAGGAAACATGGGAAAGTTGTGATATTATAACAACATTACCGGGGGCGTCACGGTTTCGATTCAAACTGGAAGCGACCTGCGGCAAGCCGAGGGCCCGGATTGGTTGGCCTCGTTAAAAAGCCGATCCACAAAAATAAAAGCTAACAACGAGTTGGCCCTCGCAGCCTAAAGTGCTGTGACGTTACTCCTCCGA
>JBIKTM010000060.1:0-3067 GCA_044348085.1 Methylacidiphilales bacterium | reverse complement strand
GCCCAAAAAACAGGGGGTGGATATGCCGCTGGAAAAGATTGGTGGTGACGCAGGATGAAATCTTAGCCTGAGCCTGATCCAATGCGTTCTGGTAACGATCTCCCATTTCGGCCGCCACTTTAAAGCTGACGTGAAGAAGTTGGCGGAAAGACGGATTAAATCGTGATTGAGATGAATCATGGGCGAGGGTGTCGGCGAAAGTTTGGCCATCCCATTGGTTGACCTCTGCTGGCTTGGGGAGTTTCGAGCGATTGATATCAATGACCGTTGCATAGGGTTGGCTGAGTTCATCGATTCGAGCCAGAGCTTGGATATAAATTTCTCGGGCCACGGAGAGGCCCTCCCCACCCGCTAGTGAAAGACCAATCAACTCCTCCAGCCAGGTCGTCCCCGCCGTCTTCAAATGAAGACCCGCATCGTGCTTGGCCAAAAGAGTATGGATTGGGCGGTAGAGCGAGAACTTATCGCTCCCAGAGTGCACACTAATTTTTAGATTGGAGGGCAAGCCGAACTCGGCCACTGCCATGCGGATTGCGGTGAGGTCCTGCGCAAATTCGCGGGTGAACTGACTCACATCTCCCACATAATCCACTCCTTTATTAAAGCGACCGCTGAATTTCGGAGCGATGGTCTGAAGGCGTACGCCTTCCCCGGCAAGGGCTCCGAGGATGAGGTAAAGATCGAAAGGAGATTGAGGGGTCTCCGCTTCATCTGTGGAAACTTCCGCGATAAAGTTCTCTTCTCCTTTTGCTTTGGCGATGTGGAGGTAGATACGGCCAGCCTCGCGAATGGCGGAAGCGTAAACCGAAAGGAAAGTATCGATCTCACTTTTGGGGATCGCGTCTGTCTTCCCCAATTCGGGAATCTTTCGGCCTACGATGGATTGAAGAGAGGTTCGCACGGCATTCGTATCCTCGGGAGTCGCTGGTTGCCGGATAAAATCAGCAACGTCGATCGTGTAAAAATCGCAGTGGGGTAGGAAACGATCCACCGTCTTGAGGCCAATATGGTCTGCATCGAGGTGATAAGGGCGGGTCCATCCTGCATTTTGCACCGCCTTTTGAGCGGCGAGCTGGGTATCGGCGGGGCCAGTGCCGATCAGATTGTGTTCCCGGTTGGATTTATTCCAAACGGGGGTGATGGCAACGCCCTTGGAAGCGGCTTGTTGCAGGGCGGCGAGTTGGGCCACGCCTTGTTTTCCAAAGCGGTCGCCCAGTCCTAGAGAAAATTTTTCAAGCTTCATCACAAAAAGGGTTTTAAGGCACGGAAGGAAAGTTGAGGCTTGAAGGTTTATGATTGCGTCAGCCGTGCTTAAATAAACGAACAGCATGAAGGGCAGGGCTATAGGATTTTTTAATTTTCATCGGTAGGCTGGAACCAGCATTAGACGTGACTTGGGTAGGGGTCGGAAGAAGTGGGTGTCCGTTGGTTTAGTCTGTTTTGCCTTTCTACGAAAAAAGCGGAAACGTAAGCATGTGGAGGGGCGAAGGGTGACTTTGTCTGGGGGCACACAACCATGGATCAACCGGGTTACCCCGAAAGACCTTTCGAAAATCTTCAGCTGATAGTGTGGACAATATAAGATTGATACTTTGCCCCTTACTCTAAATTGTCAACCGAGTGTTTTGCATGGGGGGCAGGGTGAATCATTCGCCTTCGGTTTTTGATCCGAGACGAGCATTGGCAATTACACTCAAACACGTTTGCCTAGACACAGGTATGATCAGAACGGCATTGAAGAAGAGGGTAACCTCATCACCTGTGGTGGGATCGAAAGGATGTTCGGGTGAAAACCAAAAACATAGCGCGATTCGGAACTATCTTTTGGGGCGAGTCTTGTCCGGACAACTCCCTCCTGGAGCAAAGGTCCCCTCCGAATATACCTTGGCAAAGAGATTTTCCGCCAACAAAACGACCTGCAACAAGGCGGTTTCTATGTTGGCATCAGAGGGGTATCTCACAAGACGGCGGGGGGCGGGTACCTTTGTATCGGATTCTAGCATTCGCCAGCAAAGACCATGCATCGGAGTTTTGATGAAGCTACGGGCAGGTTCCTTTTTCTCCAACCTATTGGTTGGAATTCAAGAGAAGGCTTTCGATCGTGGATATGGGGTGCAATTTTTTAATCCCCCTGAGGGGGGAGATGATCCTGATAAATTCCGACATTTCTTGGAGACTGCGGGAGTTAAAGGAATGGTGATCAGTCGACCATTTCACCGGTCGTTTGCAGGAATGCAGAATCTCTATCTCAACACTTCCGTCCCGCACCCTGGTGTGAGTCAAGTTCAGACCGACGATTTCCAAGCTGGATATCTTTTGGGAAAATACTTTCTAAAACTGGGGCATCGGCAAATCGCATTCATCTCTCAAGACAATAGTCGGACCGATTTGCAACAGCGTGTGGAAGGATTCCGCAAGGCTCTGCAGGAAGCAAAGGCAACGGATTCCCTGCAGAGGTTGCAGGCCTTTTCAAAAAAGGCCGGTAATTTACATAGCGTTTTACAGAGGATGCTTAGCGCCGATCATAGAATCACAGGCATAGCCTTTGATTCAGTTTATGTGGCGGGAGAAGCATTCCGTATTCTCAATCATTTGGGGTATCCTGTACCGAGTGCTATTTCCATTGCGGGCATAGGTAATTTGGCCCCTGGAGAGCAAACCTTGCAGATTACTACCATCAATCAGTATCCTTTGCTTATGGGACACACCGCTGCAGAAACTCTGATTAATCAGATTGAGGGGAAACCCAAACCACCCTCACCGATCCTTATTCCTGTCGAATTAATTCCTGGGGAGACCGTTAGACGAATTGAAGAGCAGGGTTTCAAGGGGTAGAAAATTGTGAAGAACCTTTCCCGGTTGGTCTGTTTTGGAGACTCGATCACCCAAGCCTGGGCTTTTTCCTATCAGGACGCATGGCCTGCAATTCTGCAACGAGGCTTGCAAGATAAAGGAAGTAGGATGCTTGTGTACAACCGTGGGGTCAGTGGGGATACGACAGTGCAAGCTTTAGATCGGTTTGATGTTAGCATCCGACCGCATCTTCCGGCTTGGGTTCTGATCTCAT
>JBIKTM010000010.1:0-70568 GCA_044348085.1 Methylacidiphilales bacterium | reverse complement strand
ATAAGAGGTCGGATGGGCAGGAGCATCCAGGAAGTGTGGTGGCAAGGGTGTTGGCGCAGAGGTTGCGAAAATCAACCGAGAAGATGGAGCAGGGGCAAAAGGAGTTTGGGATCGCGCTTGAAAATGCACAGGCTGCAGTTGTGGCGGCTCAAGCTGTCCAACCTGTGGCCATGATGCCGGCGGGGGTGCAGGCTGGAAAATCTGGACGGCGCGTTGAGGTGAAATTGAGAATGGGGTGGCGAAATGGTGAGGAGGTCAACTGGTCCGCAGAGGAAAGTACGCACGTATTGCCTTTGGTATTTGGTAGAAATCCAGGACCAAGCGGGTTGGTGGGAACGGAGTTGATCTTGTTGGATGAGAATCCCCCGCAACGACTAGATCCTTTGCAGTTCCAGATCCATGCTCAGGGGGGAACTATAGTTTTAAAAGATGAGCTAAGTACTCATGGGAATGAGGTAAGTGGGGTGTCGGTCGGGCCTGCTTTTGGTGTGACGGAGATTGAGCTGCCTGTAGGCCAGCATGTGTTAGTAGCGGGTGGAGAGGGTTCTCCCTACGTGATGGTTTTGGATATTCCTGAGTTACGTTAAAAGGGTCAGGGCCTTTCGGTGGGGGGCGGGCAAGGTGGCGGAGGCGAGTTGTTTGGGTGAGTGCCATGATCCTTGAAAACCCTTGGGGGGATTTTTGGTAACGAAGACTACAGCAGAAATTTTATAGCGGGTGTAGGGGTAGATAATTTTTCCGATCGGGGATGAGTTGTGAGATCGAGTGGCGGTAGTGGGAAGCAGATGGAGGCCACGCCAGCGATTGGAAGGATGTTGGTGGGTAAGCCATACTTTTTTGCCTCGCCTGACGATATGAAGATGTTCCTGCAGTTGAGTGGGGGTGGGACGAGTTTTTATTGGGGTTGGTAGGCGGGAGCGTG
This sequence comes from Methylacidiphilales bacterium, assembly GCA_044348085.1. Taxonomy (GTDB): domain Bacteria; phylum Verrucomicrobiota; class Verrucomicrobiia; order Methylacidiphilales; family Verrucolacustridaceae; genus Verrucolacustris. The sequence goes on along the minus strand of JBIKTM010000010.1, from coordinate 69,646 downwards.
AGGGGCAAACACGTTGCAAAGGGCAGGAGGTGCAGTGCGGATTTTTGGGTAGGCAGATGAGGGCACCGAGTTCCATAAGAGCCTGGTTATGTATTCCAGGGTTCCTTTTGGGCACGATTGAGGCGGCAAGGGATTGGAGTTGGGCAGGGGAAGGGGAGCGGCGTTTTTTGGCGTAGAGACGACCCAGTACACGGGCCACGTTTCCGTCGAAGGCGGGCACAGAGATTTCAAAGGCGATGCTTGCGATAGCTCCAGCAGTATATTTGCCGATTCCTGGAAGTTGGAGCAGGAGATTCGGGTCGGCAGGGAGTTCATGATTGGGCTGTCGAATGACGGCTTTGGCCAAGGAGTGGAGGTAACGTGCGCGACGGTAGTATCCAAGCCCTTCCCAGTGGCGAAGAACGAGTGATTGGGGGGCACGGGCTAGGGCGGACCAGGTGGGGAATCGACGAAGCCAGCGGTGGTAGTAAGGGAGAACGGTGGCGATTCGGGTTTGTTGGCACATGAATTCGGAGACTGTCACGGGATAAGGTTTGGGAGAGGCTCGCCAAGGAAGAGGTCGATGGTGCTGCTGGTACCAGCGGTAAAGGAGGGGTAAAGAGCGTTGGATTTTAGAATCGAAGAGTGGGCGGGAGGACCTAGGGTGCAGAGACATGGCTGATACGATGTTTACCCATAAGTTGGATGAGGCCCAAGTCCTGCGGTTGCGTGAGGTGATTACCGAAAAAGGCTTTGTGTTTGCGCCATTGGAGTATGGTCACTTTTCGGCCCGAAAAGGGAAGTGTGTCTTGCAAATGTATTTGAGTGGAAAATTGGTAGTGGCGGGAAAAGAGGCACGGGAGTTTGTTGAGTTTACGTTAGAGCCTGAAATTTTAGGGGAGGCTCGGTTAGGATATGAAAAGGTGCGTAACCCGGAGATGTACGCACCCCACTTTGGGATCGACGAGAGTGGAAAAGGAGATCTGTTTGGGCCCTTGGTGGTGGCGGGAGTGTATGTGGATGAGGATACAGCGGATCGTTTGTTGGAGATTGGGGTGAGAGATAGTAAAACGATCACCTCGGACAAAAAGATTGCGGAGTTGGCTGATGAGATTGGGAAAACCGTGAGGGGGGGTATGGAGTTGGTTGCGATTGGGCCGGCGCGATACAGCGAGCTTTATAAAAAGTTTGGGAATCTGAACCGAATGTTGGCTTGGGCTCACGCCAAAGTGATTGCGAACCTGCATGCGAAAGTACCGAGCTGTCCGCGGGCCTTATCGGATCAATTTGGTAATCCGCGATTGATTGAAGGGGAACTGCGAAAGCAGGAAGTGGAGATCAAATTGGAGCAGAGGACAAAGGCGGAGAGCGATATTGCAGTCGCGGCGGCAAGTATTCTTGCGAGAGCTGAGTTTGTGCGTGCGTTATCCAAGCTTTCGATGGAGGCGGGAGTCGAGTTAGCGAAAGGAGCAGGAGCGGGGGTGAAGCAGCAAGCGATTGAAATTTACACAAATAAGGGGAGAGACGGATTGGCTAAGCTGTGCAAAACACACTTTCGTACTTTTGCTGAAGCGGTGGGAGATCCTGTGGCACCCAAAGTAGAGTGGAAAAAAAGGGGATCTTAAAGAGGCTCATTCTAGGGTAAAAATGTCTAACCGATTGACCTGTAAAATTTTACTTGGATGCCTTACGGAAAGTGCCTACATATAGCGAGATATGGAAAACCTGACCAAAAGAGACCTAGTGGTACGGATCAGCAATGAGACCAATCTCGTCCAACAAGACGTGTTAAAGGTCATCCAGTTTACGCTGGATCACATCAAAGAATCCCTTTTAAAGGGGGATGCGGTACAACTGCGCAACTTTGGCGTGTTTGAGATTAAGATCCGTAAAGCACGAGTCGGTCGGAATCCGAATAAACCGGAAACGGACGTACCGATTCCGGCCCGAGCGGTGGTGAAGTTCAAGGCGGGTAAGGAGATGAAGGCGGAGTTGATTCGTAATTCCACCAAATTGGCAGCGATTGTCTCCGCCTCTGGAAATAACTCATCCTCGGCGGAGTCTTGACGGACCGCTCCGGATCCGGAGCGTTAGAATGATTGGTCAACCCCTCCCGGGGTTCCGGGATTTTTTCCCCCCAGAGCACGCGGCTTTACGGGGCATTTTTCAAGCTTGGCGCGAGGCGTCGCGTTGCGGTGGATTTACGGAGTATGAGGGGCCTGAGTTGGAATCCTTGGAGTTGTATACGGAAAAATCGGGCGATGAGATTGTCGGACAGTTGTACCATTTTACAGACAAGGGGGACAGGCAGGTCGCGCTGCGTCCCGAGATGACGCCGACCTTGGCTCGGATGGTCGCGAGTCAACATCGGAACTATCGAAAACCGATCAAGTGGTTCAGTGTGCCACGACTTTTTCGCTACGAGAGACCGCAAAAAGGACGGCATCGAGAGCATTATCAGTGGAACTGCGATATTGTAGGGGAGAAGTCGCCGATGGCGGAGGCGGAGTTGATCGGGGTGCTTTGTTTGGGTCTATCTCTTTTAGGGTTGGGGCCGAAGGATGTTGTGGTGAAGGTGAGTGATCGGAGTTGGTGGGACGCTTTTCTGGAAAAACAGGGAGTGGGTGAGACCGAGAGGCCGACTGTTTTACGGACTTTAGATCGTCTGGAGAGTGCGACAACTGAACAGAGGCGGGAAAAGCTGGGTGCTCTGGCGGGAGCTGTGGAGGCAGTTTGGGAGGGTAAAAGTGCTGACTCTGAGGCGGTGGGGCAGGTGCGGAAAGGGGTGGAGGCGTTGGGGTACGGGGATTGGTGCGAAACGGATTATCGAGTGGTTCGGGGATTGGCTTACTACACGGGTGTTGTTTTTGAGGTGCATGATCGAGCAGGGAAGTTGCGCGCAGTGGCAGGTGGGGGCCGATACGATGATTTATTGAAGCGGCTCGGGGGTGAGGATTTGCCTGCGGTGGGGTTTGGAATGGGGGATGCAGTGCTAGCCGAACTTCTGCGGGAGAAAAAAATTGCCATGCCCCAAGCGACAGGGGCGGAGATTTTTATCGTTGCGGAGGCGAAGGAGCAGGCGTTGGCGCTGCAGATTACAGGGCAGTTGCGGAGAAGTGGATTTTCCGTGGACTTCGACCCTGGGGCGGGAAAGTGGGGAAAGCAGTTGGAGATGGCGGAGGCTAAGGGAGCGCGCTGGGCTTTGCTTGTTGGGCGGGAAGTGGCGGAGGGGAAGCTGGGATTGAAGGAGTTGGCCAGTCGGAAGCAGTCGGAAATTCGTTGGAGAAGTGGCACAGATGGTAAGATTTGCCTTGAGCCAACCCCGGGGGAGTGGGCGAAGGTATGCATCTGATGAAAAGGACGCACTCATGTGGAGCTCTTCGTGGTAAGGATGCAGGGCAAAAGGTAAGTCTCGCGGGATGGGTCTCCGGTCGGCGGGACCACGGTGGCGTGATATTTATCGATCTAAGGGATCGGGAGGGGTTAACCCAAGTGGTCTTCAATCCATCTTTGGCGGCAGAGGTTGCGACGACAGCACACACCTTGAGGGCCGAGTTTGTGGTGAGGATCGACGGAGTGGTATCCCCGCGGCCCGAGGGAACAAAAAATGCGGCGTTGGCCACGGGGGATGTGGAGGTGCTTGCGGAAAAACTTGAGATTTTAAATTCAAGCGAAACTCCTCCCTTTCCTTTAGACGAGGATGGGGTGAACGAAGATCTGCGTTTGCGCTATCGGTATTTAGATCTTCGGCGTCCCGCGATGGCTCAAGCGTTGCAGGCCAGGCATCGTGCGGCGTTAGCCATCCGCCATTATTTGGATGAGCAGGGATTTTGGGAAATTGAAACGCCCATTCTTTTTAAAAGTACTCCTGAGGGGGCACGGGAGTATTTGGTTCCGTCTCGTTTGAACCCCGGAAAGTTTTACGCACTCCCTCAGTCTCCTCAACAGTTCAAGCAGTTGCTGATGGTGGGTGGCGCGGAAAAGTATTTTCAAATCGCACGGTGTTTTCGAGACGAGGATTTGCGAGCGGATCGGCAACCCGAATTTACGCAGATCGATTTGGAGATGTCCTTTATTGGGAGAGAGGATATTTATCGTTTGATTGAGGGGTTGATTCAGCGGGTCTGGAGAGAAGTGGGAGGGGTTGAGGTAGCGGTGCCGTTTCCGCGTGTCACTTATCGTGAAGCGATGGAGACCTACGGAGTTGATAAACCTGATCGCCGTTATGGAATGAAGCTGGCTGATTTCACAGAAACGTTCCGCTCATCGACCTTCAAGGTGTTTCAATCGTCTGTAGCCGCAGGTGGGGTAGTGAAGGCTTTTAACGCAAAAGGTTTGGCGTGTATTACGTCCGGCCAGATTGAGGATTTGACCAATTTAGCAAAAGCACACGGAGCGAAGGGGCTGGCTTGGATCAAGGTCGAACAGGGGGAGTGGAAATCCCCCATCGTGAAGTTTTTCAGCGAGGAGGAGAAAAAGCATCTGATCGAGAAGTTAGGAGTGGAGGAAGGGGATCTGTTGCTTTTTGGCGCGGATCAGTGGATTGCCGCATGTGAGGTGTTGGGATTGGTTAGGATTCGGTGTGCTGAGTATTTGGAGAAGGCGGGTAAAACGATCCGTGATTCTAAGAAGTTGGATTTTCATTGGGTGGTGGACTTTCCGTTGCTTCGAAAAGACCCCGAGCATCCGGCGCTTGTGGCCAGTCATCATCCTTTTACGGCACCTGTCGCGGAGGATTTGCCCTTGCTGGACACTGAGCCTGACAAAGTGAGAGGACAACATTACGACTTGGTTTTAAATGGAGTGGAATTGGGAGGGGGAAGTATTCGGATCCATCAAGGGGAATTGCAGGATCGGATCTTTCGCGAGATTTTAAAAATCCCACCAGAAATCGTATCCAGTCGTTTTGGGTATATGATCGAGGCACTGAAATTTGGAGCACCGCCCCACGGCGGAATTGCATTGGGTTTTGACCGATTGATGGCCCTTTTTCTTGGGCAGGAGAGCATTCGTGATGTCATTGCATTTCCCAAAAATGCCCGTGGTCAGGACGTGATGAGTGGGGCGCCCGCTGAGGCCACTTTGAGGCAACTGCGGGAGATTCATATCAAGAGTGAGGGGCCAGCCCAGACCTAAATTCCGGTTCTTGCGAAAGTGGTGGGGTTGGGTAGATTTTAACTATGTCATCCTCTAACCAACCCAAGATTGTTGCGTATCTAAAACCTCACTGTGGATGGAGTCGCGGAGTCCGTGCTGTGATGGAAAAATACAAACTCCCCTTTGAAGATCGGGATATTTGGAATGATATCAATCAGAGGGTGGAGATGATTCAAAAGAGCGGACAAGAACTCTCGCCCTGCGTCGAAGTCAACGGTCATATGCTGGCCGATGTTAGTGGGGATGAGGTAGAGGCTTGGATGCTGGCGCAAGGGGTAGTCAAACCGACTCAGGCTGCTCTTGATGTTCCAACGGATCGGGGTTGTTCGGATGAGGAGCACGCGGCGCAACGAGGTGAACTCCCTGTTCAGTTCAAGGGGTAACATGGTTCGTGCTTTTGCCATTTTTGCAGTTCTTAGCTGTGCGGGGTTGTTAGCTGAGGAGGTAGTCGCTCCTTTGGTTGTGCCCCCTGAAGAGGCAGCGGGGCAGGTTGGTAAAACTGTAACTGTTAAGGGGAAAGTAGATGGGCAAAAGTCCAGCAAGGCGGGTAATACGTACATAAACTTTGGTGGCAAATTTCCAAACCATGTGTTCAGTTGTCTCTTGAGGGCGAGAAATTTCACCGATCCGATCCCAACTTATGAGGGAAAGGTAATCGAGGTCACGGGAATGGTAACCATGTATGAGGGCAAGCCACAGATCGAACTTACTTCCTTGAGTGGGATTCGAGTTGTGGAGGAGGTTGTCCCTGCAGAGGCACCTCCCAGTCAGCCAACGCCTTGAGTCGCTTGAATCAGTTTTTTGCGATTCCGATTGCCTCGGAGTGTGAAATTCGCGTATGCTTAATGCGATGCCCACTGACACTGAGAATCCAGAAATAGAAAAGATGGAAGACGTAAACGATCTGGATCCCAAGGCACAAGAGAAAATAAAAAATCTAATTCCAAAAGCCTACTGTCGTCATCGCAGTTGGGGCGTAGGGCAGATCACGCAAAAAGACGATGCGCTGGGCGCATTTCTGATTGATTTCCGAACAAAAAAAGGTCACTCAATGGAGTTTGGATATGCGGCTGAATCCTTGAAGCATCTTCCGGACGAACATTTAGAGGCTCGAATCCTCCGGGAAACGGATGCGATGCGAACCATGGCGCAGGATCAGGTCGCTGAATTTATGAAACTCGCTGTCGAGAGTTTGAAAAAAGAGGCTACGCCTCTTCGGCTTGAAGAAGCGATGGTGCCGCATGTTTTTCCTTCTGAGGGTTGGAAAAAATTCTGGGAAGCTGCCAAGAGGGCGATGAAAAAGGACGCCAAATTTGTCATTCCAGGAAAGAAGCATGAGCCAATCCAATACTTAGAAGCTGCACCCGATACGAAAGCAGGTGGCTTGGAAGATTTGCAAGAGGCTGTAGGAGCCAAAAGGGTGATTGAGGCATTGGAAAAGTTACAAAAAGTCAGAAATGCCGGTGAACTCAAAGCGATCGCGGATGAGGCGTTTCGGCTTGTGGATGCCGCGGCTCAGAAGATTCCCAAAAGTCAGATCAGCCAAGTGGCTGAGTTGGCTCTGGCGAGGTCCGAATTTGCTGCTGCCGCTGGATTGCCCCCGAATATGGGCTTGGTGCTGGAAACGATTCTGCCTAGCGAACCCCATCGCATGGCTGTGGTGATTGAAGCGTTGCCTGCTGGCAAAATGCCTCGCTTTGCTGAGCTCGCGTGCCAGCAATTGGGAGAGAGATGGACGGAACTGCTTTTTGCTCTGTTGCCCCGAGCCTCAGGTCGTTTGATGGATGGAATCACGGCGCGCTTTAAAAAAGCGAATCGACTTGCGGAGTTGGAAGGCGCGTTGGATCGGCTTTTGAGAGAAAGACAAACTCACCCCGATCTGATTGTTTGGCTTTGTAGAAATCGTACAGGGGAGCTGTCGCGGCTCGCCAAACCTTCGCTCTTCCTGACAGCCCTTAATGTTTTGGAGAAAGAACAGTTGTCGGAAACAAGCCGTGGCTCGCGATTGAGGGATCTTCTACTGGAGGATAAGGAGTTGATCCGAGACCTGTTGGCACCCTCTAGCCCTGAGGAAGTCCGAGATGTGACGCGTTCGGCTTTAGCTTCGACCGCATTTGAGGAGTTGGACAAGCGTTCTTTGATTGGTGCGCTTGTGAAACTCTATCCGCAAGTGGGCTCGATGGTAGCAGGGGAAAACCGCACGACCGTGGTGGAAGCCCCGATCGTGAGCTGGGAAAGTTTGGAAAAGAGGAAATCGGAGTTGGAGGAGATCACAACGAAAAAGATTCCTGCGAACAGCAAGGAGATCGGTGTTGCGCGATCTTACGGGGATTTGAAGGAGAATCATGAATTCAAGGCAGCCAAAGAGATGCAAGCGGTCTTGATGAGGCGTAAGGCTGAACTGGAGGCAATGATTGTTTCAGCCCAAGGAACGGATTTCAGCGGTGTGAAGGGAGATGAGGTGGCGATTGGGACAGTGGTTGAGTATCAACCTGCTGATGGGGGAGTGAAGAAGACAATTACGATTCTAGGGGCTTGGGATAGTGATCCTGACAAAGGAATTCTCTCGTACCAAACAGCGGTCGCTCAGGCTTTAGTGCGTCGGAAGGTCGGGGATACAGCTGAGCTTCCTAGTGAGAAGGGTCCTCGCACGGCTGTGGTGATTCGTTCGATCCGACCGTATCGCAGCTAATTCTTTTTAAGGCTGTCCCGATCGATGCAAACCAAGATTCGTACAGTCACAGCAAGGGAGGTTATTGATTCCCGGGGGAACCCCACGCTTGAAGCCGATGTGATTCTCCAAGGTGGAGCCATGGGCTCTGCGATGGTTCCAAGCGGGGCAAGTACGGGTATTCACGAAGCATTGGAGTTGAGGGATGGGGATGCAAAACGGTTTGGAGGGAAAGGCGTCTTGAAAGCTGTGGCAAATGTGAAGGAGAAGATTGCCCCCCTTCTTGCTGGGAAAGATGCGGCTGACACCAAGGGGTTGGATCGTTTGATGATTGAGTTGGATGGAACAAAAAACAAAAAATCTCTTGGAGCCAACGCAATTCTGGGTGTTTCCTTGGCGGCAGCTCGGGCGGCAGCAGCGGCTCAGGGAGTTCCTCTCTACCGTTGGCTGGGTGGTGAAAAGGCGAATGTTTTGCCTGTGCCTATGGCAAATATTATCAACGGAGGGGCTCATTCGGATGCCCCGATCGATTTTCAAGAATTCATGATTGTTCCTCGAGGTCTGCCGACTTTTCGGGAGGCCATTCGATGTGGTGCTGAGATTTTTGCTACACTCAAAAAGATTTTGCATGACCGCAAGCTTGGAACCGCGGTGGGAGATGAGGGAGGGTTTGCTCCTAAGCTGGAGTCCACCGACGCTGCGTTGGGAGTGATCGCGGAGGCTGTGGAGAAAGCAGGCTATTCCTTGGGAAAGCAGGTATTTTTCGCCTTGGATGTGGCCAGCAGTGAATTCTTTGACGGCAAAACCAAAGAATATGTTTTTAAAAAATCAGATCAAAGGCGGCTCAAGGCGGCCGAGTTAGTTGAGTTTTATGTGCAGCTTCAAAAAAAGTATCCCATTGTTTCGATTGAGGATGGTACGGCTGAAGAGGATTGGGATGGGTGGAAAGTTCTGACCCAAAAGATGGGGGATAAGACGCAGTTGGTGGGAGATGATCTATTTGTGACGAATGTGGAGTTTTTGAAGAAGGGGATTCAGGAGAAAGTTGCGAATTCGATTCTCGTGAAGGTGAACCAGATTGGCAGTCTAAGCGAAACCCTAGAGGCTATTGAGTTGGCGAGGTCGGCCCACTATACGGCTGTGATTAGCCACAGGAGTGGAGAGACAGAGGACTCCACGATCGCAGATCTAGCGGTTGCCACAAATGCGGGACAGATCAAGACAGGCTCTTTCTCAAGGTCGGATCGGCTTGCGAAATACAATCGACTTTTAAGAATTGAAGAAGAGCTTGGGGACAAGGCGATTTATGGCGGGCAACTCAAGACTGTTTGACCCAAGGGGACTCGGACAAGCACCTGCCAAAGGGCACTACTGGAGGGTTCTACAGCCGTGGGCTTATGCATTGGTGGGTATTCTCTTTGTTGCCATCGTGTTGGCTCTTTTTTATCCTGCTTGGAAACGTGGAGAGAATACCAAGGCCCAAGCGATCAAGGTTCAGCGGGAAGTGGAAGAGATGAAGCAAGAAGTGGGCGTATTGCAGGATGAGGCAGGGCGCTTGAAGAACGACCCATTCACAGTAGAACGCATGTCTCGGGACAGTCTGGGTGTGGCCAAGCCGGGAGAGGTTATATTTAAATTTCAACCCTATCGGACCAATACTCCGACTCCAGGCGATGCCAAGCGGACGGTTCGTGGGATGGAGGCTTTGAGAAAACCATGAGCGATGTGATGCGAGTGGCGGTAACAGGGGCGGCTGGGCAGATTGGGTACGCGCTTGTATTTCGAATCGCTTCAGGGGGGCTCTTTGGTCCTAACCAGAAAGTTCGTCTCCAATTATTAGAGGTGCCAGCAGCAGAAAATGCGTTGCAGGGCGTGGTCATGGAGTTGCGGGACGGAGCGTGCCCGCTGGTGGAAGAAATTATCGCTACCACGGATCCCAAGCGGGCGTTTGAAGGGGCTGACTGGACTCTTTGTGTAGGGAGTATTCCTAGAAAGCCTGGCATGGAGCGGTCGGAACTGTTGGGGCTTAATGGGAAAATATTTGTCCAGCAGGGGAAAGATTTGGCAGCGGTGGCGTCCAAGGAGGCAAGAGTCCTTGTGGTTGGTAATCCGTGTAATACGAACGCGTGGATTGCTCGGCAAGCAGGCCAAGGGCTATCTGAGGATCGTTGGTTTGCCATGACACGGTTGGACGAGAATCGTGCAAAAGCTAGGTTGGCGGAGAAGGCGGGAGTTTCTGTTCGGGACGTTGATCGGTTAGCGATCTGGGGAAATCATTCGACCACGATGTATCCTGATTTTACAAACGCACGGATCAGTGGAAAAGCTGCAACGGAGGTGATTCAGGATCGGGCTTGGTTGGAGGGAGATTTCTTGAAGTCTGTTCAACAGCGTGGAGCGGAAGTCTTAAAGGCCCGTGGGTTATCCAGTGCGGCTAGCGCGGCCCATGCAGCGGTAGATACCGTGCGCACCCTGCATGATGGAACGAAAGCAGGGGATTGGACGAGCGTGGCGGTATGCTCCGACGGGAGTTACGGTGTGCCCAAAGGTTTGATGTGTTCTTTTCCGATCGAAGCTGCCGGGAAAGGAAAGTGGAAGATCGTTCAGGGATTGAAGTTAGATGAATTTGGAAAGGCCAAGTTGGCGGCAACAGTTGCAGAGTTGGAAGAGGAGAGAGCGGCGGCAGCTGCAGCGGTTGGTCTTTCTACTTAGTTCCAATTTTGTTGGTGGGATTTCCTCGGTTTTGGAGTCGTGTAGGCTTCTACTAGTTTTTGCAGAAATCAGGGCAACGCCGGGAGCTGAGTGCACTTTGTGGAACGCTGAATTTGGATCAGTCCGTTTCCCGCATTGTGGCGGGAGGGGTGTATTCCTGTGGGGCGTGGCCGGGGGCGGCTCAGGTTTTATTAGCTCTGGCGCTGGCCCGTCATCGCCAAGGCGCGGGTTGGTTGGTGGTGGTACAGAGCGTGCGGGAACAGGAGGAGATGGCGGCTGAATTGGAGGCTTGGGGCGAGGAGGCTTTACTTATTCCAGAAGTTCATCGTGGTGGGGAGGGAGTACGGCCGGATTCGGATTTAGAAGCTGAGTGGTTAGGTTCGTTGGCGAGATTAGTGGGGCAACCCAAGCCTCGGCTCGTGATTGTTACGGAGGGAGTGTTAAGGGCGAGGCAGCCTGATCCAGATACGATCCGAAAGGGTTTATGGCGAATCGAGACAGGTACGGTGCTGGATCCGCTTCAATTTGTTGAAGATTTGGTTCTCGCAGGATATCGAAAAGTGGGGACTGTTACGGAACGGGGGGAGGTTGCGAGGCGTGGTGGAATCGTAGATGTTTTTTCTACGCAGTCGTGTGCACCTGTTCGAATGGAGTGGGGAGGGGATCGTGTGGAATCAATTCGGGAGATCGATTTGCATGAGCAGGTGGGGATAGGGGAGGTAGGGCAGGTCACCCTTTTTCGTGGGCATGCGAAAGACATCGTTTGTGGTTCTGAGATTACTGATTATTTGGGGCGTGGATGGGGGAGATTACTGTGTGGGGAGGATGCTCAGGGGGAGAGTTTAGAAAATATATTTTCTCGGCATGGACTGGCTGGGGAGCCACTGCGTGAGGCGGGACTAATCGAAGCTCGTAGACGAAGGGTTGGGGCTGAGATCCAAGCCTGGTTGGTTCGCGGTTGGAGAGTCATACTTTCTGGAATCAATTCAGGTGAAGCGGATCGATTGAAGGGGTGGCTTGCCGAGTGTGATCTAAGCCATGAGAAAATAGAGAAGCTGGAGTTTGTAATTTCGGGTTTGGGGCGGGGGGTGGCTTGGCCCGAGGAAAAGTGGGTGATTCTCACTGGTGCGGAGTTGCTCGGGAGAACAGAAACGGGTAGAGGCTTTCGAAAAGGCAGAAGTCTTCAGGCCGACAAGTGGAAACGCCCGGTTTTTGATACGGGTGAGTTGAAACTGGGAGACTATGCGGTGCATTTACAACACGGGGTTTCCATTTACGAGGGGTTGGGTGATAAGCCAGGAGGGGGGGGTCAATGTTTACTGCTTCAATTTGCGAATGGAGCGAGGTTGTACGTTCCCGTGGAGGAGTCTTATCTGGTCTCTCGATATGTCGGAGTCGGAAAGAAGCGACCCACGCTGGATATCCTTGGGGGCGGGCGCTGGGAAAGGGCAAGGGCTAAGGCGGAGAAGGCGGTTGAGGAGTTCGCGGCGACGTTGCTGCGCACAGCAGCAGAACGAGAGGCGCTTCCTGGGGTGGCATTTCCTCCCGATCATGAGTGGCAATCAAAGTTTGAATCGGAGTTTGTCTATGTTCCGACCGGTGATCAGGTGCGAGCGATTTCTGAGACGAAAGCCGATATGGAGAAGAGGCGACCAATGGATCGATTAATCTGTGGCGATGTAGGATATGGAAAGACGGAGGTGGCAATTCGCGCGGCTTTTAAGTCCGTGATGGCAGGTAAACAGGTAGTGATCTTGGCTCCTACAACAGTTCTGGCACAACAGCATGCGAGGAACTTGAGAGAGAGATTTTCGGATTGGCCTATCGTGGTTGAGGAGCTGAGCCGATTCCGTACGGCAAGTGAACAGAAGAAGGTCGTGCAGGGAGTTGCGGATGGCTCGATTGATGTGGTGGTGGGGACGCACCGACTTTTGTCCCCCGATGTGCAGTTCCATCAGTTGGGGTTGGTCGTGATTGATGAGGAGCAACGTTTTGGAGTTAAGCAGAAGGAAAAGTTGAAGGAGAGGTTTCGTCGAGTGGATGTTCTCACCCTTTCTGCTACCCCCATTCCACGGACACTCTATCTTTCGATGCTTGGGGCTAGGGATCTGAGTCAGATCGAGACTCCGCCTCCTGGAAGGCATCCAATTGAAACAGTTGTGGCGGAGTATGACGAAAGGTTAATACGGGATTGGATCCGTAGGGAGGTAGATCGTGGTGGCCAAGTGTACTATCTGCACAACAGGATTGCGGCTTTGCCAAGTTTAGCGACCAAGTTAAGGCTTCTTTTTCCTGGAATTCGGGTGGCGATTGCCCATGGGCAGATGGGCGAGAGTGATTTGGAGGATGCGATGGGCAAGTTTGTTAAGGGTAAGGCAGATGTTCTTCTGTGTACTACGATTATTGAAAGTGGTTTGGATATACCGAATGCGAATACGATTATTTTAGATCGAGCGGATCGATTTGGTTTGGCGGACTTATACCAGTTACGCGGGCGTGTGGGACGGGCATTGCATCGTGCCTATGCTTTGCTTTTGGTTCCCCGAGAAAGACGAAAAGGGGAGGCGGGGGAAAGGGTGGAGGCGTTGCAGATGCATGGTGGCCTGGGGGCGGGGTACCGAATCGCCATGCGGGATTTGGAGATACGGGGGGCGGGAAACCTTTTAGGAACGGAGCAAAGTGGGCACGTGGCGGTCATTGGTTTTGAACTGTATTGTCGTCTCTTACGATCTGCCGTTGGCAGGATGAAGAAAGGCCAGTGGCGTCCACCTCCGACGGTTCAACTGCGCTTCGACTTCTTGACACTTCGCAGTGGAGAAGCAGGAGACGGTGTTGCAGGGGCCTATTTACCTGCTGAGTATATTCCTGAGGTTCGGGAGCGGATCGAGGCCTATCGGGTTGTTTCTGAGGCGGGTAGTTTGGCGGAGTTAGGAAAGATTGCTGCCCAGTGGCGAGATCGTTATGGGCCGTGGTGGGTAGAGGTCTGGCTTCTCTTGGCCTACCACCGAGTGAGGGTCGTCGGGGGGCTCGCGGGCGTTACCCGATTGGAAACGGAGGGGGAGAAGATACGAGCTTGGAAAGGGTTAGAACTGGAAATGGTGGGAGCAAAACTGCCTCGTTTGACCGATCAATCGGCACCCGATAAGCTGGCACAACTTGAGGCATGGCTAAGATGAAACTCATCCATCCGTTGTCTTTGCTCCTTTTTTTATGGGGAATGGCAGGAGTAGGGGTTTGCCAAAATACAATGAATAACGGTGTGGCTGCTGTGGTGAATAGCGAGGCGATCACCTATCAGGAGGTTTTGTCGCAGACTCGAATGGAGGAGGAAGATCTGCGGGCCCAACAGCAGGCGGGCAAGATCACCGACGATGAGCGTAAACAGAGAGTCAAAAGTCGTCGTAAGACAGTGCTCGATTCGTTGATTGAAACTCGACTGATCATTCAGGACTACAAAAAGAAGGGGTACAATTTTCCTGACTACTATTTTGACCGTGAAGAGAAGTCACAATTACGCGATCGGTTTGGGGGAGATCGACAGGCCCTAGTGAAGACACTTGAGGAACAGGGTAAAACCATGGCGGATTGGAAAAAGTATATCCGTGATACTTTCATTGTTCAGCAGATGAGGCAGATCAATCAGAGGCGTTTTATCACCATCTCTCCCCATATGATTGAGGAATACTATCAGGAGAATGTTAGAGACTTTCTGACTTTCGAACGGGTGAAGTTACGAATGATTTATCTATCTCCCGAGAGTGGGCCTGAAGTTGAGGCGTTGGGAAAAGAGGTTTTGGGTCAGTTGGAATCGGGCGTTGACTTTACTCAACTGGCTAGAAAATACTCTGAGTACAACCGGGCTGGGGGTGGGCTTTTTCAGGAAAATGGGGGTTGGGTGGAGAGAAGTGGGTTAAAGAGTGAGTTGGCGGAGGTAGCTTTTAAGCTTCGGCCAGGTCAAGCGAGCGGGCTTTTGAGCCTGCCTACTGCCCAAGGAACATCTGCTTACTATATTCTTATAGTGGAGGACGTCCAGAAAGCCAAAGCGATACCGATTGAGAGCGCCCGGGGCGGTATTGAGAACACACTGACTGCCAAGGAGAGTGAAAAAGTTCAAAAGGAGTGGATCGATCGATTGAAAAGGGATGCCTACATCGAAAGATTCCTGTGAGAAAAAGGGAGCCAGTGGTCGGGATTACATGGGGAGATCCTGCTGGGGTAGGTCCCGAGTTGGCGTCTCACATTTTTAGAAAGCTCGGACGATCCCTAACCCTTCGGAGAGTTGGGCATGGGGAATCTCGCCCCGGCAAGCCCTCCTTGGCGGGTGCGAAGTTGGCCAAAGAAGCTTTGGCCGAGAGTGTGAGGCTTTTCCGATCTGGGGAGATTCAGGCTGTGGTCAATGGGCCGGTTTCGAAGGAGTGGTTGGGGAAAGTGGGATTTCATTTCCCAGGACAGACTGAGTTTTATGCAAAAGCTTTCGGAGTGAAGCCTGATGCTGTGACCATGATAATGATTGGGCCTCGTCTTCGGGTCGCATTGGCGAGCACACACATTTCGTTGCGAAAAGCGGTTCTGGAGCTTCGGTCCGAGCAGATTGTGAGATCGGCAAAGCATCTGGGGGAGACCCTGAAGAAGCTGGGAGTACGCAGACCAAGAATCGCCGTGTGCGGATTGAACCCTCATGCGGGAGAGAATGGAAAGTTTGGCAACGAAGAGATAGGAGTTGTGGAACCGGCGATTCGAGAGTTGAAGAGAAAAACCAATTTTCGGATCTCTGGGCCCGAGAGTCCCGATGCGGTATTTCGGAGGGCTTGGAAGGGGGAGTTTGATGGAGTGGTGGCTTTATATCACGACCAGGGTCTTATCCCGGCGAAGTTACTGGATTTCGATGTAACGGTGAATGTGACGACTGGATTGCCGGTGGTTCGATGTTCCCCTGATCACGGAACGGCATTTGCTTTGGCAGGAAAAAGGAAGGCACGACCTGATAGTTTTCTCGCGGCGGTCCATTTGGCCAGGCGCTTGGTGAAACAGAAGTGAAAGAGCTAAGAGGACAAGCTGCAATTGAGGATTTGAAACGATCGATTCCGTCGACTGGTTTGTTTCGAGGGAAGAATTGGAAGTGGTCGGATCAGCCCTGGACGATGGATCCTGAAGAGGTGCGATGGCTTGAGGGGTTGGGGAAAAAACTGGCAGTTTTTCTGCGGGCGGCAGACAAACTTTATCGGGCGAGCGTAGCGGGGGATGAACCCAAGTGGGTGTCCGAGTGGCTGGATCTCGGCAAACCGGATGAGGTAGTTCGGGTTGGATGCGAGGCAAAAGGTGCTCTTCCACGATTAATTCGACCTGACCTGATCCGAACGGAGAGCGGTTGGGCTTTGACTGAGATCGATTCCGTTCCTGGTGGTGTCGGCTTAACAGCCTGGCTTCAAGAAGAGTATTCGAGGTTGGGGCATTCGATCTTGGGTGGAGCGAAGGGAATGAGGTCGATCGGAGAGGAAATATTGGGCGAGTATGGGGAGGTGGTGATCTCGGAGGAGGCGGGTGATTATCGCCCCGAGTGGGAGTGGTTGGTCGGGAAGGCTCGGGTTCAGAACGCGGAAAGCTATCGTCCTAAGAAAGGTGCTACTTATCGGTTTTTCGAAATGTTCGACTGGATGGGGTTCGAGGGAATTCGTAACTCCAAGGAGGATGGGGTGAGGTGGGAGGCTCCGCTCAAGGCGTATTTGGAGGAGAAGTTGTGGTGGGCGCTCTTTTGGATGAAGCCGTTGGAGGAGTGGTGGCGTAAGGAACTGGGAGAGGGATATTTTAAGGAGTTGAGGGGGTTGGTCCCCAGGGCTTGGCCGTTACGACCGATGGAGCTTCCGCCGGAAGGAGTCTTTCCTGAATTGGGAATTCAGTCATGGAGTGAGTTGGAGGGGTTCAGTCAAAAAGCGAGGGAGTTGGTCGTCAAGATCAGTGGCTTCTCCCCACGAGCTTGGGGCTCAAAAGGTGTCTTTCTTGGAAGTGATCATCCAAAAGAGCATTGGGTTCATGAGGTCCGGCGGGCATTGGGTGAGTGGTCGCAACAACCGCATCTTTTACAGAAATTCGCCCATCCTCTTTCGGTAACTCATCCTGTTTGGAGTGAAGAGCGGGGTGAAACGATCGAGGGGAAGTGGAGGTTGAGGCTTTGCCCCTACTATTTGGTTACGGGCGAAAAGGTGGAGTTGAAGGGGGCTTTGGCGACGTTATGCCCGACCGACAAAAAGTTGATTCATGGTATGGAAGAGGCGGTGCTGGTTCCCGTTGGAACAAAGAAGGGGCCAACCGAAGGCCCGTAAGCGGAGATTATTTTTTCTCGCGGTGGAGAGTGTAGCGTTTCAGGAAGGGGTTGAACTTTTTCAATTCAATCCTGTCCTTCTGAAGCTTCTTATTCTTGGTGCCGAAGTAACGAGATGGGGGTTTCCCCTCCGCCCGTGCTTCTGTGCATTCGAAAATGATCTGCTCACGCATAAGGTAAAAGGATGAACGAGAAGGGCGTCTGGGTCAAGGCTTCAGGAGATTCGGGGCTCGATCGGCAAATCGGTTGACCCCCGAACTGGCCTGGGCGGGCGGGGGGCGGCGGATCTCCTCTTTGGCGGGGCCAAGGCTCATAAAACCCTTCAGAATGAACACATCCACCCACATGTCGGCTTGCGGCTCATAGGCACGGTAGGGGGCAAAGGTTCCAAAGAATCGGTACTGGTAGTTTTTATCGTCCACGGGACGAGGGAGGAAGGTATGGGGCAGAGGGCAGGTTCTGGGGGTGCCCTCTAAGGCTACCCAACGGGCCTGCCGCCAGGACTCCTTGTCTTTTTTCACCCAACCCCAACCACAGTAATCCTCAACCATAGTTCTTTGGGCGATCCATGATTCTCCATTTGTATCCCCATGCTTGGCAGGAGTGTGGGCGGCCGCAAGGGTCGCGCGAAAAACTTTTTCCTCAACTGGTTTTCGTATCTCCTCATCGTCCTTAGTTTCTGGGGGTTCATCTGCAGGGGGAGTTGTGGTGGCTTCGGAATTGGCTTCAGTTGTGTCTGCGGAAGAGCGTGTGGGAAGCGGGGGAGCCAGACAGACGGCTGGAATCGCGATCCATACAAATAACGGAATCAGTAAACCCATGACCCATCCTTGCCTGTCGAGAGTTTCGGCATCCCGCCGTCACTATAGTCGGTTTTACCGACTGCCCCCACCATAGGTCTTCCCACAATCATCCTCCATCGCTGCGAGAACTCCTCGCCTGAATGGCACCCGTAGCTGACGCATTCCGCGTCTAAAGTGAAGCTTGATCCTGAGATCTTTTGGAGATCATCGACATGGACCACGAGGGGCTCGAGGGCTCCGCCGTCCACTCGATTACTGTAATCGAACATCCAGCACTTCTTGTTGGAGTGGCCAAAGTATTCGAGCCTACAAATCTTAGGCCTCTCCTTTGATCCGTCCCGGCGGAGGAGAGTGAAAAGCTGGTTCTTGTTGTCAAAAAAGATTGGAGAAAGACCGATTTTCGCGCTGCGCTCTTCGATGATCTTAAGGTAGTCGGTCTGATCCTCGGTGGTTCGACTCACATAACTTGGGCGGAAGACCAGCCAGACGATCTTGTCTTCGGCCTTGAGATCCTTTTTTAGTTCCTCGGCACGGGTCAGGGCCGAATCGATGAAGTTGCCCCAATATTTGTCATGGGACGCCTTCTTGTATTTCTCAAAAGAGCGAAGGGCAGGGCCGCCAGAAATCAGGACAATATCGTTCGCCTGCAAGGGGAGGCTGAACAGACTCAGGCAGCATAAGATCGGCATAAGTCGCATGGGGTAATGCTACTTTTCTTTGGGGCAGGCTCAAGCGAGGGGTTTGGCGTTGACCGAAGGATACTGAAACGCAATTCTTTACGTCTTATGTCGAAAAACACACCTATCACAGTCGCCCGCGGGGACGGCATTGGACCGGAAATCATGGAAGCCACGTTGGCGATCTTGAAGGGGGGGGGAGCCCGACTGGATATCGAGGAGATCGAGATTGGGGAGAAAGTTTATCTGAGGGGGAACACCGCCGGGATTGAGCCTTCGGCCTGGGACTCTTTGCGCAGGACAAAAGTGTTTTTAAAAGCGCCGATCACTACACCGCAAGGCGGCGGTTACAAGAGCTTGAATGTTACCACGCGCAAGGCTTTCGGACTTTATGCCAATATCCGGCCCTGCATTGCTTATGCGCCTTATATTCGGACGAAGCATCCGGGGATGGATGTGGTCATTGTTCGGGAGAACGAGGAAGACACCTATTCGGGGATCGAGCACCGGCAGACGCATGATGTGATGCAGTGTCTAAAACTGATCAGCCGACCGGGTTGCGAGAAGATCGTTCGGTATGCGTTTGAATATGCCCGGGCTTACGGGCGGAAGAAGGTGACCTGCTTTATTAAGGACAACATCATGAAGATGACTGATGGTCTCTTTCACAAGGTGTTTGACGAAATCGGGGCGGAGTACGCGGATATCGAAAAAGAGCACTGGATTGTGGATATCGGGGCGGCGAAGTTGGCCGATACTCCTGAGGCTTTCGATGTCATCGTGATGCCGAATCTGTACGGGGACATTCTTTCCGACGTAGCGGCGCAGATTGCGGGGTCGGTCGGGTTGGCAGGTTCGGCCAACATTGGGGACGGTTGCGCCATGTTTGAGGCGATCCACGGATCGGCTCCACGGCGGGCGGGTCAGAATCTGGCCAACCCCTCGGGCCTATTTCTCGGTGCCGTTCAGATGCTCGTCCATATCGGTCAGGCGGATGTGGCGGAGAAGGTGCACAATGCGTGGCTCAAGACGATTGAGGATGGGGTGCACACTTATGACATTTTCAAGGAAGGGGTCAGTAAGGAGAAGGTGGGAACCAAGGAGTTTGCTGCTGCGGTAGTGGCACGGATTGGGCAGAAGCCGAGCCACCTGAAGGCGGTGGATTACAGCAAGGCGAGCACACGTCCTTTGACGACTCGGCCTCCGTATAAGCGGGAAATTTCCAAGCGGGAGTTGGTGGGGGTGGATGTGTTTGTTTGTTGGCCGACTGGGACGATGGAGGAGCTGGCGAAGAAGCTGGAGCCTTTGGCTGGGGACGGGCTGAAGCTGGAATCCCTTTCGAATCGCGGGATGAAGGTCTGGCCGGGTGGGCATAAGGAGACTTTTACAGTCGATTCAACTGCCTGTCGGTTTCAGCTGCCCGAGGGGAAGGGGTCGGTTTCACACACTGCGGTGGTGAAGCTTTTGGAGCGGGTCACGCAAGCCGGGGTGGAGTTTGTGAAGACGGAAGGTCTTTACAACTTCGATGGAAAAGCCGGTTTCGCGAAAGGCTAATTTGTATCTGAGGCAGGCTAAAGTTTAGCCAGCAAGGACACCCAACTGGTCGCGGGCACCGAGGGAGCGGGCGAGGTGGCTGGGATCTGTGTGGCCAGCTAGGGCTTCGCGATACGAGTGGAGCAAGCGGACGGCTTGTTCAGGAGATTCATCCAGCAGCTCAAGGCGGAAGTGGCGCAGGCCTGTGGCAAGGAGTTGGGGCAGGTGGGAGGCGCCAGATTGGGGGCGGGAGTTAAATACGGTATTGCGGCAACCGACATCAGCGCGAATGGGATGAGATTCCCCGACGCGATCGCGGGCGGCGATTCGGTGATGGTCGCATGGACGGCCACAGGTGAGATGGTCTTTGCCTTGGGATAGAAAAGCGGCGAAGACACAGTGTTCCATATGAAACATTGGGATGTGCTGGTGAAGGGTCAGTTCGAACCAACAAGGTGGAGCTGTGCGAAGAAGTTCAAGGAGCTGGGTGATATCGAGATCGTAGCTAGGTGTGAGACGTTCCAGCCCTTCGGAGATGAAAAGATCGGCGGAGAGGGCATTCGCCACGTTGAGGGAGAAGTCGCCGATCATTGGGAGTTTGGCAGATCGGAAGTAGTCGAGAGCGCCAAGGTTGCGGATGAGGACTCCATCGGGTTTGGCGTTCTCGATTAGGCGGAAAAATCCGGTCTCTCCAGCTTTTTGAATTCGGGGAGTGGCGAGGTAGACGGGAACCTTTGATTTTTGACGAATGGCTTCGACGGTGGGGCTGAAACGGCGGAGATCTTCAAAATCGAGATAGAGGAGATCGGGATTTTCGGGGAGCAAAGCCTCAGCTTGGGCTGGATCGCGGCACAGAACCGAAATCTTCGCCTCCGCTGCGTTATTTCGACTTTCTGCAGAATGTCGAAATGTCTGCTTGGCGGTGATGGGGGCAAGAAGGTGCGGTAAAGTCGGCCCGACCGATTGTCCCACATTCCCGGGATTGTGGGATAATAGAGCCGTGGCAGATAGGCGGGTGACAAGTTCGCGACGGAGGCGGTTGAGTTCCGAGACAGGCAGAATCACGGGTTGGGGAAGGTCGATTGCAAGGTCGCCGAGATGAAACGGCGTTCCGCCCAGCCGACTTAATTGATCCCGGAGGGACTCAGGTGTCAGAGGTCGGTTGCGGGCTGCCGCAAGTGGGATGGTGGACGATAACTTAACCTCTTGGTTTCCAGTTAAGGCATGAATTTGAAGAGGTTGCCCTGCCTGACCGGATATTTTCAAATGCAACGGAGTGGTCTTAGTTGGAGCTTCCTTAGAGCGTTCAGCTTTTAACTGCTTTTCCAGTTGTGGATCCTTGGTTTTCCAGACTCGGTCGCCTGGTCGGGTGGAATGAGGAGGAAGCGATCCGTGCCGGAAGCTGATTCGGTTCCCATGAACACCGAAAAGGAATCCACCAGGTTCGTTCTCGGTATCGGAACCACGATCGATGACGACTCCGTCGCCCGGATGAAGTGGGGTGAGCATTTCCTCAAGCTCGATCCAGTCGGGTCCAGTCCGTGCGATTTTCCCCGCAAAGGGGCCGCGCTTTTTCCCAAAGCGAGCGTGGACGAGTTGCTGATGGTCGACGCCATGAAACCAGCCGGAGAAAAGGCCCCGGCTGAATGTCATTTCCAGTCGGTATTTATCTTCCTTGGAGGCGGGGGCGGGGTGACTGCCTAAAGCCCGATCGATGGCCTTGCGATAGACTGAGGTGACGGCTGTAATGTAGTCGGGAGATTTGAGTCGTCCTTCGATCTTGAAAGAGTGAAGTCCGAGTTTGATTAACTCGGTAATCTCATCCACCGCGGCGAGATCTTGGGGGGATAAAAGATAGGCTCGGTCTCCGAGGTCTTTGGGTTCTCCATCGACCTCAAGACCATACGGAAGGCGACAGGCTTGGGCGCACTCCCCGCGGTTGGCGCTTCGGCGACCGAGGACTTCACTGGTGAGGCACTGGCCCGAATAGGCGACGCAGAGGGCTCCGTGGACAAAAACTTCCAAGGGAAGGCCCGAGGCTTCTGTGGGGGATGGGAATTTGGCGAGTTCGCGCAAAGAGAGTTCTCGAGCAAGAACGGCGAGGGAGATGCCTTGGCGACGGGCGAAGGCTACCCCTTCAGGAGAGGTGAGAGTCATCTGGGTGGAAGCATGAATCTCCACATGCGGGCAGACCTCCCGGGCCAATCGGACCAGGCCGAGATCCTGAACGATGATTGCATCCACCTTGGATTCTCCGACCCAGCGAAGGAGTCGTTCGGCTTCGGCGAGTTCAGAGGGAAAGATCAGTACATTAAGCGTGAGGTATCCGCGACGACCACGGGCATGAAGGTAATCCATGACAAGGGGAAGATCGGCTTCAGTGAAATTTTCGGCTCGGAGACGGGCATTGAACGCGGGGAGGCCGAAGTAGACGGCATCGGCACCGGCGGTAACGGCAGCCTTTAGGCAATCCCAGTCTCCAGCTGGGGCCAGGAGTTCAGGTTTATGTGGCGAGGCCATCCCTAAGGGTAGCCTCATTGGGGAGGGGAAACGAGCGGAGAGGTCTTAGTTGAGGAAACGGACCTTGCCAGTTTCTACGTCGTAGACGGCACCCATGACCTGCAGTTTGCCGTCTGCCTTGAATTTCTGCAGGAGCTCACTGTTCTTGATGACCTCGATCATCTGATAACGCACAAGGGCCTCAACAGCATGATTGAGTTGATCCTCCTTTGAGAGATCGCTGTGTTCCTGATGGATCTTTTCGATGCCGGGCTGGAGAGCTTTCGTTAAAAGGGAGATGTTTCCAGGAACGGGTTTGCCCTCAAGAGTGGCGGTGACGGCGCCGCACTTCGAGTGGCCGAGGACGAGAATGGTATGCACCCCAAGGGCGGCCACCCCATATTCGAAGGTGGCATTGACTTCCGGGGTATCAAAGCCTCCTGCGTTTCTGCATACAAAAAGGTCGCCTACACCGAAATCGAAAATTACTTCTGGAGGAGTACGGGAATCAGCACAGGTCAGGACGGCAACAGAAGGTGTTTGGCCAAGGCTACCCGTTTTCGCCACCATGCCCTTTTGCCAGTTATGGGCGAGTGCATTTCCCTCCGTGAAACGTTGATTCCCTTTTTCGAGAGTGGCTTTGGCACCCTCCATTTTGACTTCAGACCAACCGAAGGAAGTAGTCACCAGAACAGTGATCAGGGGAAGTAGTAGTTTTTGCATGGGATATTGATAACAACGCATTTCCATTGAGACAAGGCAGACTGGTCGCTGGGCATAGTTTTGCTAGGGTATTCGGATGGAACGCAAACCCCCTTGGCTAAGGGCCAAGATTCCCGGCGGACCCGGCTATACTAAGGTTCGGGATCTGGTTCAGGAGAACCGGCTGCATACAGTTTGCGAAAGTGCGCACTGTCCAAACCTCGGAGAGTGCTGGAGCCGAGGAACTGCCACGATCATGATTTTGGGGGAGACCTGTACTCGGAGTTGTCGCTTTTGTGCGATTGCAACGGGCAAACCTGGGGAGGTGGATTTTGGAGAACCCGCGCGGGTGGCGGATGCAGTGAGGATTATGGGGTTAAAGCATGCGGTGATCACTTCGGTGGCACGGGACGATTTACCCGACGGGGGAGCGGAAATCTGGGCAAGAACCGTCCGAGCGGTGAAGCATGTGAATCCTGAGACCCATATCGAAGTTTTGATTCCTGACTTCAAGGGTCAGGAACAGCCCCTGAACACAGTGTTGGATGCGGATCCTGATATTTTGAATCACAATATGGAGACGGTGCGGCGCTTGCAGAAGCCGGTGCGGGTGCAGGCTCAGTATGATCGGAGCATGGAAGTATTGCGCCGAGCCAAGGCCAGGGGGTTTGTCACGAAGACCGGGCTGATGTTGGGGATTGGAGAGAAAGAGGAGGAGATCGAGGAGACCTTGGGAGATCTGGCCGCTGAAAAAGTCGATATCCTGACTTTGGGTCAATATTTGCGTCCGACGGAAAAGCACTTACCCGTGGATCGATGGGTGACCCCTGAGGAGTTTGCTCGTTGGAAAGACAGGGCGTTGGTTTTGGGCTTCGGGGTGTGTGAGAGCGGACCGCTTGTACGAAGTTCGTATCACGCGGAAGAGCAGTCGGCCAAGTTTACGGGAGTGAGCTAGTAGCGATTGATTAGGAGCCAGGTGGGAGCCAGTTGAGGGTGATATCGCGCTTTCCCTCAGGCCCGCGGAGGTTGAGGGTGAGGCGTCCTGCGGGCGGATTGTAGACGGCACGGATTTCACCTTCCGAAAAACCGTAACTGCGAATGACACCGAGGGCTGCGCGGGCGGAGCCTTGCTTGATCCAGTTCCAGTCGGATGGAATTCTGTCTTCGGCAGCTTGAAGAGCGGGAATTTCGAGTCGGCCTCCATGGTGAAAGGAGATCGTTCCGTAACCGCCACGGATATTTTTGCCTTGGGCGTTCACATTCACCAGCGCATCTACCTTGGACTTAAGCTGGAAAGTCCCAGGGGTGAGAGCATCGGTAATGACGCGACTTTCCATATTAGAAGTGGAGGACCAGGCGGACCATGGTAGGTCGGGTCGAAATTCGAGGGTAAACCCACCATCTAGAGAGCCACCACCCAGGAGGGCGTTGGCACGTCCGTAGATTCCATCGGAGTTAACGGTGACAGCGACGGAAAGGTTTTGGGCAGTGAGTTTGCGGTAAGTGATCTGATCGGCGAATAAGGTGGGGACGACATTCTTTGCGCGTTGGCCTGTGGAATCTTGGCCGAGGCTGAAGAAAAGATTTCCTCTGAGGTTGGTTACAGAAAGGTCGTACGCGGGGTAATTGATGTCGGAGGAGGGGATCGTAAAGCGGGTGGAAAGCTGGAGTTGGGTAAAGTCGGTTAGCTCCAGGTTCTTTTGTTCGGCGGCAAAACGGACGGGAAGAGGAAGGACGGGTTGTCCATTGATCGAGACGGACAGTTGGCCATCGTTCAGGCGAAAATCGTTAATTTTGTAGGGAGCGGAGGTGGGTTGGGGATCGGATTTCCTTTGTTGGATCCGATCGACAAAAGCAAAGAGATCATCCCCAAGATAAATGGTGGGGTGGGTGATGATGAGAGAGCGGATGCGGTGTTGGATGAGTTCGTCCCAGGTAAAGACAACATCGATCTTGGGAAAGGAGAGAACGGGTGCGAGGAGATCATTGGGGGAGTAGAAAATTAATTTCTCGATCGTAGCGCTTTGTAGAATGGGGGTTGTTCTCTTGTTTGAGGATCCAAAGTGAGCATCGGTAAAGAGCAGGGGCGTGGTGTCCCCAAGATGGAGGGGGGTAGTTGGGATTCCAGGGCCCAGATTATCGAGAAAAAGGGTCGATTCGGATACTAAGAGGTGATCGATGTGAAGGGGGATGCTTTTCCCCGAACTCTGGGGGTTTTCCATTCGGCTCAGCCAACCTTCCGCTCCGTAAATCCGGAGTTCGGCGAGGTGTCCGCGCAAAAAATCGGGGTCGAATCGAAGAGTCACCGCTTTGATGCGGATGGCGGACCCGTGTTGGATTCCGCGGATCTCGAGTTCTCCGATGCCGCGCCAACTGGCGGAGGAGAAGGAGGTGGGGAGATTCGCAGCAAAGAGAAGAAGATGGAGGGGGATCGAGGGAAGGGCCAAAAAGAGGAACAGAAGCGTTCCTAAGGAGATGAGAAGGTGGCGACGGATCACATCGTGAGTTTAGGGCAGAGTCGGTGGAGGCACGAGAGATTCCCTATCCGACCGCCTTGTGGATTGAGGGTTGGGGGATATCGGATAGAGTGAGTGGGTGAGGAATATGTTGATTCTAGGTCTTGGGGTTTGTTTAGGGGGGTGTGCCTCTGTGCAGTTGGATACACCTGAACCATTGCAGGTGGATATTCATATGAAGGTGGATGTGGAACAGAAGGGCGGAGACGGAGAAAAAGGCAAGAATGAGACTCTCTCGGTGGCGGAGGAGAGAAGAATGTTGTCCCATCAGGTGCAGGTGTTGAAAAACGATCATCGTGTGGGGGAGGCAGCGGATGGAACTCTAATCTTAAAGGAAATTCCAAAAGACGAGGCTTACGCGGATTATGCCAAGACGGTGGTTGTAAAAGAAAATGGGGCTCGAGCGAAGATGTTTCGTGAGAAGGCCACTTTAGAGGGCAAAAGCGAGGCTCAGTATGCAAAGGAGTTTGCGGAGCGGGCGCGGCAGGCGAGTTATCCCGGGGAGTGGGTGCAGGATGAGAACGGGAAATGGAGAAAAAAGTAACCTGACTAGATGAGGAGAACGAGATGAAGTTGGAGGAGAAGGATCTGGTAGAGGAGTTTTCGCGATCGGGGGGTCGGGGAGGACAGAATGTCCAAAAAGTAGAAACGAGAGTGGTGCTAAGGCATCTTCCCACGGGAATCACGGTGGTGGCCCAAGACGAGAGGTTTCGCGAGGCGAATCGGGTTCATGCGCGAAAACGGATGGTCAAGGCTTTGGCGGAGCGTGAGCGACGGATCCGTTTGGCGAAGGCTGCCGAGAGGTCGCGAGAGCGGAGTCGAAAAGCGAGAAGAAGCTGGGGTGCGACCCGGGAGTTGGTTGAGGGTAAAAGGAAACGGGCGATGATTAAGGCGGGCCGGGGGAAGTGGCGGGGCGAGGGGTGAGTGCTTGGGTATACGTTTTGCGCTGTCGGGATGGGTCGCTTTATACGGGCTGGACGAACCAGTTGGAGAAGCGTGTTCAAACCCATCAACTGGGGCGAGGCGGTAAATACACTCGAAGTCGCTTACCGGTTTGTCTGATTGCAGCTTGGAGAAAACGAAGTGCTCGGGAGGCGAGGCGTGCGGAGGTGTTTTTCAAGCAGCTCACCAGAAAGGCGAAAATGGTGAAAATAGGTAAGTGGGAGCAAACGAAAGCCGCCGCCCGTATCCGGTTACGGACGGCAGCCTTCGTTGATTAGACCCCAGATTTCTTAGGTGTGCTGTCTGCTTTCTTTGCATTGCGCTCCGCCTGAGCGGCTTTCTTCTCCTCAGGGTTAAGGCGACCATCCCCGTCTTTGTCGAATTTAGCGACCATGGCCTGCTTTTGGTTCGCCAGATCAGACCGACGGGCGGTTTTTTCGGATTCGCTTAATTTGCCGTCTTTGTCGGTGTCATATTTCCCGTGAAGTCTTTGGAAGAGCTCCTGACGGGACTGATCAGCGGCTTTTTGCTCTTCGGGATCGAGCTGACCATTTTGGTTCGCATCGAAGCGTTTGAGCAGTTTTGCGCTTTTGTCTCCGTCTTTGCAGGCTTCAGCAAGGAGACGTTCAGTGGGGTTGAGTAGGGTGAAGGCGAGCAAGCCAAGGGCGAGCGCGCCACGATAGGTGAGTTGTGTATTCATACAGGATTAAACTGGGGAATTCGGAAAAGGGTTCGGCAAAAATTCGGGCTAAAGCAGCATTTTAAAAGCAGATGTAAAACACTGATAGGCAATTGAATGCTTATATAAATATTTAACGCAAAAATTCGATTCATGTGCTAGTATCAATTAATGAGAAAAATCCAGCTTGGGTTGCTATTTTTGGGCATAGGTTTCGCTGCATTCTTTTTTTATCCAAGTGCGGGGAAATCCTTGTCCTCTCTCCTGATTGGGTCAGCAGATCGCGTTCATCAAAGTTCAAAAGTGGGGAGTGGAGATAAAAGGGTTTCAACGAGTGAAGGAGCGAAAAGTTCGGTTGTTTTGAGAAAAGTTGTGATGGGTCAAGCCTCTCCGGTAGGATTGGCCCCTGTGCGGACTGTGCCAATTCGGCCTTCACCATTGGATCGTGCTTCTGAAGACGAGTTAAAGAGATTTCCTGCGGCCAAAGTTGTTGCGGCGGGTTCGGTATCTGGGCCTGGTTCAAAACAGAAAACGAATGTCCGTATTCTCGAGACCGATTTCAAGTATCCTTTCGTGAGAACCGAGGAGGTGGTGGATCAGTCTAGTGGGCAGGTAGTGACTCGTGAGGAGATGGTGGCCAATCATTTTCTGGTGACGTTGGATCAAGGGCAAGACCCAGCTCTTCTTGCGGAGGGGATGGGTGAATCCGTGTTGAGTGTGGAACGAGTCTCGCCTGATGTGCCTCTCTTTCGTGTGCATTTAGCTGGGGTTTCGTTGGAGTCTCTTCCTGAGGGCTTGGACTCTGCGGAAAAGCAAGCGTCTGTCCTAGTGGCAGAGCCTGACTATATTCGTCAATCTGTCCTAGTTCCGAACGATCCAAAATATCTAGATGGAACCCTATGGGGGCTTAACCAAAACTCGGATGCGGATTTAGATGCGCCTGAGGGTTGGGATATTCGTTCTACCGCAGGATCCGTTGTCGTCGCAGTGATTGATACGGGAATCCGTTATACCCACGAAGATTTGGTAGCCAATATGTGGATCAACAGCGGTGAAATTGCGGGAAATGGGCTGGATGATGATCGCAACGGTGTGGTGGACGACGTGTATGGAATGGATGCCTATAATAGCGACGGGGACCCGATGGATGGCAACGGGCACGGAACTCACTGTGCTGGGACGATTGGTGGGGTGGGCAACAACAGGATCGGAGTGACAGGGGTTGCGTGGGGAGTGAAGCTGATGGGGTGTAAATTCCTTTCGGATACAGGGAGTGGCACGGATAGTGATGCGATCCGCTGTATCGATTATGCGCGAAGCAAGGGAGCGAAAGTTTTAAGCAATAGCTGGGGGGGTGGGGGTGCAAGCACCTCGGTTCAAGCGGCGGTTGAGCGGTGTCGATCTGCAGGGGTTATCTTTGTAGCCGCAGCAGGAAATGAGTCGAATAACAATGACTCGTTTGCTTCTTATCCAGCAAGCTATACGGCGGATAATATTGTGTCCGTTGCGGCGACCACAAAATCAGATGGGTTGGCCTCTTTCTCGAACTACGGCTCCGTCAGTGTTGATTTGGGCGCACCTGGGGAGGGAATTTATTCAACGGTTTCAAGTTCGAACAACGCTTATGCAACGTATAGCGGAACTTCCATGGCAACGCCTCATGTTGCCGGTGTTTTGGCCATGTTGGTTGCGCAGTTTCCAACTGAAAGTTACTCGTCCCTCGTCACTCGTCTTCTCAATGGAACTGACAAAGTTGCATCCTTGTCGGGAAAAACGAAGTCTGGTGGCCGACTCAATTTAGCAAAGGCGCTGTTGGCTTCGACCCCGCCCAATCCTGTTCGTCCTGCCAATGACTCCTATGCAGGAGCAGTTGCAGTCTCAGGATCTTCGCGGACTTTGTCAGGGAGTAACGTCGATGCGACTTCGGAAGTAGGGGAACCTCAACATGCTGGAAGTTCGCCCGCCAAGTCGGTTTGGTGGTCTTGGACCGCGACAAGCACGGGGACATGCACTCTTTCTACTGCAGGCTCTGGATTCGACACCGTTTTGGCTGTGTACCAAGGCTCGAGTGTTGGGGCTTTAACTGCTTTAGCTTCGAATGACAATGCGGCGAGTGGAGGGATCACCAGTTTGCTTTCATTCCCCATGACAAGTGGTGCCGTATACCGAATTGCGGTGGATGGAAAGAGTGGTGCATCGGGTGCAATTACACTTAAAGGATCTGTCACCGTTCCGGGACCTGCGAATGATGCATTTTCTAGTGCTACCGCTGTGACTGGTACCTCCTTCTCGGTGGCGGGAAGGAACACAGGGGCGACAGTTGAGGTCGGAGAACCAAAGCATGCGGGGCAAACGGGGGGAAGATCTGCATGGTGGACTTGGACCGCACCTGGTAACGGAACGCTAACAGTCACTACCCAAGGCTCCACCTTCGACACCCTTTTAGGCGTTTATACAGGCTCAGCTCTTCAAAGTGTGACGCGAATCGGATCAAACGACGATGAATCATCTTCTGTTAGAACCAGTCGCGTGACGATCACTGTTGCTGGGGGAACAGTGTACCGGATAGCAGTCGATGGTTATCTTGGGGAGCAGGGCACGATTCGTTTGGCTGGAGCTTTCCAAGCTCAAGCGGCTTTAACTGCCCCGTCAGCAGTTCGTGCGGTACGAGATTCACAGAATCGAGTCACGATTTCGTGGTCCACGGTCAGTGGAGGTTCGAAATATGAAGTGAATCTAGCGAGTGGTACCCAAGTGTATGCGAGCGGCTTTGTTACTGGAAATTCAGCTCGTACCAGCGGTTCATTTGCCCGCACGATTGTGTTATCGGCCAAGGTGAGGGCGATTAGTGCGACTGGAGTTGTAGGTCCCTGGTCGGCACCTGTGACCGTCCAGTAGTGGGCATTACCGTTTTTTTAAACTACTTCTTAAGAAATTTACTAAAGAGATTTCCTGGTTTGGCTGGGGTTGCGCCAGGTTGGGGTGTTGGAAGAGGGGTAGGTTTTACATTGAGAGAGGGAAGCGGAAGAGGAGATTTTACTGCGTTAGCGGGGACGGCCAAGGGGCTAAGGGTGCTTGAACTGCTGGGGTGGCCAGGGGTGGAGGGTTGCCTGGGAGTATTTCCGAGGGTTGCAGCTATACCCATTTTTGGGGCTACGGTTGGATTGAATTTTTCAGCGTGTAGAGTGGCAGTGGCAGGAACTGGCATTTGTGGGGCGCGCACGGCCATACTTTTTTCCAGCGCTATAGCCATTTTTTCGACTGTATTATTTAGCTGGTCGACTTTTTGAAGCAGATTTTGAGCCCAGAGAGGTTCTGAGGATGGGGCGGTTGATATTGCAGGCGAGGAAGCATCCGCTGCTTTAGAAGCGGAACTTGGGGTTGCGGTACCGGAAGGTGATGGGGTTGTAGAGAGAGTGGAGTAGGCAACCCAATCTTGACCTCCCTCGAGGACAACAAGGGTGGAATCTTGGATTGTTCCCGCGGTCCGAAGGTTCTGTAGGTCAGTCCAAGCAACGGGACCGGCGGCCTGATTCTGGACGTCGACGTAGTAGTAGCGGGAGGTGGTGGTCATCGGGCACAAGATTGAGCGGAATTTTTCGGATTGGCTAGAGGAGAACTGGAAAGGGCGGTGAGGAAGTCGTGAGCTTTTCGATAACTTTTGGATTCGAGAAAGTGGTGGAGGCGGGGGTTGATCTGGGATGCGAGTTCAGCTTCTAGCTGTTCGAGCCGCAGGCAGTGGTTAATGAGATCGGGAGGGTTGGGCTGTTTTTGTGCCGAGACAGCCAAAAGGTACTCTTGGAGTGCTTGGAGGATCAGATTTTCTTCTTGGGAAAGGGCCATACGGGAGGATAGAGGAGGTGCGGTTGTGGTGTCGAATGCTTGAGTCGGCGGGGACAACGATTTAGCAATAGAGGATGGCAGAAAATTTAAATCGGATCGCGGTTTTGGCAGGGGATGGCATTGGGCCCGAGGTAATGGGGGCGACGATGCATGTGGCGAAAGAGATCGAAAAGAGGCATGGGCTGGCCGTGGAGTGGAAAGAGGGGTTGGTGGGGGGGGCGGCGATTGATGCGAAGGGTAAGGCGCTTCCTGAGGAAACGGTCGAACTGTGCCGGTCGGCCAAGGCAGTTCTCTTTGGAAGTGTGGGGGGACCGAAGTGGGAGACCCTGCCCCCGAACGAGCAACCCGAGCGGGCTGCTCTCCTTCCTTTGAGAAAGATCTTCGATCTTTATGCAAACCTTCGTCCTGCGGTTTTGTATCCCGAGCTGGTCGGATGCTCTCCATTGCGGGCAGATCGGGTGGCGGGAGGATTTGATGTGCTGGTGGTTCGCGAATTGACCGGTGGGCTCTATTTTGGGCAACCCAAGGAGACCAAGAAGACGGCGAAGGGGGAGCGGTCGGTCGATACAATGGTGTATGAGACACACGAGATTGAGCGGGTGACAGAGGTGGCGTTTCGGGCGGCGGCCTTCCGCAAGAAAAGGGTCACCTTGGCAGATAAGGCGAATGTTTTGGAAACGAGTCTGCTCTGGCGAAAAGTGGTTAAGCAGGTGGCTACCAAGCATCCGAACATCACCTTGGACTTTATGTATGCCGACAATGCAGCGATGCAGTTGGTGCGGGATCCGGGGAGATTCGATGTTCTTCTTTGTGAGAACCTATTTGGAGATATGTTGAGCGATGAGGCGGCGGCGGTGGCGGGTTCTTTGGGAATGTTGCCGAGCGCTTCGTTGGGAGAAGGAAGCTTTGGCTTGTACGAGCCAGCTGGGGGATCGGCTCCTGACATTGCAGGGAAAGGAATCGCCAATCCGATTGCGCAGATACTGTCCCTTGCTCTGTTGTTTGAGATGAGTTTAGGACAACCGGTGGCGGCTCAAACGATCCGTCATGCGGTAGCAGGGGCGATTCGGGATGGATGGAGGACGGCGGATATTGCGGCGTCTGGCGAGAAAAAGGTTGGGACTCAAGATATGGCAAAAGAGATCGCCCGAAGAGTGGCATTGGGTGAGGAAAGGAGTTAGAAACGAGGTATGCCTTCCACCTTACTTGAGTTGATGCGTTTGGGTGGCCCGATCATGTGGGTTATCCTCGGAGCGAGCATTGTGGCGGTGGCTGTTTTTGCGGAAAGAATTCTGGAATACCGGAGGATGGGAGTGCCGCTTGATCCTTTTTTAGATGGCATAGCCTCTTTGGTGAAGGAGAAGAGATTTCAGGAAGCTTTGGAGAGATGTGATGAGGCTCATGGGCCTGCAATCCGAGTCATTCAAGCCGGGCTACTGAAACGAGATATGCCTCTAGGCGATTTACGGGAGTCATTGCAGGAGGTCGCCCAACTTCAAGTTCCGAGACTTGAGAAGAACCTTCCTATTTTAGCTACTGTTGGATATGTCGCGCCACTTTTAGGTCTTTTGGGAACGGTGACTGGAATGATTCATGTCTTTCAAACGGTGAGTGGTGCGCGTGGTACCGTGCCTGTGGGGGAGTTGGCAGGAGGAATCTGGGAGGCTCTTCTCACAACAGCGGCGGGGCTAGTTGTGGCGATTCCTGCGTATGTTGCCTACAACTATCTGGCATCTCGAATGGGTTCAGAGGTGAACGACATGGAGCGCGCAGGAATTGAAATGATTCAAATTCTGAAGGAGGGAGGACGCTCTCGCCCTGCCACGAAGGTGAGCACTCCGGTCACGACTGAATTGCGTTCGGAGAAGCCCAAGCCATGAGGGTCCGGACTTCGGTCCGGATTTTGCGGGGCCCTTTGGATATGGCTCCGTTGATCGATGTGGTACTCCTCCTTCTGATTTTCTTTTTGCTTACCTCTACCTTTGTTTTTCAGCCTGGAATCGTGGTGGATCCTCCCTCTCCGGGGCAATCGAGGGGCGGAGTCAGTGATACTCGATATGTGATTACTGCGACGGCTGGGGCGACTCCCCAGATCTTTTTCAACGACCGCGTGACGGATCTTGTGAAATTGCGTGGAGAGATGGGGCGATTAGCAAAGGCTGAACCTCGCGCTGTCGTGGTGATTCGAGCGGATCGAGAATTGCGTCATGGAGTAGTTGCCCAGCTGTTGGATTGCGTCGTTCAAAATGGTCTCTCGGCTGTGTTGGCATCGCGATCGGGCGCTGTTGAGCCATGAATTGGGGTTCCTCATCTTCGATGGGGCGCAGATTGATGGGCTTTCTTGTGCTTTCTCTAGGGGCACATGCGGCTGCCTTTTCCCTGTTTCGGGATCCAGGCGAGACCTCACCACTTTATCCGCAGGGAGCGGGTAAGGTGATTCTATCGACTACCCTTGGCGGGGATGCGGGTTTGGCAGATCTTTTTGATCCTTCTGCAATTGTGCTTCCTGCCGATGAACCTAAACAACTGGCCTCTACAGTGACCCTACCATGGCAAGGAATGGCTTGGCCTGAGAGGCCGATTCCACCAGCACCTAAGTACAGGCCAGATGAAGTTGGCCAAGATGCACCCTTGGCTGTGAAAGCATCAACTGCGAGCTCCTTTTATCGAAACAAGAGCCCGGCAGTGTCTTCAAGAAAAGCGGATGGCGGCGCAAAGACATGGTGGGAGTTGAGTGGGGACTTGAGGAAAAGAAAGCCCACCAAGCCGATTGAGTTGTCTTCCATTCAGAGTGCAAACGCCTTAGAGCCCACCACGGCAAGGATTGGTGTGGATGAAGATGGGGCTGTACGTTTTGTATTTTTAGAGGGATCGACAGGGGATGCTTCGGTAGATCGGGAGTCTTCGAGCTTGATTCGAACATGGCGTTTTGAGCCTTCCCAAGGCCACTGGATCGAGTGGGGCAGGGTACGGATTCTTTGGGCGGTAGAACCACCGAATGGGGGTAAGCCATGACGCTTACTGGTTCACAACTTCTTCTTCTCTACTTATGTCTTTTTCTTGGCATCGTTTTTATTTTGTGGATGGTTGGAGGATGGAAAGCATCGCGTGCACAGAGAAGAGCTCTCGAGAGGGTAACATGTTCTGTTTGCGGAGCGCAGACCCCACGGGGTCACGCCTGGTTTTCTTTGCGTTGCGGCAACTGTGGTGCAAGACGTCGTTTCCAATCTGAATCAACTGAAAGGAGCTGATCATGGGCATGTGGATCGGACGAAATCGGAAAGCTAGGGTGACCTATGGCTTTGATGAGATTGCCCTTGTTCCTGGGGATGTGACGATTAACCCGAACGAGGTAGTTTGCAGTTTCTCGATCGGAAAGCATACCTTCCAGGTTCCTATTTTAGCGTCGGCAATGGATGGTGTGGTGGATGTGAAGTTTGCAGTGGCGATGGGCAAAATGGGTGGTTTAGCAGTTCTGAATTTAGAGGGCGTGCAAACCCGGTATGAGAATCCCGCCCATGTTTTAGAGCAGATTGCAAAGGCTGATAAAGATGCCTGTACGCATCTCATTCAAAAGATGTACGTGCCCCCGATTCGGGAGGAGCTCATTGCAAAAAGAATCAAGGAGATGAAGAAATCGGGCATTGTGGTTGCCGTGTCCGCAATCCCCCAAAAGGCGGAGAAGTATGGAGCGATTGCACAGAAGGCGGGTGCAGATATCTTCGTGATCCAGTCGACCGTATCGACGGTACGTCACATTTCTTCCGAGTATAAAACCTTTGATTTGGCGAAGTTTTGTAAGACGATGAAAATTCCTGTTATGGTCGGAAACGCAGTCACATACGGAGTGAGTATGGAGCTTATGCAGGCAGGAATCTCGGGTCTGCTTGTCGGCGTAGGTCCTGGAGCTGCTTGTACCACACGGGGAGTCTTAGGGTTAGGCGTACCGCAAGTAACAGCAACGGTGGACTGTGCGGCGGCTCGTGATGCGTATCACAAAAAGACGGGTCGTTACGTGCCGATCATCACCGATGGTGGGATGAATAAGGGTGGTGATATTTGCAAGGCCTTTGCCTGTGGGGCAGATGCAGTGATGATTGGAAGTGCCTTTGCACGTGCTCAAGAAGCCCCAGGGAACGGTAATCATTGGGGGATGGCCACACCTCATGCGAATCTGCCCCGAGGTACAAGAATCAAGGTGGGTGTGACGGGAAGCTTAAAACAGATCCTCTTTGGTCCGGCGACACTGGATGACGGATCACAGAATCTGGTCGGAGCGATTGTTACCTGCATGGGTAACGTCGGAGCCAAGACCCTGAAGGAGTTTCAAGAGACAGAGATCATTATCGCACCATCGATCAAGACCGAGGGTAAATTATTTCAGACGGTTCAGGGTGTCGGAATGGGAACGCGCTGATTTCGGTAAGTGTAATTCGTCCGTTCTCGGAATAGGTGAAAGGCGGGTGCTGGGCTACAGGTTGTAGCCTAGATACAACTCAAAGCGGGGATGGAAGGAGTCCGATCCCTCAGCACTTGTGCGAGCCGTCGCAGAAGGGTGGCGTATTGGTTTTGCCGCAGCCGCAGGCCCAGATCGGACCATCTTTTTCTATCGTAACCACTTTGGGGGCTTTGCCTGACCCTTTGTGGGAGCCGTCGCAGTAGGGCGGGTTCTTGGTTTGGCCGCAGGTGCAAAAAGCGAGGGTTTGACCGGATTTTGCATCGATTTTGTAGGGAGAGGATTGCCAGCTCATGGAACGATCATCCAATGTTAATTCGAAAAAGGAAGCGTAAGTTGGGTTAGGTGGAAGGTGGAAGGCGGGAGGGGTGTCCTACCGATTTTTCTTATACCAGTCGAGAAGGATGCGGGTGGGGGTGTTGAGATTGAGTTGGTAGCACTCCTCAAGCGTGCACCAGCGATATTCATCAGCCTCGGCATTCAGGGTTACCTGAGTTTTTGTGGTGTGAGCGATATAGTTAAGGAGAACGAAATGAGCCGGTTTGTAGAACTCTTTCGAACGAATGCAGTCTTGAACAACGGCAAAATCGATATCCTTTAAGGTAAGGCCCGTTTCCTCTAAAATCTCGCGTCGCAGCGCGTCTTGGGAAGATTCCCCAGCCTTAATCTTTCCTCCGGGAATTCCCCAGAGACCGGACCATTTCAGGGTATGGACCATCAGCAACTTCTTGTCCGGACCGATGATCAGAGCTCCAACGGTTGGAGTGGGAGGGGTTGCCTCGGGTTCGGAATGGCGGCGAAGGATCTCCATGACGGCGAACATGTCGGGAGCAACATGGTCGGGAAGGGCTCGCTGTAGTTTCTTGAGTGAGTCGTAGCCTGTCAGGACGGCACAGGATCGGATATTGCCGTAACGAGCGGTTTCAATGTCGTGCTCCATGTCGCCCACAAAAAGGGTCTCGTCGGCGCGCAGATGGTGATCGGCTAGAATCGAATGAATCGCCTCCCGCTTATCCAAGATCCCTGCATACGCCTTGTGGAAGTAGTGGTCGACTCCGAGACGCTTGGCCTGATGAAGAAAATCCTCATGGGTGACCGTGCTTAACAGAAACGTCGGAAGCTGGTTATCGTGACAGTATTGAAGAATCTCTTTCGCTCCGGGTAGGAGGGAAACCGTGTGGTGGTGCTCACGAAAGACTTTACGAAAAATTCTTTCAAGCCCTTCTAGGGCAACTCCCGGTAGATGTTCTTCGTAAAAGCCTTGATAAGGGAGGTAGAACTTTTCGCGAAAAGTTTCCCGGTCAAAGAGAGGCTTACCATGGAGTCCGAAGACGTGATTGGTGGCGGTCAGTACGGGTGAGAGGTCGTCGACGAGAGTTCCGGACCAGTCAAAGATGAGATTTCGGATCAATGGAAAGGACGATAAAAAGAGAGTTCTTAAGCGTGGTAATCTTGCAACGCCTGAACGGAGAGGCCATGGGCACGGATCGACTTAATGCCTTCAACGCTAGCTTCGGCAGCGGCCACTGTTGTCATAACCGGGATCTTGTTTCTTAAGGCGGATGTACGAATCAGGACCTCCTCTGACCGTGCGATGGCTCCCGCCGGAGTATTGATCACCAGGGTAATTTCTTTGTTTTTGATGAGATCGACGACATTGGGACGTCCCTCCGACAGTTTTAGGAGGGGAGTGACAGGAATCTTTGCGTCAGCCAACTTTCGGGCTGTTCCGGAGCTGGAAACAATCTTAAAGCCGAGTTCATGAAGGCCTTTGCCGATTCGGACCGCGGACTCCTTGTCTATATCCCTGACGCTTAGGAAAACGGTTCCAGAGGTGGGGAGAGGTGGTTGGGCGGCCATTTGGGCTTTGGCATAAGCGAGGCCAAAGGAGCGGTCGATCCCCATGACTTCTCCGGTGGATTTCATTTCCGGTCCGAGCAGGATGTCCGTTCCTGGGAACCTGGCAAAAGGAAAGACTGCCTCTTTGACGGAGAAAAACTCTGGGATGATTTCTGAGGTGAATCCGAGTTCTTTCAGCGTTTTGCCTGACATGACGCGGGACGCGATCTTGGCAAGGGGCTTCCCGATCGCTTTGCTCACAAATGGAACGGTCCGTGAGGCTCTTGGGTTAACCTCCAGCACATAAATCTTATCTTTCTGAACTGCAAATTGGATATTCATGAGGCCGTGGACCTTTAACTCTCGTGCAAGGGAAAGTGTGGCCGTACGAATTTCCTCAAGAACCTTTTTGGATAAGGAACGGCTGGGGATGACGCAGGCACTATCCCCTGAATGAATGCCTGCCTGTTCGATATGTTCCATCACAGCCCCGATGACGGCATCTTTTCCATCCGAAACACAGTCGACATCCACCTCTGTGGCGTCTTCAAGAAAGCGGTCCAGGAGGATGGGTCGACCAGGAGCGACTTCTGTGCATTCTTTCATGTAGGTCCGGATTTCCTCTTCCGAGTACACAATTCGCATGGCTCGACCACCCAGGACGAACGAAGGACGAAGCAGGAGGGGGAATCCAATCTCCTTTGCGGCTACGAGTGCTTGTTCCGTTGTGGTGGCCGTACCATTTGGGGGCTGCCGAAGTCCCAGCTTGTCCAGCATGGCGGAAAAGAGTTTTCGGTCTTCGGCGCGTTCGATCGATTCGACGGACGTTCCCAGAATGCGGACTCCGGCGGCCTGAAGTTCAGCAGCTAGGTTCAAAGGGGTTTGTCCGCCGAACTGAACGATGACTCCCTTGACTTGATCATCGTGATTTTCAGCCCGATAGATATTTATGACATCTTCGGCTGTGAGCGGTTCGAAATAAAGTTTGTCGGAAGTGTCGTAATCGGTGGAGACCGTCTCAGGGTTGGAATTTACCATGATCGTCTCATAGCCGTCTTCCCGAAGGGCGAAGCTGGCGTGGACGCAGCAGTAGTCGAATTCGATCCCTTGGCCGATTCGATTTGGGCCTCCTCCGAGGATGAGGATCTTTGGTTTCTTGGTTGGGCGGGATTCGTCGTCTTCAACATCGTAGGTGGAGTAGTAGTAGGGGGTATAGGCCTCAAATTCAGCCGCGCAGGTATCCACCAAGCGATAGGAGGGATGAACCTTCATCTTTTCGCGCCATGCCCGAACAGCGCGGGTTCGGGTAACAAGCTCTTCCGCGGGTCCTGGAAGAATTCGGGCAAGGTCGATATCCGACAGACCTGCCTGTCTGGCCTGAAGGAGGAGGGGAAGGGAGGCCGGGTTTCCAAGCCAACTTTGTTTTTCGAGCGCTTGGGCGACTTCTGTAATCTGTTTCAGGTTATCGAGGAACCATAGGTCGATTTTTGTAACTTCGTGGACTCGTTCGACCGACCATCCTTGGTTGAAGGCGTGGCTGACATACCAAATTCGGGCGGGATGAGGTGTGCGGAGTTGTACTGTTAACTGATCCTCAGGGACACGGGGTGTGCGGGTTCCGAAATCGAGGCGACCTTCCAGACCTTTAATGTCCAGAGATCGAAGGGCTTTCATGAACGACTCTTGGAAGGTTCTACCAATACCCATGGCTTCGCCGACACTCTTCATCGAGGTGGTCAGAACTGCTTCCGCGCCAGGGAACTTTTCAAAGGTGAAACGCGGTATCTTGGTTACCACGTAGTCGAGGGTGGGCTCGAAGGATGCAGGAGTATTGCGGGTAATATCGTTTTTTAGTTCGTCGAGGGTGTAACCAACAGCGAGTTTCGCGGCGATTTTAGCAATCGGATAACCGGTGGCCTTGGAGGCGAGTGCGGAAGAGCGGGAGACGCGAGGATTCATTTCAATGACGATCATCCGTCCTGTCTGCGGACAAACGGCAAACTGGATGTTGGAGCCACCTGTTTCCACCCCGATTTCCCGAATGACGGCCAAGGAGGCATCGCGCATCCGTTGATACTCTCGATCCGTAAGAGTTTGTGCAGGAGCAACGGTGATACTGTCGCCTGTATGGACTCCCATAGGGTCAAAGTTTTCAATGGAGCAGATAATGACGCAGTTGTCCGCGTGATCTCGCATTACCTCCATTTCGTACTCTTTCCAGCCGAGAAGGGACTCCTCAACGAGGATTTCAGAGGTGGGGGAGGCGTCGAGACCTGAGGCGGCAAACTTTTCGAACTCTTCGCGGTTATAGGCGATGCCCCCGCCGGTGCCGCCCAAGGTGAACGCGGGTCGAATAATAAGGGGGAACGTCCCAATTTTGATCATGGCCGCTTGAGCCTCCTCCATGGTGTGGGCGGTGACGGACTTGGCACATTCAAGACCGATTTTGGCCATACACTCCTTGAAGAGTTGGCGATCTTCACCTTTACGGATGGCTTCGACTTGAGCCCCAATGAGCTTCACTCCGTGTTTGGTGAGGGCTCCAGATTCATGCAGAGCCATTGCGGTATTGAGAGCGGTTTGTCCTCCAAGCGTCGGGAGGAGGGCATCGGGCTTTTCCTTAGCCATAATCATTTCCACCACGGCAGGAGTAATGGGTTCAATGTAGGTGCGGTCGGCAAACTCCGGATCGGTCATGATCGTCGCTGGGTTGCTATTCACGAGGATGACCTTGTAGCCCTCTTCGCGCAGGGCTTTGCAAGCTTGGACCCCCGAGTAGTCGAATTCGCAAGCTTGGCCGATAATAATGGGACCGGAACCGATGATGAGAATCGATTTTAGGTCGGTCCGGCGTGGCATGGACTGGAGAATAAGGAAAAGAGATCGTTCTAGAAGGAAGAATTACACAATCGTGTCATTCGATGTGAAAAATTAGGAAGACAAGGGGAACCAGTGGAAAAGGGCCTCAGCAATACCGGAGCCAGCTTCCTGAGTGGCGAGGTAGCCACCCTCTTTTTTGACCTGCGTAAGGACTTCTGGAACTGAGTTGGATGGGCAGGCTAGGAAGTGACCAAATTTATGTTGGAGCATGGGCAGATCATTCAGATTATCTCCCGCAATAAAGGTTGAGGAGGGGGGGAGATCCAGAAGCTTTTGGATTTCTGCCAGGCAGGAGCCTTTATGGTAATCCACATGGGCAAAACGAAAGTATGGGCCGTTCCTGACGGTCGAGATTTCGGGATGCTCCCGAATAATTTCGGTCACCAAAGCGTGGGTTCGGTCGATGCTTTTTTGAGAACCCGCGACTAAGCCAATGGCTCCAGCATCTGGAATGACGGTGACTTCATCGGTTGATCCGATCTCGCGTTCGATCCTTTCCAAAAGGGCGCCGTGGCGACCGAAGAGGGCCTGATGAGTCTCGGTACAACACTTATTCCAGGCTTCGAGAGAGTGAGCCTGACCTTCCTTAACCTGATGAATTTCCCTTTCCACGGTGACGATCCAGTCGGGCATGACGGGGGCTTTGTGGAAAACAAGAGCTTCTCGAAGACTTTCCCAAGATCGGCCCGTGGCAACCACCCAGGATATTTCACCGATTTTTCTTGAGCTGCTCAGCCAGCGAAAGAATTCGGGAGCAAGCGGCTCATCCGGATTTTCTCCAGCAAGAGTCCCGTCGAAATCGGTGCAGACGAGTTGTGCCTTCAATGGGGGAGATTGAACTCGTAGTGAAGTACGGAGGCGAGAAAGAGCGAGGCGGTTTCGGACCGGAGGACGAGGGGTCCGAGAGAGGCGGGTTGAAATCCAGCCGAGCGGGCACGACCGATTTCCGCAGGGGTGAAATCTCCTTCCGGGCCGATGAGAAGATCTAAGGCCGGGGTTTTTTCTACTTGTCGAACTGTCGCCAAAAGAGCGGGCAGAGGTTTGGCTTCGGGTTGGAGTGAGCCGATGATCCTGCCAGAAGGGGGGGCAGGATTGGGTGCAGAGAGAAAGTTATCGAGGGGGCCTACTTCGTGAATCTTTGGGAGCCAATTTTGTCCCGACTGCTTACAGGCAGATAGGGCGATTGATTCCCAGCGATGCGATATTCGCTTTTCTCCCGATGGCTTGGAGACGGATCGTTCCGATGCGATGGGCCAGATTTCACTCACTCCCAGCTCGGTTAACTTCTGGATCAGCAGATCCATTCCGACGGGCTTGATGAGCGCCTGACCAAAGCGAATCCGGCAGGACGGCGGCGGGGTGCGAGCTGTCGAAAGGGTTTCGTAGGAAACTTCTTCGGCAGAGACTTGGGTTAGACGAACCCGTGCTTCCGTACCTTTTCCATCAAATATTGCAGCCGAATCGCCTGACCGGAGACGCAGAACATCCACAGCGTGGTGGGACTCTTCCTTGGAAAATTTGCCCGAAGAGAGGTTGGGATTGTAAAAGCGGTGGCCAGGCATGAAGTTTAGCCTTTGAACAGTTTTTTTGCTTTTTCGAGAAACGAGTGGCCCTCGGGGTGAGTATTTTCGTCGCACAGTTTTGCAAATTTCTCCAAAGCCTCTTTTTGCGCCGTGTTCAAGTGCTTAGGGATTTCGACCTGGATTCGGATATGAAGATCGCCTCTTGTACGTCCTGAAACGGAGGGGACACCCTGACCGCGAATCCTAAAAACCTTGTCCGATGAGGTTCCAGCAGGAATCTTAAGTTTCATCTCCCCATCCAAGCTGGGAATGCTGATTTCAGCACCGAGAGCTAGCTGGCTAAAGGAGATGGGAATATTGCAGGCGAGGTCATTCTCCTCGCGATCGAAAACCGGGTGGGATTGAACGGAGAGGACCACATAAAGATCGCCTGCTGGACCTCCCCTCGAACCCGCCTCGCCTTGTCCGACCGATCGTAGTCGTGAGCCTGTGTCTACTCCCGCAGGTATCTTTAGTTTAATTCGCGCATTTTCCTCAACGCGTCCTTCTCCTCGGCAGGATTTACAGGGGTTTTGAATTGTTTGGCCTGAGCCGCCACACTTTGGACAGGTTTGGGCGATAGAAAAGAAACCCCGACTGACAGCGACCTGTCCTTGTCCACGGCATGTGGAGCAGGTTGTGGCCTTCGAACCAGCCGCCGCTCCTGTGCCTTGGCATGTGGAGCAGGGAACAGGACGACGAATTGTGATCTCCTTTTCACAACCCCGAACGGCTTCCATGAAATCGATCTCCAGATCGTACCGAAGATCGGAGCCTTGGTT
The DNA here is from genome assembly GCA_044348085.1 of Methylacidiphilales bacterium. Taxonomy (GTDB): domain Bacteria; phylum Verrucomicrobiota; class Verrucomicrobiia; order Methylacidiphilales; family Verrucolacustridaceae; genus Verrucolacustris. The sequence goes on along the minus strand of JBIKTM010000010.1, from coordinate 27,095 downwards.
GGAGCGAGCCCCTCGGCGACCGCCTCCTCCACCCCCGAATGCTCCTTCTAGGATGTCTCCAAATATTCCTGCCCCGCCCCCTCCAGAGCTAAAGACCTCGCGAAAGACCTCGAATGGATCATGAAACCCGCCTGAGCCACCCATGCCTGATCCTGGTGCAAAGGCGCGATGCCCATACCGATCGTACGCATCCCGTTTTTGTTGATCAGACAATACTTCATACGCTTCGCCGATCTCTTTAAACTTCTCTTCGGCTTTTTTGTCTCCCCTGTGCTTATCGGGATGATGTTGGACGGCAAGTTTGCGGTACGCCTTTTTGATCTCCTCGGCTGTGGAAGTACGCGAGACGACCAGAACTTCGTAATAATCTCTCTTTGTAGACACGGCTTACGATGTAGGTGGCGCTGCAGTGATCACACTGGCAGGGCGAAGAAGGCGATCGCCGATTTTAAACCCACGGCGTCGCAGGTGGAGAATGGTGCCTTCCGGCTTTCCCGGAGCAGGCTCTTGACCAAGAGCTTCATGCCAGTTGGGATCAAAAGGTTTGCCTAAGGCATCGATCGGGGTGACCCCATGCTCGGTCAGAAATCGCTCAAACTGAGTTTGAATTAGTTTTACTCCATTAACAACGGAGGCCGCATCTTTGGCAGAAGTAGCCGCTTGGAGACCAAGCTCGAGGTGATCTAGAAGGGGGAGAAGATCCGCAAGGATCGATTGGTTCGCATAACGCAAAGATTCCTCTTTTTCGCGAACGAGTCTCTTTCTGCTGTTTTCGAAATCAGCCCGAGCTCGAAGAAGTTGATCTTTAAGCGAAGCGATTTCCGCTGCCGTTTGTTCGGCAGGGGATGGAGCGGGATCGGTAGATGAATCTTGGGCAGGTGTCTCTGCTTGGGGTGCGGTTGACTGTGGGTTTTTTGGCTTCATTTGCGAATGCCTAACTATAGCAGATCTGTTCCTATTTTGAGCAAAAAGTGCTTATCCAAGCGGGTAATTGTTATGAAATATACTTTTGAGGATGAGTTATTATCGGATCGGACGGATGGAGTGGGGAATTGCTATTATCCTAAAACGTTATTCTTCACTCCATAGGAAGTGACGATTTCTTAGGTCTTCGATCTTGCGGGTAAAGGCGAGTTGGCTGGGGCCACCTGCATTTTCAAGGATCCGATAGATCGAAAGTGCTCCGCGAAAGTCTCCCCGTTTTTCTTGAAGGCGTGCGGCTTCAGCCCCTGCACGCGCAAACCAGAGATACTCTGGTTGCGCCGGCCCTGACGGAGCAGAGGCCTGTTTTGCATAAAGGACGTCGAGGTAAGCCTGAAGCGCATCCTCCTCACGACCCAACTGCTCCAAGGATTTTCCACGAATATATCCTGCCTCGTTTCGATCCGCTGAATCGGCAGCAGGGCTTGCGATTAGGCTTAAGGCAGTGGACGCAGCACGTTCCAAACTAGCACGATCCGTACCTCCGATCGCAAATTCACAGGCAAGACGGCGTTTTGTGATCTCTACCCAAGCTCGTTGTTCAGGGGTTTTGTTTGCGAGAAGAGAGTTTGCGATTTGGAGGCCTCCCGAATAGTCGCCAGAGGTGCGGGAAGCATCGATCTCAGCCAAGCGCGCATCCAGCCGGAGGGGAGAGCTTTCTGAAATCGATTGGAAAAGTTTCACGGCTTCGTCCGGATTTCCTAAGGCAAGGGCACTTAGGCCTGCATAGTAGCGGGCGTCATCCGCCAACGGATCCTTTGCAAAGCGTTGGGCCATTTCACGAAAGCTAGAAAGAGCTTCCCCGTGGTTCTTTTCTTCATAGTGAGTTTGCCCGATCTGAAAGGCCAGGGAAGGAGCCAAACTGCTGTCGGGAAAGCGTACTAGGATTTTTGCGAATTCGGCACGAGATTGAGCTCCTGTAAGTTCTTTTTGGCGTAAGCGTGCTTCGATTCCCGAGGCGAGGGCTTGGGGAAGGAGAGGGGACTTAGGGAAATTCTTTTCGAATTCGGTAAATGCGGCGATGGCGGCGGGATAGTCGCCTGTGCGTAGTAGGGAGCTCGCCCTTCGCAATGAAGCTTCGTCTTTAAGAGATTCGGCCCCAGGCAGTTTCGAGACTTCCGCTAATGCTGATCGGCTCGCAGGTGAATCCCCCTTATTTTCGAGCATTCGACCGCGCTCCAATGCCAAAAGCGCTCGACGACTGCTTTCTGGATATTTCTTTGTAAAAAGCTCCTCGAGCCTTCCGAACTTTGCCGTATCGGGTACTCGTGCGGCGGCGAGAGCTGCGTTGAAGTAAGCCTGCTCTGCAAGGTTCGCCTTAGGGGCTGAAAGAGCCGCCTCCTCCCAGAGAGCGCTGGCCTCCAAAGCTTTTCCCTCCTGAAGGAGGATGTCGGCAAGAGCGGCTTTGCACTGATAAGAAATTTCTGGATTTATATTTTCCCGTTTGAGCAGGCCTTGAAGTTGTTCGCGGGCTTGGGGGAGTTGCCGCTGTTTGGCGAGTGCCTCTGCGAGAAGGAGTTGGGCCGATGGAATACCTGGGGAGGTGGGATAAGTTTTGATAAGATTATCCAAGTCCGCCACCGTCGCCTCAAGATTTTCCGAGTCCAGAGAGCTGGAGGCTAAAAGCAAAAGAGCAGGTGCGTATCTGCCGCGTTTCTCATCTTCACTTTCCCTATCTCGAACCGAGTCTCTAAGGCGTAGAGATGCAGCAGGGAGGGATTGTGCTGTTTTCGCGGAAGCGAGGTACTCCCGAGCCGCGGTCAGGTAAGATTCAGGGTTTCCTCCGCAATCTAGAGCTTTTTCGAATGCGGTAGCAGCGTCAGCGGGTTTATCGCGGGCACGATCAATCTGCCCTATCGCGATCCAAGCTTGGGCAATCAGGTCCCGCGTCGCATTTTTTCTATCCTCAATGACTCTTTCGTAAAGGGAGCGCGCTTCGTCCGCTTTTCCTCGCACGGCGAGAAGCCTTGCTCTCCAGTACATTGCTTCGGCAAGAATGGGTCCTGGACTTTTTGGAGATATCTTTTCCAAAGCATCCGAGGCCTCATCAGATTTACCCTCCGAAAGGAGAATTTTAACGAGGAAAAGCCGAGCTAAGTCGTGGGATGAATTCTTCGGCTCATCCAGAACTTCGAGAAGTTCCCGGCTTGCTGCGGCTGGATTATCTTCGTGCAGCCAGGCTTCGGCCAGACCCAGGCGAATCTGGGTTTTGATTTCAGAGCTCTGCGTATCTTTTTTGGCTTCCTGCCACACGCCGAGAGCATCACTCCAGCGTCCGACCTCGGCCAAGGCAGAGGCTCGGGTTAATCTTTGTCGTATAAGAAGGTCAGGTGGACAGGTTTTAGGAAGTGAAGAGAGTGATTCAGCGGGTCGGTGATCCAGTAGCAGAGCCTCCGCAAGCATCACTTGAGCCAGAGGCTGGGGCGAGGAGTTATTCTTTTGTAGCCAATCCTGAATCCTTGTGGCGGCGTCACGTCCTAATCCATCCTTCATCATCTCCTCCGCCACGCGAAGTTCCTTGGGAAGTTCGCTAGGTGCCGCGACGAGGAGGAGGGGAAAAAGTGTGAGGAGAGCGAAGAGTTTCATCGGGCGGAAAGTATCTTTCCAGTGGCACTCTGGTTATTGCGAGCGACCTCTTGTGGGGTTCCATTCGTAACTATCTGTCCCCCTTGATGGCCACCGCTGGGCCCTAACTCCACGATCCAATCCGCATGACTCATAATGTCAGGGTGATGTTCCACGACGACAAGTGTATGTCCTGATTTACATAAATCGAAGAAAACCGATAGCAGATTTTCAACTTCGGCTAGGTGTAGTCCCGTTGTGGGTTCATCCAGCAGGTAGAGAGTGGGTCCATGTGTTCGTTGAGCCAGGGCTGTCGCAAGTCGGACTCGCTGGGCTTCGCCTCCTGAAAAACGATCGGCCGACTGACCAACGGGGAGGTAGCCGAGCCCGACTTTTTGGAGAGCGCCTAACGCATTGGCAAGGGGTGGAATGGCTCGCAGTAGTTCTAGGGCGCGATCGACGGGCAGTTGCAAAATCTGGCCAATCGAGTGTCCTCGATAGGTGATCGTTAACGTTTCCCGGTTATATCTTTCCCCAGCGCAGGCGGGGCAAGGAGCGATGGCCTCTGGAAGAAGCTGTAAATGAACGGCAATTTCGCCCAAGCCTGAGCAGGTTTCGCATCGGCCTCCCCGGACGTTAAAGCTGAATCGGGATAGGCCAAAACCGCGCGCTTTGGCAGAGGGAAGGGAGGCGAAAAGTTTTCGCACCTCATCCCAGACCCCAAGAAGAGACAAGGGATGAGAGCGGGATTGGCGAGACAGGGGAGATTGATCGATGACGACGGCTCGGGTTAAAGAATCTGTTCCTACTAGAGATTGGTATGGTCCGGGGAGAGGGGCAGAGGAGGGAGTGCCAAAGTGTCGCAGAAGAGCATTCGCCAAGGTATCAAAGACGAGGGAGCTTTTGCCTGACCCGCTTACGCCTGTCACACATGTGAATGCGCCTAAGGGAATTGAGAAGTCCACTTTCTTTAAGTTGTTAGTGGCAGCTCCTTTTAAGTGAAGCCAATCGGTGAAGGAGCTTTTTCTTGTAGGGATTTTGATTTTACGTCGACCAGAGAGAAAAGCTCCCGTTAAGGATTGGGGAAGGGCAGAAATTTCTTTAGGAGTGCCTTGGCCTGTGATCTGGCCTCCTGCGGTGCCGGCTCCAGGTCCGAATTCGATCAGGTAGTCGGCACGCCGAAGAGTTTCCTCGTCGTGTTCGACCACAATCAGGGAGTTGCCGAGATCGCGAAGTTGGAAAAGGAGGTTGAGGAGGCGGGAGTGTTCAGATGGGTGAAGGCCGATACTGGGTTCGTCCAATACATAGAGGACACCTGTTAATCCTCCTCCAATCTGAGTTGCGAGTCGGGTGCGGCGGTATTCACCACCTGAAAGTGTGTCCATGGTGCGATCGAGCGTGAGATATCCCAGTCCTAGCTGCTCGAGAAAGGAGAGGCGCTGGGTGAGGGCTGTCTGAAGAGGGACGAATGAGTGGGCGGCAGGGCCAGAGGCGGGTTTGAGATGGGTAAGCCAGTGGAGAGCGTCTGAGGCGGTTAGTTGGCACAGAGAGGCGATTGAGTGGGTTTCGCCTGAGGGGGACGCCAAAGTTACGGAGAGAGAGGAGGGTTGAAGGCGTGTCCCTGAGCAGAGAGTGCAGATACCAGTAGAGAAAAAGCGCTGGAGTCGATGCCTGACTGAGTCGGATTTGGCTTCGCCAAGTTGGCGAGAGAGTTCGGGAATCAATCCTTCCCAAGGTTTTTTCTTAAAGAGGGGTCGACCTTCAGAGCCGTGAAGGAATATCTTTTTCCACTTTTCTGGCCATGACATGAAAGGGGTGAGAGTTGGAATCTTTGCGTGCTGGGTGAATTCGCGTCCGAGAGTTCTGTAGAAGGCTCGCATTTTGGGATGAGCACGATTCCATGGGGCGATAGCACCCTTTTCGATAGGTAGCGCGGAGTTGGGGATAATCTTTTCTACGTCCGGGGAAAGGGAGGTGCCTAAGCCGGAGCAGTTGGGGCAGGCGCCCTCGGTGCTATTGAAGGAGAAGTGTCTGGGGGTGAGGCGTGGAATGGCGGTGCCTGTATCTGGATCGTGGGGTTCCGTGGAAAAGGAGAGTTCAGGTTGAGGCAGGACTTTGGAGAAATCGTTATTGGTAAAGGCGACGCGCACTTTCCCTTGTCCAAGGCGGAGGGCGAGTTCAACGGAGTCGGTCAAGCGACCTCGAGCGGAGGGGGCAAGGGTGATTCGGTCGACGACTAGTTCTATGGAGGATTGGGTGGAGTCCGCTTGAAGTTCGACGATCTCTGTTTTTTGACGGACACGCAAAAAGCCCTCTTTTTTCAAGCGAGCAGGGTCGGCATGTGACAAAGGTGCGAGAAGTACGACGGGACGATCTTTCCCTTTTTCAAGAATCTGATCGACGATCTGTTGGGGGGAAAAAGAGAGAAGGGCTTTTCCTGTTTTCGGATCGTGAGGGGTTCCGTGAGTGGCAAAGAGAACGCGGAGATGATCATGGATTTCGGTAGCAGTGGCTAGGGTGGAGCGGGCGGAGCCTCCAGCTTGGCGCTGTTCAACGGCGAGGGTAGGGGAGAGGCCTTCGATCGTATCGATATCGACAGCGGGAAGCTGTGCGAGGTGATGCCGGGCATGGGAGGATAGGCACTCGAGGTAGCGGCGTTGTCCTTCCGCATAGATGGTATCAAAGGCGAGAGAACTTTTTCCTGACCCTGACGGACCAGTAAAGACAACCAGCTTGTGGCGAGGAATATCGAGGGATAGGTTGGCGAGATTGTGTTGGCGTGCGCCTCGGATTCGGAGGAGATCGTCCGTGGGACTCACTGGAAGGGCCAAGGGGGGCCCGAGGGGCGGCTTAGGATGCCGCGGCGGGAGACGGATCGATATGGATGCGGCGGTTTCCCTTATCAAAGCGGACCCGGCCGTGGGAGAGTGCGAAGAGGGTGTGATCTCGGCCCATACCGACGTTTTGGCCTGCCTGAAATCTTGTTCCGCGTTGGCGGATAATGATCGAACCGGCGGGGATGGTTTCTCCGCCGAAACATTTCACTCCGAGGCGTTGGCTGCGGCTATCGCGACCGTTGCGTGTTGATCCTTGCCCTTTTTTATGTGCCATGACGGTTTCCTCGGTTATTTGCCGGCTTGGATCTTTTGAATTTTGATCCGAGTCCGAGCCTGACGATGGCCGACGGTGCGGTGATACCCTTCCCGGCGGCGATATTTGAAAGCGATGACTTTGGGGGCGCGATCGTGGGTGACAACTTCGGCAACGACCTTGGCACCGGCGACCGTGGGCTTGCCTACTTGAACCTTGCTGTCTTGGACAACGAGTAGGACATCAGAAAACTCTGCTGAGGATCCTGGGGCAGTAGTAAGGCGTTCAATCTCAAGGGTCTCGCCTTCGCTGACCTTGTACTGTTTGCCTCCTGTGCGGATGACGGCGACGTTTGCCATAAGAAGAAAGAGTATCGGAAAAAAGGGGGTTCGGCAAGAGCAGGATTAGGCAGGGGGCAGTTTTGGGGCTTTCTGGAAGGCGGTGCGGACAAGAAGGACGTCTTCGTGGCGGGCCCGACGGCGTTGATAGCGTTTATCGACCTCCTCGAGAAGTCGTTCCCAAACATCGGTCGGAAGAAGTTTTGGGGTTTCCCACTTTTCCGCATCTTTCTCTTTGCGTTGCCAGTGGACGACACCCGAGAAAAGGGAGACGCGGTAGGTGGTGGTGGGGCGAGTGCCGTCGGACTTATCGGTCCACTCCATGCAGCGACGCATGGGGTGTGTTTACAGTTCGCCGCGTGCGACGGCTTCGCGGGCGAGACGTTCGGCCTCTTTCACCCGTTCTTTTTCGGCTTTCGTCGTCCAGTCATCCCAAGATTTGCCAAATGCGGTGTCTTCACCCGTGAAGTGAACGGAGGTGACATCATTCGCTGGGAACGTTTGGGGAATCGAGTCTTTGCCTTGAGGAATGTAAATATGAACCACTCCAGGGGATTCGTCGTATCGAAAAACAAATCCGACGATCTTCTTGCCGCCGCCGATATCCAAAGTGACGTCGCCACGGTAATCGAAGGCCGTTTGGAGGGCATGTCGACGAGATGCGGCGTCGGAACAGGTGAGCGTCGTGCCCTCGATCGAGCCCGGCTTGTGAGTCGGTAAAGCGTGCTTTTCGGCCTGAGGCATAGTGTTGAGTGGAACTGACGGAGGGGTCAGGTTCCGTAGGCGATAGCGGCTTTGACCGTGCGGGCGAATCCAGGGAGAGAACCGAAAGTGTCGTCGACTGAACTGGCTTCATAGCCGCAGTGGACCATACAGTCGCGGCACTTCTCATTGCCGCTCTTCTGGCCGTAATTTTCCCAAGCAGTGTCTTCCATCAACTGTTTGAAGGTGGGGACGTAGCCGTCTTGGAGTAGGTAACAGGGTTTCTGCCAACCAAAGACGTTGAAGGTGGGGTTGCCCCAAGGTGTGCAGTCGTAATCCACGTTGCCTTGGAGGAATTCGAGGAAGTTGGGGGAGAGATTGAATTTCCACGATTTTTTTCGTTGGTTGAGAATTTCTTGGAAGAGTTTCTTGGTGCGCTCGCGGCCCAAGAAGTGTTCTTGATCGGGAGCTTTTTGGTAGCTGTAGCCGGGGGAGAGCATCATGCCCTCGACCTTTAGTTTCATCATTTCATCAAAAAATTCGCGGACGCGGGCAGGGTTGGCTCCTTCAAAGAGGGTGGTGTTGGTGGTAACACGGAATCCACGAGCGACGGCTTCTTTAATGCCTTCGAGTGCTGTTTTGTAGGTTCCATCGCGACAGACGGCGGCGTCGTGTTCGGGTTCGAGTCCATCCATGTGGACGCTGAAGGTGAGATATTTAGTGGGTTTAAAGAGATCGATTTTTCGTTTGAGGAGGAGGGCGTTGGTGCAGAGGTATATGTATTTTTTACGGGCGACGAGGCCTTCGACGATTTTATCGATCTCGGGATGGATGAGGGGTTCACCGCCGGGGATGGAGACCATAGGGGCCCCGCACTCATCCGCCGCGTCCCAGCACTGTTGGGGTGTGAGTCTTTTATTGAGAACGTGATCGGGATACTGGATTTTGCCGCAACCTGCGCAGGCAAGGTTACAACGGAAGAGGGGCTCGAGCATGAGGACAAGGGGATAGCGTTTGTTGCCACGGATTTTTTGTCCGAGAACATAGGAGGCAACTGTCCAAGCTTGGCTAATAGGAACTGGCATAGAAGAAGTAGTGAGGCTACAAATACAATCGCATATGTCAACGGAACCCGATGGAAGATATAGATTGCTTAAGTATCTGGTGGATAGATCTATATGAAGATAGGCATCTTGCAGTTAAATTTTACTGTTGGGGATTTTAGGGGAAATAGTGAAAAATTAGTGTCTGCGTATGAGAGGGCGGTTGGGGAGGGGGCGGAGTTGTGTGTGGGATCAGAGCTAGGGTTGTGCGGGTATCCGCCCCGGGATCTTCTGAATCGGCGGGATTTTGTGGAGTCGCACGAGCGGGCATTGCGTGAGGTGGCAAAGAGGGTGGGCAAAGTGCCGCTATTGATCGGGGGGATTGAGAAAACAAATCAAAAGGCGGGCAGGCCGTTATACAACACGGCTTTTTTAGTGGAGATGGGAAAGACACGAGCAGTGGCACGGAAGATTTTGTTGCCGACCTACGATGTATTTGATGAGGACAGGTATTTCGAGGCTGGGGATAAGGTGGGGAGTGTGAGGATCGCAGGAAAGCGGGTGGGGGTAACGATCTGTGAAGATATTTGGAATGATGAGGACCTGTGGCCTGAGAGAAGGTATCGGATAGATCCAGTGCGGGAGTTGGCGAAAAAGGGTATGGATCTGCTGATCAACTTATCGGCTTCACCTTGGAACATTGGAAAGGAGAAGGTGCGCTATCGGCTTTTGGCGGAAGTGGCAAAACGGGAGAAGATTCCTGTGATTCAAGTGAATCAGGTGGGAGGGAATGATGAACTGGTGTTTGATGGGCAGAGTTTGGGAGTGGGAGTAAAGGGTGGGTTGCTGGCGCGAGGGGCGGCGTTTATGGAGGATGTGAAGGTGGTGGATACCAGAGCAAAGGAGGAGAAGCCGGTCTGGGCGGGGGATGAAGAGCAGGTGTTTCAGGCGTTGGTTTTGGGGACAAGGGATTATTTGCAGAAGTGTGGATTTCAGGAGGTGGTACTGGGATTGAGTGGAGGGATCGACAGTGCGTTGGTGGCGGTTGTTGCGGCCGAGGCGCTTGGAAAGGACAAGGTGTTGGGGGTAGCAATGCCGAGTCGATTTTCGAGCGCTGGAAGCTTGGCGGATGCGGAGGCGTTAGCAAAGCGGTTGGGGATTCGGTACCAAAAAATTCCGATTGAGGACACTTTCGCGGCGATGTTGCGATCGATCGCGCCTGCCCGAGAGGGAAGAAGCGGGGGATTAACGGAGGAGAATCTGCAGTCGCGAATTCGCGGAATGACGCTGATGGCAATTTCGAATGATTCAGGTCGGCTCCTGCTCACGACAGGAAATAAGAGTGAGATGGCGGTGGGGTACTGCACTTTGTATGGGGACATGTGCGGGGCGTTGGCAGTAATTGCGGATGTACCCAAGACGTTGGTGTACCGGATTTCGCGATGGATCAATCGTGAGCGGGAGATTATTCCCAAAAACTCGATCGAGAAGGCGCCGAGTGCCGAACTGCGACCTGACCAGAAGGATCAGGATAGTTTACCGCCGTATGAAGAGTTGGACCGGATTTTAGAGAGCTATGTGGTGAATGAGGGTTCGATTCAGGGGATGGTGAAAAAGGGGATTTCCAAAGTGTTGGCGGAGGAGATGGTGCGGAAGATCGACATTTCGGAGTACAAGCGGAGGCAGGCAGCGCCTGGGCTGAAGGTGACGACGAAAGCGTTTGGTGTGGGCCGGCGGATTCCGTTGGCTCAGCGGTTTGATCCGCGGGGGGCGGTTTCGGGTGGAAAAGGAAATTTATAGCGCTTCATGAGGCCGCCGACCTCCCTTCTTATCCAATCCCGATTGAGGCCATATTCCATAAGGGTGTAGCGGTGCGAACTTTTGTATTCGAGGGCGCGCTTGGTTTCGGTCTGGATTCGGCGTGCTGCGCGGGCAGTTAGGGGAATTCCGAAATGATGGTAAATCGAGCGGGCGACTAAATCGGGCTTTCGAACAAGATCGGTGTAAAAAATACGGAGGTAGGATTCGGATTTAGAGGTGATGTCATATTTTTCCAAATGAAGAAACCAGGCGGCAGCAAGTTCGGCATACTCTTTGGATTCAGGTCCATCCTTCTGAATCTTGGGATCGACCCAGTTCCAGACGGTATAAAAAACGCTGATATGGGACGGAATGGATTCCACGGGGTTTCGTAAGATATTAATGATGCGGGCATCGGGAAATTCGGCGCGGATGGATTCGATCGACCCGGATAGCTGGGTGGCTTTGGAGAGAAGAATCTTATCGGGACCATTGAGATAAAGGTGTCGCTGAAGGCAGGAGCGGTAGTAGCGCATGAGGCGACGGCGTTGGCGGGGTGGGAGGTCATCTGCAAAGCCAGCCCCCCAGAGCGCGCGGACGTAGGGGAATAGGAGGTAGATGGCCTCTGTGACGAAGGTGTAAACGAAGAATCCGTCGTCCTCTTCAGGTTCGGCAAAGCGCATTTTGTGCATTCCGTCCCAGCCTCCGAAGCAGTGGCGTTCGATCCATGAGGAGATGTCGAACAGAAGTCCGCCTTTTTGGCGACTCGCGGCGGCGACGGAGTGAATGAATTTCTGAATCGTGATGCTGGGAAAGATGGTTTGGTACATGAGGACAGGGGCAAAAGTGGCGCGATTTTTGGCGAGGAGTTTTTGAAGAAAGGTGGTGCCGCTGCGGGGAGGGGCGATAATAAATACGGGCTTGTGAATCTTTTGCCTGCGAAAGCCCGGGTAAAGGATATGGTCCAGGGAGCGCCCAATGACTACGACGACCCAGAAGCAGCAGAGCAGGAAAAGAAAGAAGGTGACGATCACCCAGCGTCTGAGTTGGAAAGGGCGTGCCAGGTAGTTCAAATAAAGAGCTTTGGCGGTAAGGCCTAAATTCAGGTACATAGGGATTAGCTTTTTTTAGTGAAAAAGGCGTTAAGGACAATGCAAACCCCCTAACTACAATGACCCTCGACCTTCTGATCAGTGCGATCTCTGACTTTCGTTATCTGGCGATGTTTGGAATTCTTTTTGTTTCGGCCATGGGAGTGCCTCTTCCGGAAGAGCCTTTACTGGTGGCGAGTGGGTTATCGGTGGGTTGGGGAACGTCTTCTTACTGGATGACGTGTCTGGCTTGTTTGGCGGGAATTCTATCGGGGGACTTATGGGTTTATTTCTTAGGGAGAAGGGGTGGAGAGTGGTTTTTGCAAACGCGCTTGGGCTCGGTGGTCTTTTCACAGAGCAGACAGAAAAAGATTGAGCACCTATTCGAGAAGCATGGGATGAAGACGGTTTTTCTGGGGCGATTTATTCCTGCGGTCCGGTTCGGGGTTTTCTTTTTTGCAGGGAGGCACCAGATGGATCTGAAAAAGTTTTTAGGTCTGAATGCGGTGGGTGCCCTGGTTTACGCCCCTTTATGGATCTGGCTCAGTGCGGTGGCGGGGGAACGATTTGCCCGTACGCCGGCGGCCGCGAGATTAGCGGAGCAGTGGGTGGGGCAGGGGAGTTTGGTTCTGATTGGATTAGTGGTTTTGATAGTCGGCGGTTTGATTTGGGGAGCGGGTAAAAAAAAGGAGTGAGTTAGCGGGAGAAGTTCCAGTCGTGTGTGGCGTAGCGCTCTTTTTCTAGAGAGTTGGAGAGTTGGAGCTCGGCTGAGGTGAGCGAGGAGTGTGTGGCATTATCACCCAGGCAATCGGCGAGGGATGTGGGCAGGAGGTCGAGAAGGATTGGAGGGATGGCTTGGGGTAGAAGAATACTCCCTTGGTGGAGGCAACCTTGTTTGGTGCGGCGTTGGGCGGCTCCTGCAAGTTTGTGGCCTTGGGGATTGAGGATATCGGCTGGAACAGGTTTAAGGAAACAAGCGGGGTCATCCTGTTTGGGTTGAGCTGTGGCGAGCTGGCAAGGGACGCCGCTTTTCTGGAGGGCGTGAGCGATTGCAGAGTGGATTTTTTGGTAAGAGGAGAGAGTGCCTGAGGTGGTGAGAGGGTGAGTGGGGGGAAGGACGAGAGTGTAGGTGAGATCTTTTCCGTGTTCGACGAGGCCTCCTCCCGTAAAGCGGCGAACCATAGGACGGTCCGTGGGGGCGAGCTGAGCTTTTTGAAAGTATCCGATTGAGACGCAGGGTTGATCCCAGGAGTAGATGCGAAGAACGGGGGATTGGACGTGGCGCAGGAGGGATTCATCGATGGCCATATTGCGAGCGGGGGACGCGGCGGGGTGAAGGAGTAGGCGAAAGGGCATAGGGTACGATGGTGAGAAGAAGAGGGGCGGGCAAGAGTTGCCAGCGTCTTGGGGTTTGCTAGGGAAAGGGGATGAAAATTATTCTGGCGATGGGTGGTGTGGCTCTTCTGTTTCTGGCGGGTTGTGCAAGTTCAGGGAGTCGGGATGCGGGGATGGCAATGATTTTATCTGACGTCCCGTTCAAGGAAGCAGGGCCGAACCAGGTGACGCCTGCGACATCGACCCTACGGAGGGGTGATCGTGTGAGTGTGAGGAGAGTAATTGGTGATTATGCTGAGGTGGAAACGATGGATCATCGGCGGGGATACGTTCCGACGGCAGTTTTAGAAGACCAGTAAATTGGAAAAATAATTCGCGTTGGGGCAGTGGAGGTTTATGTTTGTTTCGTGGGGAGTCCAGACGGCTGGGCTGAGAGTCGGGAACCGTGGTCCCGAGACCCTTAAAACCTGATGCGGGTCATGCCGCCGTAGGGAACAGGGACAACCCTCTTTCCACGGCAGCGCGCACTGGGGAAAGGATTCAAGATGAGTAAGAATGTAAAGACGCTGAAGATTGAGGAGTTAGAGGATTTGGAGGGGATGAAGCGGGTGTATGTGAAGGGTTCCCGACCTGATTTAAAAGTTCCATTTCGTGAGATTGAGTTGCAACCCACGCGCCAACCCGATGGGAAACTCCAGGCGAATGAACCGGTGCGGGTGTATGACACGAGTGGGCCTTGGGGAGATTTGGATTTTCATGGAGATGTAAGGCGAGGGTTACCTGCGCTGAGGGATGCGTGGATTCAAGAAAGGGGCGATACGGAGACTTATGTGGGTCGTTCTGTGCGTCCTGAGGACAATGGTCATTCGGGTACGAATGGATTAGTTCTGGAGCAGTTTCCTGGTGTTTCGAGAAAGCCTAGACGAGCAAAAGCGGGTTCCGTCTCGCAGTTGAACTATGCGCGTAAAGGGGTGATTACCCCGGAAATGGAATTTATCGCGATTCGGGAGAATATGAAATTGCAGGCGGCGAAGGAGGCGGTGGAGATGTCAGTCCAGGCACCACGGGATGATTTGCGGTTCCAACATCCAGGCCATTCATGGGGTGCAGCGATTCCTAAAGATATCACGCCGGAGTTTGTGCGAAGTGAGGTGGCGCGCGGGCGGGCGATTATTCCTGCCAACATCAACCATCCGGAGTTAGAGCCGATGATCATTGGGCGGAATTTTCTGGTGAAGATCAATGCGAACATTGGAAACAGCGCAGTGGCGTCGTCGATCGAGGAGGAGGTGGAGAAGTTGCGATGGTCGATTCGTTGGGGGGCGGACACTGTGATGGATCTTTCCACGGGAAAGAATATTCATCAGACGCGGGAGTGGATCTTGCGCAATTCGCCTGTGCCGATCGGAACAGTTCCGATTTATCAAGCGTTGGAGAAGGTGGGGGGCAAGGCGGAGGATCTGACGTGGGAACTTTTCCGCGACACCTTGTTGGAGCAGGCGGAGCAGGGGGTGGATTATTTCACCATCCATGCGGGAGTTCTGTTGAGGTTCATTCCGATGACTGCGAAGCGGATGACGGGAATTGTGAGTCGAGGGGGTTCTATTATGGCGAAGTGGTGTCTATCGCATCACAAGGAGAACTTTCTGTGGACTCACTGGGATGATATCTGTGACATCATGGCAGCGTATGATATTAGTTTTTCGATCGGGGATGGTTTAAGGCCCGGATCGTTGGCGGATGCCAATGATGAGGCGCAGTTTGGGGAGCTGAAGGCTCAGGGGGATTTAACCAAGCGGGCGTGGGAACGCGGGGTGCAGGTAATGAATGAGGGGCCAGGTCATGTACCGATGAATCTTATTCAGGAAAATATGGAAAAGCAGTTGGAGTGGTGTCATGAGGCGCCCTTTTACACGCTAGGACCGTTGACGACCGATATTGCACCTGGGTACGACCATATTACCTCCGCGATCGGAGCTGCGATGATTGGTTGGTATGGGTGTGCGATGCTTTGTTATGTGACGCCCAAAGAGCATTTGGGTTTGCCGAATCGGGACGATGTGAAGGCGGGTGTGATTGCTTACAAAATTGCCGCTCATGCAGCGGATTTAGCCAAGGGCCATCCCGGAGCGCAGTATCGGGATAATGCGTTATCGAAGGCGCGATTTGAGTTTCGTTGGCGAGATCAGTTCAACTTGGGATTGGATCCTGTGACAGCTCGGGAGTATCACGATGAGACTTTACCTGCGGAGGGGGCGAAGAGTGCGCACTTCTGTTCAATGTGTGGACCTCAGTTCTGCTCGATGAAGATTACGGAGGATGTGCGAAAGTATGCTGCGCAGCAGGGTTTGAAGCAGGAGGAGGCGTTGGAGAAGGGAATGAGGGAGAAGTCAAAGGAGTTTGCGGAAAAGGGGGCTGAGGTTTACGGGTAAAGGTTTGCGTGATAGGTCGGGTTCTCTTGTCATTAGTTCCCTAATTTAACGATGGCAGAAAAAAGGTTAGGTGGGATGGGCATGACAGAGAGTCGGGATTGGCGAAGAAGTAGCAGTTCAGAAAATCTTTTATCTGCTTTGAGTTGATCGAGGGACACAGGTTTTGGCAGGGCTCGTGTCGCCCCCAGAAGCACGGAGCTCCACTCCTCTCCTTTGGGTGAGGTTGGGTCAGGGAAGGAGGTTTTAAGAACTTGGGCAATTCCGACGACGGCCTTTTCATCCACGCTGTGGTAGTAGAGCACTTGATCTCCTACTTGCATGGCGCGAAGGAAATTGCGGGCTTGATAGTTTCTAACTCCGTCCCAGATCGTCTTCTTCTCCTTTAAAAAGAGGGAGAAGGGATATTTGGAGGGCTCCTGTTTGACCAGCCAGTGGTTCATGCGGGAGTATTTTTAGTGCAGATTAGAGAAAAGTTGAAGATTAAGTTGAGGTTTAGATTTTTGGGGATTCATAGTTTGGGGTAAGGCCTGCTATCGGCGGTCTCTTTCAGACTCCCCCTTTTTGCGGTATTTGATACGCTATAACGATGCACGGTTTCCAGAGAAAAGGAGGAAAGCTTTTTGCCGAGGGAGTCAGCCTCGATGGGTTGGCCGATCGGTATGGCACCCCTTTGTATGTGTACTCTGCAGGCACGATCGTGGATCACTATCGCAGGTTGCGAGGGGTGCTGCGTGCCGTGAATCCCTTGATCTGTTACTCGGTTAAGGCGAATAGCAATTTGGCTATTTTGTCGATTCTGTCCCGTTTGGGTAGTGGTTTTGATGTGGTGAGTGGTGGCGAGTTGGAGCGAGTGCGCAAGGTCGGGGGCAAGATGGAGCGATGCGTCTTTGCTGGTGTGGGAAAGACGCAGGAGGAGATTGAGCTAGGGCTCCGTTTTGGAGTGAAGGCTTTCCATGTGGAGAGTGAGGAGGAGATGGAGCAGATCGCGGCAGTAGCGGGACGTAAAAAGGGGCGTCGTGCTCCGATCGCCTTACGGGTGAATCCTGATGTTGAGGCGGGTGGTCATGCCAAGATCACAACAGGAACGTACGCAAATAAGTTCGGCATTCCCTACGAGCTGGTGGCCGCGGCTTATCGGAGGGCTGGGGCGGATCCGCGTCTTCATCTACGTGGAATTCAGATGCACATAGGGTCGCAGATCACGCGAGTGGAGCCGTTTCGTGCGGCCGTTCGCAAGATGATCCCCTTGGTAGAGCGTTTGAGGGATCGGCACGGGTTGGAATACTTCGATGTCGGGGGTGGAGTGGGAATTGTATATGAAGACGCGTTGGCCAGTGGGCGGAATGGTTGGTGGAAGACTTTGCGTTCTGAAAAGGCGATGACCCTGAATGAGTATGCTACCTCTCTTGTGCCGATGTTGAGAGATCTCAAGATGGATATTCTTTTGGAGCCCGGACGTTTTCTTGTTGGAAATGCGGGAGTTCTGGTTTCCGAAGTTCTCTACCGGAAGTCGACAGGACAGAAGTACTTCACGATTGTAGATGCTGGAATGAATGATCTTGTTCGGCCTGCTCTGTACGAGGCGTATCATCAGATTGAACCTGTCGGAAAACCACGACCCGGTGCGATTCCGACCGATGTGGTGGGACCTGTATGTGAGTCGGGTGATGTGTTTTGTCACGACCGATCATTGCCGCCTTTGGAGAGGGGAGATCGTGTGGCCATTCTGAGTGCGGGGGCCTATGGGTTTTCGATGAGTTCGAACTACAACACCCGACCTCGCCCAGCCGAAGTTCTGGTCACTGGCTCACGGGCAAGAGTTGTGAGGGCGCGGGAGCGCGTGGCTGGCTTGTGGCAAGGGGAGAGGAAGTCGTGAGCCGTGCCGTTCGTTTCTTGAAGTTAGAGGGAGCGGGTAATGATTTTCTAGGGTTCGATGGGAGATCGAGAGGGTTTCGACTTTCTCGTGCTGGGATTGCGCGCTTCTGTGATCGCCGACGTGGGGTAGGGGCAGATGGAGTTCTGGTTGTGGAAAAACCGATGAGTCCAAAGGCTGATTTTCGGATGCGTTACTACAATTCAGACGGGGGTGAGGCTGAGATGTGTGGAAATGGAGCACGTTGCTTTGCATTGTTGGCGCGTGCGGTTACGGCCCGCACAGGAAAGAGTCTGCGTGTGGAGACACGTGCTGGTTTGGTCGTGCTCGAGATTTGTGGAAAAGATGTGCGTGTCTCGATGACAGAGCCTGGCTTGCCGAGATTGGGGAGAAAGATTGTTGCGGCGGGTCGAAAGGTGATGTTGGACAGTATCAACACAGGGGTCCCCCATGCGGTGGAGTTTGTGCGGTCGTTGGCGTCGGTAGATGTAGTAAGGAGTGGCCGTGCGATTCGCACTCACTCGGCTTTTGCCCCATCGGGAACGAATGTGAATTTTGTACAAATTGGAAAAGGTGGGCGGATCGAGGTAAGGACGTATGAGAGAGGGGTGGAGGGGGAGACATTGGCTTGTGGGACAGGAGTTGTCGCTTCGTCGATTCTTTCGAGTCTGCGCCGTGGAATCCGTCCTCCGATTCGGGTGAGGACCCGAGGAGGGGATCTTTTAACTGTGAATTTCAAGTTAGAGGCGGGGCGTGCCAAAAAAGTTACTCTGCAAGGACCCGCCCGAATCGTGTATACGGGAATGCTGTATGTTTAATGGAACTTATACCGCGCTGGTGACCCCGTTTTGCAACGGGCAGGTAGATGTGAAAGCATTTGAGGCTCTGATTGATCGGCAGGCCGCGGCTGGGATTGAGGGAATTATTCCTGTCGGAACGACGGGCGAATCTCCCACTTTAAACATGCAGGAGCATGTTCGGGTCATTGAGTTGGCCGTGCAGTTCGCGAAAAAGCGGATGAAGGTGGTGGCGGGTACGGGATCGAACAGCACCGCGGAGGCGATTGAACTTTCCACGGTAGCCCAAAGAGCTCGGGCGGATGCTCTTCTTCTTGTTGCGCCTTACTACAACAAGCCGAGTCCTGAGGGAATGTTTCAGCACTTTCGTGCAATTGCAAAGGAGGTGGATCTGCCGATCATGTTGTACAGCGTCCCTGGTCGTTGTGCAGTTGAGATTACCGTGGAGACGATTGGGAGATTGGCGGAGGCTTGTCCGACGATTGTTTCGATCAAGGAGTCGGGAGGGAAGCCTGAGCGGGTGGACGAAATCCGGAAAGTGGTGCCATCGAGTTTTGAAATTAGCAGCGGGGATGACAGCATGACGGTTGAGTTCATGAAGCGAGGAGCCGTGGGCGTAGTGAGTGTCGCCTCGAATCTAATTCCTGCGGAGGTTAGAGCTTTGGTAAATGCGGCGCAGAGTAAGGACTGGAAGAAGGCGGAGGAGCTACATCAAAAATATTCGGGAATATTTCGGGATCTATTTATTGAAAGTAATCCAGCCCCAGTGAAGGCGGCGATGGCAGCCAGGGGTTGGCTTGCAGAGGAGTTACGATTGCCTTTGGTGCCGATCACTGAGGGGAGTCGGCGGAAGCTTTTCGCTACTTTAAAAGAGGCAGGATTGTCGTAGGGTGGAGTAGTTATGGCGACCCAGTTACTCATGGTAGGAGCGAAGGGCAGGATGGGGCAGGCCATTTTGGCCTTAGCTCGGAGGGACAAGGGTTTTCAAATCGTGGGAGAGGTGGACAAGGGAGATGATTTGAGTGGATTAGTTGAAAAGGCGGATGTGGTGGTGGATTTCAGTCATCGATCGGCGACGGAAGGTATTCTTGAGAAGGTGTGTGGCGCAAAGGTAGCTTATGTATGTGGAACCACGGGTCTGACTGATACGGATCTGAAGTTAATTCAGGCTGCTTCAAAAAAGGTGCCCTTGATTCACTCGCCAAACTTTTCTGTTGGGGTGAACCTGCTTTTTTATCTGACCGAGCAGGCGGCCAAAGCTTTACCTGAGGGGTACGATCCTGAGGTGATTGAGATTCATCATCGCCTTAAGAAGGACGCCCCGAGTGGAACGGCCAAGCGTCTCTTGGAAATTGTCGCTCAAGCACGGGGAGCCAAGGTGGATCAGGTTACGAAGCATGGACGTTCGGGTGAGCCAGGAGAGCGCACGGGCAGTGAGATCGGGGTACATGCGGTACGTGGTGGTGATGTGGTGGGGGATCATACCGTTTTGTTGGCAGGAGAGGGTGAGAGAATTGAACTGGTGCATCGGGCGAGCTCGCGGGACGTGTTTGCCCAGGGTGCATTGCGGGCGGCGAAGTGGTTGGTGGGAAAGCCGGCTCGTGCTTATCAAATGGTGGATGTGCTTGGGTTGAGCTGATGCGGATCGGGATAGGGCTGGGTTCGAATGTTGGGGATCGAGCAAAGCAGTTGGCTCTGGCTCGGCGTTGGTTGCGTGGTTTGGATGTTGGGGCACGGTTCTCATCGGAATATGAAACGTCTCCTGTGGATTGCGCTCCAGGAACGCCTCCGTTTTGGAATCAGGTTGGAGAGATCAACTGGTCGGGAAGTTTGGAAACTCTTTTACAGTGGATGCAGGATTATGAGAGGTCTTGTGGGCGAAAAACTGTTCGGGGAAAGAATGAGCCCCGGGTTTTGGATTTGGATCTGCTTTATGCAGGGCGGAATTGGATTCAGAATCCAAGATTGGAGATTCCTCATCCTCGAATGGGGGCGCGACGTTTTGTGATGGAGCCTCTGGCGGAATTGTGCCCGGGACGGAGAATCGCGGGTCTGCCCGGAACGGTTTGGGAGACGGCTTGCTGGCTACGCAAGCAGGGGGAGGTGTTATGCCGACGAGTCGGGTGACGCCAGAACAGTTGCGGAGTTGGCCGAAGGGGCATTCGCTTTTGGCGCTTACGGCGTACGATTATCCATTGGCACGGATTTTAGACGAGGCAGGGGTGGATCTGATTCACGTAGGCGACAGCTTGGGGATGGTGGTGTTGGGAATGGCGGATACGACGGGGGTGACGATGGCAGATATGGTTCGAGCAACTCAGGCGGTTGCGCGGGGTAGGACGAGGGCGATGATTTCAGCCGACTTACCGATTGGAACTTACAATACAGCGGAGGATTGCGTGAAGAATTCGAAAATCCTTTTGGAGGCGGGTGCAGATGCGGTGAAGCCAGAGGGGGGAAAGGAGAGTCAACCCCAGTGGGAGGCTTTACAGAAAGCTGGGATACCGTGGATTGGGCATTTAGGGATGCTGCCTCAAAAGGTGCGTGAGGAGGGCGGGTATAAGAGGAAGGGGAAAACTGTTGAGGAGGTGGATCGAATGAAGGCAGATGCACGCGCTATGGAGAAGGCGGGGGCGTGTGCAATTGTTTTAGAGCTCTTGACCCCGGAGGCAGGGTCGGAGGTGACGGCCGCGTTGAACATTCCGACGATTGGAATCGGAGCGGGTAAGGGTACAACAGGTCAAATTCGAGTGAGTTATGATCTCATGGGACTGACGCCATGGAATCGACCTGGGTTTGTGAAAGAGGACTTGGGCTTCGCCCAACAGCTCCGCAAAATGGTGGAGGGAATTAAGAGGAGCGGGCGCGGCGAGCTTGGATAAAGGAGCGAACAGCCAGAATAATAAAGAGAAGGGAAAGGCCCGCGTTGAGCGATTGGGTAATGATGGCGGCAGGTTTTTCGGCGGTGCCGTTGAATAGTTCGGGTAGGTGGGAGAGGGATCGAGCCGTTCCAAGAAATGCAAGAAGGGCGATGAGCACGGCGGCATGCATCACGTGTTTGCGAAGGTTGTCCTTTCGCGCCAAAAGACCAAAAATAAGAAACAGGACTCCGAAAACGCATGGGATGAGTGCGGTTTTATGGGTCGAGCCCGTAAGAACAAATCCAGTGATTCCTAGTAGGAGATAGGCAAAAGCGAAAGCAATTGTGGTGGAAGACATATGATTTTTTTACCTACTGGGAGTCGGGAGCAAAGCCAAATTTGGGATGCCTAGGGGAAAGATCTGAAATACGATATCCGCTGGATGAATCGTACCTTTAGATTGTCTCTTTCTATCTTTTTTTGTTTTTCTTTTCATAGTTGGGCCGCCCCGGACGCAGGGTTGGTAGTTGGGACGAATAAATATACTGGTGAAGTGGCTAATTTTGCTTTGCAGCCTTTCCCATCTCCCGGGGGTGTTCTTCTCGTCGGAAGTAGTACATTCAAGAGATGGACAAATGCGGTCCAAGATCTCGCGCCCCTACCTGTCACGAATCGTGCTTTTGGTGGATCCCAAACTTCCCATCAGCTGATGTTCTTTGATCAAGTGGTGTCGCCATGCCATCCCAAGCTGATCGTCTGGTACTGCGGTAGCAACGACGTCAAGGGCAAGAAAGAACCTCAAAGTATTCTTCAAAGGACTGAGGAGTGGTTGGACAAGGTTATGAAGTACGATTCTTCAATTCAGGTTTTGCTGGTCTCAATTCATCGGTGCCCACAAAAACATCGGGATGCCCAGATCGATGTGGTGGATGCGGTAAATCGTGGTTATGAAGAGATTGCTCGAACAAAAGAGGGAGTTTTTTATGTGGATGTAAATCCGGCCCTGCAAAGCCTGACAGGGCAACCGAGAGCGGAGCTTTATGTTGAAGATGGTCTTCATTTGAACGTGGAGGGGTATCATCAGATGACTACCCTTCTGAAACCCGCGATCGAGAAAGTCTGGGGAAAGAAACCGAATCGATGAACTGGATCGCAAAACTAATCGGGCATCGTTGGGCTGTATGCGGCCTTCTGTTCTTTGCCACCACAATCAACTATATCGACCGGCAGATTCTTTCTCTACTCAAGCCGATCCTCGACGACCAACTTCACTGGACCAATGCGGAGTTTGGTATGGTGAACTCCGCTTTTCAGGGAGCCTATGGGGTGAGTTTGCTTGTCTTTGGTTGGTTGATCGACAAGTACGGGACAAAAATCGGCTACGCCATTTCGATTGCTGCTTGGAGCTTGGCCGCCATGGGGCACGCTTTGGTGGGAAGTGTAGGGGGTTTTCTTTGGGCGAGGGTGGCCCTTGGTTTTGGGGAAGGGGGGAACTTTCCCGCCGCTATCAAGGCCACCGCCATCTGGTTTCCAAAAAAGGAGCGGGCACTTGCAACAAGTCTATTTAACTCAGGAGCCAATGTCGGGGCCGTTCTGGCTCCTGCGATTGTTCCGTGGCTGGCCTTTAAGTTTGGCTGGCAATCTGCTTTTTTAACGGCCGGAGCTATTGGTTTTCTTTGGCTTTTTCTCTGGATGCCATGGTTTGAGACTCCAGATAGGAAATTGGCCCTTTCGAGTAAGGAACTGGCATGGATCCAATCCGACGGAGCAGAGGTGCAGTCTAAGAAGATTCCATGGGGTCAGCTCTTGGGATATCGCCAAACGTGGGGGTTTATTTTGCCTAAATTGATCACAGACCCGGTTTGGTGGTTCTTTTTGATTTGGCTGCCGGATTTCTTTAAACAGACCCGTGGATTGGATATTAAAAAGAGCTGGGTTCTTCTCGTTACCATTTATTCGATTGTCACCGTTCTCAGTATTGCGGGCGGGTGGGTTACGGGGCACCTGGCCAAACGCGGATGGTCGATCAATCGTGCGCGAAAGGCTGGGATGTTGCTCTTTGCGCTTTGCGTCGTACCCATTTTAGCCGTGACGGGTGCATCCGATTGGGGAGCCGTTCTTCTGATTGGTTTGGCGGGGGCGGCTCATCAGGCTTTTTCGGCCAACCTGTTTACCACTGTATCCGACTCCTTTCCCAAGCAGGCGGTGGCGTCGGTGATTGGGATCGGTGGTATGGCTGGTGCATTAGGAGGGATGCTCTTTCCCATCGTCACCGGTATGTTACTCGATTCCTATAAGGCATCTGGAAACGTAGCGGCAGGGTATGGGATCCTTTTTGCCTTTTGTGCCGGGGCTTATCTGTTTTCTTTGATTCTTCTTCAACTTCTGAATCCGAGGCTTGAACCTGTGCAAATCAAGAAATCCTAAAAAGGAATTGTTTTAGTGAGATAATCTGGAATATTGATAAAAATAAGAAAGGCAACTTCCATGAAAAAACTAACTCTCATAACCCTTCTCGCATTTCTCGGTGCATTCCTTGGGGGCGCGCAAGAAGCCGCCGCCCCAGCCAAGGTCAAAAAGCCATCTATAACGAACGCCAGCTCGGAGAGCATTACCGGGAAGCTCGGGTATATTTCTGATAAAAAGATTACGGTCAAAGCGAAGGGTGCAGAGGCTTCGACCACTTTCTTAATCGATTCCGAAACAAAAATCACCTTAAACAACGAGGCAAAACTTTTTTCAGACCTGAAAAAAGGTTCTGTCGTCACAGTAACTCCCAAGACCGGAAATTTCGCAACTGCGTCTCTCATCGACCTTAAAGAGATCAGCGCAACAAACGCTCCGGCACCTGCTAACAAGACCGAAGAGTAGTCTTTCTTCTGTATTTTTATTGCTGGGCAACGTGAGCATTCCTTGGAGGCGATTATTCAATTGCCTTCCGTTAGAACAGGGTGATCCGCTAGTTTGACCGAATGGGGAAGTCGTCAAAAAAGACCAAGAGCAGTCCTGTAAAAAACCCTGTTACCCAGGACGGTTTTCTCCTTCCGACAAAAACGGCTCGTCGGCTTTACGACGTCGCATCGGAAGAGCCGATTTACGATTATCACTGTCATCTTTCCCCCAAGGAGATTGCAGAAGATAAAAAGTGGACAGATTTGTCCGACATTTGGTTAGGTGGTGATCACTACAAGTGGAGGGCAATGCGGGCCAATGGTGTGCCTGAAAGCCATATTACGGGACGTGCCAAGCCCTATGAAAAGTTCCTCGCCTTTGCCCGCACGATGCCTCGCCTCCTAAGGAATCCTCTCTGGCACTGGACTCATCTCGAGTTAGATCGGGTTTTTGGCATCAAGGAGATTCTGAACGAAGATACCGCACCGAAAATCTGGGCCAAAGCCAACGACAAGCTGAAGAGCCTTTCGGCTCAAAAGATTCTCAAACAGTTCCGAGTCAGGCTCGTGGGCACGACGGATGATCCTTGTGACGATCTGGCGGATCATCAGAAAATCGGGAAGAGTGGAATCGGGACTCGGGTCTACCCGACGTTTCGTCCTGATAAATCCCTGGTTGTGGATCAGCCCGAGGTTTTCTTGCCTTGGGTCCACCGTCTGGAGAAGACATCTGGCGTCGACTGTTCGGCTTTCCATGGATTCCTGAAGGCCTTGGATCAGAGGCATGAGTTTTTCCACCAGCTCGGTAGCCGGATTTCTGATCACGGAATGAACCAGACGTTTGGCCGGGGCGGGACTCGTGAGCAGGCGACTCGGATATATACAGCTGCCCGGAAAGGGGAAAAACCAACTCCAGAAGAAGCGGAAGCCTACAAGGGGTTTCTCATGGTTTATTTTGGAGAATTGGACGCCAAACGTGGATGGACGAAACAGATCCATTTTGGCGCCTTTCGCAATGGCAGTTCAAAGGGGTTCCGTGATTTGGGGCCGGACACCGGCTTTGATTCGATTGGCGATTGGCCCCAGATCGATCGGTTGGCTGCGTATATGGACGAGTTGGGGAGTCGGGGAAGTCTTCCGAAGATGGTTCTCTATAACCTAAACCCGGCAGACAACTATGCGGTGGCCACCCTTTGTGGGAGTTTTCAGGGAGAAGGGGCCAGAGGAAAGATTCAGTTCGGAAGCGGTTGGTGGTTTTTGGATCAACTCGAAGGCATGAAGTGGCAGATCAACGCGCTTTCGAGTCTCGGCCTGCTGTCCAACTTTGTCGGGATGCTGACCGATTCACGAAGTTTCTTGTCCTATCCCCGGCATGAATATTTCCGTAGGTTGCTTTGCCAGATTTTGGGCGAAGAGGTCGAGAATGGGACACTACCCAAGGATATCAAACTTCTTGAGGGGATGGTCCGGGATATCTGCTATCGGAATGCCGAAGCGTATTTTGGAATGGAGCCGGGTAAGGCTTAAGAAGCGTTTCGAAATCGCCGTGCGTTTGGTGGATTTTCGATTAGAATACATTCATGTCATTGGCTAATCGTTTTGACTTAAAAGGAGAGGTGGCGGTTGTCATTGGGGGGACCGGTGGACTCGGCGGGGCAATGGCAGAGGGTTTGGCCCAAGCCGGTGCCAAGATCGCCATTTTGGGCAGAAATAAGGAGAGGGGAGAAGCCAAGGCCAAGGATCTTTCAAAGCACGGGCAGGCTATTTTCTTATCCGTCGATGCCTTGGATCCAAAAGCTCTCGAGCAGGCTGAACAGAAAGTGGAAAAAGAACTCGGGCCGACCACTATTTTGGTGAATGCCGCTGGAGGAAATCAACCAGCAGCAGTGGTTACTCCAGAGAACCCGGTGACGAAACTCGCCCTATCAGCTTGGAAGGAAAACTTTGATCTGAACCTTGTTGGGGGAGCCCTTTTACCCTGTCAGATTTTCGGCGTCGGAATGTTGAAACGGAAAAAGGGAAGCATCATTAACATCGCAAGTGTTTCCGCCCATATTCCCTTATCCAAGGTGGTGGCGTATTCCGCCGCCAAAGCAGCGGTGATCAGTTTGACTCAGTTTCTGGCCAGGGAATGGGCTCCGCACGGAATCCGGGTCAACACCATCACTCCGGGGTTCTTTCCTGCCGATCAGAACCGGAAACTTCTCTTTAAGGAGGATGGCACTACGACGGATCGTGCGAAATCGATCCTCGGGCATACCCCGATGGGTCGTTTTGGTGAGCCCAACGAACTGATTGGGGCTGCGGTTTTTCTAGCCAGCCCGAAGGCGAGCGGATTTGTGACCGGTATTGATCTACGAGTGGATGGTGGCTTCCTTTCGCAAACGATCTGATGGCCGAGAAATCTCTTTCTCATGAGGAGGTGAAACAGATCCTCCAGGCAGGATTGCCCCAAGGCGAATTCAAAAATCGTAAAGTCCTGTTGATCGTTCCTGATCATACCCGGACGGCTCCGGTCGGGCAGATGTTCAAGGAGGTGCATGCCTGGTTAGGCTCGGTGGCGAAGCAGATCGATGTGATGGTGGCACTGGGAACCCATCCGCCGATGAGTCAGGAAGCGATTTGTCATCGGTTGGATCTGGCTCTGGCTGACAAGGAAAATTCGTATCCCAAGGTTCGTCTTTTGAATCATGCCTGGGATGATGACCGAGCCTTGATTGAGATCGGAAAAATTCCTTCGAGCGAAATTCGGGATCTGACCGGGGGTCTCTTTGAGATGGAGGTGAAGGTTCGAATCAACCGCGCGGCGTTGGAGTATGACGAGCTCGTGATCCTCGGACCCACGTTTCCCCATGAGGTCGTCGGCTTTTCTGGCGGCAACAAGTATCTCTTTCCTGGGATCAGCGGACCCGAGGTTTTGAACTTCTTTCATTGGTTGGGAGCGGTGGTGACGAATCCGGGAATCATAGGGAAGAAGTGGACGCCGGTTCGTAAGGTGGTTGATCGGGCGGCAGCTCTGGTCAAGACACGGAAATGGTGTGCCTCGATGGTCGTCCGTCCGGATGCGTCCTTGGCGGGTCTATTTGTCGGAACACCCGAGTCGGCGTGGGAAAAGGCGGCCGATCTCTCGCAAAAGCTTCACATCATTCGTAAGAAGAAGCCGTTCCGCCAGATCCTTTCCTGTGCCCCTGAGATGTATGACGAACTTTGGGTGGCGGGGAAGTGTATGTACAAACTGGAGCCTGTATTGGCGGATGGCGGGGAGTTGATTATTTACGCACCGCATCTGACGGAGG
>JBIKTM010000009.1:0-73867 GCA_044348085.1 Methylacidiphilales bacterium | reverse complement strand
CAGCTGCCCCGACCAACCCTGCTGCAGTCACGCTACTACGGAAAAGTACAGGCTGAGAAATTCCTGGGCTTACCGTGATCGTTCCGACCCTGCTGCTCGCACCGACGGCAGAGGTTATGTCAACCACACCAGATCCGATGCCCGAAGCAAAATCGAGATTAAAGGGTCCATCGATTGTTCCTAGGCTCACATTACTCCCGTTTGAATCTAACGTGGTATTTCCTACCAGTGTGGCGGCACCAAATGATAGGGGTGTTCCTTGACCTGGATTCGCGCTAGTTCCACTAACAATATTCCCCTTTAGCAGGGAGGTAGCAGGTGCTGTTGAGTCTACACCGTTAGAAAACGTCGTATCAGCGGTCAAGCTACCCAAGGCAACATTTCCTGTATTATTAAAGGTTACTGTATTCGCAATCGTTCCACCCCCGTTGATTTCGATGCTATACCCACGGGCATAGGTGGTGAGCGTACCAAGATCGAGGCGCCCATTGATGATTAGGTTGCCAGTGCTCCGCGCATCATCCGCTGCCGTAATTAATGTCCCCAACGTGATCGTATCCGCGGCTGCATCACCCAAGGTCACCGTGCCAGAGCCATAACGTAGGTCTAAAATATTCGAGGTTGCTTCTGTACCAGTCAACGTTCCAGTTACAGTTATATTACCGCCAATGCCATTAACTCCGCCCGCCGCAAAAGCACCACCTTGAGTATTGAAAATAATAGTCGTCCTGCTTGCATCGCCACTATCCAAAGTAACATTCCCATCCAGCTGAATATTACCCCCAGACCCACCGTTCGCGTTGCCAGTTCCCAGACCTGTACCACCCGAAGTGTTGATCGCGAATGATCCAGTCGCAGGTACGGTGCCAGCCTGAATCAGGATCGAAGTTCCTGTGATCGTCACATCCCCACCTGACCCCCCAAATGCTGGAACCGTAGCCGTCGCCAGGGAAGCAGAACCGCTGGTATTGATCTGCTGAACGGAAACGGCCAGCCCTGAAATTAGAACCGAACCACCATTCCTACCATATAGCGGTCCTGTAGAAGCGGGTACGCCACCATTCGCATCAATAGATCCAGAAACAGTTACATTCCCTAAAACGATGCCCACGTCTTGGTCTGGATTTTGATTGATTTCGATAGATCCGGCATTCAGGTCGGTTGCCGATGTGCTAATCCCTGATAGGGTCATCGCACCCGCCGATCCTGAAGTGGTTTTCACATCCATCGCAACCTTTCCTCCGTTAGAAATTAAATAGGCCGAAGAGGGCATATAAAGTTCCCCGCCCGTGTTCGCTGACCCATACTCGAGAGAAATTACACCTCGCCGATCCGTCCGAAGCGCATCCTCATTGGAGGTGATCACCACCCCGCCACTACTATTTGAAGGAGTAGTGAAATCGGCACTAGTAGCAAATACGATGCTTTTGCCAGCTATAATGGTTATACCGCCATCACCTGTTAGGCTGAGGGATTGGTTTTGGAACGAAATATTTCCTACTGTTGCCTGGAGCGTCACGTCACCGCCCAAACCTGCGAAAGCGTCAGCCGATCCTTCACCACCATTAGTGAAGAAGGATGTCGGCGCATCTAGATCACCCAGAACGGCCGTAATAGTAATATTACCTCCACTGCCACCAAAACTGTCCGCCGAGTCACCCCCACGTGAAGAGATAGTGCCGATCTTTATTTCGCCTACTGCACTTGTTCGGTTGATAACAACATCTCCACCAATACCTCCGACGATTCCTGCGCCCTTTCCACCATCAGCGAGAATCGAATTTACTTTCAGAGATTCTAGAAGCCCTCGAGGTGGATCGTCAGAGTTCACACCAATAGTGATTTGTCCACCAGCCCCACCGTTGCCTACGCTATCAGCATCTCCTCCTAAGGCTTGGAGAGTATTTAGAACAACATTCTTCGCATTGATTTTGATAAATCCTGAATTGTATCCACTACCACCGCTAGATGAAGTATCGTTATCGCCACCAGATACATCCAGCACTCCGTTTATGGTCAAAGTGCCAAGAGATGCCTTTGCCACAAAGTTCGATCCATCACTATTATTATTATCACCTGAAAAAAGTCCCGTTAAGACAGCGCCTTGATTGAGCGTAATGTTCCCACTCTCTGAGTCGAATCTGACAGTGCTTTTGGGAAATGATCCAAAGATTTTAGGTAGGATTGAAATGTTTCCCGTCGTGAAAACACCACTACTGGACCCGCCAATCGTCAATCCGCCGCCCTGCTCCAACGTAAAGGTATTGAATCGATTCCCATCCAGCCCCAGTCCATCAGCAAATATAATAGAACCGTTCGATCCTGGATTGATCGTAAGATCAATGCCAGCACCAGATGGCAGTACTCCTTTTGCAAAGGAGATGCTTGCGCCGAGAGGGGAAAGGCCAAGTCCCGTTCGAATCGTTCGATCAGAGGTAATCGTGACCTTCTGCCCAAAACTCAGCGCTCCTCCCTCGGTGGAGATGTCCCCATTTAAGGTTATGGTACCACTGCCAGACGATGTGGAGAAACCGGCTATAGGTATTACGTCGCCCACTGTGCCAAGGGAAATATCTCCAAGAATGGAGTTTATAGTCACAGAGTGATCCCCATTCAAAGCCCCATTAAATTTCACGCCAGTGCCCTCGGACGACAGATTGAAGTTACCACCTAAGGTAACGTCCCCAGTAAAATCAATCCCCCCTGCAGAGCTCACCGTCATCCCAAACGGATTCGTTCCTCCCACCGCACCAGTGAATGTAGCAAGAGCAGTTCCAGAATTAAGAGATAAAAGAGAATCACCATTTAGGGTACTGCTGAAATCGACGGTTCCATCGTTTAGATCCCCGCCTGCTGTAGTGATCGTGGTGGCCT
Organism: Methylacidiphilales bacterium; assembly: GCA_044348085.1. Lineage (GTDB taxonomy): Bacteria > Verrucomicrobiota > Verrucomicrobiia > Methylacidiphilales > Verrucolacustridaceae > Verrucolacustris. The sequence goes on along the minus strand of JBIKTM010000009.1, from coordinate 70,993 downwards.
CTTGAATGAAGGCGGCCGCATCAATGGTTACGTTCCCACCAAAAGTATTGATAGTTCCTCCATTTAAGATCACCTCCACATCTGCATTGAGGTCGATGGCTCCACCCAACTGATCAGCCACAGCGGTGGTGATATCCCCCGAAATCACCACCGATCCGGTGGTCACACCGTTACCAGCGGTTATGCTAATTATAGCACCGAAAGTATCGATCCCGCCCAGAACGGTGACATCTGTGCCTGCGGTGAGGCTAACACCGCCGAGCCGGACTGCCCCTCCCGCCGCTGACTCCAGAACGACACGCTCCGCTCCTTGGACCGTGAGGTTTCTGGGCTGGTTCGCCTGACGACTATCGATGGCGTTGAGGAAAATAAAGTCCCCGCTGGTCGTTGAAGTAAGGAATGTATCTTCTCCCAACACCAGCGAGCTACCGAAGAGCTGGGCTCCGGTGGTCTTGATTGTCGGGTTGCTGCCATCCGCCCCGGTAGCCAGGAGGTTCAGGATACCGCCACCGCTCGTCTGGAACTGGGTCAAAGCCGTGCCGGTGTTGCCTACCCGGCCGTACAGGTTGATAGCCCCGGCGGAATCCAACACGAAGCTCATGGCACCGTTAACTGTCGACAAAAAGTCCATGCTTCCCGCGTTGAGAATCGTATTTTGACCCAAAGTAACCGCAGTCTGGTAGTACTGGTTACCGGTCGTAGCCACTGAAAGATTGGCCTGTGTGCCAACAAAATTAAAGGTCACCCCACTTCCCCCTTCCACCCGGAACGAAGTCAAGGACGTGTCCCGTCCCACCTGCCCATTAAAGGTGAGGGCTCCCGTAGAAAGCAGCACTAGCAAATCATTGGCCCCATCGATCAAGCCTGTTGCAGCAAGCGTCAGGGCATCGGCCTGAAGAACAGTATCAGATTGCAGGTCCACCTGATCATTAAAAGTTAAAGTCCCAGTGGCGCTGATGCTGGGAGTAGTCCGAGATCCGACCGCCGCTAACAACAGCGAGCCACCCGCATCAGTAGTTAGGTCAGCCAAAGGATTCAGGCTACCGACCAGCCCGTTCAGAGTCACGGAACCACCGCTGTTCAAGGTCAGATTACGGGGAGTTGCGTCACTATCGACCAGCCCTTCGAACACCATCTGGCCTCCCACCAATCCAGTGCTCAAAATGGTGTCTTGTAATAACCGAACGTTCACGGGGTTGGCCGCCGTTCCAAATGTCAGCAACCCAGAGCTCGTGGAAATGGCCGTTCCGGCAAAATTTAGATCCACCCTCGGGTTAGCCCCAGTGACCGCTCCACCCTCCAACGATAAATCCCCACCGATGCTAAAGCCTGCATCGTTAACCGCAAAAACCCCGTTGATAATCCCGTTCACCGAACCCGTTGAGGCCGCCACCCCGCCGCCGAAGGTGGGGTGTGTGTTGAAGGTGAAGTTGTAACCCGTCAAATCCAGCACCGTACCCGTTCCGCTCAGCGTTACCAACCCACCGAAAGTCGTGGAGCCGTCTTGATTGTCATCTGCATAAATTCCCCCTTGAGGCACGCTGGCGTTCTGCACAAACTTATTAGCGTCCAGCGTCAAGCTAAAGGTTACGTTTAGAGCGTTCTGGATAGTGATCTGCCCTAGCTCAATAGCTCCCACTGCACCGTTGAATGTCACCGTCCCAGCTCCCACGTCGAGTTGCAGACTGTTGGCCCCAGCCACAGCACCAGTCACCGCCCCAAAGGTCAGATTCCCATCTGCACCACGTCCCGTACCCGTACCGTTGTCTCCGCCCAAAGCGGTGATCGCCACGTTGGCCCCACCAATCGTTAGATCTGGTAGGGTTAGGACCCCAGCGCTACCCCCGCCCCCAGAGCCGTTGCCATTCCCCCCGTTGGCTGAGATGCCGTTATTCAGAATTATGCCACCGCCACCCGTGAAGCTTAGGCTTCCCGCCCCCGCCCCCAGATCACCCGCCGCCTGGCCGTTACCGCCATCCAGAATGATACTGCCATTGAGGATATTGGCCCCGCTTCCAGCCAAGGTAACTGATCCACCCCGCCCAGCCGGACTTCCGAGCGCGCCTTGAGCCGAAATCGATCCGATGGTTTTGGCGCCTGTGCTGTTGATGGTGATAGAGCCTCCGTTTCCACCCCGACTATTTCCGGTTTGATCGGCATCGCCATTCACCAGAATGGAACCGGTGGTGACAGTTGCGCCTGTCAGAGAAACCGTTCCACCGTCAAATCCAACCGTGGCCACCGTGATGGGGTTGGTGCCGGGAATGACAAAAGTCCCGCTTAGGCCACTGGCATCCACCTCTCCCGCAATCGTCAAAGTGCCCGTACCACCGGCAGACAAGGTGACTGTCCTGCCCTGGCCAAAGGTTCCAGCCGGGTTGGTGATCAGCCCAGATTGGAGAGTGATATTGCCGTTACTACCCACCGTCGTGGACATACTAATGTCGTTCCCGTTGGTCACAACCTGAGGAGCGATGGTGATATTACCCGCTACCTGAAAAGTGCTGCCGTTATCGACAGTGAAAGAGCCGCCGCTGGATACATTAAATTGGGTCAAACCAGATACGGCACCCCCAAAAGCCAGAGCACCACCCGTACCAGCCAGCAAGGTCAGATTTTGGGCCCCGCTGAGGCTTTGCAGGAAAGAGATCCCCGCCCCGGCGGTATTTCCCAACCGCGTTGTGTCGATCGTGATCGCTCCCGTGGCCAAAGAGACCGCACTCCCCAAGCTCACGGCCCCTCCGGCCGTGAATACACTGCCGCTGAGAGTAGTCGTTCCGGTGCCCGAAGAAACCGTCAACCCGTCGATTGGATTGACAGAGGTTCCTACCCCTTGAAAGGAAACATCTCCGCCATTTTGCGTGGTGATGGCCAACGTCCGAGTTCCAGTTCCGCTAACGGTAGGCAATATCGAGCTGTTGAGCGTGATATTACCCGTGGGAGATCCCTGTCCGGCTTTCAATGTGCTAATCGTGGTCGCACCCTGCAGAAGAATTCCACCCCCAGCGGTCAACCCCAAAGATCCGAGAGAAGTAGTGGCACCAATACTAGTTGGCAAAAAAAGCCTCCCCGCCGTGCCCGCATTGATAGTCAGGGCACGCGGCTGGCCGCTTCCCAAGCTATCGGAATCCAAAGTGGAAGCTCCTAAAAAGAGTATGTCCGCCCCAGCAGCCACCCCAGACGCAGTGTTCAAGGTGATGGACGTGCCAGAGCTCGGTGACAAAGTTACCGCGCCAAAGAGATTAAGGATTTTCCCGGTGGTTAGGATGTCATTAGCAAGGTTGATGGGAGTAGTGGCACTGGCGCCAAACTGGATTCCATAAGGCAGGGCCCCAGTGACAAAGTCCGGACTCCCCACTCGAATGGTACCGGTCTGGTCAGCACCGCCGATCACCAGAAGCCCCGAGGTGGAGATGTTGTTGAGGGTGGTCTGGGAGATGTCATACGGGCCGATCGGCAGGGTAGCCACGTTCATCGAATTGCCCGCCACCGAGTTGATCAGTTGGATGTTGGCTCCTCCGGCATTGATCGCACCGCCGGCCGCCCCTCCAATGGCGATTTCGCCAGAGGTAATCGTGATTGATCCTGCCGGATTCAACCCCGCTCTGGTATCGACGAGGGTGGCTGCAAAATTTCCTATGGTGAACTTACCCGCTCCATCGGCATTGCTATCCGCATCCGCTACGAAAGCGCCGCCCGAAGTGGTCACGACTGCAGAGGCAGCGTTAAAGATGATTCCTGCGCCGGCCGAGAGGCTCACATAACCGCCGTTCGAAGTAATCGCTCCGGCGCCCAAAGTGATCGAGCCGTTTGCACCCGCCACCATCTCCACGGCTAATGCACCAACTGTCGACGTAATTCCCGCTGCAGTGATAATATCGTTATCCGCCAATAGGCTAAGAGTGGCGGAGTTGCCCGCGGTTTTGGTAATGGCGCTGGAGACTGTGATGTTTCCCGGATCCGTGCCTGCACCGAATGCCGTAGTAATGATCACACTGACACCCGCATCCAAGCTGCTATTGATCGTGGTATTCAGAACCGTTGCGGCAATGGCGGTAGGCGTAAAAGTGTTGGGATTATTGTTATCGAAGGCGCCGTTGGCTGTGGCACCCGCGATGTTAACGTTCGCCGGATCCAATAACCACAGACCGCCCTGTCCTGTGACGGACGAGGCCAGCGCCGAACCAAAAGCCTGCAGGTTGTCCTTCGATGAGGTTTCAATAAATCCCCCATTTCCACCAGTGGCCCCGCCTCTCGCAAAAAGTTCCCCGTAAAATCCGGTGTACTCGTCGGACCAAAGAATGATCTTCCCGCCATCGCCGTTCACCGTCGCATCCGCTTTGATCTCCGCCGTATCGGCCATCACGGTAGCTTTTGCATTTTTCACAGGTTCCGCCTCCTGCTTCGCCAGATCCTTGAGCTCAGGTTTGGGCGTCTGTCCGCCCAGATAATCCCCACCCACCAGCACTGTTCCACCCCCAGCCCCGCCGCTCGCATCCACCTTCGCCCCGTCAAACAATCCAACCCGCTCCCCTAACAGTTGCACCTTGCCGCCCTTTGCACCCGCCGAAGGAGCGGTCACATCCACCTTCCCTTGGACAATCGTCGTGTCCTGGGAATCGATCTTCACCTTCCCGCCATCGCCCCCCAGCACTCCGCCCGATGCCGTGATGATCGATTCAGGCGAGGCCGTGATGTTTTGCCCTACAACCTCAATCTTCCCGCCCGCGGCCGTGGCATCATCTCCAGCGTTCTTGGCGTACATTCTGCCCGTATTGATCACATCACCCAGCCCACCATCCAGCCGAACCGTCCCATCCGCATTCGCCACCACCGCCTTAGCCCGAATGGTTCCGCTGTTCCTGATCGCCAATGCATAAACGTTCCCCGAGGCATTCAACTCCGCCTGCGCCGCGTTGATTGAACCCTCATTCAATAGCTCCTCCCCATCGGGCAGATCCCGATTCGATCCGGTGGCGGCTTCGCCCTGAAGTTGTGCGACCCGAATGGCAAAACCTTTTCCTCCGACCTCGTGAACCATCACATCGGTGCTCTGACCCGAACCGACCATCCCTGCCGTTCCATTGGCCGCGTTGATCGTTCCCCGATTTTCTACTTTCTGGGCGATGAGAAAGACGTCTCCCTTTTCCGCCGTGATGTTTCCCTGGTTGATGATCGATTCGCCAGAGGAGCCGTAAAAGTTCATGCCTGCCCCATTTTTGGCATTCATAAACTGTTCCGTGCTGACATCGAGCGTGGACGCCATAAAGGAAGCCGCATTCACTGTGCCCCCAGGGCCAACCAAGATCCCACTGGGATTGATTAGATACAGAATGCCGTTCGCCGATAGTGATCCATAGATCGAGGAGGGATTTCCACCAATGACCCGATTCAGCGCGGCAGATGTGGAACTAGGCATATTGAAGTGGGTGCTCTCACCTGCGCCGATGTTGAAGCTCTGCCAGTTGACCGCGAGCCGATCGGTCGCCTGATTGACTGTCAAAGTATTCCCCTCTCTTTGGAAAGTAGCCGCCCCACCCACCACCTGTTCTCCCGCGGGATTAGCCCAGACATAGGAGGTGGGCAAAAGTACAAAACCAAGGGTACAAAAGAGCATTAAGTAACGGGCACACAGGTGGGGCGTTGAATATCGCTTTAACCACCACATCTTGCGTTTCATAGGTAAGGGGTTACTAGATGATGGAACTATATGCGTCAACGAGAACATCAAGGATAACTTTGTCGCAATTACAATTTTGTCAATAGGTTGTGAAATTTAATAAGATTAGCTACTGCCTGCTTTGATCCTTAGGTAGGGCCCGATCTGCGTATCAGGCCGCCGTTTTCAGCTCACCAATTTCAACCCACCAACTGCGGTCGGGTCATAGACCCGACCCTACCAGGGGTTGGAAATAAAAAAATCGAACCCTTTTTCACTTTTCGCGGTTCAATCTCTATGGACCCTTGTTACCGAGAGCGAAAACAACTTAATCACAGCACCCCAGGCTGGGTTGAGGGACCTGAATATTTTATCACGATCTGCTGCCAATATCGCCGCTTCAACTCTTTGTGTCACCATACGGTCGGCCAGATCATCTTAAATTCATCAAAATTCCTTAATAACAAGGGCATCTGGCAATGTGAACTCCTAATGCTCATGCCAGATCATATACATCTCTTAACCTCTTTCTCAGGCATAAAAGACATGGAGGCGGTTATCACCCTATGCAAGCGGTGGATCGCTGTTCACACGACAGTCAAATTTCAAAGAGGATTTTTCGATCACCGATTACGCTCAGTATACAGCTTTTGTGAAAAATGGGACTACATCAATCTCAACCCAGTTCGTCGCGGCTTAGTGCACGATCCTTTGGCTTGGCCTTATCGATGGACACAAAAAGATTTTAACTTACGGTGACACATTATCCTTAGGGCCCGATCTACCTATCGGGCCGCCGTTTTCAGCTCACCACGTTCAACTGCGGTCGGGTCATAGACCCGACCCTATCCAGACGCTCTGATTTGATCCTTAGGTAGGGCCCGATCTACGCATCGGGCCGCCGTTGATAATGTTCAACTATGATCTTGAAACTGCGGTCGGGTCATAGACCCGACCCTACCCAGACGCTCTGATTTGATCCTTAGGTAGGGCCCGATCTACGCATCGGGCCGCCGTTTTCAGCTCACCACGTTCAACTATGATCTTGAAACTGCGGCCGGGTCATAGACCCGACCCTACCCAACAACTTATTTTACAACGCCGCGATATGGTCAGACTTTTTGAGTGGATTCAATTGGTTAGCGGTTGACCTCAGCGGGCGTTACGTTTGAATCAGTTCATGAATCCATCGTCCAACAAGGTAGTTTCACGATTTTCTACCCAGATGACTTCCCCCTCCATGCAGTGGATGCGAAGCATCTTTTTTTCCATCTCTATTTTCGTGGCAAGCAACGGATACGCGCGGTTAGGCGAGACGTTTGCTGCAATCGAAAAACGTTTTAACGATCCAATTCGTCTTGTTCCCACAACCTCTGCGATTCCAAAAAAGTTTCAAGATCGTGTCACTACACGAATTTACCAGATTGGCGGGAATCAAGAAGGGGCGCTGGTTGAAATCACTTTTTTAGATGGGGTTAGCTCTCGGGAGTTTTATTTTCTCGAGCGCGAGAAATCCCAGACCTCTCGGGGCCTCAACGATGCACAGATCCGCTTTATCCTTGAAGTGAATGCCCAAGGATCTTCGTGGGATGCGTGTGCGCCCGAGAAGACGAACCGTGGCACCTCCTGGAAGAGACAGGATCAGGCGGCGAGCGCAAAATTTCAGGATACCCAGCCCACGATCAACTTAAACTCCACTACACCACTGGAAAGCCAGCTCCTGATCTGGAGTGGAATTGAACTGCGCGCGAAGCGTTGGGACGACTTTATAAACCAAGCAGAGACCGAGATGGCAAATCTAAGGAAACAGCAGGCATTGGAAGCTAAGAAAAAGTTGGAACAGGAGTTGGCGGACCAGCAACTTCTTCAAGGGATTTAGGAACGCGGGATCTCACTTTCATCAATAGTGGCCTACGCAGGAATAAGCCTGAGTCGAATTCAACCCGGCATATCCATCGATTCGCGCTGGACGTATTTTTAGTACGTAATCTTCAGGTCGTATCGCCCAGTGGCACCTCGAACTCCGTTCACCCGAATCAGATACTTTGCTCCCTTGGCTGCTGAAAATCGAATCCTGCTCCAACGCTGACCTGAAACTGCATTGTCATTTTCCGCCGTCACAAGGGTATTCGGATAGGAGGGCAAAGCCACCACGGTACTGACTGAGGAACCCGAATAGGCTCCCAATGTTGTGTCAAAGAGCGATCCTTCTGTAGTAACAGTAACAGGTCCTGTTTTGGGGGCGGTCCACTCATACCAGACTGAAGTGGTACCTGCAGGCTCCCCCGTTTGACGAGTGGCGTTGACGTTTGAGGCACGGACGCTGAGCGGAGCACCTGAAATTGCAATAGGTCCCGCAAAAGCATCATTTGCAGGGGGGGAAGTCACGGGAACAGTCGCACTTCCGATGATTCCACTGATGGTGAAATTTCCTGATGCACCACTCTTACCGTCAAGGGCAATGGCATAGTTCTCTCCTGCCCGAACCCCGAATGTGACTTTACTGGACCTACGTCCTGCATCGTTATCATTCGAAGTGACCTGCCGCAAGGTGCTGAGAGTTCTGCCCAGATAGACGCCTAGTCGTGTGTCCAGTTGAGATCCAGATGTAGTCACCGTTGCGGTTCCTGTGACTTGGGGTGTCCACAAGTACCAGATTGATTTCGATGCAGCACCCACGCCTGCGTGTGAGGGCTCGCCAGATTCCGAGGAGTATGTCGCATTCGATCGACTATCCGACCAAGAGTTGGCGTTCACGGGCTTGGCATCGGCAAAATTGTCGTACAGAGCACCCGCTTCTAGATTGAAATTCAGGCGAATACTGCCGCGAGCACGATTTTTCCCATCCACGGCCAGCATGTAAATCTCTCCAGGCTGAACGGCAAAACGCGAGATCCGACTTTGCTTAACTGGAGTGGAAATATCGTCGTTACCGATAACATCGGTTAATCCTGTCACCGAAGTTCCCGTGTAGAGGGATATTAAGGTGTCGATGGAGGAGCCAACCGTGTCGATTGTTAGATAACCACTGGTGCGGGGCTGTATTTTCCACCAAAGAGAGCCACCCCCTTGGGCTCCCGTATGTTTTGGCTCCCCTTTTTCACGTCCAGCACCTCGGTTCGAGGTGGAGATGGATTCTGTCTGGCCATAAACAAGAGTGGCTTTTTCAAAATTATCGTTCGCAGGCGCTACAGGAGAGGAGGAACCGTATACAGTAATCGAAGCTGCTTTTAATCTTCCGCTCAGAACTACCCACTCATCTGCCGCCTTCACCTGCCAAGTTCCTGCACTGGATTCACCCCAAAGGAATGGGGTGGTGAAAGTGACGTTGTCTAGATTGCTGTTGCTATCTAGATACCGCACACCACCGGTCATCCGGACTTGTGTTCCTGCAGGAGAAATGACCGTAAAAACCAAATCTCCACGGTAAAGGTGGGTCGCAGATACAGTGATGGCGACGCTTTCCACGCGAAAACTTGAGCTGATCGGCAGGTCTACAGTCACCCCCTCAGGTTTGTTGTCAGGGATCAACAGGTTTAGACCCGATAGGGAAGCAGACGCGGATGTCATGGTCTCCAAGTTTTCCCAATCCAATGCTCGATTCACCGCCTCCTCCGCATCCACCAAACCTGCCCCGTACCATGGGTTGAATTTGATCCCTGCGTTATTGTTCACCCAACCCGAGTCTCCTGTGTCGATCGGGCGTGCCGTGCGAATCAAAATTTCTTTCACATCACGCCAACCTAATGTCGGATTGGCTTGAAGCATAAGTGCAGCGATTCCAGCAACCATAGGAGCAGAGGCGGATGTTCCGCCAAAATTACTGGTGTAATCGGTGGTGGAGTATCCTGAAACTCCTGATAAATCGGTAGTCGTAATGCCTAGCGTCCCGCCTGAGGAGGGAGCCGTTACAGAAACATTTCCACCTTTTTCGGTAAAGGAACTGGCCCGACCCGTGTTGGCTGTGGCTCCAACTGAAATCACATAAATGGAGTTGGCATAGCCATCGTAGTTCGAACTGTCGGTGACAAATTGTGCTGAAGCATAACTTCCCCCGTTCCCATTCGACCAAACAAAAACCTCTCCTAACCCACCCCTGCCATTCGTAACGGCGCTAAGCAGAGCTGCATTTACCGCCGAAGGCAATTTAGAAATTGAAGTGCCGTCATCATCAGGCCCCCAACTATTGTTCTTAATCGCAATCACATCATTTCTCCATCCGAAAGCATCGACCTCATCCGCATCCGAAGCTGGCCCAGCGATTAAACGCAAACCCGCCAACCTGGCTTCTGGAGCTACACCACTAACCCCGATGGTGTTATTACCACGTGCCGCAGCAATTCCCCCAACGGCTGTGCCGTGGGCATTCAGACTTCCAGGAGTCGGATCATTTGGAGTTGAGTCATTCCAATCGCGGTGGATTCCAGAGACAGCAGAAATATTAGGACTAAGATCTGGGTGAGTTAGTTGCAGACCATCATCAACAATTCCTATGGTGACGCCTGCTCCTTTGTACAGATCCCAAGCGTTGATCACATTTACATCGACGCCTGAAGTTGTTCCCCCGCTGGGAACACTCGTCTGATACAGATGCCACTGACTAGGAAAATTTACGTCGTTAGGTATGAAACGTGGAGCCTTTCTGCCTGCCGACAGGGAGGGTGTTTTACTAGGTCCAGGTTTTGAGGCAGGGGGCAACGCCCCTCCAGCACGGGGAACCAGCACTTTACGATAATTGCCCTCGACATTTGAAACTTTTTTCAATTTTTCTTTGAGTAACCTTTCCAGCGATACTTGAGGACGAGAAGCGCCCACTAAATACCTTCCAGAAAGGGAGTCTCCAAGGGGCCGAATGTATTCAAGCCCGTCACTCTCTGCTAACGCTCGAGCTTCATCTTCGTTGGCAGCAGCAACTATCAGTGTCGATCCCAACATGAGTGCATTGTTTTCAGTCCGCGGCAGATCAGGGCGATAGAGAACAATTTCAGCATCAGGGGAAATTTGAGTGGCCTCTTTTTGCCACTCCTGGAGGTTTGCAACTGGGGCAATTTCAACAATTTCGTGCTGGCCATCTTTCCTAGGCACATAAACCTCGTTCAGCGCAGCTTGTAAAACGACAGGGCTTCCTCCCACGACCAGCTCAAATGGAGGTGTTCCAGGCAGGTTGCGCGAAGCAAGCGAATCATCAGGGGTAGAACCCTGCTCAATCTCCCTTTTATACTTTAATATATCTTCCAATGAATCCCCGGCTTTGGGCCGAGAAAGCCCACGAGTTTGCGGGGTCGGGGATGAGGCGGATGCCAGACCACCCACCCTAGGTCCAGTCGACGCAGAGCCCGAGCCAACAGATTGAGAACTACCAGATTTAGGACTTCTTCCTACTGATGATGTTGAACTATCCGAGCTGTGAAAAGAGTTCGACGAAAAGTGGTCTGGACGGTCGGAATCTTGATTCGAGAGAATTACAAAAAGCGCCGGAAATAAAATCCCAAAGCAAGAAATCACAATCCATTGTGGTCTTCCCATAACCACACAACTAAGATTAATAAATTAGAAAGTCAAATTCTATTAAAAGTGTATTTCCATTACTTTATTTTATCCCAAAAGGGATAAGTTCAAAGGCTCGCGAAAGCGCAATAAGGAGATAACGACAAACCCTTGATTTAATCCTCGTGCTATTTTTTTGTGAGGTTTACTGCTTCTTACCAGCAAGCTTATCCGCCTCTGCCTGAACGGTCTTGGCTTCAGGCATCCCAAGGAAAGATCGAAACGCCCGAACAACAGCGTTCCCAGCCGAATCACCAGGAGGCTTATTCTCAAGTGTCTCCGCAGGTGCAGACAAAACCAGTTCAGGATTCTCCAGTGGTCGTGCCGCAAGGCCTTTTTTACTCGCCCTCGTCAAATCCCGACGATCCCCTTCTTCGTAAAGTAGTGGCTCCTGTGCAAGGGCCGCTTCGCCCACATCTCCTCTTAATGCGATAACTTTCACGTTCTGGGTCACCTGTTTGCTCGGAATATTTCTACCAGAAGGCACAGGACTAGGATCAAAATTAGGTGTCAGGCTCTGTGGTGCAGGAGCCGAAAGCTCGGGCGTTCCAGATGCGACCTTTACCACTGTTGCGGGCGGGGTTGTCTCGGGATTCGGCAACCCAAGGAGTGAAGTTCCCGCATTTTGCAACCACCCGCCCACCGCCAACCCTGCATTATTCTTGGATGTCTGTTTTTCTTCCGTCTCAATTTTGCCCGCTACAACGGCATCCACCATCTCCTCGTCCGGCAACTTCCCTTGCTCCACCTCTCGCCCTATACGTACTAGATTTTTGGAGGCCAGCAGCGTCACTTTATCCTCTGGCACATCCACTGCCGTGGGTTGGGTATCCAAATAGTAAATCGTTCCAGTCAAACAAGGCTCGATCGTCACCCTCCCATCCCCCTCCATAAAAGCAGACACACTCGTTCCCGGGGGAAGAATCAGCCGACGCTGAAAAACCGAGACTTGCACCGGTTTTGCTTGGGCAGGTCCAGGGCGGAGCAAGAGGGAAAGACGTCGACTTTCATCTCTACCAAAACTTACCTTCAACTCATACCCCCCAACATCAAGGAGGTGCCCAATCGCTCCAGGGGAATACTCTTCGATCAAAGCACTATCGATATCCCTCGCCTCCACCCTCTCCGTCTTTGGATTAATTAAGAATGAAACGGGCGCGTTTGTCGCACGCGCACGCCTGAGTTTAAGCTCCGCCCTCGTCGGCATACCTCCCATAATTCTTTGCCGGTCTTCTGAGGATTCAGCCAGTCCTCCGTTACTGGATTGTGTCGCGGCATGAACGAAATGTACTTCACACAGGGATAGCCCAATTAGGGCTATAAACAGATTTTTCACCCCCTTTGAATTGCCCGCCCACAGATGAGCGTCGAGTGATTTCTTGAATTCGTATCGAATGGGTGGGGAATAAGTTCAATGGGCCTGATCTTTAATTGGATTGAGGCACGTCCTTCAATCTCTGGCCCTTCAACTTCTCCACCTCAGCATTCACTTGCAAAATCTCGTCAGGCGTAATGGATCCCGGCGGTAGCAGGATCGATCCATTTGTGATCACGGTGTCAATTCTCGGCGCATAGACAACCCTTCCATTCACAAGAACGACTAAAATCATGCCTCTTCCGGTACTCGTTCCGACCTCCAGTTTGGTCCGTCCAAAATCATTAAACTCCACCAGCACCGTCCCATCCACACGTGTCGAAACTTTGCGAATCTCTTTTTCCGTTACCTCAGGAAGACTCTGGATGGCGATTGTTTCGCTCGGCTGAAAAAGGGTAACAGGAACAGAAACCATCCCCTTCGCACCCTCCGTCGCCTGTAAATGAATCCTCAGCAAAAAGGGGGGTTTCTGCGCCGCCCCCATCCACAGGGTGCACCCCACCACGACGATTAGGAATTTGTAACATGTCCTCATGAGGCCAATATCTTATCCCATTCCCACAAAGGAAACGACCTGATTTGTCATTTTTGGTAAAAGCCACTAAGATGGTTTGGTGAAAGCGCTCCTATCCGTAATCACCTTACTGGTTGGTTTTCTCGCCCTTTCCCTTCTGCCCTCCCTCGCGGCCGACATTTCAGACACCGCCTCCCGCACCAGCCAACCTGATAAATTCCTTTCAGCCCCAGGCCTCATCAAAGGAGGACTCTTTATGCAGGGCTCAAAAAAACGATTCGAGGGCGCTAACGAACTCAATCTCGATTCATACCAAGCCCGCATGGAAGTTTCCCCAACCGAACTGACTCTCCAAAGAATTCGCGACCCTCAACCCAACGACCTGATCGTAATCAAATTCACTTTGAAAAATGAGTCGGACAAAGGATCCACTCTCTACTTCCCGACCGCCCAGCGCTGCGAGGCCGTCATCCGCAATTCGGAGGGGAAAACAGTTTATACTTGGTCAGAGGATTACGACTTCGCGCAAGACGCAGGGTACAGCTACTTGAACGCAGGAGAACATCTGAACTACCAACTGACCATCCCCTACCAGGCTCTTCGCGGAAAAATTCCAGCAGGCCAATCCACTATTACGGCGAGTTTGGTGAACTACCCGCAACTACGGGCCGAAATGCCCCTGCAGATTCAGCCTTAATTTCTGCTTTTACAGGAGAGGGTTGATGAGGATCGGATGTCCGTCCCTTTGCCTCAAGGAGCCTCTGAACCTCGTACGGACTAAACATCTCTTTCCTCCCTTCTCCTAAATCCCGCCTCCCCAAGGAATCATCTCTCACAACGTTTTCGCGCACCCGAGTGAGTCTACCCTCATACATAACCACCCCACCTTCACGACTCTGGAACTTAGGACTCGCTCGCGAAATCCAATCGGGCCCGTCTTTGCTGGCCACACTCCTCTTTTCAAACTCTTCCTTCCTCTGCCAAGAGGACATTTGCCCATCTCCGTATGTTTCATTACGCCTCGCACTCATTCCCGAGGCTTGGCGACCCGACCAAGAGGAGTCTTTACCCTCCAGCTTTGAGGTCCTCTGCTCCCAAAGAGGCGTTGAGGCTAGGCTCGACTCTTTTCGATCCCCATAGACTCGTGACCCATCGAATGATTTTCCCTTCTCATAATTTTTCGTATCGATCTGTTTGAAATCGGTCATTTTACCCGCGAAAGAACTCACCTGATTCCCTGGTTTCTTAGGCCAAGACTGCTCCCCAATCCTCTCTTGAGCCCGAGAAAGGTTTTCGGCACTTCCTTGTGCCCAACCCATCGAAACAAGCCCCAACAAAAATAGGGAAATAATCTGTAACTGCATTCACCTATAACACCCCAAAGGAGCCCCCCTTCCTGCAAAATCTTTTTTCCATTTTGCAAACCTGTCCACAACTGGTGAATGAATTTCGCCCAAACCTGACCTATTGCCGCAAAACCAGTGGGTCCACCTGGATTTGAACCAGGAACCAAGGGATTATGAGTCCCCTGCTCTAACCGTTGAGCTATGGACCCGTGTCTTCCATCTTGTATCTCTTAACGAAAGAACTCAAACGGCCGCAATCTCCCGCAACAAAGCTTGATTCATCTTTGCCCCTCGTTCCAAGTATTTGATCGGAAAGGTTTCGTCCGGACCATGCGCACGGCAGTCAGGCAAACTTAATCCCACCAGTAAGGTCTCCACACCTAGAACTTTTTTGATCACGCTCACGATTGGAATGGTTCCACCCTCTAAAAGGTAATCCACTCTTTTTCCTCCCCAAGCCTGACTCAAGGCTTTAGATGCAGCAGGGCCAAAGCCTTTGGTGGGATCACAAAAATAGGGAAATCCACCGTGGTGCCGAGTCACCTTTAACTTCACCGTTTTTGGACATCGCTTTTTTAGATCCTTCTCTACGAGGTCTGCAATCTCCTTGGGATCTTGGTTTGGCACCAAACGAAACGTCAACTTAGCCGAGGCCTTGCTGGGCAAAACCGTTTTGGGTCCGGGACCCTGATATCCCCCCGTAATTCCGTTGATCTCCGCCGTCGGTCTCATTCCGATTCTTTCGATTGCGGAAAATCCAGACTCCCCACCCAAAGCCGGACTTCCTGCCTGACGCCTCACCTCCGCATCAGGAACTCCCAAGGCTTTTGCGGCTTTTCTTTCCCAAGCAGCCACCTTCCTCACCTTTTTGTAAAACCCAGGAACAGCCACCTGGCCCGTTTCGTGATGAAGCCCCGCCAGCAACCGGGTTAGCACTGTAATCGGATTTACAACTGCCCCCCCATAAACACCGGAGTGAAGATCGTGCGACGGACCCGTGAGTTCCACTTCCAAAGCGCTGATTCCACGCAAACCGTATGTCAGAGTGGGTTTGTCAGGCCCCGCCATATTGGTGTCGGAAATGACGGCGACATCACACGCCAGCTCCACTTTCCTGTCACGCAAAACACCCTCGAGATTGTCACTGCCCACCTCTTCCTCTCCCTCCACGACAAAGATCACATCGGTCTCCGGGCCACCCGCCTTGATTTTCTCCGCCACCCCCATCATATGCGCAAAAATCTGCCCTTTGTTGTCGGTCGAACCTCTCGCGACCACCATTCCGTCCACCAAGCGAGGCTCAAAAGGATCTCCCGTCCACCCATCCCCCATCTCCGCAGGCTGCACATCGTAGTGGCCATAGATCAAAACGGTCCGCCGGTTGGCCGAACCGCCTTTCCTCCAAAAAGCCAAAACAACCGGTGCCCCTGCCGTGGGCACAATCTCCGAATTCATTCCCATTCCCTTGAACTTTCCCGCCAACCAAGTGGCACAATCTTTCATTGTCTGCGCACGGGCAGGATCCGCCGAGACCGTTGCGAAACGCAGGAAATCAAAATATTCCTCTTTTGCACTGTTCAGAAGAGCCATTCTTGTATTTTGCACCAGCCCCGCCTTGTAAGCCAGCCCCGCGGAAATGTTTTTAGACCAGATTTGCTAGGGCCAAAAACAACGCTAAGATCATCAGATGTCTACATCTTCACTTGCCATTCCAACCTCATTCCCATCCTTCGACCTCGTGCGCCTTCTTAGAACCGTTTTCGAACCGTCGAAAGGCGAAAAGACATGCGTCCTCATCGATCTAGATGATCCAACCCAAGTCAAAGACTTCTCATTCCTCAAAAATCCCTCCCTGACTGTTCAGAAGTACGCCCACGACATCTTCTACCAAGGGATTAACAATGGAGCCGGCAAAGAGCTAGGGCTCACAGGAGGCGACCTCTACGCCTACAAAAAAACGGGGGGTAGCAATCTGGATATGGATGACCTTGCTGTGGACACCAAAGGCAATCGCCTCTCATTTGAAAAAGATATCTATCCAAAATATGACATCATCCTTTGCATCTCGACCTACTCGGCAACGGCTCCCCTCACAGCCTCCGCCAAGAAACACGGTTTCCGCGGAGCCACTCTGCACGGACTCAATGATATCATTCTCAAAACCGGTCTCGCCGTCGACTACAACGAGGTCAGCAAGCAGGCGGAAAAGCTTCGTCTTGGCCTAACAAAATCCGATTGGGTCGAAATCGATTACAAAGTCGCCGATAAGTCCTGCACGCTGCACCTCGATCTTGGGAAGCAGGAGGCCCAAAAGTCCCACGGTTTGTGCCGCGGCAAAACCCCAGACGTTGCGAATCTGCCTGCTGGCGAAGTCTATTTTGTACCCACAGACGCCCATGGACAGATGCCCATGAAGTTCGAGGACGGAACCCTCGCCATTCTAGATGTCAAAAAAGGCAGGCAAGTGGGTGGAACCTTCCTTTCAGGCAACTCTAAGACCTTCGAACATCACGTTGCCAAGCTCCAGCGCGATCCCGTCGTCGGAGAGTTGGGCGAACTTGGTTTCGGAACGCAACTCCTACCCTTCAGCGGTCGGGATATTCAGGATGAGAAGATTTTAGGTACGATCCATGTTGCAACAGGGCGATCCGATCATTTGGGCGGCCATCTGACCCCCGATAAGTTTGCTGAGAGGATTAACGCAACTCATGATGATATTCTTTATGCCCCCCACAAGACTCCCGAGATTCAACTTCAGCAGGTACGAATGCATCGTGACGGAAAGACCCAGGTGGTAATCGAGGCGTATCAACCTGCTCCCTACCTCCAAAAACTGCTCGCCTGAAATCCTCGACCTACGAAAAGTCCTCCGTCTTGGCGGAGTATTTGGCGTTTCACTACCACGAACCGTCACAGCTACTTCCCAAAGGGATTACACCCCCCAAAGGAGTGCGTAACTTTCCCTACACCTGTGCCCATCTCCTCTTTTCGAAGGCAAAAGGCTCACATTCGAGGGCCTTGGATCTGGGTTGTGCCGTTGGGCGCTCCACTTTCGAACTTGCCCGTCGATGCACTGAAGTGGTTGGAATTGACTACTCTCGCTCTTTTATCCATTCGGCAAATCAGCTGAAAAAAAGTGGTCACCTAAAGTTTCAACTTTGCGAGGAAGGCAACCACACCACCCCATCTCACGCTAAAGTCGATGCCCGTATCGATAGAAATAACGTCCACTTTCAGGTTGGTGACGCCCTTCACCTGCCAAGAAACCTGGGAACTTTTGATCTCGTTTTAGCTGCCAACTTAATCGATCGCCTGCCCAACCCAACTTTCTTTGCCTCAAAAGTGGCTCCGAGTTTAGTAAAACCAAATGGGTTTCTTCTTCTTACATCCCCGTATACTTGGTCCAAAGAATACACCCCTAAGAGCAAGTGGTGGAGAAACTCATTCGCGACCCTAAAGAAACTTCTCCAGCCCCACTTTCGACTCGCTCATCGACAAGATCTTCCATTTCTTCTCCGCGAGCACCGTCGCAAATTTCAGTACACCTTTGCCGACGCCACGCTGTGGAAACGATCTGTAAATTGAAGTAATCTGCTATTCCCACGGTTTGCCTGTCTGTTTCAAATCCGTTATGATCAACACTTATGGGCAAAACCCTTTTTCATAAGGTTTGGGATCGGCACGCCGTCGAAAAACTTCCCGACGGTTCGACTCAACTTTTTATTGGCACCCATCTGATTCATGAGGTCACGAGCCCTCAGGCCTTTGGCATGCTTCGGGATCTTGGACTCAAAGTGGCCTTTCCAAGGCGCACCTTTGCCACGGTCGATCACATCGTGCCGACAGACCAGCGTGTGGAGCCTTTTAAGGACACCCTCGCAGACGCCATGATCAAGGAGCTACGCAAAAACTGTTCTGATTTCGGAGTGACCTTTTTCGATATCCCATCTGGAAAGCAGGGCATCGTCCATATCGTCGGACCTGAACAAGGCATCACCCAACCTGGCACCACCATCGCATGCGGAGACTCCCACACCTCCACCCACGGCGCCTTCGGTGCCGTTGCTTTTGGAATTGGCACAAGCCAAGTTCGCGACGTCCTTGCGACACAGACGATGGCTCTCTCCCCCTTGAAAGTTCGAAAGATCGAAGTTCGGGGAAAATTAGGTCCTGGGGTCTACGCAAAGGACATTATCCTCCACATCATCCGCACACTCGGGGTGAACGGCGGAACTGGTTACGCTTACGAATATGCAGGCCCGACGATCGAAGGTCTCTCGATCGAGGAGCGAATGACAATCTGCAACATGTCGATTGAAGGCGGTGCCCGCGTTGGTTACGTCAATCCTGACGAAAAGACTTTCGAATATCTGAAAGGGCGCCCCTACTGCCCAAAAGGAAAGGATTGGGATGCCGCTGTGACCGAATGGCGGAAAGTGGCCTCTGATCCCGATGCCGTGTACGACGATGTGAAGGTCTTTGAAGCCTCTGAAATACGCCCCACCGTCACCTGGGGCATCAATCCGGGTCAGGGCATCTTCATCGACGAAGCGATCCCCTCCCCCGAACAGCTTCCCGTGGCCGACCGCTCCTCCGCCAAAGAGGCGCTTGAATTCATGAAATTTAAGGCGGGGCAAAAACTTGCAGGCCAAAAGATTCAGGTCGCCTTTTTCGGCTCCTGCACGAACGCTCGAGTCTCCGATTTTGTCGAGGCCTCGAAATTTCTAAAAGGCCGCAAGGTAGCAAAAGGAATTCGTGCCATTGCCGTCCCTGGCTCGCAGGGAGTAAGCAAAATCTGCACTGAGATGGGCATCGATAAGATCTTCCGAGAAGCGGGTTTCGACTGGCGCGAGGCTGGATGTTCTATGTGCCTCGGAATGAACCCCGACCAGTTAGTAGGGGACGAGATCTGCGCCTCCTCCTCAAACCGAAACTTCAAAGGTCGCCAAGGAAGCCCCACTGGACGCACCCTGCTCATGAGCCCTGTGATGGTTGCAGCAGCTGCTGTAACGGGTGAAGTCAGCGACGCACGCAAGGTCTTCGCCCAAAACTGATATGTCTCTCTCCCTAATCAAGAAAGTAACAGGTCGAGCCGTACCCGTTGAGGGGGACGACATCGACACAGATCGGATTATTCCCGCCCGCTATATGCGGTGCGTGACTTTCGACGGGCTGGGTGAATTCCTTTTTCGAGATATTCGTCAAACTCCAGAAGGTAAATCCACGAATCACCCGATCGATCAGGCCCAATTCAAGGGGGCCACAATTCTTGTTTCAGGAATGAATTTTGGATGTGGAAGCTCCCGCGAGCATGCGCCCCAGGCAATCGTAAGAGCGGGATTTAAGGCAGTGATTGCAGGTAACTTTGCCGAAATCTTTTTCGGAAATAGCACGACCCTCGGTCTTCCATGTGTGACCGCAAAGAAAGAGGATCTCGAAGCCCTGACCCAACTGATTAAGAAGGAACCATCGACCGAGGTGCAGATCGATTTAGAGAAACTGAATGTTACAGCAGGAAAGCTCTCCTTTTCTGTGGGAATGAAAGCAAGTGCCCAGCAAGGCCTTCTCTCTGGCCGCTACGACGCAATCGCTGATCTTCTGGCCAACCTACCAAAGGTCAAAGAGCTGGCCAAGCAGTTGCCATAACTCACAAAAAAAACACGCCCCGCCTGGGCGCTAGGAGAACTTTTTTCGACCCTGGAATGCTCCAGAAATTGAGACTCCCGCCTCCGCGTCCGCCTTCCTAGAAAGGCATGACGTATTCGGATTAAGGTTTGGCCTCGTTTTTTAATTTTATCGGTTGAAAAAAATTGATCCGTCACACGCGTCAAGCAGGGCGCGAAGACTAAAACCAATCACTCAAAGAACTGTCCGGAGCTTGGCTTCGCACCGGGAAGCTAGGGACTGAAGAATCGCCTTCTCCCAGGCCCCAACCTCTTCTTCTGTCAACGTGCGCGCAGGGGAGCGAAATTGCAAGCGACAACCAAGTGACAAAAACCCTTGCGGAACCTTCTTTCCTGAAGCGTCCACGAACCGGTCAAAAACAACGAGACTCTCCATTTCAGCAGGAGCCGCCGCTCGGATCGCTTTTTCAACATCTGCAAAAGGCACCTTTTCAGGCAGCACAAGAGCCATATCTCGTTGGATTCCGGGATAAGAGGTGACGGGTGTGAACGGGGTAAGCCGTGCTTTGGCCACTGACACTTTTCCTTCGGCCATCCAAACGGTTGACTTCACCCCTATAGACTTTTTTTCGTTTGGACTCATCTCCCTTAAGGCCAAAGGCTGACCGAGGCCTGCGAAACGCTTCCCAAGCTCATGCCAGATTCCTTGCAGGCTAAAACGATCCGCATCCACCTCTGCCTCTAGCCAGTGAACAGGTCGTTCATGACCTGAAACCAGTAACCCCAACCTCATCTCTTCCCTGCCCCCCTCCAAAGACACACGACCTAACTCAAAAAGTTTGAGGTCGGTCACCCCACGGGAAATATTTCGGCCAGCCGCCCTGCCCAAATTCGGCAGAAGACTTTGTCTGTAGCCTGCGGCATCAGGACCTGCGGAAAGGGTGAGTCGAGCCGATCCTGCTTCATCCGATCGAACAAGAGCCCCAGATAAGACCTCGAAATATCCGCGTTCGACAAGAAAAGCACGGATCTGCCTTCGAAGTAGATCCGCACGGTCCTCCTCCGATTCTCTATCCGCCAAAGAATCAAGGGATGCAGGAACCTTTGCCAAATCGGATAGCCGTACCAACTCCTCAAAAAGATCGATCTCCTGCCGAACATCCCGACGCCATGAGGGGGCAACCCATCCACCTTGTTCCTCGCGAAAACCCAGAGCCCCTAGTCGTTGGGTTAAATCTTCTCGGTCGATTCTATAGCCCAGAATTTGCTCCGCCCTCTCCCAGCGCAAGGGGACAGGTGCAACCTTCAGAATGGTAGCAACCCCCGCTGAACATAATCCAAGATATTTCTCCAACGCGCCTGCCTCCTTGAGCAACTGGACCACTCGCGAACGCGCTCTTTCGACCAATTCAGGATCTAACCCACCTCGGGCAAATCGTTTGGAGGATTCCGTATTGATCGAAAGACGTCGGGCGGTTTTTCGAACCGTTCCTGCATCAAAGGAGGCTACCTCCAGCAAGACTTTCTGTGTCGCAGGTTGAACCGCCGAATCGGCACCGCCGACTATTCCAGCCAACGCAACCACCCCTTTTCCGTCTGCCACAACCAGATCGTTCGGCGTTAGTGTATGTTTGCCTCCATCTAGGCCCGTCACACTTTCTCCCGCTTTTGCCTTTCGAACTTCCAGGGCGAATCCCTGCACACGGGTGGCATCAAATACGTGAACGGGTTGACCCGTTTCAAGAAGAACATAGTTCGTTACATCCACCAGAAGCCCTAGCGACCGTAGCCCCGCTGCTACCAATCTCTTTTTCATCCAATCGGGCGAATCGATCCCCGCTTTTACTTCCAACCCCGTCAACGTATAGTGAGGGCAGAGCTTAGGATCCTGCGCAGATACCTTCCAATTCTTGAGCTCTCCCTGATCTGCAGTTGGAACTGCCACTCGTTCTTTCAAAGGAACACCCAAGGCAGATAGCTCCCTAGCTAATCCACAGATCGAGGCTAAGTCTGGTCGGTTTGATGTTATCTCGACTTCAATCACCACTTCTCCAGGAAATAGCTTCTCCAGCGGCAACCCCAATGCCGTGGCAGGAGGCAAGATAAGAAGCCCCTCACTGTCCTCAGCCAAACCCAACTCTTTAGATGAACAAAGCATCCCCTCTGAGCTTTCCCCCCGCAACTTGGCCGATTTAATGGTCATTCCATCCTGAAAGACCGTGCCGGGTTTCGCTAAAGGCACAATATCACCTGCTTGATGATTCTTCGCACCGCAAACCACCTGTCGCGACCCCGTGCCGTCATCCACAACACACACGCTGAGCCGATCCGCATTGGGATGAGGCTTTTTTTCGAGAATCTTTGCCGAAACAATGCCCCTCACCTGGCAACCAGTTGAGTGTATGGCCACCACCTCTGTACCACTCTGGGTCAGTTTTTCTGAAAGCTCCTCAGAAGTTCCTTTCCAATCCGACCACTCTCCCAGCCACTCCAAAGGGACTTTCATGAGTTTTTTGTTCGGCGGGAGGCAGACGCTTTCTTTGAAGCAATCTGATCTCGCAAACGGGCTGCCCCTTCAAAATCCTCGATCGCAATCAACTGCTTCAGATCCGCTTCTAAAGCTTGGGGGTCAGCAAGGCGTCGTACGGGTCTTTTCCCCCGGTGTACTAATCCTTTTTGCGTTTCCACTAGTGCCTCACTCAGGGAGGCCGAAAAGCGCTCGTAACAGGTGGCACATCCCAGCCTTCCAGTTTTTTGCAAACTGTCCAAAGGATACCCGCACTGGGAACACTGGAGTTTTGTCTCAGGAGCTTGTGGGAACTCCTGCAGAAGCACCTCCTCCGCCAAGAAACCAGAGGGGTGAATGGCACCAGCTTTGCGGGCACACTCCTCACAAAGATCGAGACGCTTCAAATCATCTCCCACAACCGTCGTCATGAAGACCGTCGCGGGTCGTAGATTGCACTTCTGGCAGTCCACAGCTTTTCTAAGACGGAATCTTAGTCCCCGTCGAAGTGACAAGCTTATGGTACCGCTTCATCAGATCAGCTGTCTTTTTGCCAGGACGACCATCTCCTATGAGCCGACCATCCACTTCAACGACAGGCACAATCTCTGCCCCAGTCCCTGTCAGGAACATCTCTTCGCAGGTAAAAAGATCATAGCGCCGAACATCATCCTCTCGGGTCTCCCAACCCGCCTCTCGGGCAATTTCAAGAACCGTTGCCCGGGTAATTCCGTTCAGCGCTCCAGATGAGAGTTTTGGGGTCACCAACACGCCATGACGAATAAAAAATATGTTGTCACCCGAGCACTCGGAAACGAGTCCCTGCGGATTCAGCAGGATCACCTCTTGGGCGCCAGCCTGCTGACCTTCGATTTTGGCCAAGATATTATTGAGATAGTTGAGGGATTTAATCCCTGGGTCCAGGGCGGCAGGAGATTGGCGCCACGTGGCCCCCGTCACGACTTTTAACCCCTCGCGATAATACTTCTCAGGATACAACTCAAGATCACTCGCGATAATAATGATGGTGGGTTTTTTACAACGATCTGGAGACAGGCCGAGGTACCCTTTCCCACGCGTAACGACTAAACGCAAGTATCCCGACTTCATCTTATTTTTCTGGCAGGTCTCCAAAACGGCTTTCTGAATCTCCGCACGGGTCCAGGGCAATTTAAGCAGAATCGCCTTGGCAGAATCCTCCAGCCGAGCCAAGTGCTCCTCTAGTTTAAAAACTCTTCCTTCATAGGCACGGATACCCTCAAACACACCATCTCCGTAGAGCAACCCATGGTCAAAGACCGAGATCTTTGCCTCCTCCTCTGGATAAAATTTTCCGTCGATGTAGATGATCATAATTTAGCCAGCCATCCTACCATCCAGTAGCCGCAGGGGAACTCCCACCTTTGCGGCCACCGTTGCGTCATGGGTGACAAGCAGAAGAGATTTTTGCCTCTCTTTGACCATGGGAACAAGCAAATCAAGCACCGCGTTGGCAGACGCGGCATCTAGGTTTCCCGTAGGCTCGTCCGCTAAAATGAGGTCCGGATCAAGAACCAAGGCGCGTGCCACGGCAACTCTCTGCTGCTCCCCACCCGAGAGCTCCCCAGGGAGATGATCCCGACGCAGGGTCATTCCCACCTGATCGATCAGATCCTCCCAGCGCTCTCCGACGGATACTCCTGCCAACATTGCGGGGAGCCGCACGTTCTCTTCCACCGTCAACTCGGGCAAAAGATGATACGACTGAAAAATAAAACCCACCGCGCGACGCCGCCACTGGGCCCACTGGCTTCGTGTCTGCCCGCTAATTTTTTCTCCCTTCCAAAAGATTTCTCCTCCGTCGGCCTCTTCCAGTCCTCCTAAAATATGCAGCAGAGTCGACTTTCCTGCTCCGGATGGCCCACATACAGGCCGACACTCCCCCGGAGCCAAAGAGAGATCGATTCCGTGCAGGATCTCAAGCGGGGGTCTACCTTGGAGTTGATAGCCTTTACGCAACTGACGAGCTTCAAGAAGAGGATGACTCATGTTCGCCTCAGGTTAGCTGCAGGCTCACTGTGGGACGCCACCCAGGCAGGCACCAGAGCCGCCAACACACTTAAAGCCAATCCAGCAAAGGCAACTCCCAGAAAAACAGCCACGTCATACCGCGCAGGAATTCCTGTAAAATGGTAGATTTCTGCAGGAAAAAGATCCTGTCCCGTTACCTTCCCAATCCATTGACTAAGACTGTTTCGGTTGATCAAAACAATCCAAGCTCCCACGACCCCTGCCACAGCCCCCAGAACACCAACTACGACTCCATACATCGTAAAGACAGTCGCAATCTGGACGGGTGTCGCACCAACTGCAGCAAGGATTCCGATCGATTTGGCACGCTGAACCGTCACGGTAATCAAGGTCCCGCTCAAGCCCAGCGCCGCCACCGCCATAATAAAGAATAGAAGAAAACTCATGACACGTCGCTCAACGGCAACGGCCGCAAAGAGACGCTGGTTGTGATCCATCCAAGAGAGCACTCGGATCCCCCCACCCAGTCGGGTTTTTAGTCTTTCCGCAATCCGTGCCGCCTGTCGCGGATCCTGTAATTTAATTGCGATCCCATGAACCTTTTGGGGAACAGAATAAAGCTCTTGTGCAGTCACCAAGTCCGTAATGACGTACTCTGAATCATATTCAAACATCCCCGTGGTAAAGATTCCCGCGACTCGAAATGTTCTAGGGAGAGGTATTTTTTTCGGAACTGCACCCGTAGATTTTCCAGCCAAGGCATCTTTAAACTGCTGCGGAGCCAGTAGATTGACCTCCGAACCGATCCCTGCCTGGTTTGCTCGTGCCCACTCGGATCCCACTACTAGTTGCTCGGGTCCTGGCGACCAACTGCCCT
This sequence comes from Methylacidiphilales bacterium, assembly GCA_044348085.1. Taxonomy (GTDB): domain Bacteria; phylum Verrucomicrobiota; class Verrucomicrobiia; order Methylacidiphilales; family Verrucolacustridaceae; genus Verrucolacustris. The sequence continues at coordinate 45,535 of JBIKTM010000009.1, read as the reverse complement.
CTACAATGCACTCAGGCAGCGGAATGACAGAGGGCGCCGTTTCCGCATCCCATCCCTTGATTCTTGGGGTCGAGATCCGACTTCCGCATTCAGCCAGAACCGGTCCCAAAACGGACCCCGTAGCCCCTATTACCCCTGGCTCTTCACGGATGATTTGGATCAGTCCTACAGGGTCAGGCAACGGAGCCTGCCCTGCCACGGTCAAATGAGACTGAAACCCGATCACCTTTTTCGTTAACTCATCTTCAAACCCACTCATGACCGATTGGACGACAATCAAGACCAGCACCCCTGCGACGACACCCAACCAACTCAGCAAGGTAATCATCGAGACAAATGTTCTCTGCGGACGCAAAAAGCGAAGTGCAAGAAACAGCTCAGGCCAGCGGGGCATATTCCCTAACGTGCCTTCTTCCCTTCCATCTCTCAAGCCTTCATGCGGGTTGCCCAACGGCAACGGGTCGCATATTCTTTACCTTTATGGCTAAGACACGCCCTATTCAGCAAGCACGTCGGGTCCTCGATATTGAAATCGCGGCCTTGCGACGAGTTCGGACACGGATTGGCTCCTCATTCCAACAAGCCGTTCGCTTGATGCAACAGCGGCTGGAGAACGGAGGAAAAATTATCGTCACGGGAATCGGAAAATCGGGCCACATTGGTCACAAAATTGCCTCCACTCTAGCCAGCACCGGAACAACTTCGGTCACGCTGGATCCAGTGGACGCCGCTCATGGAGACTTGGGTGTGGTTTCCCGAAAAGATCTGATTCTTGTTCTCAGCTATAGTGGCAACACAGACGAACTTCTTCGGGTTGTGCCTCTGATCAAACGCCAAGGGGTCCCTATCTTGGTCATGACGGGAAACCCCCGCTCCCACCTTGCACGCCAATCGGACGTCATTCTCGACGTGTCAGTAGAGCAGGAGGCATGCCCCCTAAACCTCGCCCCTACCTCCAGCACCACCGCCATGCTCGCCCTTGGAGATGCCCTGGCAATGGTGCTTCTTCAAAATCGGGGATTTCAACGCAAAGACTTCGCTCAACTCCACCCTGCTGGAGCGATCGGTCGGGACCTCCTTTTACCCGTCCAAGAGATTATGCGCCCGAAAAAACAAATCCCCATTTGCACAGAAAAAACTCTCGTCACCCAAGCCCTGCGTCAAATTACGGCGAAACGTTGTGGTGCGGCTATCGTGGTCAATGCCCGAGGAAAACTGGCGGGCATCTACACCCATGGGGATTTCGTTCGTGGGTTTCAAAAGGATCCTGCAATCGGCAAACGCAATCTCGCTTCGGTCATGACCCGGCGACCCATCACAATCTCTTTTGGCAGTTTGGCGGCGAAAGCCCTTCACATCTTTGAAACTCACCGAATCGAGGACCTTGTGGTGGTAGATGCTGCCCATCGTCCTGTGGGTTTGGTAGATTCACAGGATCTGACTCGTTTCAGATTGCTTTAAACCAGAAACAAAAGGAGAAATCAGTTATGTCAGTAATTGCAAATGATTTGAAAAAAGGCATGGCCGTTCGCAAGGATGGAGACATCTACGTAGTGCTTGGGATCACCCATCGCACTCCGGGAAATAAAAGGGCCTTCGTGCAAGCTATGTTCCGGTCTCTTCGTTCAGGTCAATCTTCCGACCACCGTCTTGCGTCCGACGAACGACTTGAATCAGTGAATGTCTCCCGAGATAAGTGGGAATTCAGCTACAGCGACAACACGGGCTACACCTTCATGAACCCAGAAAATTATGAAAATCTTACCCTGACACCCGAACTGGTTGAAGATGTGAAGGAATTCCTCTCCGAAAACATGGCTTGCGAGATCCTCTTTATTGAGGGCAAAGCCGTTTCGGTTGAACCCCCTGCCAGCGTCACTCTCAAGGTGATCGAATCTCCCGAAGGGATCCGAGGCGACTCCGCCAACAACGTCATGAAAATGGCGAAAATGGAAACCGGACTCCAACTTCAGGTCCCGCTCTTCATCAAGGAAGGCGAACTCATCAAGGTCGATACACGGGAAAAGAAGTATATGGGCCGGGCGTAAAGCCCTACCCGCCAAAGGTCAGATTTTTGACCCGCTCTGCGCCGCAAGCGTTGAGAACATCAATGATTCTTTGGTAAGGGGCTTTTTCATTGGGTCGGATAATGACCGACTGATCTGGTGAGGCCTCGATCAAGGCTTTCAATCTCCCCCTCAATTTAGGCATATCATGATCATCCCGCCCATCCACGGTGCTGTCGTTAAAAGTGACGACTCCATCAGGGCTTACTCGTAAAGTCACAGGGCTCTTTGCCGTGCTTGTTGCCGTGGACGCACCTGGCACTTGAACCCCTAGCTCGGCCTCTTTGACCTGCTTCCCCGCCATGACCATAAAGAACAGAAGGAGAACAAACATCACGTCCAACATGGGCGCAATCTGCAACCCATAATCCCCGTCGCTGGATCCACCGCCCGCCATCGCTTATCCTTTGCCGCCCTTAGTCGTAGCAAATACCACGTTCGCCACACCCGCTGCAGCAGTTGCCTTCAATACTACTTTCGTTTTTTCCCACCCAAGATCCTTGTCCGCCCGCACCAAAACACGATAACTGGCATTGGGATTGAGTTTCTTTATCTGCCCATAATCGTCTTTGATGAGTTTCGATAAGGCCACTTCGTCCAGACCCGTTCGCCCTTGAGCCTCTAATCCACCCATTTTATTTATATTCACCGTAAATTGCCCCTCACCCTTTTCCCTATCCTTGGCGTCCTGTGCATCAGGTAATGTCAGATCCGCCATTTGGCTCTTAATTTCTGTTGTCGTCGTTGCGGTGAAAAACATCAGAAGAACGAGCAGAACGTCCACCATCGGCGCAACTTGAAATTCAGGATCTTCGTCACCCCCCGAGGTGTGAACGCTAAATTTTTTTCCGTGCCGAGACATGGCACGCGACCTCAGCCTAAGCCACGGGGGCGGGGGCTGCCGCCGCCGCACCCAAATAATCACTCACCCGATACCCCGTCAGCTGCTCGAACGGAATATCTTCAAGCAAAAGGTTAACTTCAGAATCTACAGCAACAGACACGGTCTGGATTCGGTTCCGAAATACGTAGTAAAGAATAAATCCCGGAATAGCGACGAAGAGACCAGCCCCCGTGGCGACCAAAACCTCAGAAATATTTCCTGCCAACTTACTGGGATCCGCCGCACCTGAGGACCCTAAAGTTTCGAAAGCCTTGATCATCCCCATCACGGTTCCCGTTAACCCGACCATGGGGCTTACGACCCCAATGACAGATAGATACTGAATATTGGCCTTAATCCCATTCAACTCCTTGGCTGTGGTATCCCCTACCGCTTGCTCCACCGCCTCGCGACCACGCCCAAGACGATCGAGACCTGCCTGGACGATCCGCCCTAAATAGCACTGATTCGCTGTACAAACCTGATAGGCCAAAGGGTAGTTGCCCGAAACAATCGCGTCCTTAAGTTGGGCGAGAACAGCCGCCGGAGCCAACCGACCTACCCGTATTTTAATAAAAGCCTCAATCGTAAAAGCCATGATCAAGATGGACGCAATCAGGAGAATCCACATGACAATTCCACCCTCGTGAAAAATTTGCCATGCTGTTTTAGGGGCCTTTCCCGCTTCACCCTCTGAGGCCAAAAGAGTGGGAACTACGAACAAGCAACCGATGAGGAATCCTTGGATTTTTGCGAAACGAAAAGTGTTCATGGATATAGATTATTCAAAAGACCTATTCGGTGACGAGGTCTTTATTTGATTTTCTTAGCACCTCCGCTTTTTGCTCCGCTCGTTGCCCCAAGGAGGGGGGCTCCGGATACAGGGCCCCAACGCGTAAGTAGTCCTCTAAAGCTTTTTTCACTTCCCCTTTTTTCTCGAATGCACCCCCGCGCGCAAAATAGTACTCCGCTAGAGCCTCGCGATCCGCTCGCACGGGCCGCAAACTCTCTTTGAGTTGCCCCTCTAACTCCTTCAATTTTTCAAGAAGAACCCCTGCATCCCGACCCGACGTGGCCTCTGCCAATCCCACAGACGCACGAAGGGCCGCCGGGCCTTGAGTGTAAAACTTTTTCATTTTCCCAAAAAGAGCCTCCGCATCCGCAACTTTCCCCAGTGCCAAATAGGCTTGGCCTAGCCCACCCGCGCACTCGAGCACCCAGGGACAATCCACCCCGACCAGTGTGTCCACTGTAGTCTTCCAGTGCGTCACAACCTCCTCCCAATTCCCCTTGGAAAAGGCCTCTCGGCCCTGCGCAATCCCCGGCCTCTCCTCTAAAGTCACCTCTGCCAGGTCTGCCGAGGGATACCCCAAAGTCCCCTGAGCAAACTTAAATGTTAATGTCATCGATCCCTCATCAAACTTGATCGCCTGCCCCTTCAAAATCTCACCATTTTTCAACCGAAGCACATCCTCACCTTGAACTTTCAGGGTGACCAACATCAGACCTAGTAAAATACCCACAAAGATCGTTCGCATCTTTATGATTTTGCGCTTCCCTCCTACCCCCCTAGCAAGCCAAAAAGGATCATGATCACTTTCCTACACGATAAGTTAAAAGGCCTTCTCCTACTTCTTCTCGCCATCGTTGGCATTTCCTTCATCTTTTTTGGAAATTGGACCCCACAAGGGGGCCAGGATCCCGCGTCTCAAATCGTTGGAAAGATCGGGGGCGACTCCATGAATGTAAATGAATTCGTTGCCGCCCAACGCCTAGCTCTTCTTGAAATCACGCTTCAGAGCGGCCGTATTCCGTCCGCAGATCAAAACGAGTTCCTTAATTTCCAAACCTGGATTCGCCTGCTTCAGATTCAAGCCGCCGATCAGGCAAAGATTGACGCCCAACCCGACCAACTGGTCTCTACCATCAAAAAGAATCCTCTTTTCCAAAAAGACAACATCTACGATCCAGAAATCTTTCAGCGATTTAATTCCAACTTCTTATCTCCCCAAGGGTTTAGTGCAGAACGGTTCAATCAAGCCGTTCTCGATTCAGTCCGCACGGATACTCTCCTTCGAGCTCTTGCCTCCACCACTTTCGTGTCTCCGGAGGAGGGAGAGAAAAGACTGCAACGCCTTTTTGGACCCGTTCACGCCCAAATCGTGCGGTGGGATCCATCCAAACTAAACCCTACAGAACCCAAGCCTGAAGATCTGGAAAGTTTCTACAAAGCGAACATTGCTGAATTTGCTCTTCCACCACGCCGTACGGTCGAAGTCGTCGAGTTCCTAGCCGCTGGTCCTTCTGAGGAACAGAGAACCAAAGCAGGGGAAACTGCCTTCGCCTTTACATCTCAGTTTTTCAATATTCCCGAAGGAAAATCTCGTCCCTCATTCTCGAGTCAAGTCGCACAAGCCAAACTGTCGGTTCGTACCTTCGGTCCCTTCTCACCCGCAGAAACTCCCTTCCCTGGTGAAACAGACCCAAAACTCACCGCTGCCGCCTTTGCGCTCTCTCCTGACGAACCGATAAGCGACTATCTGCCCTCTAAAAATGGGTTTCTCGTCCTCAACCTCAAGGATGAGCAGCCTGGCCGTACTCGTCCTTTGTCCGAGGTGACGACTGAGATCCGCACCCGCTGGCTTGAACAAGCTCGCCTTCAAATGACGGCCCAATCCGCACAATCTTTCACGCAATACGCAAATGTTGCCCTCGCCCAAGGACAAAAATGGGAGGATATCGTCAAATCGGCAGGACTTACCTCCACCCCCTTGCCGATTTTCACGCCTGCGGATGACAAGCCGCTCACGTTTCCGAACGCAGATCGTATACGCCCTGCCGTAACCCAACTCGACCCAGTACGAGTCAGCCCCCCACTTCGCACAGAACGAGATTTCATCGCGGTGTACCTGTCCCAAAGAGATCCCGTTCCGGCCGCAACGGCCGCTTCTACTCTTCCAAGAATTCTCGCCCAACTCCAAAACCAACGCCGCGGTGAAATTATCCGAGATTGGTTGACCGGTCGCGCCACTCTTCCTGAAAATCAGCTGCCACCCGAAGTGCTTACGCAACTCCGCGGATCGCTCTGACTTTCTTCTCTCCCTTCCTTTCCGTACTTCATGGTCACCTTTACTAATCTGACTCGTGCGCCCGAAATTGGGGCGAACTCCTACCTGCTCCGCGCAGGAGAGCACTCCGTGCTTCTGGATTCGGGAATGCACCCCCGCCTCGACGGCTGGGACGCGACTCCCCTGCTGGACAAGATCCCGGAAGACCTTGAAACGATTCTTATTTCTCACGCCCACCACGATCACATTGGCTCCCTTCCTCTCGTCACCGCCGCTCACCCAGGGGCCAAGGTTCTTATGACTTCAGGAACCGCGGCCCTTACCGAACCTCTTCTCCACAACTCGGTCAATGTGATGACCCGTCAAAGACGCGAACTTGGGCGCTCCGATTACCCCCTCTACACTCACCGTGGTGTGGACGACAGTGCCGTCACTTGGGAACTCGCAAACTTAAATCGTCCGATCCGAGTCGACTCCTCCGCTTTCGAATTCGTTCTTCACGATGCAGGACACGTGGCGGGCTCCGTCATGACTGAAATTCGTGCGGAAAATCAACGAGCTCTCTACACAGGCGATTTCAATCTTCAGCGCCAAACTCTTATGCTCCCCTGCCAACACCCACCTGGTCCCTTTGACACTCTCATTATGGAAACCACCCGAGGTGCCCAACCCGCCATTCCTGGACAAGATCGCGCCTTTTTCGAGGAATCACTTCTAGCAGGAATACGTCAAACTTTTGAACGAGGCGGGGCCGTCCTCATTCCCGTTTTTGCCATGGGAAAAACACAGGAAGTCCTCGCCCTGCTGCACCATGCACGACTCGAGGGGAAAATACCTAAAGCCCCCATCTACATCGGTGGCTTAGGTCGCGTGATGACGGAGGTCTACGACCGGCAAAGAACACTAAATCCCAGACAACACGGAGGACTTCGACTGATTCCCGAAGCGCAGCCCGAAACCTTCGACCCCCGACGCCTTCCCAGCCTCCGCCTCCGGGCTGGCCACATTTACCTTCTCAGTTCTGGCATGATGACCCCGAACACCACGAGCCACACGATTGCCCGGCTGTTTTTCCCACGGGAACACGATTCAATCTTTTTTGTCGGTTACACCGATCCATCCTCTCCATCGGGTCTTCTGCGAAAAGCAGGCCAAGGAGGCGAAGTGCCTTGGGGCGATACCGGTTCTGTCCCCGTTCGTTGTGAGGTCCGTTATTTTGATCTCACCGCCCACGCCACCCGCGAGGACATCCTGCGCTGGGCCTGTGATGAAATTCAGCCATCCCGAGTGTTGCTCGTCCATGGAGATCCCGACGCTCAAGCCTGGTTCGCATCCCAAATCTTACTTCAACGACCCAAAACAGAGGTGATTCAACCTCCACCAGGACAACCCATCCCCCTGTTCCCCAATCTTTCCTAGTTTCACTTTTTTCATCTTCGTTGCATTCTCTCCCTATGCCTGCACGTATTTTAGATGGAGAAGCTTTTGCCAGTCAGATTCATCTCGAAACGGCAAGCCGTGTCGCAGCCCTAACGAAACGCGGAGTCACACCACGCCTTGTCTTTATTCGTGTTGGGGAAGACCCTGCGTCCCGCGCTTACGTATCACGTAAGGAAAGCCGCGCAAAGGAGGTCGGCATCTCCAGCACCACCCTAGTTCTTCCCGAGACCACTTCTCTCCCCGATCTGCTCCGCCAGATCGACACGCTGAACGCCGACCCAAAAGTTCACGGAATCCTGATTCAATCCCCTCTTCCGCAAGGATTGCCCAACGATCAGGTCTACGCTCGTGTCACTCCATCCAAAGATGTGGACGGATTTCACCCGGTAAACTTTGGAAAACTTCTCTTAGGAGATCCCACAGGATTTCTCCCCTGCACCCCTGCAGGAATTCTTGAAATTCTCCGCTTAGGAAAGATTCCTACCCGCGGAAAACATGCTGTCATTGTTGGGCGGGGCCAGATTGTGGGTAGACCCCTCGCAGTTCTCCTTGCTCAGAAATCCCCTCACGCCGACTGCACGGTCACTCTCGCCCACTCCAGCACACCCAATCTATCTTCCATCACACGGCAGGCCGATATCTTGGTCGGTGCACTGGGTCGTCCTCTTTTTTTAACGAAAGAACATGTTCAAGCGGGCGCCACGGTTATCGATGTCGGCGTGAACCGCGTTCCCGATCCAGCCTCACCTCGTGGATACCGACTTGTGGGGGATGTGGATTTCTCTTCCGTCCAACCTGTCGCAGGCGCCATCACGCCCAATCCGGGAGGCGTCGGCCCCATGACTATTGCACTTCTTCTTTCCAACACAGTCCGAGCCGCCGAGGATTCTTCCTCATGACTTCAGCCCGTATCGACGGTCGATCCCCAAAAGATCTTCGCCCCCTCTCCTGCACGTGGGATATCGCCCCGCAAGCCGTTGGATCCGTTTTACTGAAATGCGGAAAGACGGAGGTGATCTGTACAGCAAGTGTGGACGAAGCTGTTCCTCGCTGGATGAAAGAACAAGGGGTAGCGGGGGGATGGTTAACAGCCGAGTACTCCATGCTTCCCGCCTCAACCTCGAGCCGTAAACCCCGCGACTCCTCCCGAGGAAAGGTCGACGGACGCTCCACCGAAATTCAGCGACTCCTCGGGCGTAGTCTTCGAGCTGTAACGGATCTCACTGCACTAGGCCCGCGAAGCCTCTGGATCGATTGCGATGTTCTCTCCGCGGATGGAGGCACCCGCACCACTGCGATCACTGGGGCGTGCCTCGCCCTTCGTCGCGCCATCGAACGCCTGCAACTCTCCGGAAAAATGACCTCTGACCCTCTACGTACCCCGGTCGGTGCGATTAGCGTGGGTCTCGTCGATCAGGTTCCCCTTCTCGATCTGAACTACCCCGAGGATCGGGATGCCCAGGTCGATATGAATGTCGTGATGACTGGAGCAGGTCGCCTCGTGGAAGTCCAAGCGGGCGGGGAAGAGCACGATTTCAGCAGTGAAGAATTTCACTCCCTCCTCACTTTAGCTCAGGAAGGTCTTAAAAAGGTTTTCGCTTTTCAGGAGTCCTCTTGGAAGTCACGCCCCAAGGCCGAACCCCTCTCATCTTCGCCAGCCTAATCTAGCTTGCCAAAGGCTCTCGTTACTGGCATTCCGATACGCTTGGCTTTTACTCATGCCCACGAAATCTAAATCCTCCAAAGCTAAAAAGGCCTCTAGTAAGGCACAAAAATACGTCTACTCATTCGGAAACGGCAAAGCCGATGGGAATGGCACAATGAAATCCCTCTTGGGGGGTAAAGGCGCCAACTTGGCAGAAATGACCCGAATCCGGCTCCCTGTCCCCCCCGGATTCACCATCAGCACAGAGGTCTGTACCTACTACTACGACCATAAACGCACCTACCCCCCTGCACTTGAAAAACAGATCGACGAGGCCATCCACAAACTCGAGACCGCCATGGGCAAGAAATTCGGCGATCAAAAGGATCCCCTGCTCGTCGCCGTCCGCTCCGGGGCCCGTGACTCCATGCCTGGAATGATGGACACCATCCTCAACCTCGGCCTCAATGATCGAACCGTCCGCGCTTTGGCCGAACGCAGTAAAAACGAGCGCTTTGCTTACGACTGCTACCGCCGCTTCCTTCAGATGTATGGTGACGTTGTCATGGGCGTTCAGAAGCGCGCGGGCGAGGATCATGAACCTTTCGAAGTTGTGATTGAGGAACTCAAGAAGGAGCTCTTTCCCAAAGATCCTCACGTTTCGGATACCAAATTGGACGCGACTGCCCTCCGCACATTGACCGACCGTTTCCGCAAGTTAATCCGCGAACGTACGGGGAAAGATTTCCCTGAAGATCCCCGCGAGCAGCTCCGCGGTGCTGTAGGGGCAGTCTTCGGTTCGTGGAACAACGAACGGGCAATTATTTATCGGCGGAAATACAACATCCCGCACGAGTGGGGCACCGCAGTGAATGTTCAGGCCATGGTCTTTGGAAATACTGGAAACGATAGCGGTTCCGGCGTCTCTTTCACACGGGATCCCGCCACAGGCGAAAAAGTTCTCTACGGCGAGTTTCTCCTCAACGCGCAGGGAGAAGACGTCGTAGCCGGAGTACGCACACCCGAGCCTGTCATCCAGCTTCAGGTCGAAATGCCTGAAGTCTATCGCCAGCTTCAAGACGTGCGTCATACCCTGGAGAGCCACTTTCACGACATGCAGGATTTCGAATTTACGGTGGAACAGGGTCGCCTCTTTATGCTTCAAACCCGCAACGGAAAGCGGACTGGATTTGCTGCCGTCCGAATCGCTGTGGAGATGGTGAAAGAAAAACTCATCAAGCCTGATGACGCCATTCGCCGCATCCCCGCTGATTCCCTCAGCCAACTCCTTGCACCTGTGTTTGATTCCCGTGCTCGCAAAACCACACAGGTGATTGCGAAAGGCCTCCCTGCGGGCCCTGGTGCCGCCTCAGGCAAGATCTACTTCTCCGCCAATGAGGCCGAAGCGGCTGCCCATAGAGGCGAAAAAGTCCTTCTCGTCCGTGTCGAAACCAGCCCAGAGGATATTCGGGGCATGCTGGCGGCTGAAGGCATTCTCACCGCAAGAGGAGGTGTTTCTTCCCACGCAGCCCTCGTGGCGCGCCAGATGGGTAAAGTCTGTGTCTGCGGCGCCTCCGAGCTTCAAATCGACTACTCGACAAACACCCTACATGTCCGCGGACAAAACTTTCGCAAAGGCGATTACCTGTCGATTGACGGAACTTCAGGCGAAATTTTCCCCGGTGAAGTCAAAACATCCCCTTCCGATGTCGTTCGCGTCCTCATCGACAAGGATCTAACCCCTGCAGAAAGCCCCATCTACCGCGTCTTTGCCCAACTTATGCAGTGGGCAGATCAACGAAGGACCATGGATGTACGCGCCAACGCCGACCAACCCGATCAAGTAGCTCATGCTGTTGCCTTCGGCGCTCAAGGAGTGGGTCTCTGCCGAACAGAACATATGTTTTTTGAAGGAGACCGAATTGATCACGTTCGAGAAATGATCCTCGCCGAAAACGCCGATGAGCGTGGCAAAGCCCTTTCCAAACTTCTACCCGCCCAGCGCTCCGACTTTGCTGGCATCTTTAAAGCCCTCAAAGGTCTGCCTGCCACGATCCGTTTCCTTGACCCGCCCTTGCACGAGTTCATCCCGCACGACGAGGCCTCCCAAAAAGACTTAGCTGAAAAGCTCGGAATTTCCGTAGATCGCGTTGCACGACGTGTCAAAGAGCTTCATGAGTTCAATCCTATGCTTGGACATCGCGGTTGTCGTCTGGGCATCGTCTATCCTGAAATCTCAGAAATGCAGGCACGCGCGGTATTCGAGGCAGCGGCCGAGGTCCAAGCCTCTGGCATCAAGGTTCGTCCCGAAATCATGATTCCTCTTGTGGGCTTCCCAAAGGAGCTAGAACTCCAAATCGACCTTGTTCACCGCGTGGCGACTCAGGTTCAAAAAGAGCAAAATACGAAGCTTTCTTACTTGGTTGGAACAATGATCGAAATTCCACGTGCCTGTGTGGTTGCAGATGAGATCGCGAAATCAGCGCAGTTCTTTAGTTTCGGCACTAACGACTTGACCCAGACAACCCTCGGAATGAGCCGGGACGATGCAGGCACATTCCTTCCCCGATACCAAGAGGAGGAAATCGTTCGTCAGAATCCCTTTGCAGTATTGGATCAAGGGGGTGTGGGCAAACTCATGGAAACGGCAGTCAAACTGGGTCGTGCAGCTCGAAAAGACATTAAGCTGGGCATTTGCGGCGAACACGGGGGAGAACCCGATTCCGTAAAGTTTTGCCACCGTCTGGGTCTTGCCTACGTATCCTGCTCCCCTTTCCGCCTTCCGATCGCCCGCCTTGCAGCCGCTCAGGCCGCGCTGAAGAGTTAATTCCCCTTTAAGGGAATTAAATACTCTACCAGTTCCCCTTTCCCTTTTGTTAGAAACGGCTCATTCTTTACCTATGACCGATTTCCGTGACGGTGCTCTCGGTGCCTATCTCCGCGAAATTGGGGATATCCCCCTCCTGACTCGTGCGGATGAACAGCGCCTAGGGAAACGCATCAAACGTGGTGATCGCGCGGCTCGCGAGCAGATGATCCGTGCCAACCTCCGCCTCGTGGTAAAGATCGCCCACGACTACGCGGGGCTTGGCCTTCCCCTTCTCGACCTTATTAGCGAGGGCAACATTGGCCTTATGAAAGGCGTCGAACGATTTGACCCAAACCGAGGCACAAAGTTCAGTACCTACGGAGCTTGGTGGATCAAACAGGCGGTCCGACGCGCACTTGCCAACCAGTCCAAAACGATCCGCCTACCCGTTCACTTGGTCGATAAACTTGCAAAAATGAGGAGGATTGCGATCCAACTCTTCGATGAGCTTGGACGTGAACCAACCGATGAGGAGTTGGCAAAAGAGTGCGGAGTCTCTGCGGCCAAGATTAGTCAGCTTCGTCGCATTTCCATGCGCCCCACTTCTCTAAACGCATTTGTCGGCGATGAGGCGGATGCGGAACTGGGCGACCTTATCGCAGATGAAACCGTAGTGATGCCCGGGCGGGATCTGGAAAGTCGCAATCTCATTAAACAACTTCGCAGCGTCCTTCATGTTCTCGACGAGCGGGAGCGGGCTATTCTTTCCCTCCGCTTCCCCTTAACCGACGAAACTCCCCCCACTCTGGAGCAAATTGGCAAGAAGTTCAAAGTAACGCGTGAGCGCATCCGACAGATTCAGAATGTGGCCCTCAAAAAGCTACGGACCGCCTTGGAAACCATTCCTCAAGGAGGAGAACAACCCGAAGGGGAGGACGAAGATTGAAATCTCCAGCTCTTCGAAGCACACGGGATCGGCTTCTCGGTTCCATTCGGACAATTGAAAGTGCAAGACGGGCTGGCGAACCGAACTATATCACGGATGGTATTTATCAGGACGGGCAGCTGTTCCGCTTCGCTTGTGCGGATATCAATGAGAGGTATCAACGTCGTCGAATCGAAAAGGTCATCGCGTACGATTCTGCCGCCCTTCCCCTTGCCGCACCCCTCGCCTATTTCGCGGGTTGTGGACTAAATGTGATTCAGCCGACGGGCCGTGGTCCCATTTTAGACTTGGAAAGTATTCCTCAGGGTTGTCGCCTTCTCCTTGTGGCCGATGTACTTCATCGTGGATCTCAACTGGCCTCAGCTGCGACCATCCTACGCCAAAGCAAGGGAGAGCTGGTCGAAATCGTGACTCTTTTGGAAATTGCCTCGGCAAAAGGTTCCGAGCTTCTCTCTCCTATTTCGACCTACTCAGTTTGCTCTTTGCGCTAACTCTCTTTGGCTTTGTGTACTGGCCCCGCTGACCAGGCACACTTCCAGCCTCTTGAGCACCAGTCAGCTGGTGAGCTTTTTTCCAATCCTCAATCTGATCCCGGAGCAAAGCCGCCCGCTCATACTCAAGCTTTTCTGAGGCCTCCCACATCTCCTCCTCCAATTGCTTGAGAACCTCCTGCGCATCCGCTGATTCAGAACCACCGCCGACTTTGTCGTGAATACCCCGGGCAGTCCGAACAATCGTCTGAAGACTCTCCTGCACGCCCCGAAGCACCGATCGCGGAACAAGATTATGCTCTCGATTATAGGCTTCCTGCTTCGCGCGCCTTTTCTCCGTAACGTCTAAGAGCGCCTTCATCGATTTTGTAATCCGGTCTCCAAACAAAACGACCTCCCCGTTCAGATGCCGTGCCGCGCGGCCTGCCGTCTGGATCAAGGAAGTCTCAGATCTCAAGTACCCCTCCTTATCCGCATCCAAGATGCAGACTAGGGATACCTCGGGCAGATCTAAGCCCTCTCTCAAAAGGTTAATTCCTACCAGAACGTCAATCTCCCCCGACCGTAACTCCCGTAAGATCTCGACCCGCTCGATCGCATCCACTTCCGCATGCAAGTAACGCGACTTCAAACCCGCCTCCTTCAAGTAGTCAGAAAGATCCTCGGCTGTCCTGCGCGTCAAGGTTGTCACAAGAACTCTCTCCTGCCGTGCTATCCTTTCACGGCAAAGGGCGATCGTCTCGTCTACTTGGCCCTTCAATGGACGAACTCGAACCGGCGGATCGAGTAAGCCCGTTGGGCGAACAACCTGCTCAACGACCTGACCTCGGACTTTTCCTAACTCAAAGTCCGCAGGAGTTGCTGAAACATAGATCACTTGATGAAGCATCGCTTGGAACTCCTCTGTCTTCAGAGGACGGTTATCGAGAGCCGAGGGAAGACGAAATCCGTGCTCCACCAACACCGTTTTACGACTGCGATCCCCCGCGTACATACCGCCGACTTGCGGCACGGTCGCATGGCTCTCATCCATGACGACAAGAAACTCATCAGGGAAGAAATCAATCAGAGTACCGGGTTTCTCTCCCGGTTTTCTTCCGCTGAGCGGACGACTATAGTTTTCGATTCCGCTACAAGTGCCCATCTCCTCCATCAAATCCAGATCGTACTCAGTACGCATCTTAAGTCTTTGAGCCTCCAGCAGCTTTCCCGCCGATTCAAACTGAGCAATTCGCTCCGCTAACTCAGCCCGAATTGCAGTGATACCCCGCTTAAGTTTGTCCTCAGAGGTCACATAGTGCCGTGCTGGGGTCAGAATTTCTCTCGGTAACCGCCCAAGTTCAACACCTGTGCCCACTTCAAATCGAGTCAGTCGCTCTAAGGTGTCTCCCAAGAGCTCGACCCGTATTCCGACATCTTCATGGGCTAAAAGAATCTCTATCGCATCCCCGCGGACCCTGAACTGCCCACGCTCGGGAGCCATGTCGTTTCTCTCATACTGAATCTCAACCAACTTGGCCAGTAGCTCCTCACGCGGGATCTTTATTCCAGGCTCGAGGATCATAAACATCTTCTCATAGTCCTCTGGAGATCCTAATCCATAGATGCAAGATACACTGGCCACCACGATGACATCTTTTCGCGTGAGAAGGCTGGTGGTTGCCGAAAGTCGCAATCGTTCGATCTCCTGATTGATGGAGGAATCTTTCTCAATATAGGTATCGGTTCGAGGAATGTAAGCTTCAGGCTGGTAGTAGTCAAAGTAGCTAACAAAATATTCAACCGCGTTTTTAGGAAAGAAGCCCTTCAGTTCACTATACAATTGAGCAGCGAGAGTTTTGTTGTGACTCATCACCAGTGTGGGCAATCCCATTTCTTGGATTACATTGGCGACGGTGAAGGTCTTTCCAGAGCCCGTGACCCCCAATAGAACATTATGCTTTTCTCCAGCCTTCAGCCTTTGCAAAAGAGCCGCGATCGCTGCGGGCTGATCCCCTGCAGGAGGATACGGGGATTCTAGTTGGAATTTCATTGAGAGATTGGGTCGTGTAGGACTCGAACCTACAACCTACTCCTTAAAAGGGAGCAGCTCTACCATTGAGCTAACGACCCCGCTTTGAAAGGGTAGCGATTCTGGGGAATTCGTCCATCCCGCCTTACAGCTGGCAAACGACGATCTCTATTTTTCCTTCATGATCCAAACCCCGTCCCACTTCTCCCCTGGGGGATTTTTTTGGAAATAATCACAACGCTCGATATAAATCTTACTGAGCTTATCCCCTGCATGGGCCTTCAGGGCCTCCCCGAAGGCAGCCCTAGCCTTCTCCCACTCCTGCTTACGGTACTTTGCCAAACCGTCCTTGAATTGATTGATGACCTCCATTTGGTTGGGGAAAGTGGCATCGGTGTGGTAGTCGAGGCACTCGTATATCACCACCGGCTCGGTCTTTCCTTTAACAATTACCCGATCGGCCTCACGCATCCGGTAAGTACCTTTCAGTTTCTTGACCGTTGCATCACTCAACAGCATCTTCGCACCATACTGTTTACAGGCAGTCTCTAAGCGGGCTGCCAGATTCACTCCATCCCCGATCACCGTATAGTTCATCCGCTTCGGGGACCCAATGTTTCCACTGACAATCTCATCCGTATTGATGCCCAATCCCATATCAATGGCCATCATCCCCTTCTCTTTACGGGCAGCGTTGAACCGGTCTAACTCAACCAACATTCCGATACCTGCGCGAACCGATCGATCGGCATCATCCTCCCTGGGCAAGGGCAGGCCAAAAATCGCCATAATTGCGTCGCCGATAAACTTGTCCAACATTCCACCCTCTTTTTGAAGGCAATCCACCATGAGAGTGAAGTACTCATTGAGCAGTCCCACTGTGCCTTGTGCCCCAAGACTCTCCGTGAGAGTAGTGAAACTTCGGACATCGGAAAATAAAACCGACGCTTCACTAATATTTCCACCCAAGACCTCTTTCCCTGTTGCCATCAACTGATCCGCAATCGCTGGGTCCATGTAACGAGCCATCGTTCCCTTCATCCTTTTCTCGTCACTGATGTCTTCAATCATCAGCAACGACCCTAATGGCTTGTCTTTGACGCTGATGAGCGGAAGCACGCTGACATTGGCCGACGCTTTCTCGCCACCCCACTCCATTTCTGCATCCATGACAAGAGCGGGCTCTTTGGAAGCAGAGGTAGAGCGAATCTTTTCATCAATCCATGTATTTTTTCCGATAAAGAACTCAGCCGCCTTTTTCTTAAGCACCTCCTTGGCACTGGTTTTTAGAATCCGATAACCGGCCTTATTACAGGTCTGAATTACTCCCTCCTCATTGAGGGTGACTACAGCGTTCGACATACTTTCCAACATCGACTCCGCATAATTCTTCATGTTTTGAACGTCATCGAAGAGTTTTGCGTTTTCTAAAGCGACGGATACTTGGGCCGTGAATGCCTTCAACTTCGCCTCATCCTCGTGAGTGAAGGCCCCACCCCGCTTATTGAGAACCTGTGTCGCACCGATTACTTTTCCCGCCTTGTTGATCACGGGGGTGCAGAGAATCGACCGGGTAAAGAACCCTGTTTTCTTGTCAAAACCTGGATTAAATCTCAGGTCCGCATAGGCGTGCTGAATATTGACCGTCTGCCCGCTCGTGAAAACCGCTCCGGCTATACCCAGATGGTTCGGAAAGCGAATCTGCGTTGCGCCCAAACCTTCCCCTACTTCGGTGTGCAACTCCTGTGTCTTCTCATCGTTTATGAAAAGGGTAGAACGTTCAGCGTGAAGAAGTCGCGTAATAGTACGAATGATCTTAGCTAACAGATTCCCAAGCTGAATCTCGCCAGAGATCTCCGATACCACACTTAAAAACTCAGCCTCCTTAGCCTTCTCCTTTTCGCCCAACTCCATGAGAAGGCTTCTTTGAAGAGATACCGAGGCCTGCATCGCCATCGCCTCCAGAAGCTTCAAATCCTTGGGCGTGAAGTGGGCTGATTTCCCCCCTTTTCGATTCAATACCTCAACCACACCGATCAACTCCCCTCGAACGGTCCTGATGGGAGCACAAGCAATCGACCGCGTCCGATACCCTGTCTGTTCATCGACTGTTTTATTGAAACGGGAATCTTTGTAGACGTCCTTAACCAAAAGCCCTTTTCCAGTTTGAAAAACATTTCCCGCGATTCCCGTGGTGTTGAGAATCCGAATCTCCCTCTTTAATCCTCCCACAGTGACCCGACTGTAAAGCTCCTGAGTCGAGGGATCATTAACAAAGAGAGTACCACGATCCGCACCCGTCGCCTCAGTCACCAAGGTCACCAGAGTTTCTAATTGGTCATCTAAAGTCTGGCCATCCGCTACCTTACGGGCCACCTCGAGCAAAATCTTGGCCTCGGCCAAACTCAACGTGTCGATGTGGCTTTTACTTTTGGCCACGGCATGCCTCCAATTCCCCACGGATTCTCTGGATCGTTTTTTCCAACTCTGCCGATTCATCTCGGTGAGTTCTTCGCATGAGCTGCTCTGCCTCACTATGTTTTGCCTTTTCCATCTCTAACTGATCTCGCAAGGCTTGAACGGAAGATTGAAGTTGTCGACTTTCCTCAGCCGATTGAGCAACAACTTTTTGCACCGCCTCTTCCCCTGCGGCTTTGCGCCGCTCCAGCTCATCTCTCATCTCAGTAATGGTTCCCTTAAGATCTCGAACTTCGTTATGAGCCTCGGCAACGGCCAAAGCCACCTCTTGGGCGGTGCCCGCTTTCTGCTTTTCCAAGGCATCCCTCAGGGCTGACACGGTCTCTTTTAAGTTTCGGATCTCATGCTCTCTCTCGATCTCCTCTGAAAGTCTCTCCTCATGCGCCCCTTGAAACGTCACCATAAAACCACCCTAAGTAATGCCCCAGCAAAAACAAGGCCGCGCACCGACTCCCTTTTACCAGATGAATGATTTTTTCTGCGCAACAATCTTACCATTCCTGACAATCGAAATCCGCCAAGAGTGAACCACTCCACCTCGAAGATATTCGTCACCCGTCACCTTGAGGACAGTCTTCTCATAACCATCAAAGTTTTTATACTCCTGGGTCTTTGTCATCACTCTCTCTCGGGTCATCGCCTGCCTATAATCAAGCCGAACAGTGAAATCACTAGGTTCCCCATCATTCTGCCAGTTGATCACAAAGATATTTCCCTGACGATCCAGCCTGTCCTTAGCTAAAATAGCGCCGTGATCCCAATACTTGGGTTCATAAAGCATCATCTGATTATCTGGCGGAGGCGGCGCTTTCCTGCGCGGGTCGGAATCGTTTAGATAAGTATAAATTTTATTTAAACTAACGGACTCATCCTGCTCGACAGGCAGATCGACCTTCATCCCATCCGGAACTTGCACAACATTCGCCGCAGGAGCCTCCGCCCCAACGGTTGTCGGTTCCACCTTCGCTGGCCGAAAATCTGGAACACCCGAACTATCCTCAGCTCTAAGCGAATCGCTCAGTAAGCCGAAAATGGCCAGAATCAACAATTTACGCATAAGAACGTATTTAATACCAACCATCCTCCTAGTCAAGCTACCGCCTCATGGATCAAAAAACTGACCTTGGATATTCAACTTAATCCCTTACAATCAGACTCTTATGCTCGATCCTGAACGCACGATTGAATTCGAATTTGTTCGAGCCACAGAAAATGCGGCCCTCAACGCAATGCGGTTTATCGGACAAGGAGATAAAAACGCTGCTGATGCGGCCGCTTGTGATGCGATTCAAGGTGTCTTTGACCTCGTGGATATTCGCGGCGAGGTAGTCATCGGGGAAGGAATCAAAGATAAAGCCCCCGGAATTTTTCTAGGGGATCGACTAGGAAAATGGGGACCCACGGCACCCCGCTTTAATATTGCCCTCGATCCCGTGGACGGTACCACCAATCTTTCCAAAGGATCCCCTAACGCAATCTCAGTCATGGCCGCTACGGAGGTCCCCTCCGATAGCAAACAACCAGCTATGCGAAATATCCCCAGCTACTATTCACACAAAATCGCCTATGGACCCACAGTCGCACAGGCTCTTTCCAAACAAGACCCCCATGCCAACTTTCTGGATGCCCCGCTCGAGGAAACACTCCAGAGGCTGGCAAAGATTCTTCACAAAAGAGTAGGCGAACTCGTTGTCCTCGTCCTCGATCGCCCCCGCAACCAAGCCTTCATTGAGTCTATCCGACGTGCAGGGGCTTCCCTCCGAACGATTGCGGATGGAGACATCACAGCTGCTGTCGCACCCTCCCTTCCGGATTCAGGTATCGACCTCTATGTTGGAATTGGCGGATCTCCAGAAGGAGTTCTCACCGCCACGGCTCTTCACTCGTTGGGAGGAGAAATCCAGCTCCGCATGTGGTTTCCCAATCCCGAGGCGAAAGCCCGAGAAGTCCATGGCGTTTCTGAAAAAGAGATTCAAACCATATTTCGCTCTGCCGATATCGTAACAGGAAAAAGTGCGATTTTTTGCGCGACAGGAATTATCGAAAGCCCTCTTTTACCCGGGGTCAAACTCATCGGTCACAAAGCCATCACCCATTCAATCCTCATGCGCGCCCGCAGCCGTACCGTCCGCTACATCCGCGCAGTTCACGATCTCGAACATAAAACCATTCACCTTCGCAGCTCCTCACGCGAGCGATCCGTTTAACTGGCTTTTTTATTCTATTTCGGAAGACCTACCCTCCCTCCCTCTTTTCCCCGGGTTCATCTGGCCATATCGCATAGATCAGCCCATACCCAGCAACTGAAACAACCACCCCAATAACGGTACACCCCACCATCAACGGAACCGCCACCATAGCCAACTCCCCCGCCAACATCCTCAACTTCGCTTGAATCCCCTCCGTCTCATCTAGTTTCTTAATCTTTTCCGCAATTTGAGTCTCATATTTTGCAGGTCTACCCAACAAAACCTCCCCTACTTGATACGCCATTGTGTAGTAGATAGGAATCGTCAAAGGGTTGTTTGCAGCTTGCAGCACCACCGCCGTGGGCACGTTCGCCCTTAAAAGCACTGCTAACACGACCGCTAAAACATGATGCAACCCCAGCAAGGGGCTCGTAGCCGGTAACAAACCGGCCACCATCGCCCTCGCCACTGGACCCCT
This sequence comes from Methylacidiphilales bacterium, assembly GCA_044348085.1. Lineage (GTDB taxonomy): Bacteria > Verrucomicrobiota > Verrucomicrobiia > Methylacidiphilales > Verrucolacustridaceae > Verrucolacustris. Next base: position 25,031 of record JBIKTM010000009.1, on the reverse strand, counting down.
ACGAAAACTCCACAGGTCTGGATTCACCCCGTGCTTTCCCAACCACTTCCCCACCCTCCCTGCCTGAATATGCTCCGGACTCAGCCTCATCCGGTGAAGCAGCTTTTTGAGCCGATGTTGCACGGATCCGTTATAAACTTTCTTTAACGAATACCAACTCTCTCATTTGTTATCGCGCCAGATAGGGCTAGTCTACGCACCCCATGCATGCATCCGGTTTCATTCGAGTCGAAGGCGCTACACAGAATAATCTCAAAAACTTAACCTTCGACCTGCCTCTGGGCATGTTTCATGTCCTCACGGGCCCGTCCGGATCAGGAAAGTCCTCCCTCGCCTTCGACACCCTCTACGCCGAAGGCCAACGCCGATACGCGGAAACCTTCAGCCCCTACACCCGACAGTTCCTCGAGCGAATGGATCGACCCCGCGTCGATCGAATCGAAGGCATTCCACCCGCCATCGCCCTTGGCCAAAGCAACCAGGTTCGCTCTTCCCGCAGCACCGTCGGTACTGTCACAGAAATTGCAGACCATCTTAAACTCATCTTTCCACGACTAGCTCAGCTCACCTGCCCCGACTGCTCGGAACCCATCAAGCCTTGGACCCCACACTCCATCCTGAGCGAACTCCTCAAAATCCACCCCAATCAAGAGGCTTGGTTTCTCTTTCGTATTCCTTTTCCACAAAAAACGCCTGCAGACGAAGCCGCTGCCTTCCTCGCCCGCCAAGGATTTCGCCGAGCCCTCCTGGATGGCAAACCCCACCGCCTCGACGAACCCACGGGCCTCGAAGCCCTCGCCCAAGCCTTAAAACAAACTCCTCCAGAACAAAATCTACAGGTTCATGTCATTCAAGATCGCCTCACCCTTTCTCGCTCATCTCAATCCCGACTCATCGAAGCGATTACCTCCTGCCTCAAATACGGACGGGGTGTTGCGGCGATATCCCTAGTTCAAAACCCCTCCCACACTCATCTCTACTCGGATCGCTACTACTGCCCACGCGATCAACGTGATTTCCATCAGCCCACGCCCGCCCTCTTTTCGTTCAACCATCCCCTCGGCGCTTGCCCAGCTTGCCGCGGATTTGGTCGAATCATCGAAATTGATGAATCTCTGGCTCTCCCAGACCGCACCCTCACTATCGCCGGGGGCGTCGTAAAACCTTGGCAAACGGCCAGCTTCGAAGAGTGCCAGCAGGATCTCGAAAAAGCCTGCCGCAAACATCGCATCCCCTTGGAGGTTCCCTTTTGCGAACTCTCGCCCGCTCACCAGAAATTTGTCCTCGAAGGCCAAGATGGCTCCAGTCGTGAACTTTCTGAATTGTGGGATTCAGGCGACTGGTACGGCGTTCGCGGTTTTTTCCGCTGGCTGGAAACAAAAACCTACAAAATGCATGTCCGTATCCTCCTCGCACGCTACCGGGCCTATCGCCCCTGCCCAACTTGTAGCGGCCAGCGCTACCGCCCTGAAACCACGTACTGGCATCTCTCTGGGAAAACACTTCCTGAACTCAACTCCCTGTCCTTAACCGAGCTATCCACTCTTCTTCAGAAAATCAAAACCAACGATGTCTCAGCACAAACCCCGCTCGAAAACATCCGTCACCGACTTCGCTTTCTCTTAAGCGTCGGACTGGGCTACCTCACCCTGGATCGCCCCACACGCACTCTCTCAGGGGGAGAACTCCAGCGCGTCAACCTAACCGGCTGCTTGGGCACAGGCCTTACAGGTACCCTGTTCGTTTTGGACGAACCCAGTATTGGCCTTCACCCGCGAGATACCGGACGCCTCCTCGATCTTCTGCGGGAGCTTCGTGCCGCAGGAAACACCGTTCTGGTTGTCGAACACGATGAAACGGTCATTCGATCTGCCGAAAACATCTTAGAACTCGGGCCAGGCTCAGGAGGTGAAGGGGGTCAACTCCTCTATGCAGGACCACCTGCAGGTCTCCTCAAAGTGAAAAACTCACCCACAGGCGCCTACCTCTCAGGCCGTCGCACCATTCCCCTCCCTTCCACTCGTCGTCCCTGCCCACCTAAAGGTCACCCATGGCTCCGTGTCCAAGGAGCCGATTGTCATAATCTGAAAAATCTAACCGCCTCTTTTCCTCTGCGCCGTCTTGTCGCCGTTTCTGGAGTCAGCGGTTCAGGCAAAAGTACTCTCGTGCACGAGGTCATTTACAAAACCCTCCTCCATCAAATGGGGCGGGCTGTTGAAAATCTACCTTCCGTCAAATCCATCACCGGACACGAATCCATCTCCGATGTCCTCCTTGTGGACCAATCCCCCCTATCCCAAACCCCTCGCTCAACCCCCTTACTCTATCTCGATATTTACGATCTCGTCCGCGAACTTTACGCCTCAACCGAAGAAGCTCAAAGCGCAGGACTTGCCGCATCCGCCTTCTCCTTCAATGCAGGCGGGGGTCGATGCGAACGCTGCGGAGGTATGGGGTACGAGAAAGTCTCCATGCAGTTTCTCTCGGATGTCTTCGTCACGTGTCCAACCTGTGAGGGTCACCGCTTCCAACCCCACGTTCTCGCCGCTCCCTACCGAGGAAAGTCGATCAGCCAACTTCTCGAAATGAGTGCCGCCGATGCTCTCCTCCACTTTGCCCCAGACGAATCCCTCACCCCTAGGGCACGTGAGTGTCACCTAAGAATCTGCCAAGCCCTCTCTCTTCTCATCGAAGTCGGGCTCGGATACCTACGCTGTGGCCAACCCTTGAGCCAACTTTCAGGAGGAGAAGCCCAGAGACTTAAACTGGTTGCCCACCTCGCACCTCAAAATCAAGCCGAAGAGACTCCACGCAAAGGGAAAAAGAAAAGCACTTCCACCCCGCCCAACACATCACCTCTTCTCATCTTAGATGAACCTACAACTGGACTACACCTGGACGATGTCGCCCTCCTCATCCGCCTCTTGCACCGCCTTGTGGATCAAGGCGCCTCTCTCCTCGTCATTGAACACCACATGGATGTCCTGAAGAATGCCGACTGGGTTCTCGATCTCGGTCCTGAAGCAGGATCTGCAGGTGGCAAACTCATCGCATCAGGAATTCCTGAGGAGGTCGCCCAAACCCCGAAAAGCCATACCGCAACTTTCCTTGCGCCTCTTCTCTCCAAGAAACAAACCCCATCCCTCCGCCTTCATGAAGTCGCCCCGCTCTCCTCAAAAAAGATTTCCTCGGAGGAAATGGTCGTCCGAGGTGCTCGTCACCATAATTTAAAGAATTTCGACCTGAGTATTCCTCGCCACAAAATGGTCGTTGTCACAGGTCTATCCGGATCGGGTAAAAGCACCCTTGCCTTTGACCTGCTGTTTAGCGAAGGCCAACGCCGCTACCTCGATTGCCTCAATACTTATGCACGACAGTTTGTCGAACAGCTGGAAAAACCTGATGTCGATTCGATCCTAGGTTTGCCCCCCTCCGTCGCAATTGAACAGCGCACCACCCGCGGAGGTCGTAAATCCACTGTCGCTACGGTTACGGAGCTTTATCAGTTTCTTCGCCTTCTCTACGCAAAACTTGGAGTTCAGCACGATCCCGACACAGGCGAGGCCGCCATTCGCCAAAACACCTCTGACATCATCCTTCGCATCCAAAAACAGTTAAAGAAATCCAAGAGACTTGATCTCCTCGCACCTCTCATCCGGGGGCGAAAAGGCTTTCACACAGAGATCGCACGCTGGGCCGTGAAAAAAGGTTACAAACTTCTCCGGGTGGATGGAAAGTGGGTTGAGCCAGATAAGTTTCAACCTCTCGACCGCTACAAAGAACATCATATCGAGGTTCTTGTTGCCCAACTCGCACCCAAACAAAAGGATCTTCCCATCCTCGTATCCCAGGCTTTGTCCCTAGGCAAGGGCACCCTGTACGCCATTGATCGCCAAGGGAAATCAACGATCCACAGCCACCACCTTTTCTGCCCTGCAACCGGTCGTTCCTTTGACGAACTCGATCCCCGCCTATTCTCTTTTAATAGCCCTCACGGATGGTGTTCCGACTGCCAAGGATACGGAACCTTGCTCGCAAAACCTCCCGAACCCGATTCCGAGGATGAAGCCGAACGAGAACAGCAGTTAGAACTTGCGCGTGAAGAGATTCCTGATGGTGAGCTTCTTCCCTGCCCATCCTGCCAAGGGGCTCGCCTGAATCCCATCGCACGCTCGGTTCGCTTTGCAGGAAAAACGATACCAGAAATCAACTCCCTATCCGTTCGCAACTTCGAGACCTTTTTCTCAAAGGTAAAGTTCTCAGGTCGGGAAGCTGCTATCGTCCGAGATATCCAGCCAGAGATTCTTCAACGTCTCGCCTTCCTGCGTAAGGTTGGACTCGATTACCTGAATCTCGACCGATCCGCTCCGACCCTATCCGGTGGCGAATCTCAACGAATCCGACTTGCCGCCCAACTCGGCTCTAATCTCCAGGGTGTCTTGTATGTGCTCGATGAGCCCACAATCGGTCTTCACCCTCGGGACAATCAAAAGCTTTTAGGCATTCTTCGCGATTTGCGGGACCGTGGAAACTCCCTCGTCGTCGTCGAGCACGATGAGGACACCATGCGAGCCGCCGACCACATCATCGATCTTGGCCCTGGGGCAGGAATTCATGGCGGAGAAATTGTAGCCCAAGGAACTTGGAAAGAGATCGACTCCAAAGGTCGCTCGGCCACCGCCCGTCTTCTGGGCGAACCAATTCAACATCCCGCCCGCGGACACCGACGCCCGATCGATTCCTCGACTTCGTGGATTAAGATTAAAGGCGCCAAGGCACGAAATATCACCGGAATGGATGTCTCGATCCCCCTGCATCGCCTCACAGCACTCTCAGGTGTTAGTGGATCAGGAAAAAGCACCCTAGTTCGGGAAATTCTAATTCCCGCTACATCTCCTGAACGAAGCCGAAAGGATTCCCGGTGGGAATCAGTCCGTGGAGCCGATTTGATTGACCGCGTGGTTGAGGTCGACCAGTCCCCCATTGGAAAAACACCCCGCTCCACCGTGGCAACCTACTTGGGGCTAATGGACGATCTTCGAACCCTCTTTGCGGCTCTGCCGATATCGAAACAGTCCGGCTTTACCGCCTCCCACTTCTCTCACAATGCAGGTCCAGGCCGATGCCCTGCGTGCGATGGCGCGGGCACCATTCGGGTGCAGATGAGTTTCCTTCCCCCCGCGGACGTGCGTTGCGAGGAGTGTAATGGCATGCGCTGGAAACCCGAGATTCTTGCCATTCGCTACCGAGACATATCGATTCAGCAGGCTCTGGCACTCTCCGCAGAAAAAGCGGCCGAGTTCTTTGCTCCTCACCCTCGGATCGCTACCCCTTGCAGACTTATGACAGAAACAGGTCTTGGGTATCTCCAGTTGGGGCAAACCAGCCCGACCCTTTCGGGCGGCGAAGCCCAACGTCTTAAACTTGTGACCGAACTAGCCTCGGCCCAGATCGCAGCTGATCACGCTCACGCCAAAGGAAGAGCACGTCGCCCTGCACATCAACTTTTCCTTCTAGAGGAGCCTACCGTAGGCCTTCACTTGGAGGATGTTCGCCGCTTACTCGACCTCATGCACCGGCTTGTGGAATCAGGACACAGCGTGGTGGTCATCGAGCATCACCTCGATGTACTGGCAGAAGCCGACTATCTAATCGATATCGGCCCTGAAAGTGGTGAGGCCGGAGGAACCATTATGGCGCAGGGAACCCCGGAACAGGTAGCCACATCAAAAACTTCACGTACCGCCCCCTTCCTACGAACCCACCTTGGTCGAAAGGGTAAAAGCTAAACTCCTTTACGTCCGACTCCTGCTACCAGATAAACAAGGCCCCCTAAAAGATTCCACAGAAGAATCACCGCAAATCCCGTCAGGGAAAGAGCCACCGATTGTGCCGTAGCAATTCCAAACGTTCCTAAAAAAGTCACAAAGGCAGCTTCCCGAAGACCCAGTCCATTCCAAGTAATCGGCAACACAGTAATCATCGCCACCATAGGAAGAACCGAAGCCAACTGCCAAAAACCAACATCCAGTCCCATCGCCTGAGAAACGCAGTAGAAAAGGGAGACCAACAAAATCTGTGCGAATACGCTCAGCCCCAATCCAGCTCCAGCCCCAATCGGATGAGTTAGACAGATATGGCAAGCCTCCGCTCCTTCTCCTGCCACCTTTCTCCATCCCACCTGCGCCTGTCCGCTGAGAATTTTCCCTGACGAGGGATGACCCAAAATGAGCAGCAAAACAAAAAGAATCCCCGTAACGATCAAGAAAGCATACGCCCCTGCCCGCGTCACCGGATGATCCGTCAAATCCGACCAGTGCGGAAGAATCAAAGCCGCCCCTACCAATACAGTCGCAGTCAGACCAAGAACTCTCTCTAATAAAATCGAAACAACAGCCGCGGGCCGGGCTTGCGGAGCATCCTGTGCCGCCCAGTACGCCCTCATGACATCACCCCCCATCATTCCGGGCAAAACGCTGTTAAAAAAAAGTCCTGCCATCGAAAGTTGTGCAGTTCGACCCCACCCAACGGCCACCCCTGCCACCTCAAGAAGTAAGTGCCATCTTACAATTGAGATCACCACCACGCCCCCATACGTCAACCCAGCTAACCCCAACCAACGGGCATCTGCCTGACGGACAATCTCCCAAAATTCACCCCAGTTAAGCTTGGTGGCCAAAAACCATACCGCCCCGAAGGTCAATACGACCCTACCCGCCCATCCCAGCCACGCCTTAGTAATCGATTTCACTGTTCCACCCTAACCCTCAGCCCAACGAATCCGAGTCTTACTTCGACTAGAGCAAACCGCGTCGGCGCAAATCTCGAACGTGATCACCACCCGAAGCCAATACCATATCGAGCGCGAATTTGAGCAAGCAGACCTCCCACCCGTCATCCACACCTGTCAGAACCGTGGCTAAAGGATCCCCTTTTGCCTCTACTTCAGCCCGAACCTTATCAGAAACTTCAGCTAAGGCTCCTGACACCTCATACCGCCGTGTCTCATCCTTTCGAAAGGAAAACCCATACTTCAAAATCGCAATCTGGGACGCAAACTCACTGACAGCATCCGCATATCTCTCCGCCTTCTCCCCAAAGCCATCGAGGAGCAACTTCGCAAAACTATCCGGAGTCACCAGCTCGGGCTTCTGCGCATGAATTCGCCCTTCTCGAACCAGCATGCGATTCACCGCATCCATTTCCTCTGTGATTAAGTGGTAATTCAAAATCGTCGTACCAAAGGTCTCCAACCTCTTTTGGGGAGGAAGAATCACCTTCGTGTTCTCTAGCGCATACTGAAAATCGTCGGCACGCATACTCCAACCTTGGCTTATTTCCTGCGCAGAGCAAACGATCTGCATTTCGATGTCTCCTTTTTTCTCGGTCCTTCCCCGTGTCTTACCTTATTCTATCCCCATGGCTACTTACGTGTACGAAACAATCCCCTCCAAAGACGGTGAACTTCCCGTTCAGTTTGAAATTCAACACTCGATGAAGGATTCGCCCCTCACCCGCCATCCAAAAACAGGCCAACCCGTTCGAAGAATCATTTCTGGCGGACTTGGAATTCTTGGCTCAACAAAGGCATCCTCTCCATCGTCCTCAACCCACGGGTGTGGCCCCGGCTCTTGTGGGTGTGGAAAGTTTTAGACCGAATACAAAACCGCCCGCATCACCGCTTCCTGAACTTCAGCAACCGACTTCGAAACCGCTCTTCCAATCAGATCCATTTTAGAAACCTCTGCAATTCTTGCGCTGTATTTCAGAAGATCGGCATCCGTAAATACAGACCGCAAAAGCTGACAAGCACTCGCCAAGCTCACCAAAACAACGTCACGAGGGCTTGGCACTTCCCCATCCACAACCACGGATCGAATCCGCTTCCGCACCTCTCTCTCTTCCTGATCATTGACCATCGGGTAGCGACGCCCTGGGATTACCCACAAAATCTTCTTCTCCTCATGCTTCAAGACACCGCGCTGAACCAAACGGCGTAGCACCTTCTCCCGAATCTTCTCCCCATCGGCCGAAAAGACCCCCACCCAATACTTTGCATCCTTCTTATCTTTCGCCGTTACAATTTTCTCCAAAAGAGGATCCAGCATCTCCTCCCCTGTCGGCTTGGGGTTTACCAAACTCAAATGGGTTAAATCGGTATCAATCCGATTTTGAAAGGCCAACTCCAGTAAGGCGGCACCCGCCAACGCCTGATCCATCGCCAAAGGCGGTAGATCCACAAATTTCCCCGTTTTGTCATCCAAAGCCAAAAGAACGATCTCCTCAGGAAATGTCAGCATTTCTCTATCATTCCCCGCTTATCCCTAAGAACAAGAAATCTCTTACCGCCCCCTTGACGCAGACGGATTTCCTCTACCCTTGATCCATGCGCCTTATCTGGGTCCTAGGTGACCAACTCCTCCCCGACCATCCACTTCTCCTATCCACCAGTCCCGATCTTCTCGTCGGTATGATTGAATCTGCACCACGCGGTTCCCACATTCGGTACCATCAACAAAAATTAACCCTTCTCTACTCTGCCATGCGCCACTACGCCGCAGGATTAAAGAAAAGGAAGTACCACGTTCTCTACCACCACTTAACCGACCTTCCTAAAAGATCCGATTACACCGCCGTACTCGCCGAATGGATTCAAAAACATCGTATTCGCGAAATTCACCTTCTCGACCCCAACGAGTACGACACGTACCACTCCCTTCCCGCCCTATCCAAGAAACTGGGAATCCCCGTCCAACGCCATCCGAGCCCACAGTTCCTCGTGCCCCGTGCAGAGTTTCAATCGTGGGCTGAAGGAAAGAAAAGCCTCTTAATGGAATCTCACTACCGTCGTCTACGAACAGAGAGAAAGATCCTGCTCGATTCCAACGGCAAACCCGAAGGCGGAGACTGGAACCTGGACGACCAAAACCGACGTACCTTTCGTGAATTCGCAAAGCAAAAACCTGTCATTCCTCCCCTTCCACCCCCAACCAAAGACCCCCTGGTTGCCCAAGTTGCCAAGGAGGTAGCACAACTCTTTCCCGATCACCCCGGAAAAGGAGCCGACCTCTGGATCCCCGCAACCCGAGAGGGCGCCCTGGAGTGGTTAAAGGTTTTCATTCGACAACGCCTGGAAAAGTTTGGCCCTTGGGAAGACACGATGGTCGAGGGACAGTCCGTCCTCTTTCACTCGGTCCTCTCCCCCTTTCTGAATCTAGGCTTCCTCTCTCCACAGGAGTGCATCGGCGCCGCAGAAAAAGCCTATCGTGAGGGCAAAGCACCCCTGAACTCCGTAGAGGGATTCATCCGACAAATTCTCGGCTGGCGGGAATTCATTCATGGAATCTACTGGCTCAAAATGCCCGAGTATCGAAACGTAAACTTTCTTGAAGCCACTCGCCCCCTCCCCCGTTGGGCCTACACGGGGGATACCGACATGCGTTGCGTTTCGCAGGCCATTCAGGGTGCCGTTGACCACGCTTACAATCATCACATTCAGCGTCTCATGGTTTTAGGGAACTACTTTCTCTTGGGAGGCTATGAGCCCCAGGCCGTTCTCCGTTGGTACACGGAAATGTACCTCGATGCCTACGACTGGGTCATGGCCCCCAACGTGCTGGGGATGATCCTGTTTGCCGATGGTGGCTTTTTTGCCACAAAACCTTATGCAGCAGGAGCCGCCTATCAGGAAAAGATGGGCAACCACTGTGCGTCTTGCCGGTTCGACCCCAAAAAGAAAGAAGGCCCGGATGCCTGCCCCTTCCACTCCCTTTACTGGAACTTTTTTGGGCAACACGCAAAGCGCTTTGGCAAAAACCCGCGGATCGGTATGATGGTCAGTTTATGGGACAAAAAAACCCCCGCCGATCAGAAGCAGATCCGTCAAAACGCCCTCAGGTTTCTCGAAGCCCAAAAGTAGAACACTCCGCTCGCTCTCTTTTCATTCCTGCAGCCCTTTTTGTTGGCTTTGTCATTGGAACTTTTTTTGGCCGTCCTCTCTTTTTTAATCCACTTGCAGAGTCGACCAGCCCGACAGAACAATCACCTAATCCAACGTCCACACCCAAGCCCCCAGAGAAAAAGGGTAAGACGACACAACCCCAAGCTAATCCTGCCGCAAAGAGTCAGGCAAAATGGGACGAAAAGGCGATTCGCTCCCTTTCTCTCTCAGAAGTTCGAAGCCAGCTTTCCCAACTTTCCACCTGGTCTCCAGGAGCCTCCGCGGATCAGGTGGAGCATTGGCTTGTCCAACGCTGGGCCAACTTAGAACCCCAACTCGCCTGCCAATATGCCTACACAGCGGCCCTCCAGGGAGCCGAGGAAAGCCTTCTTTTGGAAGCCCTATCCATATGGGCCACGGCCGATCCTGCATCCGCCGCACGCTGGGCGGGAAACCTTGGCTCCCCCTCCCTTCGCGACTCCTCCATCAGCACAGTCTACAGCGTTTGGGCCAAGAAAGACTCCACCGCTGCTGCAAAAAGCATCTCCTCATTGCGTCCTGCATCCGCTCGTGGAATCGCCAGCGCAGCCACAGCTCCACCTCACGCCACAAAGAATTTTCAAACAGCTATGAAGTGGGCCAGATCCCTTGCTGGGCCGGTTCGAGAAAAAACTTTAGATGCAATTCTCGGGGAGTGGACCAAAAGGGATCCGGCTGGAGCTGCTGCTTGGTTGATTCAACAGCCAGGAGATGTTCAGTGGGCCCTTATGGCAAAATTGGCAGGCGACTGGGTGAAGAAAGATCCGAACGCTGCCCTTGCTTGGGGATTAGGAAAATCCACTGAGGTCGCTCTCGGCTCCAAATTGGCCCAAGGGCCTGTTCAGAGAAAGTTTTTCGAGGCCGCCTTGGGTTCTCTCATCGGAAGCGATCCTCAGGCGGCAGCGAACTGGCTCGCCAGCCCCATGGGACAACCCTTCTTTACCTCTCGAATTGGATCTGTCGCAGGACGCTGGACCTCGATGGATCCCATGGAAGCTGTCAGCTGGTCCCTTTCCCTGTCCAAGAAAACAGATCGAAACTCCGCCATTGGAGCTGTCGCAGGCACATGGGCCAGAACCGATCCCCAAGCTGCTGGCCAATGGATCCGAAGTTTGAACGACCCAGACCTGCGGGATACAGCCCTCAACGCATACTGTGGCTCTCTCTCCCCATACGATGCAGGAGCCGCTGCACAGTGGGCGGTCGATATTTCTTCCCCGAACGCACGAAAGAGTGCTGTAGAGGCGGCCGTCACGCGTTGGTTGCAGTACGATCCAGCCGCCGCCCGCCAATTTATCCTCAGCACCCCTACATTAGATCAAGCGACGAAAGAAAAGCTTCTCCGCTAGAATTTCGGATTTTCATGTGCTGATCGCATTCCATAAACCGTACGGAGTCCTCTCCCAGTTTACTCCCGATGGCTCCCCTAACCGTACCCTCGCCCAATTTGGCTTCCCCAAAGACATTTATCCACTAGGTCGACTCGATGCCGATTCGGAGGGCTTACTCCTCCTCAGCGACGAACCCGGCCTCAACACCCGCTTACTCGATCCTCAAAACGCCCACCCCCGTTGCTACTGGGCTCAAGTGGAGGGAATACCGACATCAACCGCCTTAGAAAAACTCTCCCACGGAGTCTCCATCAGCGAACATCAGACCCTTCCTTGCCGAGCCTGGCTTCTGGATCCCCAACCCCAACTCCCTCCACGGGATCCACCCATCCGTGTCCGTAAGACCATTCCTGACAGCTGGATCGCCATCGAATTAACGGAGGGCAAAAACCGGCAGGTTCGTAAAATGACCGCTGCCGTCGGTCATCCCACCCTGCGTCTACTGCGTGTCCGGATCGGTGCTCTGGAATTAGGAGACCTCAAACCTTGTCACTGGCGGGAACTATACTCGGCTGACCGTCAGCTCCTTTTCTGATCCTTGCTTCATGCACATACTCGTGTATACACGAATACATGAAGACAATCACCTTGGATGAACCTGCTTACGCCCGATTGAAGGCCTGGAAAAAGGGTGGGAACGAATCCTTCTCGAGCGTAGTCAAACGGGTCGTGCCCGAACCCGGCACCCTCGGCTCCTTCCTCCGTTTTGTGGAAACCCACCAAACCGACCGTCTCCCCGGCAACGACAAAATGGAAAAAGCTATCACCCAGAAGTCAGCATCCAAACATAACCCATGGATCTGATTGCCGATACGACCTTGCTGGTGGGACTTTGGAGAAAACAGCCCTGGGCCCAATCCTTCGCCAACCGGAACGCTGATCAATCCATCGGCCTCCCCTGGGTTGTTTTGGGTGAGTTCTGGCACGGCGCCGAGAAGGCCAAACACGATCCAGAACGAGTTCGGCAGTTCCTCCATATCGGGTTACCCATCCTGAACGCCGAGCCGGTCATCCCGTTTTACGCCCGCCTCTGCTCGTCGTTGCAGGATCAACCTTCCTACAAACTCGTGGGACAAAATGATCTTTGGATCGCCGCCACGGCATTAGCCCACCAGAAACCCCTGATCACCCGGAATCGACGACATTTCGACAAGATCAAGGGTCTACGTTTTCAGGCCCTTCTGGACGAATAACTTCCCCCTTCGGCACGCATCACTGCAGTACTTCACCTTGTCCCAAACACGTTCCCACTTTTTCCGCCAGGCAAACGGTCGCCCGCAGTGCAGGCAAGTTTTTTGGGGTAGATCGGCTTTGGCGACGGATCGTCCGGAACGGCGCACAACTAACGAACAGCCGCCCAGATCCGATGGACATCATCGTGATCTTCCAGCGATTGCAAAAACGCCCCTACTTCCCCACGAGCTTCATCACTCAGCTCAGGATAGTTCTTCGGAACAAAACCCAATTCGCTCGTCACTACGGTCCACCCATTCTTTTTGAGCCAATCCGCCACCCCGTGCATCGCCGTACGTTCGGTCAGAAATCGAGCCCCACAGGTCTCATCAGGAATATCGTCATTTTGCTGATGGGATAAGGCCTCTACTTCGTTCGCCCCTGCCTCAATCGCCGCCGTTTCCCGATCCGTATCCGCTTTTGGATGATGTGCCTCCACAATTCCCACCTGATCGAAAAGGAAACGGTTGCTTCCGGAAGAACCCAAGGACCCAGCCTTAAATAGCACCCGAATCTCAGGAGCCGTCCGGTTGTGATTATCCGTATACGCTTCCACGATCAGAGGAACTTTGTGTGGGGCATATCCCTCAAACACCATATGCTCCAACGAATCTTTACCTTCCCCCGTTCCCGATCCCTTCTGAATCGCGCGTTCTATGATATCCCGGGATACACTTTCCTTGCGGGCTCGCTCTAATGCGGCTGCCAATCGGGCATTCAGTGTGGGATCGGCCCCCTGCCTAGCGGCAAGGCTGATCTCGCGAACAAACTTGCTGGTTGTCTTCGATTTTTTTAGAGAGGCAACCTCCCTCTTTGCATGTAACCACTGTCTTCCCATAAAAAGATTCTACGCGATTTCCCCCACCCGACTCAATCCCGCAGGCAACCTTTGGCTACATCACCCCAGCGGCTGACCTTCCGCGCGCCGACTCCTAGCGCAATTCGCAAGGTCTTCTCCATCGTCCACCCGCGGGTCTCACCATAAGCAAGCGCGGCAGTGACCACATCGCCCGCACCGGTCGGATCCTTGACCTTTACCTTGGCTGCGGGAATCGAAAACATGGCTCCGTTCACCTCGGCTACCAACCCCTTTTTCCCCAAAGTCACCACCACACCCGTTGTTCCATTTCCTATCAGATTTTGGATACACCTCTCGACTCCCTTCATTCCCGTCGTCGCTTCCGCCTCAGCAAGATTGCATTTGATCCAATCCGCCCCCGCCTGCACCGCCTCCCGTAAAAGTGCCCCTCGGCTATCCACCACAACAGTGACTCCTTTTTTTTGCAGATCCCCGATCACTTTTTTCCACCAACCTTTCGGCCAGCCCGTCGCCGAACTTCCTGCCACCACCCACCAGTCCCCTGACTTACAATTCCGTATCCAAAAATCCCTAATCTTTCGCCAGCCACTTTTCCCGACTTTCAAATCTTCCGTAAAAAAATCGATCCGCTCTACACCTTCCTTCAACCAAGCCCACCCCTGCCTCATTCCAGCCCGAACCGGAATCTGCAGGGTTTTCACCCCCTCTTTCCTAGCATGATCCAACCATTCCTTTCCCTCAGCTCCACCGTTACATACCACAGAGATGGCCGGGACTCCCCATCGGCTTAACTGACGGGCAACATTGTGACCTTTTCCTCCTGCGGATGAAACAACACATCCGTTAGGAGATTCGACCTTGGTTTCGAAAACGGGATTGGGCGTAAAGCACCAGACCCGAGCGTGGACACGGTCCCCGCGAATGGACATCAAGCGATGTCGATCTCCTTGGCGAGATAAACGTCCTGAATCGCGTTTAAAATCTCAACCCCATCCTTCAGAGGCTTTTGAAATGCTTTGCGACCGGAAATGAGTCCCATGCCACCCGCGCGTTTATTGATGACAGCCGTCTTCACCGCTTCAGCAATGTCGTTCTTACCGGAAGCTCCACCGGAATTAATCAGTCCCGCTCGGCCGGCAAAGCAGTTCAACACCTGGTATCGGCAAAGATCGATTGGATGATCCGAAGTCAGCTCGGAATAAATCCGGGGATCGGTCTTTCCATAATCACTTCCCGCCAACTTCAACGCATTGTAGCCCCCGTTGTTCTCCGGGAGCTTCTGTTTGATAATATCGGCTTGGATAGTCGATCCGATGTGGTTGGCCTGCGAGGTCAGATCGGCCGACAGGTGATAATCCTTCTCCTTTGTTTTAAAGGCAGGATTTCGAATGTAACACCATAGGATCGTGTACATGCCGAGCTCATGAGCAATCGCGAACGAACGGGAAATCTCCTCGATCTGCCGCCCCGATTCAGGTGATCCAAAGTAAATTGTGGCTCCCACACCAACCGCCCCCATATCGAATGCCTGTTTCACACCGGCAAACAGCTTCTGGTCAGCCACATTCGGATAGGTCAGCAACTCGTTATGATTGATTTTTAAAACAAAAGGAATCCGATGAGCATATTTTCGAGCCACCGCTCCCAATACACCCAACGTCGACGTCACGGCATTACAACCACCCTCAATCGCCAACTTAACGATATTTTCTGGGTCGAAATAGTCGGGATTCGGCGCAAAGGATGCCCCAGCCGAATGCTCAATTCCCTGATCCACAGGCAAGATCGACAAATAGCCCGTACCCCCCAACCGCCCGTGACTGAAGGTCGTCTGCAAATTTCGTAAAACCGCGATCGATCGGTCGCTATCCCGCCAAACCCGACTTACAAAGTCAGGCCCAGGCAGATGCAGTCGCGCCTTGGATACCGTCTTACAAGTGTGCCCAAGCAGGCTCTTTGCCTCTCCCCCTAGTTGTTTTTCGATTTCTGAGAATTTCATGTGCGTCTACAATCCCTTTTTTTATCCCTCGGGTCAATCCTCGGCCTCTGTCCTCTCTTGCCCCTCATCTGGAACTGGTTACCTTGAAATCTCATGATTCGTTGGCTCTCTTTGGTCATTCTCGGCCTTCTCCTCAATGGAAGCGGTCTCTCCCTCCTCTGCTGGGCCGCCTATCAAAAATTCGCCACAGGCGGGGAGTGGTTTTGGTCAGGCGCCTTGGCTCTAGCCCTCTGCAATGCAGGAATCTGTTGCGTCGTAGGCGCAAAAAAGCCTGAAAAAACAAATTTCTGAACGTGCACCCCCACTCTCACTCCTCCCCACCCTCTTTGCCCAACTACGGAAAAGTCGACCTCGTTCCCTTCAACGATGCCGAATATCTCCGTTGGTCCGAAGGCTTTGCTTTTCGGCGACGGCGGGAACGCCAACGCGAAGGCAAAGTTCGAATCGAACCTGCCGCCCTATCCATCATCAGCTTTGCCGCAGAGTTCGGCGTTCGCTCCATTCTATCCCGCCACTTTCACCTTGGGGATCGTCGCATCCTGCGATACCAAGACCCCGAACACGACGACCACCATCGCGGACGTCACCGATTCCGAGAACTGGATGCCGTGGCCTTTACGGGAGATAAAGCCACCGCAGTATTTGAGTTCAAACTCAGCGGACTAGGTTCTGCCTCCGCCGTCTCTCGAGCCGCGAAACAACTCCGCTCCGCCGCAGAGATGATCCGGCAGGGATATGGCCACACCCCAAAAGTTGCCGTCGTCCTTATTCATGCCGGCGAAGGCCAACCTGATCTCGGCAAACCCGGAGGCCGTTATGGAGTTCGTCCTATTTCACTGGAAAAAGTCCGTCTCGATCACCTGCCCGATCAACCCATCCCCTGCTTTATTTTTTCCATGAAAGAGGCGATTGAAGAAGCCCGCCGAATCGGACATCAGGTCGATCACGAGTTGGAACGACGAGCTGCTCGCGAGGGCAAACACGGCCTCAAATCCGCCAAGCCACGCGGACTTCGGTTGCCCAGCCTACCGATTGGCGAGCTTCTCACCGCAATCAGCTGGATAACCCGTGGCCTCGTCCGTGCAGTCGGACACTTGACTCGTAAAGTCACCCGTCGCCACACCTCATCCCATCACGCACCGTACCGCAGACGCCGTAGGGGGGGAAGAGGTCGCCGCCGCTAAACCTATTTACCGGGTGTTAACGTTACAAACGGGCAGCCCTCTCCTTTTGACAGAGCTCGGCTCTGACTGGTTAAGGTCCTCCTGACTGGTCATTTGAATCTTTTCTCCAGCCAACGAAACCACATCCACTTTTGTTACTCCATCTGCATGAGCCGAGGTCGAAACCCAGGGAGCAAATGCATGCCACCAAAGCCCCGCCGCAACCAGAGCGAGGAGAAGTTTCGTTATCGGATCCGTTTTTAGGGTCAATTGTTTGTGTTTCATTTACTTGGCTTACCTCCGAATCGACAAAAATCACGACTCGATTTCACTCATCTCCTATCTACCATAGCAGTATGAATTACCTCCTCCTTGCCCTCTTCACCCTCTGGATACCATTTTGCCAAGCGCAGGATACCAACCCAGCCGGCCGTCTCCCTGCTACCCCTCCCCCCGCACCCACCAACGCCCCTGTCGCTGCCCCGTCCGATGAAGAGATCATCATTGCACAAGGAATCCAAATTTGGAAAAAGGGTAAGCCGAAAAAAGCGTACCGCACCCTTGGATTCGACAAACTGGAACGCCAAAGGGGGTTTCCTGCGGCCGAAAACAAAATCGCACGCGGTGTTCTTGCCCGCAAAGGCAACGCCGCCATCGTGAACACGATTCAAAACTCCATGCGGGCCAACTTCGATAACACCCAGGACGAACGTCTTGATGGCATCGATATCCGCTACGAAATTATTCTACTCCAGCCGTAACGTGCGGTCGGCCCTCTTCACTCTCCTCATTTCGGGTCTCCTGTCAGGCTCACCCGCTTGGACTCAAGTTGTTCCCGTCCAAGCGAACATGGATGCCCAAGCCCAACGCCGAATCCAGCAACAGGCAGAGCTGGCTCGTCGGCAGCGCCGGATCGAAGACCATCTTCAGCAAATCGTACCTGCACTAGACCCAAAAAACCTCTCCGGCTCCCAAGGTGCCCGCACCAGAAACAAAGCCCTCGCAGCCCTCTACTCTTTGCAAACCGATGGGGTCTCTGCCCGAGATGCCCTTCGCCGTGCGATCGACTGTTCCGATCTGCCCACCGAAACTACACGCGCCCCCTTGAACTATCTCCTCCAAACCTGGGAGAGCGTTGCAGGAAAAATGAATCCCACCTTAGCTCAAGGCATGCGCACGGGAGATCCCGCACCTTTCCCCATTCCTCCTTTCCAACCGTGACCCCCCTCTCCTGCCCCAAAGGGTTTCAATTTCACACCCTTCCCACAGGCCCAGCTTGGATTCGCCCCTCGATCCACAATCCCCTCCTCTCCTCCTGGAAAAAAATTAATCCCCAAGCCCCCCTACGTCAGGCTGCACGTCGCCACCCCCAACACCGCCTTTTCAAAGGTCGCGCACCCGTAGTTCTTTTCCCCATCACCACCACCACTCAACTAGTCGTTCGCCCATGCGTTCATGGCGGGCTGTGGGGTAAGTTTTCAAAAGATCTATACACAAACACCACTCGCGCTCTCAAGGAGATCGAACGCAGCTCTCTTCTTTCCACAAAAAAGATCCCTACCCCCCTTATCCAAGCTGCCCTCTTTTATCCTGCAGGTTCCCAATGGCGTATCGACATCGTAACCTCCTACATCCCCAACAGCCTTGATCTCGCCTCATTCCTCTCCACTCGCCCATCTTCCCCCGCCCGGACCCGGGCTTTCTCCTCAATTCGTAAGTTGTTTCACAAATGCTGCCAAAACGGGATCCTGCATCCTGATTGCAACGCACGGAACATTCTCCTCACCCAATCCCCCAACCAAGCCTGGCTTCTGGATGTCGACGCCATTCAGGTCGAACCCCAAAACCCATCTCAGGTCGACACCGCCAACCGCAATCGCCTCCTCCGCTCTCTTCTGAAATTAGCGAAACTCGGTGCACTCGGCTTTACTGAAACGGAAGTTCCCTCTCTATGGCGGGAACTCTTTCCCTCCTCATGAAACTCTCCTCCAACCCACGAATCTGTATCGTTCTCCTCAGCGCAGTGGGCGATGTCACCCACGCCCTTCCCATCGTCAACGCGATTAAGAGGCATCGTCCCCAATCCCATATCACCTGGCTTCTACAAGAAGCAGGTGCTGCCTTAATCCAAGGACATCCTGCGGTAGATGAAATTCTGCTTTTTCAACGAAAAGCAGGTCTCGCAGGGTTCGTCAAAATGGCCATGGAACTGGCGGATCGACCCTTCGACGTAGTGCTCGATCTCCAATGCTATTTCAAAGCCACCCTTCTCACCGCGCTCTGCCGTGCTCCTATTAAAATTGGACTCGATCCCAGTCGCGCTCGCGAGTTCAACTGGCTCGCCAATAACCACCATCTCCCCAAGCGCCCCATCCAACACGTTCAAGAACACTTTCTTGAATTTCTCGACTATTTGGAAATTCCCCGCGAACCGATCGAGTGGAATCTGGGGCCGTGGCCATCAGAGCAGGAGTGGCAAACCCACTTCTTTCGTCACTTCCCCTCTCCACGAGTCGCCCTTGTTGCAGGCACCAGCAATCCAAAAAAGGATTGGATTCCCGACTCTTGGGTCCGACTCAACGATGCTTTGCACGAACAGTTCGGATTACACACCGTACTTGTCGGAGCCAACTCACCGCGGGAAACTGCCTTGGGAAAAAAAATGCTTCAGGAGTGTTGTCATCCCCCCAATGAAGCACTGGGTTGTGGTCTTCGTCGTCTCGTCGCCATTCTTGATGGGTGCGACCTTGTGATCTCGCCCGATACCGGCCCCCTGCATCTCGCCGGCGCACTCGGCAAACCTGTTATCGGCCTTTATGGATATAACAGCCCGGCACGGGTCGGACCTTGGCGCCAAGATTTCCGTCTCCTGATCGATGCATTCCATAATGCCGGAGAAGAGCCGAAGATAACCTTTCAACACCGAAAGGGTCGAATGAGTCGAATCACAGTCGAGGATGTCCTGGCCAAGGTGGAGATCTGGAAAAAAGAGTCCGTTTAAAAGCGGTAGTAAACTTCTGTAGCCAAAGTCCAAAGCGAATTCGAGGCGGGTGCGTAGAGATCCTGCTGCAGGCTTGTTTCGGTGGAGTTTACCGAAGCCGTTGTTCCTGCCCCCCAGGCGAACCTACCTTCTCCCCGCCAAACTAGTTCCTCTGTGATTTTCACCGCCAGCGTTAGCGTGTAGTCGTAGAAGTCTCCTCCACTACGGCGAGTGCTTATGGGCAAGACATAGTTGCTCGTGTGCACATACTCAGCCCGCCCCGTTAACGTCACCGGATCCATAAGAGTCCATGTAGAGTAAAGAGCCGTAGTTACATAAGTGGTGGGTGCCTCTACCTCCGCCTGTCCCGTCCCAGAGCCCCCCGTGACATTGAATGTCAATTTCCAACAATCCTCCGCAAAAAGAGGGGACCAGTCCCCAATCAGATTCCATGCATAGTAGGAGTTTTGGTCGAGAGCGACTCGTGCATTCGACCCATGGGTTCCCCACGGGGTTGCATAAAAACCAGGTTGCAACCTAGCGTTGTCCTTAGGATTTCTTAGGATCAGGTAACTAAAGATCGCTGCCTCGTCCCCAGCCCCAAAACTGGCGAGATCGTTACTTTCGCCCGAACAGTTGCCTAGCCCTACCCCCACATCGAAAAGCGGATCAGGGGCAAAGATCGCCAGAAACCCGGTGTTATCCTGCGGCATGAATGCGTCTGCGATGCCAAAGGTGATGCAGGGATTATCAGGCCTCCAGATCGTCTCGTAACCAATATCCGACTGAAATTTCCCGACCCACATCTCCATCTGCGCCTCTGGAACCCAGAACTTGGCAAAGGCCTCGCCCACGTACAGGGCGTTGCTGTCAGGACCGCTTGGCTGATTCGCAGTCCCCGCTGCCGCATAGAGGGTGGCATCCTCCCCCAACATAAACCCTGCTTGGAATCCCGCTTCAACCGAATTTCCACGGCTTAAAGGTTTTTCCAGTCTGAGCCAGAGCGCGCTGAGATTTAAGTCACCTTTGGGAATCGTATCGTTGGCAAAATCGATGGCGCTGGTCGCCGTCCCGGGCCCAAAATTGTACATATAAGTCGCGTCCACATATCCAGTAAGAACAAGCGCTTTGTCCATAGCCCCTCGGGTGGCCTCGGACGCCTGCTGCTCCATCATTTCCCGCTCGGGAGCGACATCCTCCTCTCGTTGGGGAACTTGCCCCAACCCCAAATTAACCCAGAATATTCCAAGGATAAGGCAGGGCTGGACGAGTTGGAGAAACCTTTTAGGATTTTCTACATGAAACCTCACCTGCTTTTTTTATCGATTTTGCTCACCTGCGTCACGCTCCTTGCGGAGCCTGCCAATGAGAAGATGCGGTTCGAATCAGACACCAACTGTATGTCCAAAGAAGAGGTGAAAATGTATATGGGGCGCGACCCGGATGAAGTCATCACCCCTCACCTTTGGCGCTATTCGGGTAACTGGAGCTCAAAGAAGTTTGGGGAAGGAATGGATACTTATAATACCGTCGACATCACTTTTGGTATGTTAACCGATTCCCACAAGTACGGTGTCGTGGGCTACACGTGGAGTGTTCAGTAGTCATTTAGGGAATCGATTCGGATCTCCTTCTACGCACTCAATCTTAGACTCGTAAGTCTGCTTGGATTAATTCTGTCCGGTCCAGAAAACGTCCGCCCCCGCATAAATATGAACGCCTTGTAGGATTTTCTTGAAATTACCTGACGAAGTTTTGACATAAGTCCTATTCTGCCAGAATGGAAGACGATTTTGCCAAAACCATACATCGGTTTATGCCCTGCTGCGGGCACTGTTTTCGTTGCCCAATGGCAAGCCTTAGCCAAAGATAATCTATGAAATCTTCTCATCCGCTTCGCGTCGGCTTGTTTGGTATCGGCCTAGAGGCCTACTGGCCCCAGTTTGAAGGATTAAAACCAAGGCTGGAAGGCTATCTCAGCCAAGTGGCCGACAAGATCGCCCGGCCCGGAGTGGAGGTTTGTAACCTCGGCCTCATCGATTCCCCGGAAAAAGCCATGGAGGCCGGTCATGCCATGAGGCGGGCGGACGTGGACATCATCTTCCTCCACGTCACCACCTATGCCCTGAGCTCCACCGTCCTGCCCGTGGTCCAGCGGGCCAAGGTGCCGGTGATCATCCTGAACCTCCAACCGGTTGCGGCCATGGACTACAAGACTTTTAACAAAATGGGCGACCGGACAAAGATGACCGGTGAATGGCTGGCCCACTGCGGCGCCTGCCCTGTCCCAGAGATCGCCAATGCCTTCAACCGTACCCGCATCGGCTTCCACCAAGTCACCGGCACTCTCCAGTCCGGCGACCCGGCCTGGCAGGAAATCGATGACTGGATCGAAGCAGCCCGCGTGGCTCACGTGATGTCCCACAACCGGCTAGGACTAATGGGTCACTACTACAACGGTATGCTCGACATCCATACCGACACCACTCGGCAGGTCGCCTACTTCGGGGGCCACCTCGAGATCGTCGAGGTGGAGGAGTTGGCCGCCTTGCGTCGCGGAGTAAAACCCGCCGAGACCGAGGCTAAGCTGGCCGAGTTCCGCAAGGAGTTCGACATCCAGAAAGATTGTTCCGCTGCCGAGCTGGATCGGGCCGCACGTACCGCCGTCGCCCTGGATAAGTTGGTTGCCGCCAAAAAACTCGGATCCCTCGCCTACTACCACATGGGCACTGGAAACGAGGAGCACGAGGATGTGATGAGCTCTGTAATTCTGGGTAACTCCCTGC
This sequence comes from Methylacidiphilales bacterium, assembly GCA_044348085.1. Lineage (GTDB taxonomy): Bacteria > Verrucomicrobiota > Verrucomicrobiia > Methylacidiphilales > Verrucolacustridaceae > Verrucolacustris. The sequence continues at coordinate 2,680 of JBIKTM010000009.1, read as the reverse complement.
TCACTGCCCGTGGCATCCCGGTGGCCGGCGAATATGAGGTCAAAAATGCCCAGGCCATGAAAATCATGGACACCTTCGGCACCGGAGGCTCCTTTACAGAGTACTACGCGATGGATTTCGATGACGACGTGGTCCTGATGGGCCATGACGGCCCCGGCCACATCAAGATCGCCTCAGGCAAAACCAAGGTCCGCCCGTTAGAGGTCTACCACGGCAAGGTCGGTAAAGGTCTCTCCGTGGAGATGAGTGTCCGTCACGGACCAGTCACCCTGCTCTCCGTGGTGGAGTATGCCGATGGCTCCCTGAAACTTCTGGTAGCCGAGGGCGAGTCGGTACCCGGACCCATCCTAGAGATCGGCAACACCAACAGTCGTTACCGCTTTTCCATAGGTGCACGGGCTTTCGTCGAACGCTGGAACGCCCAAGGTCCGGCCCATCACTGTGCGGTCGGCGTCGGCCACATCTCCGCTAGGGTTGCCAAGCTCGGCGCCCTGCTCTCGATGGACGTGGTCCGAATCTGCTAAGTACCGCCACCTCCTCCAACGAGACGAATCAAGGGTATGAAAGACTCCTTCTGGGTAAATCAAACCGCCGAACCGGGTAGTGAAGCACTCTTCCGCGGTCAGTTTCGCCTCGAGAAAAATAGTCGCGTGCGCATTTGCATGGTGGGCGCCTCTTGGTACCAGGCTTGGATCGATGGAAAGTGGCTGCTCGAAGGACCGTTTCGTTATCCGCTCGAAGCGCCGGAGTTCCAGACCGAACAGATAGATCTTCCCGCCGGTGATCATGTGCTGGCCGTGCATGCGCGCCACGACGGCGTCACTACCCGTATGCTCAAAGCCACACCGCCTTATCTTTGGTGCCGCTTGCTCGACAAGGAGCGCGACGTTCCCATCGCCTGGAAAGGCCTGCCACTCACATTGCAAAGCCCCAATGTGTCATGGATGGCCGTACCCCCCCCGCGTCGAATCAACCCGCAATTAGGCTGGTCCGACCACCGTGACACCCGCCTCGAACCGGAGCACTGGCGCGAAACCACATTCGGTGACTCTGAGTGGAAGGAACCCATCCTCGGCGCCTCAGATCTGCCCGAGCCGGTCGCAGCGAAATTGTCACCAGTGCAATGTTTCCCGCATGAATTAACTCCGTTGGCCGAAGGACCTCTGGCCGCCACGTTCGGATTGCCGGATGACATACCGGCCTACGCCTTTTTCATGCGTGACCGTATCTGCCAAAGTCTGCCCGCGCAGGGTCGTTGGTATCTATATGACCTCGGACGCGTCCGTCTCGGGCGGCCGTCGATCACGCTCAATGCTCCAGCCGGTGCGGTCATTGAAATGGCCAACGCCGAAGCTCTGACCGGAGGCCACGTGTCTCCCTTCATCACCCTTTCCACCGGCCTCTCTTGCAACCTCGACAGCTTCGTCGCGCGTGGCGGACGGCAGACCTTCACCCCGCTGGTGCCAAAAGGCGGACGTTTCCTTGAGGTACATGTCCTCGGTACAGGATCCGATACGGTTCCGGTGGAGGTGAAGTATCTCGAGCGTTGCTATCACGCACCGACGGAAGCATCTTTTGCGTGCGGCGATGCACTATTGGAAAAAATCTGGGCAGCCGGCGCAGAGACTCATCGCGCCTGCACCGAAGACGCTTTGACCGACAATCCCACACGCGAACGCGGCCAATGGACCGGTGACGCTGCAGCGACCGGAATAGGAAACTCCGCAGTTCTTTTCCACGACCAGCTGCTTTGCCGTCGCACCCTCGTACAGGCCGCACTTTGTGCGCGGGAAGACGGCATGATCGCGGCGGTGTGTCCCGGCGGGTGTTACCACATGAGCACCTACGCCTTCTTGTGGGTGGCGGCGGTGCGGAATTACCACCGCGGTACAGGCGACCGCAGTTTGCTCGACGAACTTTGGCCAGCTGCCGTGCGGAACATGCAAGCACTAGACCCTTTCCTCAGCGAAGAAGGGCTACGCAACGAGGCCGGACAGATTTTTGTCGACTGGGGATATCGCACCGAGGAACCCACCGACACCGCCACAAACCTCCTTCTTCTTTACGCCATGCGGGAAATGGCAGCATGGGCAGAGGAGACCGGACGCGACGGCGTGTCCTACCGCGAGCGCGCTGGGACACTGGAAATCATGCTGAGGGCGCGGTTGCGCAGGAAACTGGACTCCGGCAACTGGGCCGCCGTCGGTTACCACAGTGCAGCGCTCGCCATGATGCTCGGCCTCGTCGAGGACGAAACCGCCTGCCTCGACCATCTCGCCGCCCATCTCTTGGATTGTTTTCCGAACAATCCTCAGGCGCCACGAAATGAAAGTCCGCTGAATTTTAACGCGCGTCTCATCACTCCCTATTTCGCTCATTTCGTGTTCCCACTTTTTTTCGAACGGGGACGCACCGACTTCGTGCTCGACCAGTACCGAACCTGCTGGGGCTGGCTCCTTAAAGATGGACGGACCACGCTTCCCGAAGTCTTTGACACGCGCTGGAGCCACTGCCACCAATGGAGCGGTTGCCCAACCTGGCAGATGTCCCGCTACCTGCTTGGGCTCCGCCCAGGACTGGATCTTGGACCAGACACTTTTGAATACTGCCTGGCTCCAGGTTCGCTCCAACAGGCCCGTGGCCGCTTACCTCATCCCAATGGTGGATGGATTAATGTGGA
>JBIKTM010000037.1:0-9859 GCA_044348085.1 Methylacidiphilales bacterium | reverse complement strand
GCATATGTAGGGCGGCCATCTTGGCCGCCATGGGCAGAGATCCCCGAAGGCATAACGTTGAAGCAGATGTAGGGCGGCCATCTTGGCCGCCATGGGTCAAGAAGCCTGACGGCGGGGAGGAATCCCGCCCCACATAAAGTTCAAGTTTGTGCCATCACAATATCACCGAACCTTTTTTGAATTAGCCTGGTTTAATCTATATGGCTCGACCACCAAGGATCATCCCAGATAAAGGCCTTCCACTGCCTCTATATTATTTTATCACCCTTTGTGTTAAGGAGCGGCACCGTGTTTTATGTCGGAGCGAGATATTTCAAAGAATTCGGGATGTTTTGGATCGAATTCCGGGTTGGATTCACCCGGTTGGAGTCGTTATGCCGGATCATCTTCACTTGCTAATTTCTCCGATTACTCCTTCAGCAAGTATATCCATATGGTCGGCATGTTTTAAAAGAAAACTAGGCAAACTAATTTATGAAGACTGGACCTGGCAGGAAGGTTGTTTTGATCACCTGATTCGCAATGTCGTATCAGGATGGGAAAAGTTTCAATACATTCGAATGAATCCGCAAAGAGCCGGATTCGTAGATTCATGGGTTGAATGGCCGTATCAGTGGGGAACGATGAATCCAGATTTGCCTAGATCTTGGATACCAAGAGGAATGGAAGTTTCCAATGTAGGGCGGCCATCTTGGCCGCCACGGGCAGGAAAGCCTGATGGCGGGGAAGAATCCCCGCCCTACATTACGTTGAGGTAAATGATAACATTGAGGTATATGTAGCCATCTTGGCCGCCACGGGCAGGGAAGCCTGATGGCGGGGAGGAATCCTCGCCCTACATAACGTTGAGGTAAATGATAACGTTGAGGTAAATGTAGGGCGGCCATCCTGGCCGCCATTGGTAGTGAAGCCCGAAGGCGGGGAAGAATCCCCGCCCTACATGACATTGAGGTAAATGATAACGTTGAGGTAAATGTAGGGCGGCCATCTTGGCCGCCATTAGTAGGGAAGCCCGAAGGCGGGGAAGAATCCCCGCCCTACATCATCGCTTGGACAGGAAATCTATGCCATTATGGTTCTGGATGAGATTTCTGCGTTTTATTCCATTTCTTCTTTTTTTGGGGTTAATTCTTTTCTTTGGTCTTAGGACCAGCGCAAATCTTTGGGAGCTGGACTGGTTACCTCGCTGGCTGGTGCAAGGCGGGGAGGATCCGGATGCATGGAGAAACACAGGCGCTTATTTCCTTTTTACCCTCACCGTGCTCTTTGCTTTTCGTGGGCCTCGTTGGTTGATTCTGTTTTTATGTGGATGTCTTGTCGTGGGGGTTGAGACAGCGCAAAACATGCTTCCTGAGCGCTGGCTTCAGTGGACAGACATTCTTTATGGTTTTTTGGGAGTCAGTCTTGCCGGGGCACTTTCTTTCATCTTTCGAAATGACTAAGACCTTACCTAATTAGCTTATCTATTTCCGAAATTCGGCTACTGTTGTCTATGAGGTACTTGGGGTCGGTTCGTCTCTCTAAGTCCCTTTTGTATGATTGCTCATCGCCATGAACAGGTCCTTGGATCAGATTGGGATTCCCAACGAATCCTGTCATGGTTTCGTCCTTTTTGCCTGATTGTATCGTTCCTCGGTGTCTTAGTTCCTCTGTCTTTTTGGATGGGCTGGTATCAAGCTGAAGGAATATCAGGCTTTCAACCCGGTTGGAATGATCCGTGGCTCACTTTATTTGTCTCCTTGATGATTTTGCTTTTGCTTTGTCTACCTGTTGCGTGGATGACGGTAACTCGGTTCATGGATCTCATTGGTCTGACTTTGGCCCATCAGGCCCTTATCCTGATTGGCTTTTTTTTCATTGAGACAACGGCAGCCAGTTTGGGTGGGCCTGCATCCCAAGCGGTTCTGGAAGGGTTGCCTTGGATCGTTCTCATCAACCTGGTGGGTTTTTTCCTTCTCCTGATTGTCATGGGTTGCGTGTACGCCTGGAATAGACAGCAGGATTATGCTCTTCAACCGTTGTGTGCTCCTGCGGAAGAGCTGGATCGTCGCCTTCTTTCCTTTTTGCGGATTGTCTCCGTCTTTCTTTGCATCCTGATCATCTTGCCAATGGTCGCGACGGGCTCGATACCCATGCTGACGGGGGGAGAAGGGGTGGATGCTCGTTACGCCATGCTCTCTTCCTCAGGATCCCGACCTTTTTATCATTTTGGCACCGCCCTTGTGCCGGTGGTCGCCGCTGCTTTGGGAGTATCGATCCTTCGCCGGTGGCGGCATTTTCCAATCCATGATCTTATTCTGTTTTTAATCCTAACCGGTTTGCAGGTGGTGAGTGGAAATCGGCTTCCTTTGGCGATTGCCATGTTCATGGGTGCAACATTGATGACCCTGCAGTTCCGGATGCCCCGTTGGTCGATCCCTTTACTTTATGTCGTTTTTCTCACTACCTTTATGCTTTTGGGTGGATTGAGTTCCCTGATACGAACCGATCGAGATCGACTAAAGGAGGGAGATCCTTTCATTACGAGCCTGGGGGAAGTTTATCTGGGTAATAATGTCATCGATTTGAGGGATGGGGCTTGGGTTCTGGGCTCCTGGGATTTTGAACCTCTCCTTGGAAAAACCTATCTAGGGGGACTTGTGGCGATGGCCCCAAGTGGACTTTTCCCGAAAAAGCATGATTGGCACATGGGGTTGACGGGTGTGCGGATTGTCGGGATGGACGACCAGTCCCATTTCGGACTGCGTGTGACTTTCTTTGGGGAGGCGTTTTTAAACTTTGGATGGGCCGGAGTTGTAGGCATGGCGGCAATTATGGGGACCCTCTGGGGAACTCTTCTCCGAGCCGCCCACCTTGTGGCACGTGGGGATCGGACCTGTCTGACGAGGAACTTGAGCCTAGTGATTTTGATGCAGATGTGTAATCCGCTGACCAATACCAGTGATGCTTTCACGTTCTGGACCTTGCTCATCTTTCTTGTTGCCCTTTGGTTGGCGGTAGATCGGCAGGCGCGAAAATGGTCCACTCGCGAGGTGCCGGCATGAAACCTAAAGTCGCACTGAATGGCCGTTTTTCGCGGGCTCACCATCCCACAGGGACGCAGATCGCCTCCTTCCATTTGTTTGACGCAATTCTTCGGAAACCGAGGGAGGTGGATCTGGTGGTCTTTGCCGACCCGGAATATTCGGGGGTTCGGGAATGGGCAACTCTTCCTGGAACGCAATTGATCCCGACCCCTTTTCGGAAGTGGTCCCGGGCCAGATGCCAGATCTGGGAGCAGTTGTTTTTCAATGATGCCGCCCTTCGTTTGGGATGTCGGGTGGGACATCATCCAATGAACACTTCTCCGGCGAATCCGGGAGAGGTCAAAAGCATCGTTACCCTGCATGACCTGAATTTCCTCATTCATCCGGAATGGTATCGCGCGCTTTTCCGTTTGGCCTACCAGTGGGTTGCTTTGCCGGGGCTCCATCGTGCCTCCCGTGTGGTGGTCATCTCCCAGTACATTCGGGATCAGGTGAAACAGCATCTGAACATCGGCGAACCGAGATTAAAAGTGATTCCTGACGGGTTGCCGCCTTTAGCTGATGCCGAACCAGTGAAGGAACCATCCCCCTATATCTTTTGTGTCGGCTCGTATCAGCCACACAAGAATCTTGCTCGTCTCATTCAAGCTTATCAAAAGCTACGGGTGGAAAACCCGTCCCTGAAGTTGAAGATCGCCGGATTACCAGAGAAACGGTTTCAACAGGACAGGGAACTGGATCGGCTTCTGAAAACCCCCGGTGTGGAGCGGTTGGGATACCTGACACCCGAAGAGCTTTCGGCGAATTATCGGGGAGCTTCAGTATTCTGTTTTCCTTCCTTGGAGGAGGGCTTTGGTCTTCCGATTCTTGAGGCGATGAGCGTTGGGGTTGTGGTGGTCACCTCCGATGCTTCCTGCATGCCTGAAACGGCAGGAGATGCCGCTATTTTTGTGGATCCCACCAATGTGGATGATATGGCCTTGGGTTTACGGACCGCTCTACATCTAGATCCGCGGGCCAAAGAGAAACTCATCCAGAAAGGGATGGACCGAGCCCGTCTTTTTTGTTGGGGAGTTGTGGCACTCCAGTATCTCGACTTGTACCAGGAGGTGTTGGGCGAATGAACCTGTCCTTTGAAAAAATCCTGAAGAATCGGCCCCAAAGTAAGTTTGAGTGGGCTTTGGCTCTTCAAGTTGTGGATGGGTTGGCCGTTACAATCTCCCTTTTTCTTGTCATGCATTGGGATGGTTTTGGGTCCCCAAGTCGGGCAAGTGTTTCTCCACACCTCTGGATCCTTTACGGAGTTGTATTGATGGTTCTGATGAATCGTTTCGGTGGCTACGATTGGCCCTGCTGGGGTTCATTCCGCGGAATTGCAGGGAGAACTTTGCTAGTGATACTTGCGGGGGCAGGTGGGTTTACCATTCTTCTCAGGTGGGGTTTAGGTTCGGACCTTGGCACTTTTTTGCCTACTTTGTTCCTACAGGTCGGCATTTTTCTCCTTCTTGTTGCGCTCTTCCGCACTTTTTTGCCTTGGTTGATTCTGAGCGTTTTTAAAATCCCGGCGCACGAACCCCTGGTGTTTGTAGGGAATACGCGTCGCATGCAACTTTTGCTAAGGGAATCCTCCAAAAAAATGGGCATAGTGCAGGAGGTTGTGGGCTATTTCGGGGAGGAGTGTGTCTCTCATCAAAAGGCCAAGTATGTCCGATTGGGGAGCCTTGGTGATTTGGAAGCCAGACTTTCGAACTACCAGATGTCCCGTCTGGTCATTGACCAGACGTGTCTAGACCACGACACATTAACTCGTATTGCCAAGGAGTGCGTTCTGATTGGTGTTATTGTCCGTCTGATTCCTGATTCGATCGGTTTCTGGGTTGGTCGAAGCCATGACCGCGTGGTCTCTGGGTTGCCTGTTCTGGTGATTGCCAACTCGAGTTACCATTTGGGATCGCACCGATTCATAAAAAGAGCGACAGACATCGCGGGTGGCCTGGTAGGGCTCACTATTTCTACTCCCATCATCCTCCTTCTTGCCTTGCTGATCCGGTTGGAGTCAAAGGGGCCAGTATGGATCCGTCAGAAGAGGGCTGGACTCGAAGGAAAGAGTTTCTGGATCTACAAGCTACGCTCCATGAAGGCTGGGGTAGAAGAGGATCCCCAGTCTTGGGCCGCTAATGATGACCCTCGTTGCACACGACTGGGGAAGTGGATACGAAAGTTCAGTCTGGATGAACTTCCCCAGTTTTGGTGTGTGCTAAAAGGGGATATGAGCTTGGTGGGCCCACGCCCTGAAATGGCCGAACTGGTGGCGAAATTCTGTGAATCGGTTCATTCCTATGGACTTCGTTTTCGCATGAAACCAGGAATGACAGGGTGGGCAGCAATTCATGGATTCCGTGGAAATACCTCTCTTCAGGAAAGAATCGACTATGACATGTACTACATTCAGAACTGGTCCTGGCTGGGCGATCTTAAAATCCTTGTCGTGACTTTGTTTCGACTTAAGAGCACTATTTAATTTCTCAATATGGTAAATCTATTAAGAATGTTAATTGTGAATCACCACGGGGCTTTAGGGAACGTGGTTGGTCAACTGGCCAAGCAGTCCGGATGGGAAGTCTTAATCGTTGAAAGGAAGGATGCCCTCCTAAAAATGATTAATGAAAAAACTATGGATCTGGTAGTTTGCGATAGCACAATTGCCCAAGAGAAGCTTGAAGTAACAAGTCGAACAGAACTGGTTGAAGCAATGCGCTTGGCTGGTCTAAAGGTCCCGATCTTTCTTTTTGAGGATGAGGGGGTGGAGGTCAAAATGGATCCGGAAGTCATGAAAGGCCTTGGTGGTGTTCGGATTTTTCGGAAGCCCGTCAGTATCGCTGAAATGCGCGAAGCCATTCATGAAGTGGGACAAAAGATTGAGTCTTCAAAGAAAGGAAAAGCATGAGTAAAGGCAAGCATCTGAAGGGCGGTAGATCTAAGGCTAGCGTCCATACTTCCAGAAAGCTGCGAGGTTTGGTTCGGGGCAAAACTAAAAGCAGTAAGATTCGAAATGAGGGGCGCAGTGCACGTTCTTTGGCCCGAAGCCGAAACACATCAACGGCTTACCGAGCCCGCTCGCGCTAGTGGGCATCTGAAAAAGCGTCGTAAATCAAAATCACCCAAATCCGGAAGTGTCCGGGGTGAGAGGGTATTGGTGGTCGTCCCGCATTGTGACGATGAGGTTTTGGGTTTTGGTGGAGCGATCCAAAAACATAAAATGAGGGGGGATCATGTCACTGTTCTATTTCTTCGGCAGTCCCATAATGCCCGAACACGGACACAGGACTCGGTCGCGCCGAAAGCCCAAAAGATATTAGGGTACGATCAATCGATCTATTTAGGGATCAAGGAGGAGGAGTTGGGCGTGATGGGTCCGCATACCCTTCGGAAGGTCGAGGCGGTTATTGGAGAGCTAGGACCGACAGTTGTCTATACAACGTTTCTTGGCGACATCCACCAGGACCACGCGGGGACTTTTCGAGCAGTTCGGATGGCCACGCGGGTACTAAAACTCCCCAAGGTGAAGCAGATTCTTTTAGGGGAGATTCCTAGTAGCACATCCCAACGGATCCCCACGGATCCATCTTTTCGTCCCAACCATTATGAGATCCTTACTCAGTCCCAAGTCATGAAAAAGGCAAAGGCGCTAGATGTTTACGCGGGGGAGGAAAATGCATGGCCGCACCCACGCTCGCATAAGGGTGTTTTCGTTCAGGCTGAGTATCGGGGGATGGAGATTGGTAGGAATTTCGCTGAGGCTTTTCTGCTTTTACGGAGGATTCAGGATTGAGCGTGAAAGAGGAAGGCTTTTCGTTTGATGTGGCGGTCGTGGGATTGGGATATGTTGGTCTGCCACTGGCATTGAAATTTGCCGAGGCGGGGTTAGCGGTTCTGGGGTTTGAGGCGGACTGGGCAAAGATCAGTCAACTGGAAGACGGGAAAAGCTATCTGGCTCATCTGCCTTCTGATCGGGTTCAAAGGGCGAGGGAAAAGCACGGACTGTCGGTAACGATCGATCCTGCGAAGCTGGCTCAGGCGCGGGCAGTTTTGATTTGTGTGCCTACGCCCCTCAAAGAGCATCGGGAGCCGGATCTTTCCCATATTACCTCGGCTGGACAGTTGCTTGGACCCAATGTGCGGAAGGGAATGCTAGTCTGTCTGGAATCGAGCACCTATCCAGGAACGACAGAGGGGGAGTTGCGTCAGATCCTGGAGAAGTTTTCCGGGCTGACGGCCGGGCGTGACTTTGCCCTGGCCTTTGCCCCCGAGCGGGAGGACCCGGGAAATCCGAAAAGTGATTTAAAGAATGTCCCGAGAGTGGTGGGAGGCCTAACAAAAGCATGCCGAGATCGGGCGGTGGGGCTCTATGGAAAAATCATCGATCAGATCGTGGAGGTGGAGGATTGTCGAACCGCTGAGGCAGTCAAACTTTCGGAGAATATCTTTCGCTTTGTGAATATTGCCTTAGCCAATGAGTTGAAGCGCATTTTTGGCAAAATGGGTATCGATATCTGGGAGGTGGTGAACGCGGCGAAGACAAAACCCTTTGGGTATATGCCTTTCTATCCGAGTCCAGGTGTCGGAGGTCACTGCATTCCGATTGATCCATTCTATCTTACTTGGAAGGCGAGGGAGCACGGAATGGATACACGCTTTATTGAGTTAGCGGCGGAGATCAACGCTGCGATGCCTAGGTATGTCATCCAACAGCTTATGGAAGCCCTTAACCGGGAAGGAAAAGCTCTGAAAGGCCTGCGGGTGCTGGTCGTAGGATTGGGATACAAGCCGGACATTGATGATGACCGTGAATCTCCTTCTTATGAAATCATGAACCTTTTGGCGGATCATGGGGTTCTTGTGACCTATTATGATCCTTGGATCCTGACGATTCCTCGTCATCCCCAATCCAGCCGATGGGCGGGGTGCAAGTCGATTCCTTGGGACGCGGGGAGTTTAGCTGGTCACGACGTGGCCATCGTTGCCACAGGGCACCGTACGATAGACTACAATTTGCTGAAGAAATCGATCCCGATGGTGGTGGATCCTTGTGGAGTGATCCAACCAAGGAATCAGCCCGGACTCGTTCCGGCGTAAGGGGTGACCTTTTTATTCGCATGCGGAAGTCTGGTTGGACTTATTACAATTCTCTCATCAACAACTGGAAGGGCGCAGGAAATCACAGGGGCCAACCGAAAGGCCGTATCGGTCCCTGTAGCTGAAGCTCCAACAGACCCCTGGGAAGATGGATTTGTCTTTCGGACGGGGGTGGGAGCTTGCTTTCAGCAGGCGCTGAGTGGTCGGAATGGATCGGGCCTTATTTATGAGAGGTTTGTTTTCAATCCGGGGATCCGATTGGATCTCGAGCCCGGTTACGATCTGTTTCCGTGGCTGCGGTTGGGTGCGGAAGCTTCTTTTCTTTATAACTCCTTGGATTCAGTTCAGTACAACAACCTGATTCTGCATGGGGCGGGGGGATTTTATCAGGTTCCCTTGATGGGGACGGTGAGAGGGACGTGGCCTACGGAAGGTCCTATCCGGGGTCATGCGGTTGGTGGGTTCGGTGGGGTTTGTGATATTTTAACAGTCGGCAATGAGATTGCCCGACAGGTCGGAAGGTCGAGTTACTACAGTTATACTTGGAATTATGTATGTGAGTTAGGCGCCGGAGTTTCGTTTGAAATCATGCCGGAACTGGACCTAGAGCTGGATTATAAACTGCTGTGCACGCCCATCCCGAACATTGCCGAAAGCGGGGGAGGAGAATCTTCCTTTAATCATGCCCTTGAGATCGGGCTGAACTGGAGATTTTAAGAATCAGGCTTTTTTATCGAGGCTCTGGAGCTTGTGAATCATCTGTGGGACCGAGTGAACCCCGAGCTTCCTGTAGATCGATTTGCGATGGTTGTGAACTGTGCCCCAGGTGATTTTGAGTTTCTTGCCAATCTCCTTGTCGGTGGATCCACGGGTCAAGCGAGTCGCAATATCGAGCTCTCGGCGGGTCAGGTGACGGCCGGTTTTACGGTCGAGAAACCCGTTCAGTTTGGGTACATAGGGTTCGGTGCTGCGTGTTGCGACGGGGGTATGGCCATTGAGAGCCTTCTTTAGAACCGACTCAAATTCTTTGGGATCATCCTGAAGATCGACCCAACCGGAGGCACCACGGTTTTTCCAGAAAACCATTTCGAGGACGTGCCATCCTTCTTGGTACACAATGAGGATGACCTCGGTGTCGAGTGCGTGATCCAGCTCAGATTTTCCGTTATGGAGAACGAGATCCTTCTTTTGGGGTGGAGGTTTGTGCCCGTTCAGAAAAAAGACCGGAGCAAGAGCGAGGTACTGGAGGTAGTTGCGGACCAGTTCTGTCGCAATTCCCCAGTTGGGAGAGAGAAAGATTCGGGCAACAGCCATAGTTCCTGCACTTTATGCCCTTAGTGATAATAGGCGAGAATGTAAGTGGAGTCGTTTAGGGGGGGGCAGCCTCTAGCATCGAAACAAGAAGAAGGGACTATAGCTTTATCTTAAGACTAATTGTTCCAAATGGAGATTTTCCACCCACCATCTCCTTGAACAGAACAATCCAGGATTCAAGAGGATCATTCAGATCGAAGAAGCTCGTTGCTCCGGCTCGCGTCCAAAAAAGGATTTTGGTCTTGTTCCAGTCCGATTTGTAAATTCCAAGGCAGAAGTCTTTCCCCTTAATTTTAGGTAGCGGGTAATCGCCGTTATGCATGATGAAGTCACCATAACGATAAGCCCGACCCTTTAACGAATATGGCTTTGCTTTGATTCCA
>JBIKTM010000059.1:0-3258 GCA_044348085.1 Methylacidiphilales bacterium | reverse complement strand
ACCGACACCTACGTCTGCCGTGGCGGCGGCATCGAGGAGTGGACCCCGCGCTTCACCTTCCACGGTTTCCGTTACGTGGAGGTTACAGGCCTGACCCGCCCGCCAGCCAAATCCCTGCTGACCGCTCTGGTTCTCCATACCGACATGAAACCCACGGGTCGTTTCAGCTGCTCCCGGCCGATCCTGAACCGGCTCAATCAGAACATCCGTTGGGGCCAGCGGGGCAACTTCCTCGACCTCCCGACCGACTGCCCCCAGCGCGACGAACGCCTCGGCTGGACCGGCGACGCCCAGGTGTTCGTCGGCACATCTGCCTTCCACTACGACGTCCGCAACTTTTTCCGAAAATGGACCACCGACCTGCGCGACGGCCAGCGCCGAGACGGGGCTTATCCCGACGTGGCCCCAGACGTGTTGGGTCAGCTCGGCCCTGCACAATTTGGCAACGCAGGCTGGGCCGACGCGGGTGTGATCTGTCCATGGAAAATCTACTGGCACTACGGCGACCGACAGATCCTTGAGGAAAATTATCCAGCTATGGTTCGGTGGATCGAATACCAACGGCAAACCTCAAAAGATTTGATCCGGCCGCGCACTGCATACGGCGACTGGTTGGCCATCGATGCGGTCACTCCACAAAACGCCCCGGTTCCCTGCGATCTGGTGGGCACCGCCTACTTTGCCCACAGCACAGACCTGATGGCCCGTATCGCTGGCGTGCTGGGCCGCAAAAAGGACCGGATCCGCTTCCGAAAGCTGCATGGGCAAATCGTCGAAAGGTTTCAAAAAGCATACGTGACTTCGGATGGGCGGATTGTCGGCCACTGTCAGACCTCCTATCTATTCGCCCTAGCATTTGATCTTCTTTCCCCCGGACTCCGCCCCAAGTCTTTTGGGCATCTGGTGGACTTGATTTCGGCCCGTAACGATCACCTCACCACCGGCTTTTTGGGCACTCCCCTCCTCTGCCCCGTCCTTACCCGCTTTGGTCGGACCGATCTCGCCTACCGCCTTCTTCTTCAGGAGGATTATCCCTCTTGGCTCTACACCGTGAAAAACGGCGCGACCACCATGTGGGAGCGTTGGAACAGCTACACCAAAGAGCACGGATTCGGCGATGTCAGCATGAACTCCTTCAACCACTACGCCTACGGGGCCGTCGGGGAGTGGATGTACTCCGTCATCGGCGGAATCCGTCCGATGGCTCCGGGCTTTAAAAAGATTCTCTTCGCCCCCGAACCTGGAGGCGGCCTGACGGAAGCAACCACTTCCCTGCAGACCCCACATGGTTTGGCCTCCTGCCAGTGGCGTCTTCGTGGCCGTCGGCTCAGCGTGGATTTACAAGTTCCCGCCGGAGTCCGCGCCGGTTTGCGATTGCCGGGACGTAAGCCCCGGGCCTTGAAACCAGGTCATTTCCGACAAACCACCACACTTACCAGATTGGAATCTTCCCTATGAAAAGCATGAATCCCCATCCCCTTATCTTGTTGGCCATGATGGCCACTTCAGGTGTTATATACGCCGAGGAGAATAAATTGCCCAACACCCCCTCTAATTTCGGCGAAGATGTTGCCCTCCTAAAGAAACACACAGAGGTGGTGGTGCTTCGACAGGGAGATGCCGCCGTGGCCGTGGCTCCCGCCTACCAGGGCCGTGTCATGACCAGTTCCGCTAATGGCGAAAGCGGTGCCAGCTACGGCTGGCTGAACTACAAACTAATCCAGCAGGGTGTACTCAAGGGCGAAGCGGCCAAAGGAAAGCTTGAATCGAAAATCCACGTCTTTGGCGGGGAAGAACGTTTCTGGCTCGGGCCGGAAGGCGGCCAGTTTGGCATCTTTTTCGCCCCAGGAACGAAATTCGATTTCGACCACTGGAAGACCCCGCCCTCGATCGACACGGAGCCCTTTCAGGTCGTCTCCTCAGATAAAAATCGTGCCGTTTTCTCCGCCTCGTTTTCCGTCGTAAACCAGTCCGGCACGAAATTCGACCTCGCGGTGGAGCGGACCGTGCGAATGCTCGGTGCGGAGGAGCTTTCGAAATCCCTTGGCGTCAAGGTTCCGGCTGATTTGCCATTTGTCGCCTATGAGACAAGCAACCGCCTGACCAACCGCGGCAAAAAGAAGTGGGATTCCTCCTCAGGACTTCTCTCCGTCTGGATTCTCGGCATGTATAAACCATCCCCTTCGACTGTCATGGCGATCCCGTTCCGAGAGAACGCCGCCGGCCCAACCGTGAACGACGCTTACTTTGGAAAAATTGCCGCCGACCGCCTGAAAATCGGCAAGGGCGTGGTCTTTTTCAAGGGGGATGGGGCCTCCCGCGGCAAGATCGGCATTCCCCCATTGCGTGCCACCGGTTTTGCCGGAAGCTACTCCCCGGATCTGCGTTGCCTGACAATTGTCCGTTGTGATCCGACCCCCGAGAAGGGCAAATACGTAAACTCTATGTGGGAACTGCAGAAGGATCCGTACGCAGGCGACTTGATTAACGCCTACAACGATGGATCACCAGCCCCCGGCCAACCGCCACTGGGCCCATTCTACGAATTAGAAACCTCCTCACCCGGCGCGGAGTTGGCACCCGGAGAAAGCCTGACTCATCGGCAGATCACCGTGCATTTTACCGGCGAGCCCAGCCGCCTAGATCCACTTGCCCTCCGCACACTTGGGGTGGGCGTAGAAACGATCCGTAACGCCTTTACTGGATCAGCTCCCTGATTTTCTCCTCTCCCAATCGGACCCAATGACCCGCAAAGCATTCGTGATGTCGGTAAACCCCGGCCAGGAAAAAGAGTACGAAAAACGCCACCAGCCGATTTGGCCGGAGTTAGAGGCCGTTCTAAAAAAACACGGGGTCCACAACTACTCCATCTTCCTCCATTCCGAAACTCATCAACTCTTCGCCTATGCGGAAATCGAGGACGAGGCGCGGTGGCAGGCCATTGCCCAAACCCCCGAGTGCCAGAAGTGGTGGCGCCATATGAGTGATGTCATGCCCGGGAATTCCGATCACTCCCCCAAGGCCGTCACCCTACGTGAAGTGTTCCACCTCGACTGATTGGTAAAGCCGACTAGGCCTTTACGGGCAGTTTAGCTTCTAAAGAACCTTGGCCTTGGAGATGGCTTGTTTGATTTTGAGCTGGCGTGACTTATTCGCGGAAGCCCCGAAAACTTTGGCAATCGCTTCCAGATAACCCATGCCCGTGACCTTGTCCGGTTCAAGGTAACTTCCCTCCGTCCACTCGTTCCATGCGTTGAT
>JBIKTM010000008.1:0-78010 GCA_044348085.1 Methylacidiphilales bacterium | reverse complement strand
CGCGGCCGCAGCCGTCCCGTACAAATTTTTCGCCGGGGGTTATGAGGCGGGGGGCGATCGCACTTTTACCTTGGCCTTCAATTCGGATCGGGCTCCCACGCCTGCCCAAGTGTTGGACACGGTTTTCTACAGCAATGTCAATACCGTGCCTGATTTCCGTCTTGTGACTTTTGCGGTCAATATGAGCCAGCAAATTTCGCTCGGCAGATTCAACCCGGCTACGGATTTTCTCGAGATTCGTGGAGGCATGAATAGTTGGGGTGGCGGGACGACGTGGCGATTGGCCGATGGGGACAGTGATGGAATTTACACTGGCACCTTCAATATTGAAGGTACGGCCGCTACTACGGTGGAGTATAAATTCTACAACACAGCGGTCGGGATTGGCTACGAGACGACTCCAAATCGCAGCTTGGTACTCGGGCCAGTGCAGACGCCGCAAACCGCCTCAACGGTCTATTTCAACAACGACTCCGGCCAGACGCGCCAGGTCACCTTTGCGGTCGACATGAGCGTCCAGGAACAGATAGGAAACTTCAATCCTGCTACGGGGGTTGTACAGCTGCGTGGACTGGGTGGTTTCGGCGATACGCAGGCCCAAGCACTTACTCGCGAGGGCACTACCCTGATTTACTCAGGCACTTTTGCGGTACCTGGCGACTCGGCAACCGACTTTGCTTACAAGTTCTGGGCCACCGGAGCAACCTTTGAAGTGATTAACCCAAATGACACATTTATAAACAGGACGCTAACCCTTGGCGCAAGCGGCACCCCGCAAACTGCCCCGACCGTCTTCTTTAGCAACGTGAGCCTGCCTCCGCCCAGTGGCTTATCCTACACGCCTTCATCGGCAAGCGGAACAGTGGGCACGGCGATCGGTAGCTTGACGCCGACGGTTACGGGTACGGTGACATCCTATGCGGTCAGCCCAACCTTGCCTGTGGGGCTTTCCATCAGCACCTCTACGGGTGTTATCAGTGGAACGCCTACGACAGTCTCCGCTTCAGCCAGCTATACGGTGACGGCGGCCAATGGGACTGGAAGCACAACGGCAACAGTAACGATTGAGGTGGTTGCGGCCGCGCCTGTGGGCAGTACGTTTGCAGGTGCCTACCCAGGAGTGAGTATGACAGATGTGGCGCCGAACGGACTGACATATCTGGCGAACTATGCGTTTGGCGGAGATGCCACAACGCAGGCCACGTTGCCGGTGCAGGACACGAGCGACCCGACCAAATTGCGCTTGGTTGTTGTTTTTCGCACGGATGACAACAGCCTAACGTTGGGTGGCCAAGCCTCCACCGGACTCGAGGCCGCTTGGAGTTCGGCTGGGGTAACGGTAGTGGATGGCGACAGCACGGGTCTGCCGGCTAATATGGCTCGCAAGGTCATCAGCGTTGATCGAGGATCGGATCCGAAGAAGTTTGTCCGAGCAACAGTAACGAAATAAATCGTTAGTTTGACGTGAATTAAAAAAGGGGCTGGAGGCTACATGCTTCCAGCCCTTTTTGTTTATGGACTGGTAAGGACGAATACCCTTATTCGTCCATGTGGAGGGTTGTTTGCTGAGGCATAGGCATGGACGCGTAAGGATACGCGTCCCTACCGTTGATGGGTTCTTCGTTGTGAATTCTGGGTAAAGGTAGGGCGACCAATTCCCCTGCGTAAGTAGACGTCTACTCCATCATGGAATGAGAAACCTGAATGGGTGGGGGTAGGTCTTAGGGGACCAATCCCTTGGTCGCCTAGGTGAGCGTTGAATCTTTGAGTTTTTAGCAAGGCGGGCAAGGCACAATCCGCCTTACTGGTGAATCAGGAATCAAACGCCCCGTTGGGGGCACAACTTTTTTACTTCGCACTGAACGCAATCAGGCTTGCGCGCATTACACCGCTTCCTGCCGTGAGCAATCAGAAGATGGGAGACCAATGTCCAATCCTCCTTCGGAATGAGTCGAACGAGTGCGCTCTCCACTTTCACCGGGTCGAGATGCCGCGTCAGTCCCATCCTGCGTGAAAGACGACCCACATGAGTATCCACCACAACTCCCTCCGCCAGTCCAAAGGCATTCCCTAAAACCACATTTGCAGTTTTCCGGCCAACCCCAGCCAGTTTATGTAGAGCTTCCATCGTTCTAGGAACTTTTCCTAGATGGTCTGCCACAAGAGAGGCGGCACAGGAGCGAAGTGATCGTGCTTTCGCACGATAGAATCCTGTTGAGTGAATGATTTTCTCTAACTCATTCTGTGAAATTGCAGCCAAGGATGCTGCATCTGGACAGCGCGCAAAGAGCGCAGGAGTGACCTGATTCACCCGCTCATCGGTACACTGGGCAGAGAGAATTGTGGCAATGAGAAGTTCAAGCGGAGTTGTGAAATGCAGAGCACAGTGGGCGCTGGGATAGGTCCGCTTCAGGATGGTGAGGATTTGAGTGGTCCGGCGACGCAGAGCCGGGGAAGGGGTCACGGGGCGGGCGCGGCCGAGGCGGCAGGAAGAGATTGGAGAAGCTCACTGGCCTCAGACGTGACGGAAGAGGTGGGATATTTGGAGAGAAGAGAGGTCACGATTTTTCGGGCCTCGTCGTTCTTCTGTTGGGCACGCCGAATCTTGGCCGCCCGAAGCAAACCCTGCCCAGAGAGTTCCGGCAGGTTGTCGTAGTAGAGGTCGATCTTCTGATAGTAGGAGACAGCGAGATCAAGAGGATCGAGCGGAGGTTTCCCTACACCCTGTTCGAGCTGAGGAGAGGAGAGTTTTTTAGCCGCAAGACCTTCTAGGGCTTGGCCAAAGGCGAGCATCGACTTGGCCTTCATTTCGTTTGTGGCCGTGCCGCTTTCAATAATACCAATCCAGAGTTCGAATGCTGCGGGGTCTTTCTTGGTGCCGTCATACTTTCCGGCCTCGGCCAAGGCTTGGGCCCGCAGGTAGTTGGCCTCCTGAACTTTGTCGGACCAGGGGTAGTCACGGGTAAGTTCGGCGAAGTACTTTTCCGCTTCGGCTTTTCGGTTGGCTTGAAAATCGATTTGACCCAGACCGAACAGAGCGGCGGCTTGGGCGTGCTGGCGTGGATCTTTGGTGCCGACTTTGGCGGGGAACTCCTTACGAATTCGCTCAAAGACGGGGCGCGCCTCCTCTCCTTGGCCTGCGGCGAGGAGGGCGTTGGCGAAGCGCTGCAGATCTCTCCAGTCCAGCGAGACCTTGGTGGCGAGGGACTGCTTGTACGCCTCCTGATAGAGGCGAAGAGCGAGGGTGGTTTGGCCTGCCTCAAAGGGAACGCTGGCTTGGGCGAAGAGAATTTGCGCCACAAGTCCAGGTTGGGAGCTGGCCTCACCGGCTAGATCGCGAAAGGGTTGAAGACACTCCTCCACGGGGGCTTCGCCAGATTGAAATCGGTAGAGGGAAAGAGAGACCAGTTTTGAGAGAACGGGAGAGACCTTCGCGGAGGAGATTCCAAGAATCGATTGGCGAAGGAAATCGATGGAGCGTTGAATAGACTCTTTCCACTTCTTTTTTCCATCATCGGCAAGCGAGGCGTAGTTTCCCAAGGCTTTTGCGGAAGCTAGTTCGAGGTCGGAGGATTTTTCCAAGGCAGAGTAAGCGAGATCGGATATAGCGACGGGCGGAGGGGAGACCTTGGGGTCGGGGAAGAGCTCCTTAAAGAGTTCAAACGCGCGCCGATAAGCTTGAATGGCTTGGCTTTCGTCCTTCTCCTCGGCAAAGGATGCGCCGCGAGCGAGGTAGGCACCGATGTTGCGTGGATCTTTCGGGTAGGCCCGGAGTTGATCCTCCTGCGCGGCCAGCATCAGATCTTTTTTCTTATCCTTGGCGTAGAAGCGCCAGATGCGTTCGTAGGCGTCCAATCCAGCGGGGGCTCCTGTCAGTTGGGTGGCGGTGGTCTTCCAGGCTGCCAAGGCCTCCTCGGGTTTTTTGTCCTCGAGAAGAGTATCGCCACGGGTGAGGAGAGCGTTGCCCAGATTGCTGGATTTTGGGTAGTCGGTGGCAAACTTTGCGAATGCGGCGGCTGCCTCGGGTAGTTTTTTTGAGGCTCGCAGGGCATAGGCGAGGCGGAGGGAGGCGTCCTCCTTAATAGAGGGAGTCGTGGCACTTGTGGACAGCTGGGTGAACTGCGTGATGCCCTCGGGGAACTTCTTTTCGCTGATGAGCGCACTGGCGTAGGCGAGTTGGGTCTGCTCTTTGCTCTCATCTGAAACTTTGATTTTCCCCGCTTTCACGTCGGACAAGAAGGATTCGTAGTATTTGATGGCCTCGGCCCCTTGCCCGTTTTTCTGGTACGCGGACGCGATGAAGCGGGGAATTTCGTCTGCGTAGCGGGGATCAACTCCTTTTTCCTGCGCGGCTTTGAGACGCTTGATGGAGTCCTCGTATTTACCGTCTTCCAGCAGTGCGAAACCGACGAGGTAGTCGACCAATCCCGCGACTCCTTTCTGATCGGGATATTTTTTCTGATATTCGGCGACGAGTCGGTCGGCATCCGAGGTACGACCTTGGAGTGCGTAGGTTAGGATGATCTGCTGTTCGGCGGTGGGAGCAAGGTCGGGCGGGCCAAATCGGGCCACTTGGCGAAATACGATACGGCCTTCATCGTACCCGCGCGTTTGCAGGTAGGCCTGGCCGAGCTGCAGGAGGGCTTGGCCTGAAAGATCGGGTCGATTTCGAACCTCCTCGATCTTTTGTTGGGCTTTTTGAACGCGACGGAGTTTTTCGGGGGAGGGAGTTCCTTGTCCCGAGATTTGAGCCCGCAGGGGTGCGAGTTTGGCTTCGAGCAGGGAGATGAGTTCTTCTTTGCCTGGGATGGAGCGAAGGCGGGTTATGGCCTCGGGCATGCGACCCGCGGCTAGGTCAAGGCTGGCGAGCTGAAGATTGGCTTCGAGGGCGAGGGCAGGATTCGAGCCGTTGGCGATGCGGGCGTAAATCTGGCCTGCGCGTGCCAAGGCGGCTTCTCCGTCCGCTTTTTTGAAATCGGCTAGGAGTTGGCGGGCGCGCTGGGCCTCGGCATACCCTTGGAGGTAGTCGATATCCTCGGCCAACTCTTTTTCCTTATCGGCGGTGCGTGCGGCATCCAGATCTTGGCTCGCTTCAGCAAAGGCACCTTCTTGGATATGGATACGAGCTTGGAGAAGGCGGATTTCCGGCAAGGATTTGGACTCTGGAAATTCCTTTGGGAAAGCAGCGATCAGGGTAAGGGCCTCGGAGAGGTTCTTTTTTCTCTCGGCCGATTTCTCGGGTGAGGCGTTGCCTTGAGCGACGAGGGATTGGAGGATGTAGTAGGAGGCCTCTTCAAGAACATCTTTTTCCTTGGAGAGGGTTTGGAGTTTCCGGTAAGCGGTGATGGCGGGGGTCCACTGGCTCAGGTTGTATTGGGATCGAGCGAGAAGAAGGTAGGCGCTCGGCAGGTTTGGGGATTGGGAAAAATTCTGGATGAAGGCTTGGGCTAATTTAGCGGCTTCCTCAAATCGGGAGTTGTCGTACGCCTCGACAATTTTTTTAGTAGCATCGCCGGCGTCTTCCGCGTGCAGGGGTACAGCGGGAAGGAGCAGGAGAAGGGATAAGGTGAGAAGAGTGGGGCGAATTCGGGCATTCATTCTATGAGGAGAATAAAGGAGAGGGGGGGTGGGGGGCGAGGGGAACATACGTGGGTTGTGAGTTTTTTCCCTTGCTCCTAGGGGGTGCCTTGGGGATTATTCCTTGATCGATGATTTGTACTTCGCTGATCCAATCCTTGCGGACTGTTTGACCGCTGGTTCCTAATGTTTTCCTACTTTTTCCTTTGAAGTCGCGGATGGTTCAGCGTCCGGTCGTAGGTATGGGCTCCTAATGCAAGAGTTACGGGCGAACCATCGGATCCGTGCCCGGGAGGTATTCCTGGTGGACGCGGCGGGTCAAAAGCGGGGCGTCATGAATTTCAACGATGCGATGAATGCGGCCCGGGCGGCTGGGCTGGATCTGGTGGAGGTGAGTGGAGCCAGTAATCCGCCTGTGTGTAAGATTCTAGATTTCGGGAAGTACAGGTACGAGATGGACAAGCGGGAGAGGGAGTCGAAACGGCACAATCTGGCCGCCAAGGTGAAGGAAATGAAGTTTCACGTGAACATCGATCCGCACGATTACGCGACCAAATTGCGGCAGACGGAGAATTTTCTTTGGAAAGGGATGAAAGTGAAGGTGGTCATGGCCTTCCGGGGTAGGGAAATGCAGCATCAGGACCTGGGGCAGGCCTTGGTGGTGACGATCCGGGACGATTTGAAGCTGGTGGCGGTGGCGGATGCCAACCCGAAATTGATTGGCAGGAACATCACGATGATGTTAAATCCTCTTCCCGCTAAGAAGCGGGTGCGGCGCTGGACAACCGAGAAAGCCGAGGGGGCTTACGAGGAAGAGGACAGCGAAACGGAGGATACAGAGACAGCTCAAGCCTCCCCCGTGGAAACCCCCAGTTCGGCCCCCTCCGAAGGTTCCCATGCCTAAACCGATCTCACGTAGAAAGACAAAGAAGTCCGCCGCCAAGCGCTTTAAAGTGACAGGCAGCGGCAAGATTCTTTTTGGTAAGCCGGGTCGCCGTCATTTGGCGTCCAGCAAAAACCGGAAGCGTATGCGTCGTTTGGGCAAGATTGCCGTGTTGGATAAGACTGACATGGCTCGTATTTTGGAAAACCTGCCTTTCCGATAGGAGTTCCCCATGCCCCGCGCCACCAATGCACCCGCCTCCCGTGAACGTCGTAAACGCGTAGTCGCCAGCGCGGCTGGATATCGCGGACGGAGGAGTAAACTTTTCCGGTACGCCAAAGACGCCACGATGAAGGCGAAGTACTGGTCGTACCGCGACCGGAAGACCAAGAAACGTAATTTCAGGCATTTGTGGATCGCCCGTTTGAGCGCAGCCTGCAAGGCGCAGGGGATGAACTACAGCTCCTTTGCGGGAGCCCTGCGCAAGGCGGGGGTTGAACTAGACCGAAAAGTTTTGGCCGATTTGGCGATTCACGAGCCAGCCGCTTTTGCGGCGGTGATCCAAGCCGCCCGCGGCTAAGACGCGGGACGCTCCGTGTCCCCTTCCTCCTCCCCGAGTTTCGAGGGGATTCTTGCCCAAGCATTAGCGGAACTTTCTGCCGCGAAGGATGCCTCCGCGTTGCAGGCGTGGCGGACGCGTTATTTAGGAAGGCAGGGGGAAGCGCAGAAATTCTTGGATGGATTAAAGAGCGTGCCTGCGGCCGAGCGACCTGCGGCGGGGAAGGCGGCAAATGATTTTCGTAAGGCGTTGGAGGAGGCATGGGCTGCAAAAGGCGGTGGGGAATCGGTAGAGGTAGCCACGACTCCTGGAGTCGATCCCACATTGCCCGGGCGGCTGTATCTTTCGGGAGCGGTACATGTGGTAACGCAGACCTTAGATCGGATTACCGATATTTTTCATCGGCTTGGTTTTGCTTTGGCCGACGGGCCGGAGATCGAGACAGAGCATCACAACTTCGATGCCCTCAACACCCAGTCAGATCATCCCGCACGGGATGAGGCGGACACATTTTATTTGGATCTGCCACCTGGGCCGCATGGGCGGTGGTTGTTGCGGACGCAGACTTCGCCTGTGCAAATTCGCGTTTTGGAAAAGCGGAAGCCACCTATCAAGATCATCGCTCCCGGTCGCTGTTATCGGCGGGATGAGGTGGATGCGACCCACGGGATTTTCTTTCATCAGGTGGAAGGATTGTGTGTGGGAGAAGGAATTGGCCTGCCCCATCTCAAAGGGGTGTTGGAATTTTTCTTTCGTGAACTAATGGGGGAAGGGACGAAGGTGCGGTTACGGCCCCACTACTTTCCGTTTACCGAGCCGAGTTTCGAGGTGGACTGCTCAATCCCCGGGAAAACGTTCCGTGGAAAGGAGTGGTTGGAGATTGCGGGATGCGGACTGGTGCATCCGAAGGTTTTGCGTGGAGTCGGAGTAGATCCGGAGAAATTTAGCGGGTACGCATTCGGGCTGGGGGTGGAGCGGATCGCTATGGTCCGACACGGGATTCCCGATCTACGCCTTTTTTACGAGAACGATGTGAGATTTTTAAAGCAGTTCGCCGCCCACGGGGCGGTTTAAGGATGCGAGGGGATTAATCCCTTTCGATCACCCGGATTTCGACTTTCAGCCTTTTTGCCAACTCGTGGGGAACAGGGTGGGTGTCCGGTTCGGGGCTGGGGCGGCAGACGATGATTTTTACTCCGTACCGGGCGGCGTCAACGAGGCAGCGGTCGCAGGGTGGTAGTGTGACGGCGAGCAGGTAGGGATCACCCGGTGTACAGAAGGCCAGAGCATTGCTTTCCGCGTGGGTGGTGAGACGCCGGCGGAAGTCACGGTGGAGGGCTTCGTCGTCTGTGAGGTCGACTCCCGGGGGTTGCCCGTTAAAGCCGATCCCGCAGACGCTGCCTTCCTTGCGGAGGATGGCACATCCGACTTTGTGATAGCGATCGGTGCTCGTCGGGGCGGTGGCTTCGGCGAGTCGGAGGGCGAGTTGGATCCATTTATCTTTCATGAGAGGAATTTATTTTTCCGATACGTGCAAGCGGTGGAGAATGCGGTGAAAGATGGGTGCCAGAATGATGCCGAAGAGGGCGATGAGAACGATTCCGGAGAAGAGGGCGTAAGCGGAGGAGAAAAGTTTAGCAGGGACGGTGGTTAGGCTTTGGCCATAGACGGGACCTTGTCCGCCCATGAGCATGGAGGCTTCGACGAGGGCATCCTCCCAGGCCAATCCGCCGAGTTGATGATATCCGAGGATCCCGATTCCGAGAGAGACGCTGATCAAGCCGATGGCCATGGCCAAGTGGAGCAGGACGCGGCGGAGGAAGACGTGGTGCGGGGCCAGCGGTTCGCGGTGGTGCTCAAAGGGTAGGAGAGAGATGTCCATATGAGATTGGTAGCGGATGCGGAAGAGGACGGAAAGAGATGGGAGGGGGCGATGGGGAAAAGAGGGGAAGAAGTTGGGCGGAGCTGGATTCGAACCAGCGAAGGCGTGAGCCAGCAGATTTACAGTCTGCCCCGTTTGGCCACTTCGGTATCCGCCCGTGAAAGAGAAAGACTCGCAAAAAAGAGCGGTGGGGTCAAAAACGATCCCTAGGAAAAATATGGTCTCTTCCAAGGTTTGGTCCAGTTTGATTGCAATGAAATCAAGCCTGTGGATTCAACTCATTCGTGTTTGCGCTGTGCTTGGGGTGGGGTGGGGCGGGGCCATGGGTGAGGAGGCGAAATTGGACCGGGCCAAGGCGCTGGAGGAGTTGAATGCGATCGAGCAGAAGAACGAAAAATTAACCCAAGATCTCTTGGCGAAGTCGGCACGGGATCTCAATGAGGCCGGATCTGACAAGTTCAAGGCGGTTCAGGTTTATTTGGAAAGCTATCGGAATGTGGAATTTGGAAGGGCGCAGGACGGGGAGACCCGATTCCAGCAGTGGAGAGTGGAAAACAAAGAGAAGATTGCCTCATTGGATTTCAGCACGGCGGCTCAGTTGCACGTGCAGTATGTCGCTTTGGTGTGCCGGGAAGCTTTGGGGGAAAAGGAAGCGCCCAAGGCGGGAGAGTGGGGGGTGTATTGGGAAAATCTTTTTAAGTCGCGTGAGATTGCGGAAAGTCCGGGGGATTTGACGGAGGCAAAGGTGCCTGTGGTGAAAAAAGTTGTAGCGGGGCGAAAGCAGAAGAAAGAAAGTGGCAATGATTTTGATCGGCCGGCGGTGGAGAGCCCCTTGGTGAGGGATCGGCAGATTCAGGGTTTTTTGGAGGGGGTGCAGGAGGCGAAGTTCTCGTCGGCATCGGTGGGGCCAATTTTCAATCAGGTGGTGCGGACCCATTTGCGGAAGGCGAAGAACCGGGATCTAATGCGGCTTTGGGATCTGCGAATCGCGGCGATGGATGAGGATGTGGAAAAAGAGGTGAAAACTCTGGGGGCGGATGATTACAAAATTTTGAAGCGACCGGAGCTGCTGTGGGAGCGTGCGGATGATTTGGAGAAGATGGGGGAGCGGGAGAGCGCGTGGGCGCAGAAGATGGCGATTTTGAAGGCGAATCCGTATCATCCTAAATTATTGAAGTGGATCGGGGAGATGAAGCAGGCGTTGGGGGAGGGTTCGCCGGCATTGCCCGAAAAGGCGCCTTGAGGTAGGATTTTGAATTACGCGCTGTTAGCTCAACTGGATAGAGCACCTGACTACGGATCAGGAGGTTAGAAGTTCAAATCTTCTACGGCGCAAATGGTTTGCGGCTGTAGTTCAATGGTAGAACGCTAGCCTTCCAAGCTAGACACGAGGGTTCGATTCCCTCCAGCCGCACCATTAATAATGAGGAACTTACAGAAGTACTGATGTCGTAGTGCTACTTTTCTTTTTTCGCGCGA
Source organism: Methylacidiphilales bacterium (assembly GCA_044348085.1). Lineage (GTDB taxonomy): Bacteria > Verrucomicrobiota > Verrucomicrobiia > Methylacidiphilales > Verrucolacustridaceae > Verrucolacustris. Next base: position 67,630 of record JBIKTM010000008.1, on the reverse strand, counting down.
CTTCTACCCCGCAGGCGAGAGGTGGAAGGCGGGAGGCGGACATGGAGGTTGCCGGGGCTTGTCATAAAGCCGCGGGAACGTTGACATGGGGAGGGGGCGGTCTTTGAATTGGCTTAAGTTTCGGCCGGAGGATGAGACTCATCCTGACCCAAACCCAACCATTGAAGGAGCCATCCCATGAGCAAAAGCCAGATCGTCCAAGAAGTAGAAACAGCCAACGCGAAGTACGTCGCCTCGTTTGGGGAGAAGGGGAAGCTTGCTTTGCCGCCGGGCCGGCGGTTTGCGGTGTTGACCTGTATGGATGCCCGGTTGGATCCGGCCAAGTACGCGGGATTGGCCGAGGGGGACGCCCACGTGATCCGCAACGCGGGGGGACGGGCCAGCGACGACGCGATCCGCTCCCTGGTGATCTCCTACAAGCTTCTGGGAACAAAAGAGTTTTTCGTCGTCCACCACACGGACTGCGGAATGGTGCTGTTCAACAGCGAGATCATGGGCGGACTTCTTGAGAAAAGTTTGGAGACGGCGGTGCACGACGGAAAGGGGTGGAAGGATGTGGGGACGGGGCCGGGCTCGAAGGAAGGACAGAAGGTGGATTGGCTGACCTTCTCCGATGATGAGAAAGCGGTGGTGGAGGACGTGAAGCGGATCCGAAACCATCCGCTGGTGCCGAAGTCGATCCCCGTATACGGCTACCTTTACGATGTGAAGACGGGAAAGTTAAAGGAGATTGGCGAAGCCACCTCCGCGGGACGAGCTGGAGGGGATTAATTTTTGACTTTGGCCCCCTCGAACCTGCCCCCGCCCATTCTTAAATGTCGCTCCACGACGGATTAAATGTCCGCTTACGCGGAGGAATTGGATGTTTGATGTTGGATTGTTGGAAGGTGTGAAGTTGAGAAGGTGAGAAGATGAGAAGGTGAGAGGTGGCCCTCCGTCGCTCAGTCTCGGTAAACCTCGCTGAGCTTTGGAGGGTTGCAGGGATTAAGGCGCACGGGCTGGAGCGGTAAGGTTACAGCGGGGTGGCAACTTTAAATAAGTTAGGACAAAGTATTTGGTATGGGTTACATGGGTTTTCTGTTGCTCTCTTTTCTTGTCGCGACCGGATATGCGAAGCCGAAGGCAGTCTGCGATTTGGATATCTCCAATGGCGGGGTTAACCTGCACATTCCCGATGTGGTGTGGGACCCGAAGAAAGCGGATCTCAATGCTGGTTGGTGCGGTGAGGCGAGTATTCAAATGGCTTTCTCCTATTACGGCAAACAGGTGGCTCAAGATGTGATTCATCGGGCAGGCAAGCCCAGCAACTCCGATCTGCAGGATGATGATCTGGAGGTGGCGCTAAAGGCTCTAGAAGCGGTGTTCAACCGATACGAGGGGGAATCGAAAGATTCGAACAAGTTTGTGGAATGGATCCAAGAGCAGTTGCAGTCCGGATATCCCGTGATCTGCGGGTGTAAGATCTATCCGACGGAAAAACCGGAGTGGGATGTGGACCACTTTATGTTGGTCACCGGTTATAATTCGAAAGGGCTTCTGATGAACACCCAGTTGGACTGTGATGGACAGGTTTTGGTGAAGTATGCTGAGTTGAAGTCGACCAAGGAGGGGTACTCTTTCATCAATCCGCGGAATGTGTACTGGGGTGTCGCTGTGACGGGAGTCCGGTAAATGACCGTGAAAGAAACGGCATGAGGAGTTGGAAGCGGCGGTCGTTTCTGAAGTTGGGGGGTGGGGCGATGGCTTCTTTATTTCTGCCGTATGCCCGAGGTGAAACGGGCTCGACCGATTGCATCATCATCGGGGCCGGTATTGCAGGATTGGCGGCAGGGGATTACCTGCGGAAGAAGGGCTGGGGTGTGACGATTCTGGAGGCAAGGGAGAGAGTGGGAGGACGGGTGTGGTCGCGAGGGGATTGGAAGGGCAAAAATCCGATGGATATGGGGGCGAGCTGGATTCATGGAATCTCCGGGAATCCGATGGCGGAACGGGCGCGGGAAGAAGGAATCCGCACGGTGCCCTTTGATTATGAAAAAAAGGCGGTGTATCACACAGGTGGCTCCCAAATTTCGCCAGAAAAGGAGAAGCGGATCGAAAAGAATTTTCGAAAGACTCTGAAGCTTACCAATGGAACGGCGGAGGAGTTGTCGCGGGATGTGTCGTTACGAAAGACATTTACGGGGGCCGAAAAGAAGCTGGGTTGGTCGCCGGAGGAGTTGGCGCAGCTTGATTTTAAGGCACACACGGAAATCGAGCATGAGTTTGCTGCGAGCCTAGAGGAGTTGTCGGCACGCTACTGGGATGAGGGGGAGGAGTTGTCTGGCGGGGATGTGATCGTTCCTGGTGGATTGGGGGCGATCGTGGAGCCGTGGGCGCGTGGGCAGGATATCCGTTTCGGTCAAGCGGTGGAGCGGGTGAGCTACAATCGTGACGGGGTGCGGGTAAAGACATCCCAGGGGCTGGAGATGAGGGCGAAGAAGCTGATTCTAACGGTGCCTTTGGGGATTTTGAAAAAGGGTACGATTGTTTTTGATCCTCTTCTCCCCAAGGAAAAGTTGGACGCGATCGGGAGGATTGGGTTTGGAAATTATCAAAAAACGGCCCTTTTCTATGAGGAGCCTTTCTGGGATCCGGAGTTGCATCTGTTTGATTGGGATGGCGGGTCGACAGGTAAGGAGTGGGCGGAATGGGTGAATCTGTATCCCTTCACAGGGGAACCCGCGCTGATTGCCTTCCATACGGCGCAAGCGGCTTATGGGATCGAGTCGATGACAGATCGTGAGATTGCCGACGCCGCAACCGAGGCGTTGGCATCGGCTTTGGGGAAGAAGGTGCCTCGGCCCAAAGATATGATCGTTTCTAAGTGGGGTCATGACCCGTACGCGCTGGGGGCTTATTCTTTCATGGGTGTGGGTGCGACCCCCGCGGATCGGACAGTGCTGGGGAAGCCTCTTGAGGGATCCCTCTATTTCGCTGGGGAAGCGGTCTCGGAAAATTATGCTGCGACGATGCATGGAGCTTATGAGACCGGCTTGGCGGTGGCTAAGAATTGTTGGGGAAGTTAGAGGGAAAGGCAGATTAGGATTAATTCGGAAACAGTGTGGTAGGGTGAGGGGATGAAGTTAGAGAAGTTCTCGGGGACGAGGGAGGAGCAGGCCCGCAGTTTAGCGAAAGCGATGGTAGGGATGTATTGCGGGAAAATGGAAGAGGCGAGGGAGTCGGTCTACGTGGGAGGCAGGAGGGCGGGGTTGGAGGCCTTGGAGAAGTTTCGGGTTCAGGGGTATGCCGGAACGAGAAACAAGCTGAAGGGAAATGTTTCCCGTCTGTCGTTTTATATCCGGCACGGAGTGTTGGGGATCCGGGAGGTGGCGGAGAGTGTGCGGGAGCGATTCGGGAAGAGTTACGATGCGATCAAGTTCTGGCAGGAGTTGGGGTGGCGGCAGTTTTGGCGGCACTTGTACGGGTTGTGGGGAGACGGGATTTATGAGGATCGCGAACCGGCGAAGGTTCCCTTGGGAAATGAAACGGAGGAGGAGTTGCCGGCGGAGATTGCGGAGGGGCGAACGGGGTTAGTTTGTATGGATGAGACGGTGCGGGAGTTGGTGGTGACGGGTTATATTCATAATCACGCGCGGATGTGGTTTGCCTCATTTGTGGTGCATTTCCGAAAGTTGGGATGGAAGGCGGGGGAGCGGTTCTTTTACCGGCATCTGCTGGATGGGGATCCGGCGAGCAACGCGTTGTCGTGGCAGTGGGTGGCCTCGACGTTCAGTCACCGGGCCTATCTGTTCAACCGGGAAAATCTTTTGGAGAACGGCGGAAAAGAGTGGTGTGCGCGGTGCACGGCGAAGTGTCCGTTTGATGCGACGTATCCCGAGCTGGAGAGGAGGCTTTTCTCGAAATGAAGACGGGGGTGTGGCTGCACGGGGATTCGTTGTCGAAACGGGATCCGGCGTTGCGGAAGTATCCGGAGGCTCGGAGTGTGTTTGTTTTTGATCGGCCTTTCCTGGAAAAGGCGGGGCTGAGCTTTAAGCGGATCTTTTTTCTGTATGAGTGCGCAGTGGAGGAGGCGGATGAGATATGGGTGGGCGAAAGTGTGGAGGAGATTTTGGATTGGATGGGGCAGGAGGGGGTGGAGAAGTTGGCGGTGACCGAGTCGCCCTCACCGAGGTGGCGGGAGACGGTGGAGAGATTGAGGGAGAAAGTAGAGGTGGAGGTCGTGCCGGCGGAGGGGATGGTGACCGTTCCGGAGGGATATCCGGTGAAGCGGTTCACGCCGTTTTGGAAAGATTTGGGTAGGGAGTGGGTTTAGGAGGCCCTCCGTCGCTCAGTCTCGGCAGGCTCGCTGAGCTTTGGCCCCCTAAGACCCGCCCTCGCCCCTTCTAGTTTCTCATTCCATGATGGAACAGATGTCCGCTTACGCGGGGGAATTGGAGGGTTATTGAGTAGAAGTGGGCGGGTAGGGTTAGTTTGTGGATTTCTTCTGAGGCAGTAGGAGTGAGAGCGTAATCGAACCACCCACCAGAGCGGTGATGATGACGAGGGACCAGGCGATCGGGAACTTCCCGGAAAACAGATCGTTCAGCCAAGCCATCTTCAGACCGACAAACATCAGAACCAAGCCCAGCCCAAACTTGAGGAAGTGGAACTTGTCCACAACCCCGGCGAGTAGAAAGTAGAGCGCCCGCAGGCCGAGGATTGCGAAGACGTTCGAGGTCAGGACGATGAGGGGTTCCTTAGTGAGGGCGAAGATGGCGGGAACGGAATCAATCGCAAAGACGATGTCGCAGAATTCGATGAAGATCAGGCAGATCATCAACGGGGTAACTTTCCATGCGGATCCAACTTTAAGGAAAAACTTCCCTTCGTCCGTCTTGTGGGTGACCGGCAGCACTCGCTGGAGGAAGCGGAGGAAGGGGTTGGTTTCGGGGTTAATGGCGTGACCTGGGGAAAGGAAGATCTTCAGGCCAGTGAGAATTAGAAAAACTCCTAGGAGCAAATTGATCCAGTGGATCTGCAGCAGGACGGCACCGAGTGCTATGAAAATGACGCGGAAAAAAATGGCTCCAAGAATCCCCCAGAAGAGGATATTGTGCTGAGATTGGGCGGGGATGCCAAAGAAACGGAAAAGCACGACAAAGATGAAGAGGTTGTCAACCGCCAAGGACTTTTCGACGATGAAGCCAGTGAGGAATTCCAAAGCGGAGTAACGGGCCTGCCGATCCGGATCGAACCCGGATAGGGCCATGAGTTGCAGATTTTGTGAGAACTCATGTTTGCAGTAGAGATAGAAGCCAAAATTGAACAACAGGGCCAAGGTGATCCAAAAGACGCTCAACCCCACGGCTTCCCGCATTCCGATGACATGGGCTTTGCGATGAAACACTCCCAAATCGATGGCTAGGACTGCGAAAACAAAGAGGAGGAACCCCGCGTAGAACCAAACATACTCGCGGAGGGGAAAAAGGACCATGTCGACGGGCACGCTAAAGACGCTAGCGGTCAGTGGATCAGAATGCCAAGCGTGGAGGCGGGGACAGTTGATTGTTTGATTTAAGATCGTAGAGTTAAGAAGTGGATCCTCTGGTAAGCCGATTGCGGGAGTTAACGACATTCATGCCAGGGTTGCAGCAGGTAGTGGAAAATCTTCCTTTTTTGATTTTGTTTTTGTGGATCGGTTTTCTATTTTCGATCATGGTGTATTTCGCGGGCGGGATCAAAGATTTAGAGGAGAAGATGGGAAAGGGCTCTTTGACGCGACTCCACATTTTTCTCATTGTGGCGGCAGTCGTTTCCTTTGTGTCGATGGTGAGTTTGGCGTTCTACCTGATTTTGCGCACCCAGTAGCCCCGGGCGATGGCGAAGGATTTCTTGGAGGGTTTTGTCGGGGCGTTGTGTGCGGACGCTTTGGCCATGCCTGTGCACTGGTATTACGATCGTGCGGCTCTGGCGCGGGATTACGGAAAAGTGGAGCGGTATCTGGCGCCTAAAAATCCGCATGCCGACAGTATTCTTTGGCGCTCGAAATACGCTCCGCAGAACGAGAAGGGGGATATTCTTCACGATCAGGCTCAGTATTGGGGGCAGCGTGGAGTTCATTACCATCAGTTTTTAAAAGCGGGGGAGAATACTCTTAATCTGCAGTTGGCACGGGAACTGTACGGTTGGATCCGGTCGCATGGTGGGTATTCGTCTGAAGGCTGGTTGCAGCATTATGCGGATTTCATGCTGACGCCGGGTCGGCATCGGGACACGTATGTGGAGGAGTGTCACCGTGGATTCTTTACGAGGTATGCGCAGGGGAAGCCATTGGTGAAGTGTGGCATCCGGGATGAGCATATTGGGGGTTTGGCGCATGTGCCTGCGCTGATAGCAGCGTGTAGCGATCTTCCGTTGGGGAGGTTGCGGGCGGTGGTGAAAGAGCATGTGGGGAGTACGCATGCGCATCCGAATGTTCTGCGTGCGGCGGATACGTTCGTACGAGTGTGTTGGGCGATCCGGGAGGGAGCGAGTGTGCGGGAGGCAATCACGAAGGAGGCGGGGGATTGGATTTCGGGGAAGAAGGCGGAGGGATGGATGAAGCAGCCGGATGAGCATGTGGTGGGGGAGAGATTTAGTACGGCGTGTTATATCGCGGAAGCGATGCCGGCTTCCATTTATTTAGCGTGGAAGTATGAGAATGACTTTGTCGGGGGAATCGTTGCGAACGCAAATCTGGGTGGGGATAGTTGTCATCGTGGGGTGGTCGTAGGCGGGATCTTGGGTTTGGCGTGCGGGGTTCCCAAGGCCTGGTCGGATGCGTTGCTGGTTCCGCCTCCTGAGTTGGAGAAAGTTACTGGTTAATCGTCTCTGCGGTATTCGACGTGGCCTAGCTCTTGCCAATGAAAGACGATTCGATCCAAGGATAGAATCTCGAGGTGGCCTGGAATGAATCGGGGCTGAAGAAATCCTGGGTCTGCAATCTGTCCCTCGCCGATGCAGGTGCTGGGGTCAACACGCCAAGTGATCTCCCCAGCCGGGACGTTTTCATCGCCTGTGATTTTGGTGGCGATCCACTTTCCATCGATGAGATCGATTCGGATCACCTCTTCAAAGTGACCCCGGTAATTTCCGATCCATTCTCCGACGAGTTGGGGTGGGAGGAAGGGATCTGAGATAGAAAGGGGCTTAGGGGTCAAGGGTTTCAGTAGAAAAGTGTAAGGTAGAAAGGGGCAGGTGCAAAAGGGAGGAAGGGTGAAAGGCGAAAGCTGGAGAGGTTTAGGTTGAGAGTGAGTGGATGGGATTTAGGTTTGAATGATGAGAGAAGGAGGGCATGACTTTGCTGGGATGTATGCGGAGGGGATTCCCCCTTGGCAGATTGATCGACCACAACCGGAAGTGATCCGGTTGATCGAGCAGGGGAAATTTGAATCGCCTGTCCTCGATCTGGGTTGTGGCACGGGAGACAATGCGATCGAGTTGGCTCGACGCGGGTTAGTGGTGAAGGGGTTGGATGCGGTGCCTGAGGCGTTGGAGCGAGCCCGCAAAAAAACGGAACAGGCTGGGCTGAGGCAGCCTCCGGAATTTATTTTAGCCGATGCCCTGCGTTTGGCGGAGAGCGGACTGAAGGCGAGGACAATGCTCGACTGCGCGCTGTTCCACACTTTTTCGGATGAGGAGAGAAAGGATTATATTCGGGGATTGGAGGCGGTGCTCAGCCCGGGGGGGAGGTTGCACATTCTTTCGTTCAGTGAGTTGGAAACACGACAACCCGGACCGAGGAGGCTTAGCTTGTCGGAAATTACGGGAAGTTTTGGAGCGGGATGGAGAGTGGAGGATTCAGTGCGGTGCCGTTACTGGGATCGTGTGCGGCCGGACGGGGCGCACGCTTGGCGGGTGAGCTTCGTCAGAGAGTAGTGATTGGATTCAGGGTTTTGTTTTTCGGTGCCGCAGGACGAAGATGCCAGCGAGGAAAGTTAGGACGTAGAGGGAGAGATTGATCATCATAAAGGGGCGGCCACCCCATTGAGCGGCGGAGGGAGGATAAGGATTCATAGCGGCATGGATTGTGAGGAGGCCCAGTCCGTAAAAAGCGGGAATGAGGCCCAGCAAGACGAGGGCGATCGGACGGGCATACAGGCCGGTGAGAATGAGAGTGGCTCCGGTGATGTAGTTCGAGATGCCGAAAAGACCGAGAAGGCGAAGGAGATCGGGAGCAGTGGGACCCGAGAGATCGAGACACGCGATGTGAGTTGCGGAGTAGGGAAGAACGACCGTGTGCATGAAACCACGCAGCAGATCGATGACTCCAAGGAAGACGGTCATGATGGAGATAAACTTTGGGATGGGTCTATTCATGGGGTGATCGTTCGTCAGTTGGAGTTAGCGGATGCCGAGGGCTTGGCGGACAACCTGTTCGAAGGATTGGGATTCATCGAGGAGGGAGATTTCGACGCGAAGAAAGAGGACTGGAATATCGCGGGCTGGGAACGGGGGGAAGCGGACGGAATCTTTTTCGGTAGTGATGAGGGCGAGTCCGCGTCGGGCGCGGGTTCGGGTGAGGGCGTTTTCGACCTCGGGAGCCATGAAGCGGTGGTGATCGGCAAAGGCGCGTTGGTAGACGATTTCGGCGCCCAGTTTGATCAAGCCCTCGAAGAAACTTTCCGGTACGGCGATTCCTGCAACGGCGCCGACACGAAGGCCACGGAGATAGGAAAGGGGCAGGCGCTCTCCGGTAAGAAGATTTTCGAGATGAAGTGGGTGATGGCTGCAGGGGTGGATGGGGGCGTGTCGGTTATGGCGTCGGATCTTTTTCTCCACCTCGGCGTGGTCTTTCCCTGAACATTTGGTGAGGAGGATAAGGTCGGCCCTGCGGAGGGCATCGTGAGGTTCGCGAAGAACGCCGCGGGGCAGGACGTGTTGGTTTCCGAAGGGGTTTTGGCGGTCGACGAGGAGGAGGTTGAAGCGGTCGCCGAGGCGGAGGTACTGGAAGCCGTCATCGAGTAGGAGGGTATCAGCTTGATAGTGTCGAATGGCGTGGCGGGCGGATTTGACGCGGTCGGAGTCGACGAGGACGGCGACGCCTGGGAGGTTGCGGGCGAGCATGAAGGGCTCGTCGCCGGACTGAGCGGAATCCAGGAGAACCGATTTTCCGTCTGAGACAACGCGGGGAGGAGACGGGGTGCGACCGGGGAGAAATTTATCTGCGAGGCGGGTAAGAAGGGGTTTGGGTACGGATTTGTAACCACGACTAAGGATGGCGACGCGGCGACCTGCATCGACAAGGGAGCGGGCAAGTTTTTCAACGACGGGGGTTTTGCCAGTTCCCCCGACCGTAAGATTTCCCACGCTTATGACCATAACTCCAACGGAGTAGCGGCGTAGAATGGCGTCTTGGTAGAAGCGGGCGCGAACGCGCATGATGCCTGCGTATACAGTCGCAAGTAGGAGAAGGAGGGGCTTAAGGAGAGAGGCTCGACGGCCGGCGGCACGATCCAAGATGACGTCGGTTGCAAACTGTTCCAAGGGTTCGAGAGCTTTCAGGGCCATGATTGGAGATTGGGGGGGGTTACTTGATTTTGCGATTCGGAATGCGGTTGTCCTATATTGAGTCTCGGTGAACCTCGCTGAGCTTCGCAGGGTTTGAGTGTGCGAAGGTGTGAATGTTGGAACGTAAAAAAATTAGAAATCAACGAACCCTTTTAGGTTTTGGGCAGTTTAATCATGTATGAGTACGTTGGTTGAAATTGGGGCAGAGGCGCTGGCCGGGTTAGTCCGATGGGTGCGAGGCGAAAGGGTGATGCTGGATGCAGACTTGGCGCAACTTTACGGAGTGGAAACAGGAGACTTGAACCGGGCAGTCAAAAGGAATGCCCGGAGGTTCCCTGATGACTTTATGTTTGTTCTTAATAAACAGGAGGTTGCAAACTTGAAGTGCCAAATTGGCATATCAAGTTTGCAGTGGGGTGGGCGTCGCAAGCCAACTTTTGTGTTCACTGAGCAGGGAGTGGCGATGCTTTCCAGTGTGTTACGATCGGATCGAGCGGTGCAAGTGAACATAGCGATCATGCGGACATTTGTGCAGCTGCGAAGGTTAATGGATTCGAACCGGGAGTTGGCCCGAAAGATTGCAGATATGGAGGAAAAGTATGATGAGCAGTTCGGGAGTGTGTTCCAGGCTATTCAGCAGCTGATTGCGGAGGAGGCGGAGCCCAAAAGAAAAATTGGGTTTTGCGAATCGATTTCAAGGGCGGGTTGTTAGCGCGGAGGTTGCTTCGAAGAGGAAAGGGAGCATAATTCCTTACTCCCATTGAAAAGACAGATTAAAACAGCTCATGTTCATAGTGTGCCAAAATGGCACATATCTGAAAATAGAATTGCGACAAAGTGTCTCATACTTAGAACTAGCTCTAAATATAAGTGTTCATTTACAATAACTTAAGAATATAAAAAATTGGCACAGAAAGTGCAAGAAAGGATACTATATGGCAAAAATATTAGGAATTGATTTAGGAACAACTAACTCCTGCATGTCGGTAATGGATGCGGGGCAGCCGGTAGTTTTGGAGAATTCGGAGGGTGCACGGACGACTCCTTCGATCGTGGCGTTTACAAAGGGTGGGGAGCGAGTGGTGGGTCAGGCGGCAAAGAGGCAAGCCGTGACGAATCCGAAGAACACGATTTTTTCCGTGAAGCGGCTGATCGGTCGCAAGTTCGTTGAAGTACAGGAAGAGGTGAAGCGACTTCCCTACAAGGTGGTCGCAGCGAAAAACGGAGATGCTCATGTCGAGGTGGAGGTCAAAGGAGAGAAGAAGACATTTTCGCCTGAGGAGGTTTCTTCCTTTATTTTGGCCAAGTTAAAAGCAGATGCGGAAGCGAAGCTGGGTGAAAAGATTTCGCAGGCGGTGATCACCGTGCCTGCCTACTTCAACGACAGTCAGCGGCAAGCCACGAAGGACGCTGGGAAGATTGCGGGTCTGGAAGTTCTCCGAATCATCAACGAGCCGACTGCGGCTTCCTTGGCGTACGGCTTGGACAAGAAGAAGGACGAGAAAATTGCTGTTTATGATTTGGGTGGTGGAACGTTTGATATTTCTGTTTTGGACATTGGAGACGGACTCTTTGAAGTGAAGGCGACGAATGGGGATACCCATTTGGGTGGAGATGATTGGGATATGGCGGTGATGGATTGGATCATTGCGGAATTTAAAGCCGACTCAGGAATTGATGTACACGGGCAGCCGGATGCGTTGCAGAGGATTCGGGAAGAGGCGGAAAAAGCGAAGATCGCCCTCTCCTCGGCCCAAGAGTATGAGATCAATCTTCCATTCGTTACAGCGGATGCTTCAGGCCCGAAGCACATCGCGAAAAAGCTGACCCGAGCGAAACTGGAGCAGCTGACGGACAAGTTGCGGGAGCGGACGATTGGTCCGGTCAATGCCTGTTTGAAGGATGCGGGATTGTCCTCGAAGGAGATCGACGAACTGGTTTTGGTGGGAGGAATGACCCGGATGCCCTCGATCATCGAGACGGCCCGGAAGCTGATCGGCAAGGAGCCTCACAAGGGTGTGAATCCGGACGAAGTCGTGGCCATTGGTGCCGCGATTCAAGGGGGAGTGTTGAAGGGGGACGTTCAGGACGTGCTGTTGCTGGACGTGACTCCATTAACCTTGGCGATCGAGACGGCCGGCGGTGTGGCCACCCCGATGATTCCCAAGAACACGACCGTTCCTACAAAAAAGACGAATGTGTTCAGCACCTACTCGGATAACCAGCCAGGGGTGGAGATTGTGATTTTACAAGGGGAGCGTCCGCTTGCTCGGGACAACAAGAGATTAGGGACGTTCCATCTGGATGGAATTCCACCTGCTCCGCGTGGGACGCCGCAGATTGAGGTGACCTTTGACATCGATACGAACGGTATCCTTCAGGTTTCGGCCAAGGATCTTGGGTCGGGGAAGGAGCAGAAGATTTCGATCACTGGCTCGAGTGGGCTTTCCAAGGAAGAGGTCGAGAAGCTGACTCGAGAGGCCAAAGAGCACGAAGCTGAGGATTTGAAGGCCAAGGAGAAGATCGAGTCTCGGAACCAGGCTGAGAACACTGCCTTTGCCGCTGAAAAAATGATGAAAGAGATGGGCGATAAGCTGGATGCCGCAAAGAAGAAGGAGATCGAGGACGCGGCAAATGCGGTTAAGGAAGCCGTGAAAAAGGACGATGAAGCAGCGATCAAGGATACAGCCGAGAAGCTGAATACGTTGGTCCAAGCGGTGAGCACGGATCTTTATCGTCAGGCCTCGGAAAAGGCTGCGGCTGGAAAAGAAACAACTTCACAAGCGGGAGAATCGGGATCGGCTGATCAAGGCGACCGTCCGAAAAAGGACGGGAATGACGTGATCGATGCCGAATTCGAGATGGTCGACAAAGACAAGAAGGGCGGCAAGAAGCCGAGTTGACCGGCGACCCGCGGGGGTCGTACCCATCCTTCGAACAAAGAAACCTCAACCCAAAGAAAGGAGCTCACGAACCTTATGGCAAACGTGAATATCCGTCCTCTCGGCGATCGGGTGCTGGTGCATCCGCTCGAGGAGCAGGAAGTTAAGAAAGGCGGGATTATCATCCCTGATACCGCCAAAGAAAAACCCCAAGAGGGCAAAGTCGTCCAAGTCGGACCCGGTAAACGGGACGAAGCGGGCAAACTGGTCCCGATGGAAGTTAAAAAAGGGGATAAAGTCCTGTTTAGTAAATACGGCGGGACAGAAATCACCTTGGATGGTGAAAAAATGCTGATCATGCGCGAGGACGACATCCTCGGCGTGGTGAGCTAAAGGAGGAAATGAATTATGGCAGCCAAGCAACTGTTGTTTGACGAGGCCGCCCGACATGCGCTTTTGCGCGGTGTGGAGAAACTCTCCAAAGCCGTGAAAGCGACACTCGGACCGGCAGGTCGCAATGTGGTTCTCGATAAAAAGTTCGGTTCTCCGACGATCACTAAAGACGGTGTGACCGTTGCGAAGGAAATCGAGCTCGAGGATCCTTATGAGAATATCGGTGCCCAATTGGTCCGTGAAGTCGCCAGCAAAACGAGCGACATCGCGGGAGACGGCACCACCACCGCCACAGTTTTGGCGGAATCGATCTACCGGGAAGGTCTGAAGAATGTGACCGCCGGTGCGAATCCGACCGAGCTGAAGCGTGGCATCGACCGTGCGGTCGAAGCGATCGTGGAGGAGCTAGCCTCGATCAGCAAAAAGGTGAAGGACAAGGAAGACATCCGCCAAGTCGCGACCGTCTCCGCCAACTGGGACAAGACGATCGGTGAAATCATCGCCGACGCTTTGGACAAGGTGGGCAAAGACGGAACGGTGACGGTGGAAGAAGCCAAGTCGATCGAAACCTCGCTCGAAGTCGTCGAGGGGATGCAGTTCGATAAGGGCTATCTCTCTCCTTACTTCGTGACGAATCAGGAAGATCAGGAAGCCGTTCTCGAGAACGCCTATCTTTTGATTCACGAGAAAAAGATCTCGAGCTTGAAGGATATGCTTCCTTTGCTGGAGAAAGTCGCCAAGTCGGGCAAGCCGCTCTTGGTCATCGCTGAAGAGGTCGAAGGGGAAGCCCTAGCCACTCTGGTGGTGAACAAATTGCGTGGCACGCTGCAGGTTTGCGCGGTGAAGGCGCCTGGATTCGGGGATCGTCGCAAGGCGATGCTCGAGGACATTGCAATCCTCACCGGTGGCAAGATGCTGAGCGAAGATCTCGGGATCAAACTCGAGAACGTCACGCTGGACGACCTTGGCAAGGTGAAGCGCGCGGTTGTGGACAAGGAGAACACCACCCTGATTGAAGGTGCGGGGAAGAGCTCCGACATCCAAGGCCGTGTTTCCCAGATCAAGAAACAGATCGAGGAGACCACCTCGGATTACGACAAGGAGAAGCTCCAGGAACGTCTCGCGAAACTCGCGGGCGGAGTAGCCGTCATTAATGTCGGCGCTGCGACCGAGACCGAGATGAAGGAGAAGAAAGCCCGCGTGGAAGACGCGTTGCACGCAACCCGTGCGGCCGTTGAAGAAGGCATCGTTCCCGGAGGAGGCGTGGCTCTTATCCGCGGACAGAAGGCCATCGAAGGGCTAAAGCTCAAGGGCGATCAGGCCATTGGCGCGGAGATTATCCGTCGCGCAGTGGAGCAGCCTTTGCGCACTTTGGCGGATAACGCTGGAGTCGAAGGCTCGATCGTGGTGCAAGAGGTGAAAAGTCGGAAAGGTGCTGAGGGCTACAACGTGGCCACCGGCGAATACGTCGACCTGTTGAAGGCCGGCGTTGTGGATCCGACCAAAGTCACCCGTTCTGCCCTGCAGAACGCCAGTTCCATCGCTGGGTTGCTCCTGACCACCGAAGCGGTGGTGACGGAGTTGCCTGAGAAGGAAAAGGCACCGGCACCCGCAGGTGGCGGTCACGGCGGAGGGATGGACTACTAATCCATTCGTAAGATTTTCCCCCGGGGTAAGTCCCCCGTGGGGAGCCAAAAGGGGCGCGGTTCCGAAAGGGGCCGCGCCCTTTCGGTTTTTAGAGAATGGGGTTTAAGTGCATCTGTAAGGCACCCGTTTACGGGCGGCGAAATTCGAAGGCCTGATGGCGGGCAAGATGCCCGCCCTACATATGGATTCAGATGACTCGAAATGAAAAGAGAATGAAAAGTCCCACAAGGAGAGATTGAAAAATCAGGCCGGTCAGGATGGTGAATGGTTCTTTTCCACTGAAGTGACATTTTTGGTGGATCCGGTGGATCCATTCGAGCCACTTCGGCGGTTTGGGGAGAAGATCGCGAATTCCTGTTAGGTAGTCGGGCAGAATCGAACCGAAGGCACCTGCGAAAAGAGTCCAGCAAGAGGTGGAGGCAAGAAGGGGGGATGAAAGAAGAAGAAAAAAAACTCCGGCACCGAGGATCTGGTCCACAAAAACCATCGGAAGAAGGCGCTGAAGTTTGGTGACGTGATTTGGAGAGGAGTGAACCCAGTGTCCAATTCCCGCATCACCGTGTGGGATGGCGTCGAGGACAAGATGACTGGCGATTCCGAGGCAGAGAGCAGACACAGGGCCTCCAGAAATCGATGAGGCTAGAAACATTCCGACCGGGATGTGGACAGGAGAGAACAAAGAATTATCGACCCGACTTTGCGAAAGCACGGACAAAGCGAGCTACACGTTCCGGGTCAATTTTCCCGTTCCTCTTAAGAGCAGTCCCAACGATGAAGCCTGTTGCCTCAGGAAGAAATTCGGAAAAACTGTCTAGCGTTGTTCCGCTTCCAATCAGTAACGGGGCTTTTTGGGCGGCACTGTGGGCACGGCGGACATGATCCGGATCTGTGCCGTGTCCTGTTCCTGCCCCGCTGAGGATGAGGGCGTCAGCACCGCCGCGTTCCCATACGTCACGAGCTTCATCCTCGACCGTATATCTAGGAGCTAGGGGAGCCGAATGTTTGACATCCACATCGGCAAAAATGTGAATCTTTTCAGCACCGATTGTCTTGCGAAAGCGAAGGAGGCTTTCCGCGATGCCTGAAAGAATTCCCTGATCCGCCACTCGAGCACCGACAAGTACGTTTACGCGTATAAAATCCGCCCCAACGGCGTGAGCGATAGCGATGGCACCCACGCCATCGTTCCGTAGTAGATTGATGCCTAGGGGAGCAGGAAAAAGCTCGCGAGCTTCTGAAGCCAGCGAGGTCAAAGAAGCAATAGTGGCAGGGCTGGAGGATTGTAAGGGGAAAGGGGTATCGCCAAAATTTTCTATGATGACGGCGTGAGCGCCTCCCTTTTTCAAGGCTAGGAGATCGCGACGCATCGATTGGCGGATGGGTTCCAGTTTCCCTTTGTAGTTGGGGGCGGTTGGAAGGGCCGGAAGATGAACAACTCCGATGAGGCAGGGTTTTTTTGAAGATAGGAAAAGTGGTTTCATCCCAGTGATTCGATGGTTCGTTACAAGTATTTAAGTGGGTGGAAAGGGTCTCTTTAGCTCAGACTTTGCTTCAGGTGGAGGCGAGTGAAAGTGTTATTTTTGCTCCTAAACTTGAGCGGTGCGGGCTTGGACGGTACGGAAGGTTTTATCGCCGACGATCGAGGTATTGATAATCACGAGTGGAGCGTGAGAGTGGACGAGGCCTTTTAGCAGAAGGTCGGCAATGGCCTCGTGTATGACCGTTTCGCGTTCTGGACGATCGAAGGGGAGGCAACGGGCGCGCACACCATAGTGTAGGGCCAGTTGGCGGGCGAGGGTGGGGGTGAGAGTAAAAGCGTAGATAGGAGAAACGCGAGGTCGGAGAGCGGCGGCCACACGAGCCATTCGGCCCGTGCGGGTGAAAAGGAGGATGCCTTGGGCGCCCAGTTCATTGGCGAGGTGAACGCCAGATGAGACGATTCCGTCCGCCTCGCCCTCGGTATGGATCTCTTTTTGGTATCCAATGGAGCCGGATCGCTCGATGCGACGAGCGACGCGATCGAGGACCTCAAGGCAAGCGCGTGGGTATTGTCCCGTGGCGGTTTCTCCGGAAAGCATGATGGCATCGGCACCTTCGAAAACGGCATTGGCGACATCGGTGATCTCGGCGCGCGTCGGGAGGGGATGGGTGATCATGCTCTCCAGCATGTGAGTGGCGACGATGACGGGTTTCATTGAGGCGATGCACTGCTTTACGATTCTGCGCTGAATGATGGGGAGTTCTTCGTAGGGGCATTCCACTCCGAGGTCTCCACGAGCGACCATGATGGCGTCTGCAGCGGAGATGATGCCGAGGATATTTTTGACGGCGAGTTGATCTTCGATCTTGGCGATAATTTTGACATCTTGGGCTTTGTGTTGGTCTAGAAAATTGCGGAGTGCGATGACGTCTTCAGGGTCTCGAACGAAAGATAGGGCGACCCAATCGATCCCCGCCTCAAGGCCCACGAGTAGGTCAGCGGCGTCTTTTTGGGTGATTGCAGGAAGATTAACGCGGATTCCCGGTAGGTTGATGTGACGACGATCTCCCAAAGTGCCAGGGGTGAGGACGCGGCAGTGAAGAGAGGTGGTGTCTTTTTTTACGACCTGGAGATGAATGACTCCATTATCGACGAGGAGTTTTTGTCCGGGCTGGAGGTCGTGAATGAGGTCAGGATAGTTGACGGGGATGGCGGGTGAAGCAGCTTTGGGATCGATGGAGAGGATGAGAGAATCGCCGACTGCGAGTTGGCGCGGTTGGCCGATGGTTCCAGTCCTGATAGCCGGACCTTGGGTATCGAGAAGGAGGGCGATTTCCTGACCCCGATTTGCGGCTAGGGAACGAAGTTTTGGGGTGACTTTGCGAACAAAGTCGTGGGTAGCGTGCGACATGTTGAGGCGAAATATTTCAGCTCCTCCATCGATCAGTTGGGACAGGGCGTTGGAATCGGTGTGTTTGGGACCGAGAGTAGCGATGAGTTTGGTGCGGCGGGCATGTGGCAATTTCCAGCTTAATGAATTTGAGTCTGAGCTAGGAGACATCTGACAAGAGTAGTGGTTTTGTAGAAAAACGGAAGGAGGAGGTTCCCTTATTTCGAAACAGGCCAAAACATGGGTATAAGTAGTTGTTTTTAAATTACTTAAAATTTGTTAATAAGAATAAATTTGTATTTACATTAAGTACTACTAAGCGAATTATACGTATGCAGGATTCCAAATGAGTACTATTCAGGAACTACTAGTTGGGGCGTTGCGGAAGTCGGGACATGCGGTGGCAATTTTGGATCGTGAGTTAAAGATCTGTTGGGAAGGTGGGATGCCAAGGGCCATGATAGGTGCACCTGTAAATATTTTATGGCAAGGGGCGAAAATGGCACGACGTGAGGCCATCAAAATATTACGATGCCTAGAGTCGGGAATCGGGTGCCAGACGATAGGGGAGGGAAAAAAAGGCGGGGAGAGGTGGAGGATTGATTTCATCCCCCTATATGATTCAACAGGAGAGTTGCAGGGATTTGCTGCGGTGAGACAGTGCGTCAGCTCTGTGGCGGGAGAATTTTCGGATGGTTTAGCGGAAATGTACGAACTTCTTTTTGATATGGGTGGGATTGCAGAGCTACGTGTGGCGTAAGACTAGGCTTCGGGATTTTCTTTTTCCATTCGCTCGGCCAGCCACTGCTTAATCATGGATTGATAGTTGAGGTATCGGCGAGCGGCGAGGCGTTTAAGGCGGCTGAGCATTCGCGGATCCATTCGGAGGGTAATCGAGGTAGACTCTTGGCCCTCGGTGCGAGAGAGAGAGGCAGCGAGCAGTGCTGGGTCGAGTTGATGGGTAGCCCAGTAGTTGGCTTCCTCTTTTGGGTTGGGAAAGAAGGGGATTTCTTCCCACTGGCGAATTTGAGTGAGATCGCTCAAAGGGATTCCTTGGCTTTGCGATCGTAGAAGTAGGTTTCGTGTTGCGTCATGGTTCGACTGGCGATGGGGCGCATGCGGCGTCCATCGGAACTGTAGAGAGAGAAGAGGGATTTGCCCGACAGGCTTCTTCCAAGGCATAGAAAGCGAGAGTGTTCGGCCAGCGGGCCGCTACTGGGAAGAATCCGAAGGCAGAAAGGGTCTTCAAAACTTTCCTGCACCTCTTGCGGTGAGATGGCCGGAGTCGAGTATGCGGACCAGTCAAAATCCATAAAGTTCCAGAAAAGCCTTTCTGATTAGATGTTGCGAGTCCTGAAGGGCGGGTCAAGATGTGTGCATATGGGATTGATTCTTAGTTGGGAGAAACTTTCGCCATGGAGAGAGGGTGAGCGAAAAGCTGGGCGGCGAGTCGTAGCGACCAATGGATGTTTTGATCTACTGCATGTGGGACATGTGCGTTTTCTTCAAGAGGCAAGGAGGCGAGGAGATGTTTTGGTTGTGGGAGTGAACGGGGACAAGAGCGTGGCGGAGTTGAAGGGGGACGGTCGACCCATCAACGGGGAGGCGGAAAGGGCGGAGGTGGTGGCGGCTCTGGGTTGTGTAGATGCGGTGGTGATTTTTTCGGAGAAACGCGCAACGAAGTTTTTGGAGGGTGTTCGGCCGGATATTTATGTGAAAGGGGGCGATTATCGGGAGGAGCAGTTGGATCAGGATGAAGTGGGAGCGGTCAAGACAGGCGGGGGAAAAGTCGAAGTACTGCCGTTGACGCCAGGTCGATCGACGACAGCCGTTTTGCAGAAAATGAAGGCGTGAAGAGACTCAAGCTGGGGGTGTTGGGATCGGGGCGGGGCAGTAACTTTGTGGCTTTGGCTCGGGAGGTGGAAAAGGGGAGGGTGCCTGCGGAGATTGTTTTCGTAGGAAGCGATTTGGAAGATGCAAAGATTTTGGATGAAGCCAAGGCACGAGGTGTTTCCGCTTGGGTTTGTCCGAAGGGAAACTTCAGGACTAAGCTTGAGTCTGAAATTGAAGAAGAGCTGGCACAAAGGTTGGCGGATTCGGGGACGGAGTTGGTGGTATTGGCTGGATATATGCGGGTGGTGAAGAGTCCTCTTTTGAGCCGGTTTGGTGGTTCGATGATTAATATTCATCCTTCTTTGCTTCCTGCATTTCCGGGTTTGAGAGCCTGGGAGCAGGCTTGGAAGGCGGGGGTGAAGGAAACGGGTTGCACCGTCCACTGGGTGAACGAGGTGGTGGATGGAGGATCCGTGATACGGCAGATCCGCGTTCCTGTGGAAGTTGGAGATAGTGCGGAGACGTTGCATGGCAGAATTCAGAAGGCGGAACACTGTTTGCTATCTGAGGTGGTGAGGGATCTAGCCATGGGTAAGATTGCTTGGGCAAAAGATCCAAGGAGGTAGTCGCTGCCGGCCCTGGACTCGAACCAGGAACAGCCAGATCCAAAGTCTGGTGTGCTACCATTGCACCAGCCGGCAATGATTCAAAGAGTACGGAAAGTTGGGAAGAATTCGAGGAGACTTTTTTAGCCCAGAGTCAGGATAAAAGAGGGGATAGGTTCGCTTTTGTGCGAATCGGGTTTAGGGCGCTCAAGCCCAGCTGGATGGCTTGATCTAGATCAGGCGAACGGATTGTAAGATGACCCATTTTTCGGCCAGGTCGGGCCTCCGCTTTGCCGTACAGATGGAGGGAGGCGGCTGGGAGGGCAAGGAGTGGAGCCCAGTCGGGCTCGCCGTTATTCCATAGGTCCCCCAAAAGATTAAACATGGCAGCGGGGCCAATGGGCGAAACCGTCCCAAGGGGAAGTCCGCAGATGGCGCGGATCTGCTGTTCAAACTGGCTTGTGGGGCAGGCTTCGGCGGTCAGATGGCCTGAATTGTGGACGCGGGGAGCGAGTTCGTTGACCCACAGTGCTCCATCAGAAAGTTCAAACAGTTCAACCGTGAGAAGTCCTACAAGGTTCAGTTTTTTTGCGATTTCTTCGGCTAGTTGAGTGGCCCGATTGGCGGTCTGATCTGGAATTCGTGCAGGAAATAGAGTTCGTTCCAGAATTCCATCCTGATGCCGATTTTCAAAGGGAAAGTAGGAAATGGTGTGGCCTGCTAAATCGCGGGCGATGATGACGGAGAGTTCCCGAATGAAAGGGACATGTTCCTCGAGAATGGCGCGGGGAACCTGAATTTTTTGCCAAGCCGTTTTGGGGTCTGTGGAGGGATTAAGAGAGAGTTGGCCTTTTCCGTCGTATCCGAAAGCCGAGGATTTGAGTCGGGTTTTTCCAGAAAATGTTTTCAAGGCTGTGTCGAGGTCTGAAGCGGAGGCTACGACGGAATAGCGTGGGGACGGAAAGCCCGAGGTTTTGAGGAAGTCGCGTTCCCGTTCGCGATGTTGGCAGATATGAAGGATGGAAGGGTCGGGGTAGACGGGGCGGAGGGAAGCGAGGATTCTGAGGGATTCGATGGGAAGATTTTCAAATTCATAGGTGATGACTTGGCTGTATTCGGCGAGGCGATGAAGCGCGGCAGAGTCGTCGAAGGGAGCATTGAGGCAAAGATCGGCAACGGGGGATGCGGGGCAGGAGGAATCGGGATCGAGGATGGCAATGCGGTAGCCCATTCTACGAGCGGTCAAGGCGAGCATGCGGCCGAGTTGGCCTCCGCCGACGATTCCGATGGTTTGGCCTGGGGAGATCACAGGTGACGAAACAGAGCGATGACGAAGCGAGCGGCAGCGACGGCTCCCTTTTTTCCAATTGGGAACGTAGCTACGGGAACGCCTGCAGGCATTTGAGCGATGGAAAGTAGGGAATCCAGTCCGCGAAGAGATTTACTGGCCACAGGAACACCTAAAACGGGAAGTGGAGACAAGGCGGCGGCCATGCCTGGGAGATGAGCGGCGCCGCCTGCGCCTGCAATGATAAGGCGGAGACCACGTTTTTCAGCGGAGCGAGCGTAGGTAACGAGGCGGAGTGGGGTGCGGTGGGCGCTTACGACACGAACTTCAGTTGGAATCCCCGCCTTGCAAAGAAGGGAGTGGGCGGGTTGGAGGGTGGGCCAGTCGGATCGGCTACCCATGATTATTCCGACGAGAGGGCGAGAATTTCTCAAGAGCGTGATGGTAGTGAGGGGTGATGTGATTTTGAAGAATTATGTAAAGGGCTAAGGGGAGAGAGATTTTAGAACTATTGAGGGTGTGATGATTTCAGGGAGAAGTTGGGGTTTGGAATTTGGAGTGGGACGTAGAATGACGTAGGTCGGGACACCTTCGCGTCCATATTTTTGCAAAGCGGAGGTGATCGCAGGATCACGGCGAGTCCAATCGGCAACAAGAAAGGCAATATTTTTAGAGCGGAAAGCAGCTTGGACATCGGGGTTGGAAAGGGTGACGCGTTCGTTGACCTGGCAGGTGAGGCACCAAGCGGCTGTGAAATCGATGAAAACGGTTCGGCCTTGGGCGATTTGGCGGGTCACTTCCTCTTCCGACCAAGGCAGGCGGTCTGGGTGATGCGAAACCAGTTTAGTTGATGCGGTCTTTAAAGCGGTTGCAGGGATCACGGCCCCAAGAAGAACCAGGGCGAGACCACCCCAGCGCAGAGTGGGAGATGGAGGAAAGGAGTGTTGGCTACGCCCGTACAGGAGTAGGCCTAGGTAGAGAGCGAATGTGCCTAATAGGGCGGGAAGAGTAGCGGAGGATCCTGAGAGGCGGTAGGCAACCCAAGCCAGCCAGAGAACGGCGGCGAGCATGGGGATAGAGAGGATCTTTTTGAATGTATTCATCCATGCGCCTGGCTTTGGAAGGAAGGAAAGAAGAGTTGGAAAAAAGGAGAAAAGAAGCACGGGAAGAGCAAAGCCAAAGGCGAGCAATGAGAAAATCAGAAGAGTTGTGTGGGGAGGGAGAGCGAAGGCTGCAGCGAGGGCGACACCCATAAAGGGGGCGGTGCAGGGGGATGCGACAGCAACAGCCAGAAGGCCTGAGGCAAATGCCCCTGCCCAGCCTTGGGATTTCTTTTTTGTGGCGAGACCCCCTAAGAGCGATTGAAATTCAAAGACACCCAGAAGGTTGAGTGAAAGAGCGAGGAGTAGAGCCAAGAGAAGCCATACGACAGGTGGAGATTGCAGTTGAAAACCCCAGCCGAGAGATTGGCCTGAGGCGCGGAGGATGATGAGAAGTCCTGCGAGGGCCAGAAGAGACAGAAGAACGCCGAAGCTGAAAGCAATGCCTTCGCGTCGAGCAGCGGCCCGGCTTTCCGATGAAATTTGTACGAGGTGTAAGGCTTTGAGGGAGAGAATAGGAAAGACACATGGCATCACGTTCAGAATCAATCCGCCAAGAAAAGCGAAGAGTAAAATTACTGTTAGGCTGGAGGATGATCCTCCTTTGTCCTGGATTTGGAGTGGGCTACTGAGGGGAATTGAGACTTCGAGAGCGCGATGCCCCAAGGCGTCCCAGGGTTTTTCTGCGACGAGGACTCCTTGGAGAGATGGGGGAAGTTTAGCATTTTCTTTGAGGGGTAGGGTGAGTTGAACTTTTCTTGGGTTAAGGATTTCTGTTTTGGAGGATTTGAATTCATCCAGAAAATCGCCCTCAGGAAAAAAATTGAGAGAGCCCACTTGAGTTTGGGGTTCGACGATAAGTTGTAGGGAAGAGCCCTCTGCCTTGGCAGTAATGGAGATGTGAGGAAGAGAAATGGGAAGATCTTTGCGGACATCATCGAAAAGCCCTTGAAGATCGATGTTCGGTTTGGGCTGAGTGGAAAGTGTGAGATTGAGGTGGGCCTTGCCGGGCAGGCAGGTTTCTTTGCAAGCGAGCCAATCGATATCTGCTTCAATAGGGAAAGAGGAGGGAATCTTTTCGTAATCAGGGATCGTGAAAGTTGTAAGCAGGAGTGTTTCCTGTTCGTATCCGTAACTGACGAGAGGGGGGAGAAGAATCTTTTCTGGAAAGGGAAATTGCAGAGGGCCAGCCGTCCATCCTGCCGGAAGTTTCCATGTGACCGAGGGGGGTAGACCAGAGTCGCCTGGGTTTTTCCAGTAAATGTGCCAACCCGGCACGGGATTGAAGCGAAGGGCGAGGGTAACCGTTTTTCCGGACACTATGGGTGCAGGTTCTGCGACAAGATCGATGGTAAGTTGTGGGGTTTTGGCGATAGAACCTGCCCAGAGTGGGGAGGCAAACATGAGAAGAAAGGGGAGGTATCTTACGAAGGGAGGGATTGGGAGGGGCATAGGAATAGGGTATGCTAAATTCATCGAATGGAAACGGTTTCTCCTGAATTTGTGAAGCAGTTGCGGGATCTTCCGCATCGCCCAGGGGTATATCTTTTCCGGGATCGGTTTCATCGTGTGATTTATGTGGGAAAAGCGAAAGATTTGCATCGGAGGGTGAGCCAATATTTCCATCCATCGCGAAAGATGGGGGCGGATTTAAAAACGAGGGCTTTACTGCAAAGCATTGCGGAGCTGGAGACGCACGTAGTGAAAAGTGAGCCGGAGGCAATATTGCTGGAGGGAAGGCTCATCAAGGAGTATCGGCCGCGTTACAATGTGAGCTTCCGAGATGATAAGAGATTTCTCTTGGTTCGTGTAGATGTAGAGGAGCCGTTCCCAAAGTTTCAAACCACGAGGATGAAAAGGGAAGATAAGGCCCGGTATTTTGGGCCTTTTGCACACTCGGGAGCTTTGCGTCAGACGTTATCCCTGATGAGGAAGAAGTTTGGGTTACGTTCCTGTAGACCTGAGATTCCCGGAGAGAGGGAGTACAGGCACTGTTTGGATCATGTGATCAAGAACTGCAGTGCTCCTTGTGTTGGCAAGATCAGCCGGGCGGAGTATCAGGAGAGAGTTATGCAGGCGTGTTCTTTTCTGGAGGGAAAGAGCATGGAAATGCGTGAAGATCTGAAGGCTGCGATGAAGAAGGCGGCAGAGAGGCGGGATTTCGAAAAGGCGGCCTCTTTGCGTAACCTTGTGGAAGATTTAAAGAAAACGACCCGCCCCTCCCGTAAGTTCTTTCGGGATCTGCCAACGACGGTGGTGCCTGAGAAAGATTTGGAAACGTTGCGGGATGTATTGGGGTTGGGAACAGTCCCTGCCCGGATTGAGTGTTTTGATATTTCGAATATCTCAGACACTCACAGTGTGGCCTCGATGGCTGTATTTCGGGATGGGAGGCCGTCCAAGCCTGCGTATCGGCGATATCGGATTCAGGGTGTGGCGGGGCAGGATGATGTGGGATGTATGGCCGAGGTGATTCGACGTAGGTGTATGCGTTGGAGTGCGGAGGGAAGCGAACCGCCCGACCTGATTGTAGTGGACGGGGGGAAGGGGCAATTAGGTGCGGCAGTACGCGAGTTGCATGGAGCGGGCTGGACGGAGGTGCCTGTGATTGGTTTGGCAAAGCAAAATGAGGAGATCTTTCGGCCAGGGCGGCCTGATCCGATCCTTTTACCCAAGGAGAATGGTGCGATTCGTTTGCTCCAACGGGTGCGAGACGAGGCCCACCGAGTAGCTAACGGATATCATCAATTGCTTATGAAAAAGAGGATGCAGATGAGTGAACTGGATTCGATTCCTGGGGTCAGCGGTGTTCGAAAAAGGGCTTTGTTGAAAAAGTTTGGTACCGTGAGTCGGGTAGCCAAGGCGACGGTCGAGGAGTTGGCTGAGGTGGAGGGGGTAGGTCTGAAAGTTGCGAGTGTGATCGCTGCTTATTTTACCAAAGCCTGAACGAGGAATGAAAAGAAGAGGAGGGGTGGAGTTGGGTTGGGAGGTGGAGGCGCGGGAGCGTGGAATTTATTTGCCTCAAGTGGATCTATGGATGGATCCACAAAGACCACAGAGGCGGGCTGTGGTAACCCATGCGCACTATGATCATTTGGCGGGTCATGATGAGATTCTCGCGAGTCCTGCGACGGCCCGACTGTTAAAGGTGAGAGTGCCGAAGAGAACGAAGATTCGTGAGATTCCATTTGGGAAACCGGTTGGGCTGGGAAAGGGCGCAAGTCTGACGCTGTTTCCCGCGGGGCATATCTTGGGATCGGCCATGGTTTGGGTGAAAAGAAAAGTGGGGGCCCGAGAGACGCGGCTACTTTACACAGGAGATTTCAAATTACGTGGGGGTGCAACGGCCGAAATGTGTCAGCCGAAGCAAGCGGATGTGCTGGTGATGGAGACAACCTTTGGGCGACCCGAGTATCTTTTTCCTCCGGAGGATAAGGTGGTGGGCGAAATTGTTTCCTTTTGTCGAAACGCGCTGAAGGAGGGCGGAGTTCCGATTCTTCTGGGATACTCGCTTGGCAAGAGTCAGGAGATTCTGCATCGAGTCGGGTCGGCAGGATTTCCTATTTTGATTCATGCGGCGGGGCATCGAATGTGCGAGGTGTATCGAGAACTCGGGCAGTCGTTGCCTCCTGCCGGAAAGTTAGGAAAGATTTCTGAGGAAAAGGTACAGGGTCATGTTTTGATCGTGCCGCCTTCGGTGGCGAGGGGGAGGGAGGTGAAGGCCTTGGAGAGTCGAAAGGTCGCCGTAGTTACGGGATGGGCTTTGGATCGCGGGGTGATTTACCGGTACGGGTGCGATGAGGCATTTGCGTTATCGGATCACGCAGATTACGGTGAGTTAATCGAGATGGTAGAAAGGGTGAAACCGAAAGAGATTCGAACCGTGCACGGATTTTCGAAGGAGTTTGCTATGGATTTGCAGGAGAAAGGATATCGAGCTTGGGCATTAGAGGGTGAGACTCAGATGGTTTTGCCCCTTGGATTTGGCGGGGGAGAGATGGAAAGAAAGATGAGTAAGGGGGCTAAGACTAGCTGTTGAACGCAGATTCTTTTGAAGATCCAGGAGTGTCGTCCGAGTGGGTTTTCACGTCCATATCGATGGTTCCCTTGACGCTGGCTCCATCGTTGATGATTAGGCGGGGGGTACGAATATCCCCCAAGACGTAGCCTCCACTGACGATCTCAATTTTGTCTTTTACCGCGATATTTCCTACGACCCCACCCGCGATGTTGATATCATTTGCATCCACATCTGCTTTTACAAGGCCACTCTCACGGATCAGAACGGTGGTATCAATCATGATCCGACCCTCGACCCTGCCTTCGACCACGAGTTGTTCACTACCAAGGATTTCGCCCTTAACTGTGACTGTTTTTCCGATGATGGTTTGGGGGCCATCTTTGTCTTGATTGATTCTCATTAAGCTCAGCAAGTACGCTGAATAACTTGAATAGCGGTCCTAGGAAGTAGCGTCAAGAATGGCTTATTGGATTTATTGAGAATATGAAGATTAACCGCAAAAAGGACATCTTACTTTGTTTAAAGTAAAATTAACGACTTTTGGTGCGACAGATTTATTTTGAGGCGGTTTGCCAGACTCCGTTCCAATCCTTAGGGGGTGGAGTTCGGGAAAACGTTGCGATTCGGGATAGGAACTCAAGGGAGGGGCCATCGTGGGCTTTGATCTTCAGGCACTTTTGGAATCCTTTTTCAGCCTCGCTCCACTTCTGTTCGCGATAGTTCTGAAGGGCGATGGCAAAAGCGTCTCGTAGTTCGGCAGTTTTGGGGTCGAGTTGACCCATTTTACTGAGGAGCTCATAGATACGAACCGGCTCCGTTTTCCCGTACACGGTTACAAAATCGATTTCTCTGGCTTCGATTTCAAGTTCGGCCAATCGGTAGCAGTCTTCGTTGATGATGAGATCGGTGCCGTAGACTTTGTTTACACCCTCTAGTCGAGACGCAATATTTACGGTGTCTCCGATGACGGTGAAGGATTTGGTGGTAGCGGAGCCGATGGTGCCAATCAGGGTGTCGCCTGTGGCCAGCGCCATCCGGACATGGAACTTAGGAATATTTCTGCGTAGGCCTGTGATTTGGGAGATATCCTTTTCGATTTGAGCAAAGGCGGGGCGCATTTCGAGGCAGGCGAGGCAGGCATCGCGCGCATGATCTTCTCCCTCGGAAAAAGGGGTGGTCCAAAAGGCCATGACGGCGTCTCCAATGAACTTATCGACGATTCCGTGGTGTTTGCGAATGCCAGAGGTAGCGGCTGTGAAGTAGTGGTTGAGGAGGCCTACCACATTGTCGGCTGTGAGCTGTTCCCCGATCCCGCTGAAACCTGCGATGTCGGAGAAGAAGATGGTGGCTTTTCGGCGGTCGGCGGAGTGACGGAGTTCTCCTGTCGCAGGATTGACTACATTGGCAACGATTCTGGGATCCAGGAATTGGCCAAAGGCCTCGCGGAGTTTTTCCTTGGATTTGAGTTGGTCCACCATGGTGTTGAAGGAGGTGGTAAGCTCGCCGATTTCATCCTCGGAAGTCACGGGAAGGGGAGATGAAAACTTTCCATCGGCGGTCTCGTGGAAGGCGGAGATCAAGCTACGGAATGCCTTTTGCAAACGGCCTGTGATCAGAAGGAAAACAAGAAAGCCGAGTGCGGATGCCGAAAGGAAAAGAACGGCATTGGTCCAGATGATATTGAAGATGTTGTCATGGGTCTCCTTCAACGAAAGGATGGCCAACTGGTTCGCCTTTTCCCGGACCGAGGAGATGATGGGATCTAGATATTCATAATTGCGGAGGTTCCCAAGGGCTTTCTGAGCTTCTTCTCCCTTGCCCCGTGCAATCAGTTCGACCGGGAGGCTTGCTGCTTCAGAGAAGCGATCCACTTCCGACTTGAGAGAATCAAGGGTTCCGATGAGGCGGGCCATTTCAAGGCGATCTTCAAGGTCGTTGTGGGAATCCTTACTTCCTGCTTCCGAAAGTTTTTTTGCCTCCTGAAAAATCGTGTCAATCTGCTCTTGGCATTTTTGGGTACGGGCATGAATTTCCTCAATCCGTTGCTTGGAGGGTGTTCCTTCATCCGCCAACCGGTGGGCAATGACCTCGATTTCATAGGTTACGACATCCAAGGCGTTCAGTTGGGTGAGAATCGGGAGGTGATATTTGAGAATTCCACCCACTTCCTCGTCGGAATCGTTGACCAAATAAAGGGTCGTTCCCAACGCACCTGCAAAGAGGATCAGGAGGGTGATAACCCCAGTCATGATCTTGGTGCGGAGGGAATGGCCCATGATGGGTGAATTTAACTGAAAATGCAGGCAGGGTCACGCCTTGCGGGTGACAAGCCAGAGCCCCTCTTCGCCGAGGGAATCGAGATAGCGTTCCAGTTTTCGCATTTGGGCGGATCGAATCCAGGCTTCGACCTGAGAAGAAGTGGGTCGGCGGGATGAAAAAACGGTGTGAATTTTGCGTGGGGATATCCAGCGGGCTTCGATTCGGGCGAGAGTTTTTTGCTTAGGATCAGGAAAAACGCCAAATTCGAGATGACCTTTGGGTAGTTTGGGGCGGTATCGGAGGATCGCGGCTTCAAGCCAATTTCGGGTAGGTCGGTTGTCGTATTGCGGGAGGATACGGAGGGCTCCGGTGTGAGATGATTGTCCCGGAGCTAGGTTTGCGCTGAAAAGGAGAAGGTCATCTTTCTTCATCAAGCGGCGAATGGATCGAAGGAGTGGCAGAGGATTCAAGTTGGGTAAAACACCAAAAAGAGTGATCAGGGTTGGATGGGGGCTCAATTGGGAGAAGAGAAATTGCAAAGAGAGGCTGGAAGTTAAGTCAGCTCGGCGAGCAGACTTATGAAAAGCGGGTAGTCGAAGTGCTGCACGGCGGGCAAGGGTGAGGTTGGTATCTAAGGCTAATAGGGATATGGGCTTTGGTAGCCTTTTGAGAAGGAGGGATTCTTTGGTTCCGTCAGCGCATCCGAGAGCGAGGAGGGAGTAGGATTGGCGACCGAAATGCTTGCGAATCCTAGTCGAGGGGAGGCAGTGCAGTCGTTGAAGTTCGGTACGGTGAAGAAAGGGGGAGCAGGAGAGGTGCACCTTTTTCCAAAGACGACCTAGGGAGGGGTGAGAGTAGAGGGCAGAGGCGGGTAATTCGGTTGGCACTGGGTGAAGGATAACCCGTGGTTACCCTGTTTCGAAAGGTTTGAAGGGTAGTGTAGGGCAGCTCGTATGATTCTGCCTCTTGGAGATTTCAAAATGCAGTTTAAAACACCATCGCCCAGGCTGTGCATGCACGGACTGGGCGATGGAATAGTTTGGAGCTAAGGGGCGTCAGACTGCTTGAACGAGGCCCCCCGTCCCAACAAGTTTGCGGAAGTATTCGGGGAAGTTTTCTTCCTTGAGCATGCGGCGGCGTAATTTTGCGAGAGCTGAGTTTTGGATTTGTCGAATCCGCTCGCGGGTGACGTTAAGTTTCTCGCCCACCTCCTCGAGAGTTTTTTCCTTGGCTTCATTATCGAGGCCGAAGCGCAAGCGAAGGATTTCAAGTTCACGTTCAGACAGAACCTGAAGGCAGCGGGAAACTGCATCACGGAAATCGACTTGGGAGTGTTCCTCCATGGGGTCGATGGCCCGGGGATCGGCCAAAAGATCCACGAGGCTTCCCTCATCCCCTTCAGCACCCAACGCAACGTCGAGGGAGACGGTGCCTAAGGATACTTCTCTGAGTTTGGTGACCCGTCGGGTATCCGTCTGCAACTCATCCGCCAGCTCTGTGTCGGTGGGTTCGCGACCGAGCTCGGCACCCAGTGCGGCACTGACTCGGCGCAGGCGTTGGATTTTGTCGACAAGATGAACGGGAAGCCGAACTGTTTTGCCTTGGTTTGCAAGGGCACGACGGATGGCCTGTTTGATCCACCAGCAGGCGTAGGTGCTGAACTTAACCCCCCGACTGGGTTTGAAGCGATCGACCGCTTTCATGAGGCCTAGGTTGCCTTCCGAAATGAGATCCAAGATAGGTAAACCGCAGTGGTTGTACGCGCTGGCAATCTTGACGACGAGGCGGAGGTTCGATTTGATCATGAGCTCACGGGCCTGAGTTTCGCCGCGGCGAACCCGGCGGGAGACCTTTTTTTCGTCCTCCTGAGTCAGGAGGGGAGTTTCTCCGATTCCCTTTAGGTAGGCTTGAAGGGTGGCGGGCAGTTCAGAGGAGCGAAGGGAGGATTCAGCTCCCTCAGTTTCTTTAGTTATGGTCTTCATACTAGGTTTGACCGGTGGCGAAAAAGAACGTTCGGACTTTTTTTTGGGGGGGTGTGAGAAAACGGAATGGGCAGGAAGAATCCGAGTCACCTGAGCAGGTCAGGGTGAAGATCACCCTCTTATTTTGGGCAGTTGGGCGGGGCGGGGAAGTGACAATATGATGGCAGATTCGGAAGTCGGGTAGGATTGCGGACAAAAAAAGGGGAGATTTGTAAAAAGAAAATGGGGGTGGAGATTGCTCTCCACCCCCATCCTCAAAACCGTAGGTTAGGTTTTAGCGATAGCCGCCGCTGTCGCGACGAGGGCCACGGGAGCCACCACGGCCTCCGCCACCACCATATCCGCCGCCACCACCGCCGTATCCACCGCCACCACCACCACCGCCGTATCCACCGCCGCCACCACCACCGTATCCGCCTCCGCCACCACGGGCAGGACGTTCTTCACGCGGGCGCGCGATGTTCACGGTGAGGCTGCGTCCGGCAAAGTCCTTGCCGTGCATGCCTGCGACAGCCGCATTGGCTTCATCCGGGGTCGACATGGTCACGAACGCGAAGCCGCGTGAGCGGCCTGTGACGCGATCCGAGATCAAGGCGACGTCGGTGACGGTGCCGTGGCCTGAAAAGGCCTGTTTGAGTTCATCATCAGTGGCGGAGAACGGAAGGTTCCCCACATAGAGTCTGGTTTCCATTGTATTTATGTTTCCTTGCTGGCTACTGGCTGACGGCGTTGCTCGGCGTGAGCCCGAACAACGGGCCACAAGGTGGGTTGGAACCTACCGGACTGTATCTGTTTCCTCGCCTGAACTCGTATCATCTAACCTTGACCAAGAAACTAAGATACTCCCTCTTGAGAGGGATGCCAACTTCTTATTTTCATCCCTTTTGCTTGTGGAAATAGCTGATACAAAGGGGAAATGAGCGAATGGCTGATGACGATTTTGTTGGGAGTGGTCGAGGGAGTGACCGAATTCCTGCCGATTTCCTCTACGGGGCATCTTCTGTTGGTAGAGCACTGGTTTGAGGTAAAGCGGACGGAACTTTTTAATGTGGGGATTCAATCGGGGGCATTGTTGGCGGTCCTTTTGATTTATGCGCCTAGGTTGAGAGCGATGGTGACAGGGGAGATGGGGAGAGTTGGGAAAAGTTATCTGATGAAACTGGGGGGAGCATTTTGTTTAACAGCCGGTCTGGGGTTGGTGGCGGCCAAGATGGGGCTCAAGCTTCCCGAAGATCCAAGAGTGATTGCCTGGACTTTGATGGTGGGTGGTGGAGTGATCCTTGGGGCGGAGGCCTGGCTGAAGCGGCATCAGGGGCATGAAAATCCTGGATGGGCAACAGCCTTGGTCATCGGAGCTTCTCAGATGCTGGCGGCAGTGTTTCCGGGAACTTCCCGTTCGGGTGTGACGATTTTGGCGGGGATGTTTGGGGGTTTATCGAGATCGGCGGCGGCGGACTTTTCTTTTCTACTGGGGGTTCCCACTTTACTGGCGGCGTGCGGGCTGAGTTTTTTCCGGCAACTGAAGGCAGAGGGAGTTCCGCCTCAAGAGGAGTGGATGCATCTGGGTTTGGGTTTCGCCGTTTCCGCGGTCACGGCTTATTTCGTCGTTCGGTGGTTACTGGGATATGTGCGAACGAAAACATTCAATCCGTTTGGGTGGTATCGGATTGGTCTGGGGCTGATTTGGTTGGTCTTAGTTAAATAGTCCTATTCCTTCATTCCCTGACCGATAGGGGCGGCGTAACCGGTGAGTTCGGTATAGCCGCGACCGGACAAAGATTTTCCCTGCCGGGTTCCGGCGAAGCGACATGCTCCTTCCCAGTAACGGATCTTTGCGGTTCGTTTGAGTTGAAGTTCTTGATCGAGAAGAAGTGGTTGGACTTCCCCTGTGAGATCAAGAGAAGGAATGGAAATTTTCCAACCTGATGGATACGTGGCTCCGCTGGCGGTCTTCCACTCGTCGATGGGAGTGATGGTAAACTCGGATGACTTAAGAGGGAGGGAGGGGCCACGGGCAGGAATCCAGGTTCCGGAGGAGGCGGGATCGGTTCGATTGCCGGGGTTGCGCATCCGATAGAGCATCAGTTCATCGCCCGAATCGAACTGGAGACAGAACCAGTCCCAACCTTCCTGATCTTCGCCGAGAGCAGAGGTGGAGAATTCGTGATCGAACCAGGAGAGTCCTTTGACCGGAATTTTTTTGCCACTGAGTTCGAGTTGGCCCGTGGTTTGGAGGCGGGTGAAGGAGTAGTAGTGGCTGGCGTTGCCGGGAGTGGCAGATTTTCGGCTTAAGCCTTTTTCACCTTGGAAGGTGAGAGGTTTCAGGGGGGTAGCCGTAAGATTGAGTCCGATTCCTGTGGTGGGATCGGAGGCGGACATGGTGAGAGTCGAGTCAGGTTTTCTCTGGAGGGTCCAGTCGGCGATCCGGACCTGCATGTCTTTTTGCGAAATCTCTACCTCTCCGAGTGCGCCTCGGCTGAGTTTTTCGGAAAAAAGAAAGCGGCGAGAGCGAACATCCGTGATGGCGAGATGGGCAAAAGAGATGTCACGAATCGACCAAGCGGAGTCAGGTTGGGTGGCGACAGGTTGAAGCCCATGGCGGAAGAAGGTGAGTTCGTAGCCGTAGGGGTTTCCGTTTTCATCGTCGAGGTTTCCAGTGAGATACCACCATTCGGTTTTGAATTCTGGGTGAGCTCCGTGATCGCGTGGGAAAGACCAGGACCATGGCTTCATTGCGCGAGCCCAAAGATCGGCCGCATGGAGTCCAAAGGTTGTGAGGAAAAAGAGGAGAATGGGGAGAAGTTTTTTCATTCGGAGCGTAGGGCTTCGGCTGGGGAGAGACGGGAGGCGTGCCATGCGGGGGGAAGAGAGGCCAACAAGCAGGCAACCATCATTCCGATGACAATTCCCACGAGAGAGGGGTAAGGGGTGTGCCAGTCGATGGTCCATCCGAAGAAAGCGCGGTTGATGACCTGCATCAAGATGAGGGCAACGGCAAAACCGGTGACGAGGCCGAGGAGAATCCCAGTGGTACCAAGGTAGGCGGACTCGGTCATGATTGTCCGAAGAATTTGTCCCCGGGAGGCGCCTGTCGCGCGGAGGATTCCGATTTCGCGGGTGCGCTCAATTCCGAGGGCGGTGAGGGAGAGGGTGACGCCGAGGGCGGCGACCGCAATGGCAAGAGTGCGGAGGAGGGCGGTGACAGCAAAGGAGCGGTCGAAGATCCGAAGGGCTTCGTTCCTAAGTCCGGCCTGCGAGTAGACGAGGAATTCGCCACGGGGGCGGAGCTGTTCCCGGAGGGAGTCGCCGACGGTTTGGGGAGAGACGCCGGATTCAAGATGAATGGCGAGGCTGGTCAGGCCCTGGTCTTGGGTTAGTCGGCGGTAGGTGGAGCGGTCGAGAAGAAGGAGGCCTGATTCGGAAGTATAATCTCGGAAGATGGCGGCCACTTGGAGCAGATGAGTTCCTGTCGGAGTGGGAAGGGAGACCGTATCGCCGGCTTTGAGTCGGCGACGGCGGGCGAAGTTTTCCGAGATGATGGCGTAGTCGCCCTTTTGGCAAAGTTCGTAGGGATCCCCCGGGAGGGTGGAAAGAAAAGTCAAAGGATTGTAGACGCGAAGGATTTCGAGTCGGCAGGCGGCGAGTTTGGCGGGGGTTCCATTGAGGAAGAGGCGGACTTCGCGGTAGGTGCCGACGGCGCGGACTCCAGGGGTGGCGAGGGCGAGGGTTTCAGCTTCGGGGTCGAGGGGTTCGAGTGCTCCTGCGATGAGGTTCGTGGAGGGAGCGATAAAGAGGTCGGCTTTGATGCTTTCTCCGATCCACTGATCGACGGTGGCACGAAAACTGTGAACCATGATGGTGACGCCGATAGCCATTGCGACGGCGACGGAGAGTGCGGCGGCAGCGAGGCCGTGTCGGTGAAGACCACGGGAGAAGGTGGAGCGGGCAAGGATCGTGAAGGAGAAGGGCAGAGAAGGAACGAGAGACAGAAGTCGTGCAAGGGCGGGAGCGAGGAACGCGGCGGCGAGAAGAATGCTAAGTGCGGCAAGAAACCCGGTCCGTGGAATCCGGGCATAAAGGGCGATGGCAGAGAAGAGGAGGGTGAGGAAAAAACAGAGAAGTGAGGCTCGAAGGAAGTGGGATTGTGGGGAGGAGGCGCGATCGGCGGAGTTCCCGGGTAGAAGGGCATCGACGGGAGAGACGAGAGAGGCTTGGCGGGCGGGCCACCATGCAGCGAATCCCGCGGCGAGGAGTCCTGCGAGGCCCGCAGCGAGAAGACTCCATGGATTCACCATAATATCCTGCATGGAGAGAAGAACGTAGTGGGAGGTGACCGTTGAAGCTACGGATTGAAGGAGAGTTCGGGCGACTTGAAGGCCGAGAAGAATCCCGATTACGGAACCGAGTAAGCCGAGGAGAAGGGATTCGGCGACGAGAAGAAAGACAACGGAGTTTTGGGTAAGCCCGAGAGAGCGCAGAAGGCCGATTTCGGATCGGCGTCGAACCACATTGGCGGCGACGGTATTGGTGACGAGGAACATGCCGACGACGAGAGCGATGAGAGAGAGGGCTGTGAGGTTGAGTTGAAATGCACCGAGCATTTTTTCGACTTCTTGGCCACGGCGTTCGGGGGAACCCGCTCGGGCGTGGGCGGGAAGGTGGGGTGTAAGTCGTTCGAGAAGTGAGGAGCGAGCTGCGGCAATTTTTCCCGACGCATCGGGTTGAAGAAGGGCTTCGATGCGGTCGACTTGGCCTGAGAGTCCAAAGGCGGACTGAACGGTGGCGATATCAGCGATGGCGAGGTGATCATCGGCTCCCAGGAGGTCGGGGGAAGGTTCGAGAAGGAAGCGGACCCGGAGGTTGGCTTGATGGCCGGCGGAGACAGCGCGGATGGAGTCGCCGGGTTGAAGGTGGAGACGGTTGGCGAGGGATCGGGTGAGGGCGATGGTGTTGGGTTCGGAAACGAAGGCGATGGCGTCGGTGGGGGAGCGGAGGGCGTCTTCTAGGCGGTAGGTCACCAGTTCGCTATTCGAAAAGGGGTCGACGCCGATGAGATGAAGGAATTCCCCTGGGTGATTGGGGAGGGAAGCGACAAGAGAGAGTGTGGGGGTAACTTCGCGGACGGCGGGATCGTTCCTGAGTAGAGGGATGAGTTTTTCAGGAAGGCGGAAGCCTTGCCCTTCGATTGTGAAGTCGGGCCGGCCGGCGACGAGGTCGAGAGAGGCTCGGAATGAGCGGAGGGCAGTTTCGTTGACGGTTTGAATCGCGACGATGGCGGCGACGCCAACTGCGAGGGCAAGGAGGTTGAGTAGGGATAGAGTTTTGTGTCGGAAAAAATCGCGGGTCCCGTGGGAAAGGAAGACGCGGAGGGTGGTCAACCAGTTCAAGATCAGGAGTGGATGCGACCGTCGACGAGGGCGACTCGGCGATCGGCGGTTCGGGCAATTTCTTCGCTGTGGGTTACGAGAACGACTGTGGTTTTTTCTTTTCGGGCGAGTTGGGTGATGAGATCGATGACCATGGTGCTTGAGGCGGAGTCGAGATTTCCGGTGGGTTCGTCGGCGAGAAGAATCGAGGGTTGGTGGATGAGGGCACGGGCGAGGGCGGCTCGCTGGAGTTGTCCACCGGAAAGCTGGTGGGGGCGATGGTGAGAGCGGTCGGCGAGTTGGACGGATTTAAGGAGATCGTTGGCACGGTCACGAGCCGAGGCGTTCACACGTCCGGAGAGGAGGAGGGGGAGGAGAACATTTTCTTCGACCGTAAGGGTGGGGAGGAGGTGGAAGAATTGAAAAACGAAGCCGATTTTAAGGCGTCGGAGGGCGGTCAGTTTATCGTCGTTAAGGGAGTGGAGGGGATGTCCTTCGAGGTAAGCTTGGCCAGAGGTGGGGGTGTCGAGTGCTCCAAGGATATGCAGGAGAGTGCTTTTTCCACAGCCGCTGGGCCCGGTGATAGCGACGATTTCGCCAGGGAGAATTTTCAGGGTGATGCCACGCAAGGCATCTACGCGAGCCTCGCCTGATTCGTAAGATTTATGAAGATCGCGTGTTTCGAGCATAAAAAAGGCTCTACGTGATAAGTGAATAAGTTTTGAAGAAAGCCATAAAGTAAAATAATAAACAGATTTTATATCACTGACTATCAGTCAGTTCAAAAAAAGCATGTGATATGTTAATAAGTTGGGAGTTGTGCCGCTTTGGAGGGAGGCGGTGGGGGTGAGAGGGCGGACCGTGGTGACGGCCCGACATTGGTATTCAGGATTCGGGGGCGGGGCGTAGTTAAAACGCCCAGGTGACCGAGAGGGTGGGTCCGATGGAGTCGAGACCGACATTATCATGATCCGGCTCGGAGAGACCGCCGTTGGATATGTGTTGGTAAAGGATGCCGAGGTTTACCGAGAGCTGTTGCATGACGGGAATCCGAACGCCTGTTCCAATGGTGAAGCTGAAGCAGAAGTCCTGTCCTTGGGAGTTAGGTGCGCCGGTGGCATCGGTAAAGATGAAGCCGACCCTGGATTCGAGATAAGGGACAACGGGCCATCCTTCTTGGATAAAGTTGTACCGCGGGCCAAAGAGTCCACCAGTGAACCAGGGATTGGGACCGTGGATTACGGGGGCGTACATTCCGCTGAAGAGGAATTCGGTGTTCCCGCGGTTCCATCCCTCATTTCCGATTTCGTCCAACTGCCATCCCACCGTAATGAGTTGGGGAAGGTAGCGGTAATTATTGGAGTTATTAATGGAGAAGAGGCCGGCCGTTTCTACCGATAGGCTGACTACATCCTCGCCAAAAAGAGATTTTTGCATCGAATCGGTGTCAGATATTTCGGGGGAAGGGGTAGCAGTGGACTCTTTGACGGCTACACCAGACCAACAACTTGTTATTAATGACCAAGAAGTTGCTAAAAAAAGAGCTAAAACCAAGGAAGTTTTGCTTCCAGATTTGCGTCTTAAAGTGATCATGGTTAGTGGCATAGATGTAATAAATTGTTGGATCTGTCCTATATTTAGACACGATTTTTCTGTTTGGGAATAACTTTCTATCTATATAAGTTTAAAAACTATGAAGCATATCTGGGTTACAGGAGGGGGAGGGTTTATCGGGTCGAATCTTGTCCTACGGTTACAGGAGGAGTTTCCTGGGGCTTCGTTGACGGTTTTGGATGATTTTCGGAGTGGGTCCTTTTTGAATTTGGAGGGGTATCGGGGGGATTTTGTGGCGGCGGACATCTCCCGATTGGACTGGGAGGCTGAGTTTCGGGGAAAAAGGCCGGATGTGATGTTTCACTTAGCCTCGATTACCGACACGACGTTGCAGGATCAGAAGATCCAGACTCATGACAACGTGGAGGGATTTCGGAGGTTGCTGGAGTATCTTCGTCCTGAAAAAACTCCGATTGTGTACGCGACGAGTGCGGCGACGTATGGGATTCGCGCGGGGGTGAATCGGGTGGGGGATCCGCTGGCTCCCGCCAATTCGTATGCATTCTCCAAAGTGCAGTTGGAAAATCTGGCACGAAAAGTTTTAGAAGAGGAACCCTCATGGAAAATCGGGGGGTTGCGTTACTTTAATGTGTACGGACCGCGTGAAGGGCACAAAGGGGTGCCGGCGAGCATGGCGTGGCACTTGGCGGGGCAGATGCTGTTGGGGAAACGCCCAAGAATTTTCAAGAGCGGGGAGCAGAAGCGGGATTTCGTCTATGTGAAGGACATTGTGGCGTTCACGATTGCCGCGATGAAATCGGGGAAATCTGGGGTTTGGAACGCGGGGTCGGGACAGCCGAGAAGTTTTAACGAAATGGTGGAGGGATTAAACGGGGTATTGGGGACAAAGTTGAAACCGGAGTATTTCGAGTGTCCTTATCCTTTTTACCAACCCCACACCGAGGCGGACATGTCGGCAACGAAGAGGGATTTGGGTATTCAGCCCAAGTATAGTTTAGAGCAGGGGCTTAAGGATTACTTTGAGTCGGGATGGTTAACACGTGGGCGGGTCGCGAAGAAAAAGAAAAAGTAAGATTTCCGTTTTTGGGAAGGCTCTGTCCTCCCTTTGATTTGATTTTCCGCTAGGGTTTAGTGATGGCATCGAATTTACCCATCGAGGAGATCCGGGAGAAGTTGGGGAAGGCGTTGCGTGGAGGGACAAAGCGGATTGTGATCGAAGCACCGACGGGTTCAGGAAAATCGACCCAGATTCCGCAAATGTTGCTGGAGGGAGGGTTTTTAGGGGACCGTGGGCAGGTGGTCATATTACAACCCAGACGGATTGCGGCTCGAATGCTGGCGAAACGGGTGGCGGAGGAGCGGGGGGGCGAGTTGGGAAAAGAGGTGGGCTATACGATTCGGTTGGACGATCAAACTTCGAAGGAGACACGAATCCGTTTTGTCACCGAGGGGGTGTTGGTCAGGCAGATGATTTCGAGGCCCCGGCTGGATGGGGTGCAGGCAGTGATTTGTGATGAGTTTCACGAGAGGCATTTGTACGGAGATTTAACGTTGGGGAGGATTTTGAATCTGCAAGAGGCCGGGAGGCCGGATCTGATTCTCATCGTGATGTCGGCAACTCTGGAAACAGAGAA
Organism: Methylacidiphilales bacterium; assembly: GCA_044348085.1. Classification (GTDB taxonomy): domain Bacteria; phylum Verrucomicrobiota; class Verrucomicrobiia; order Methylacidiphilales; family Verrucolacustridaceae; genus Verrucolacustris. The sequence continues at coordinate 28,647 of JBIKTM010000008.1, read as the reverse complement.
GTTGGCGGAACGGATTGGAGCAGAGGTGTTGCGTTCGGAAGGAAGAACATTTCCGGTGGAGATCGAATATTTGAAGAATCGGGAGGATCTGAGTGGATCGGGGGCGGCGGAGGTAGCGGCGAGAGAGGCGGAGCGTTTGATTCGAGCGGGGAAAGGGGACGTGCTGGTTTTTCTACCAGGCGGATATGAAATCAGCCGGGCGAGAAGGGATTTGGAGGCCAGGTTGGGTCGATCCGAAGCGGTGGTTTTGCCGTTGCATGGAGAGATGTCGCCGAAGGATCAGGATGCGGCTTTGCAGAAGTATGATCGGCCGAAAGTGGTGGTGGCTACGAATGTGGCAGAGACCTCGTTGACTTTGGATGGGGTCAAGGCGGTGGTGGATTGCGGGTTGGCTCGGATGGCGAAGTACGATCCGAGGCGCGGGTTGGAGACGTTACTAGTGGAGAGGATTAGTCATGCCTCGGCGGCTCAGCGGGCGGGGAGAGCGGGTCGGACGGCCCCTGGGATTTGCGTGAGATTGGAAACGGAGATGGATTGGTCGAAACGGGCGAAGGTGGAGGAACCGGAGATCCGAAAGTTAGATTTGGCGGAGGTGGCTTTGGTTTTGGCAGCGGCGGGGGCGGGGAGGTTACGGGATTTTCGTTGGGTGGATGCACCAGAGGAGAGTTCCGTGGTAAGGGCGGAGAAGTTGCTGGCCGATTTGGGTGCGACAAAAGGGGTGGGGGGAGAGTTGACGGAGACGGGGAAAAAAATGGCGGGTTGGCCCGTTCATCCGCGATTGGCACGGATGTTGATGGAAGCTGGGGCGTTGGGGTGTCTGCGAGGGGCGACAGGGATTGCTGCCCTTCTATCGGGACGGCCACTTTTGCAGAGGATGGCGGGACGAAAGGGGGAGGGGGCGGAAATTCTATGGGAAGGGGAGGAGGAGAGTGATCTGTTCGTATGGCTGAGGGCGCTGCGGTTTGCGGAGAGGGAGAAGTTTCATCCTGGAGCGTGCGGAAGGATGGGGATTCATGGTGGTGCGGCGAGGGAAGCGGCGTCGGTGCGGGATCGGTTGTTAAGCGTTTCTGTGGGGATGGGGCTGAAGGTGGAGGAGACTCCGGCGACTGGGGAAAAGTTGAGGAAGTGTGTCTTGGCGGGATTTTCCGATCATCTGGGCAGGCGATTAGACGGGGGGACATTGCGGTGTCGTTTGTCGGGAGGCCGGGGGGGGACGATTGCGCGGGAGAGTGTTGTGCGGGATCGGCCTTTGATTCTCGCTGCGGAGATGAAGGAGATCGGGAGGACGGATGGAGAGGTTGAGGTGATTCTGGGGTTGGTTACGGCGGTGGAGGAGAGTTGGTTACGGGAGATGTTTCCGGAGGATTTCTCGGAGAGAAGCGGTCTGATTTTTGAGGAGAACGGCAGAAAGGTTTATCAGGTAGAGCAGAAACGTTTTCGGGATCTGGTCTTAGAGGAAAAAAAGAGGGATGTGGAGGCGGGGTCGGAGACAGCGGCGGTTTTGGCGCAGGCGGTGCTGGAGAATAAGTGTGCTTGGCCTGGATGGAATGCGGAAGCGGAGGGATTGTTGGGGCGCTTGGAGGTCGTGAGGGGTTGGGCAGGGCAGGAGGAGTGGCCGGAGTGGGACGAGGAGGCGAAAAGGCTCGTTTTAGAGTTGCAGTGCGAGGGTTGTCTAACTTGGCGGCAGGCGAATGAGAGAAGCGCACTGGAGTCGATCCAAGCTTGGTTGGGCAAGGAAAGGATGAAGAGGTTGGAAAAGTTGGCACCGGACAGAATCGGAATGCCCGGTGGGAAGTTTTTGAAAGTTCTATATGGAAAGGGGAGGGAGCCGGTGGTGTCCGGCAGGATTCAGGAGTTGTATGGGTTGGAGAAGACGCCGCGGATTGGGGATGGGAAGGTGGAGGTCACGGTGGAAATTCTGGGGCCGAACCGGCGGCCGTTGCAAGTGACGAGGGATTTGGGATCGTTTTGGAAAGAGACGTATCCGAAGTTAAAAGGGGAGTTGGCGAGGAAGTATCCCAAGCATGAGTGGAGGTAGTGTTTAGGGGGCGGAGGGAGAGTTTGCTTTCGCTCCTGCTGGTTGGGGAGAGAGGGGTGGAGCCGACGAGTCTTTTAGGCTTGGGCGTGGGCCTGCTGCTTTGAGGACCGCGGCTTGATCGGCGGCTGTGGCTTCTGGCTTCAGATTGGCGGGAGGTTGGGCGGCCGCTTTGGCCACGGCAGCGGCGAGTTGTTCGGCTTCGACGGCATTTTTATAGGCAAGCAGAGCAGCAGGAAGTTCGGAGATTCCCTCTCCTGAAGCAAAGGATAGAGCGCGATCGCCTAACCCAGTTCCCTTTGTGGCTTCAGGAAACTCTTGGGCGATTTTTTCGTATGTATCGAGTGCAGACTTGGTTTTGTCGTCCCTGCGAAAGATCTCAGCAAGTTTCATGAGAATTCGAAAGCGATCTTTGGAATCCTTTTCGTCCAAAAGATCTAGGTCTTCCTCGTACAGCTGGGTTGCATCTTTTTTCTCATTCAGATCGCGATAGATGTCAGCACTTCCCTCTAAAATAATTTTGTTTTTTGGAAATTCCTCAAGAAGTTGATTCACCGCGGCTCGGGTTTCGGAAATCGAGCCGGCATTCGCCAGAAGGCGAGCTTTTCGAAGTCGGAGCCAAGGCAGGTTGGAAGACTTCGAGGTTTGAGCAGCGTCGAGATTTTCGTAGAAGTTTCGAGGAAAAGGGCGGTAGAGGGGATCTCCCACGAAGGTCACCATCCAAGAGAGTGCAATTTGGGATTGGTAAGCGGATTCGGCAAAGGTGAGACCTGAGAGGAGGCCACTGACAAAAAGGCTGATATCGGGAGTAAAGCGCAAGTAGGGTTCGTACACGGCACCCATCGTGGCGGTCACGCCGTGGGAGAGAAGTGGGCCGACCCAGTTTTTCGTTTCAGAGCGGACGGTATCGGCGCTGAAGGAGTGGATGTGATAGGCAATGGCTCCCTTGCGGAATCGGGTGGTGGGAAGCTCGAAAGGACCTTCGAAATTCCACGTGTACCAACCTGCGTAGAATGCGACCTGATCCCAAGGGGTCCATTTTGAGGCGACTTCGGGTTTGCGATCGATCTCGATATCGAATCCTCGGGCTTGAAATAGAAGGGCGGCTTGTTCGATCCAGTCGTCCCCCATGCGGTAAGGATCGTCTTTTTTCTCGATCGTACGGATATCGAAAAAAGCGCGCCCCGTGAGCTCTGTTTTTTCCGTATCCACGGCATCTTGGATCATTCTCCGAACGATGTTGGGAGTAGGACCGTCCAGTCGGCAGACAAGGATGAGATAGTTTGCGAAGAACTGTCCGAATGGACGGATGCGTTTATCGGCAAAGTAGGGGTTGGAGACGAGGCCGTAGGTGGGAAGTCCGCGGAGAGGGAGGAGGGCGAGTTCGGAATCAACGGCAGCGGCGTTGGCACGAAGTTGGGCCATCAAGGATTCAGGGGCCAGAACGGTGGGGTCTTCTGCGATTTTGAGAGGCACTCCCCGCATGAGGACCATGATCCAGATCGGATTTTCTTGGGATTGTTGAACAGGGAGATTTTCGGCAAGACCGAGGACGGGATTTGGAAGAATCGTCTCGCTACGTTTTAGCCAACCGCGGGAGACGAAGATTTCATCGAGAGGTTGGCGAATTTTAGTTTCGAATTCAACTCGGGTGATTTCTTCGGTGATCGGGCAGTCGATTCCTAAGAGGCGGTCAGGGGGAATCGACCGGGCTTTGGCGTAGGTTTCAGCCAGGGATTGGGAATCTGGATCGGCCTTGTTGTAAACGACAACGGTATGAGCGGCGAGATCAGGGCCTTGGGAATTGGCAGGCGTCGTAGTTTCAGCCATTCCCAGTTGGGATAGAGCAAGAAGAAGAGTGGAGAAAAAAAGAAGCTGAAACATGCTTCGAGGTTAGGCCAAGAGCCGTAGGGAGAGGAAGATTACAGAGTGAGGCGAAGGGTATCGTGGGCGAGGTGGACAGGGATGGGAAGGGAGGCGTCCCGTTCGGCGTGAAGAGTTTGGTGGGTGAGATGGGTAAGCCAAGTTTGTCCTGCGCGTATATCTTGGGAGATTTCGATCGCCTGAGCGATGGTCAGGTGAGTCGGGTGGGGTTCTTCGCGGAGTCCGTCAATGATCAGGATGGGAATGTGGCGGATCTGATCTCGGATCGGGGTTGGGACTGCGGCGCAATCGGGTAGGTATGCGGCGCGTGGTTGGCCAGCGATGTCGATACGGAATCCGGTGGTCGAGATGCTTCCGTGTGGGACGGGAAGGGGGGTGAAAGTGACGGAACCGATTGAGAATGGGCCTGTAATGGGGTGAGGCTCGGGGCAGACATAGGCCGGACTACGGACTTTAAGGTCGAAAGCGTAGTCGAATGCTTTTTCCAGGCGGGAGAGGGTAAAGGGATCGGCATAGATGGGGATACGGTTTCCATTTTTGACGGAGTAGGTGCGCAGATCGTCGAAGCCTGCGATATGGTCGGCGTGACTATGGGTGTAGAGGACCGCGTCGAGTTTGGGGATAGAGGCGCGAAGGGCCTGGGAGCGAAAATCGGGTGAGGTATCGATGACGATGCTCAGATGTTCATCGTGGAGCCAGACAGAGGAGCGAAAGCGACGGTCGCGTGGATCGGGCGAGGTGCAGACGCGACAGGTACAGGTGAGTAAGGGGACGCCTTGGGACGTGCCCGTGCCTAAAAAGGTCAAATCCATACGTTTTGATAGCTGTGGGAGGGGCGGGTGGCGAATCTCCTTTGCTGGTTTTAGTAGGGGAAAAAGGACAAGATTTTGCCTACCTTCCCTGCGTCTTCTGCTATGGTTCTAGAGTCATGTTAAGGCGATTACGGATTCGAAACTTAGCTGTAGTTGAGGAGTTGACCTGGGATTTAGCAAAAGGTTTTAACGCGTTGACGGGGGAGACAGGGGCAGGGAAATCGATTTTAGTGGACGCTTTTTTGCTTTTGTTGGGGGAACGGGCGGATCGGGGTTTGGTCAGGACGGGGGCGGAGGGATGTGTGGTGGAGGGGGAGTTGGGTGGAGCGGAAAGATTTCGGGGTTGGCTGGAGGAGAAAGGAATCGAGGCGGATGGGGATGGGACGTTGATTATTAAGAGGCAGGTGGGAAGTACGGGGGCGGGGCGACAATTTCTGAATGGGTCGGCCGTGACTTTGTCGGTGCTGAAGGAGTTGGGGGATCGGTTGGTGGATCTGCATGGGCCACATGATCATCAGACCCTGCTTTCTCCTGCGGCGCAGAGAGGGGCACTGGATGGTTTTGCGGGGTTGGAGAAGTTGGTGGGTGAAGTAAGGCAGGCTTGGCATTCGAAACGGGATGCGGAGGAAGCCGAGGAGGTATTTCGCAAAAATCTGGCTGGGGCGGATGGGGCAACGCGGGAGTATATTGACCATCAGGTGCAGGAGTTGGACGAGGCAAAGCTTGTGGTGGGGGAGGATGAGCAGTTGGAGAGGGATCACGCAGCTGCGGGGCATGGGAGAAGGATTTTAGAGTTAGCGGGTGAAGTGAGTCGGTTGCTTGAGGGGGAGGATGGAAATGTGTTGGAGAAGTTGGGAAAAGTGCAGAAGGGGTTGACGGAGTGGGAGCGATTAGATGGAGCGGCGGGAGAGCTGCGGGAAAAGAATGAGATGGTGGTTTTGGCGTTGCGTGAGTTAGTTCGAGAAGGGGAACGAAGAGCGGAGGAGGTGGGGTTGGATGGAGAGAGGTTGGCCGCTTTGGAGGCGCGCTTGAACTGTGTATTGAGTTTAAGAAAAAAGCATGGGGGCAGTATTGAGGCGGCTTTAGCCAAGCTTGCTGAATTAAAGAAAAGGCAGTGGGAGTTGGCGAATGCGGAGGGAACGGAGAAGGAGTTGGCAGCGGCCACAAAGAAGGCGATCGAGGCTCATCGGCTTTTGGCAGGAAAACTGAGTAAGGAGAGGTCCAAGGCGGCACCTGTATTTGCCCGAGAGGTGACGAGTCAGCTGAGAGGATTGGGTTTTCAGCAGAGTCGACTCGAGGTGCAGGTGCAGAAGTTGGAGAGTTTAGGAGCGGAGGGAGGGGAGACGATCGAGATGATGTTTGCGCCCAACCCTGGAGAGCCTCCGAGACCTTTACGTGCGATTGCGTCGAGTGGGGAGTTGGCACGGGTGATGTTAGGGATCAAAACGGTTTTGGCGGAGAGAGATGAGGTCCCCATTTTAATTTTTGATGAGGTGGATGCGAATGTGGGAGGAGAAACGGCGAAAGCGGTCGCGATGCGTTTGGCTGGTTTGGGGAAGACACACCAGGTGCTGTGTCTGACTCATTTGCCTGCGGTGGCAGGGGTGGCGGATGCACACTTTTGTGTGACCAAGACGGTTGAAAAGGGGAGGACTTTCGCAAGGTTGGAACGGGTAGAGGGAGAGAGTCGGGAAAAGGAGTTGAGCCGAATGTTGGGAGGGGAGGGAAAAGCGGCGCGCGCGATGGCCCAAGAGTTGATGGAGCGGGGGCGAGTGGCGAAAATTTAGTTTGAAAACATGCTTGGACGAAAGGAGGCGGGGAGGTTTTTGGTTTGAAGAAGTGCGAGGTGGGTCTGACCAAAAAAGTTTGGGTGGACGAGATGTTGAAAATTGCGGGTCCACTTTTCGGGTAGGGGTTGTGATTCGCGAAGGAGGGGGGTGGCTTGGCGAGTAAGGGCAGTCATAAAGGGGTGTGGACCATAGGATTGAAAACCTAATTTTAATCCGTCTTCGACCAGTTGGGAGAAGTTGAGGTGAGCAGTGAGGTCTTGCTCTCCCGGGCATGAGAGGGGATCGGAAGCGGATTTATGTTTTCGCAGCGCGACGAGGGTTCCTGCAGATCGGGATGGGTGATAGAGGTCGGCTGCCGGAAGTCCGTAATCGAGGGTGAGAACGGCTCCTTGTTCGATCTTTTCGGATATAAGGGTAAGCCAAGGAGAGATGGGCAGACGAATTTCTGCCGTAAATCCTTCGATTGAAGGAATCGACCAGCGATGGATTTCTGTGAGTAGTTCGGGTGAGGCAGGTTGATCGATCCACACCCATCGATCTGAGATTTGAGTGACGAAACGTTCGTGCCATTGACCAGTAAAAAAGCGGATCATGCGAACTGGAAAGCTGTCGAGAAGTTCGCAGGAGTAAAAGTAGGTGAGATGGGATAGAGCAGGAAGTGAGGTGAGATCGGGGTGCCAGTGAATGGTAATTTTTGACAGGAAAGGCTGGAGAGAGTGTTTTTGTTGCTGTGCAAGAACGGGAGAGGGTTCGATGAGGTGAAAATGGATAGAGGAGAGGAGGTGGGGTCCTCTCTGAGCTAGTGAGGAAAGGATATCGAGCGCGAGATGCCCTTGATCGGCTCCCTGTTCGACAAGGTGCAAGGAGGTTGGATTTTTGAGAGATTGAGCAAGTTCGGTAATTTGAAGGGCGAGGAGTTGGCCTAAGACAGGGCCTGTAGAAACTGGGGTTAGAAAATCTCCTTGGGTTCCAGTACGGGTTTTTCCCGAGGAGTAGAAACCTGTATCCTGTTGATAGAGACATATTTCCATGAATCTATCAAATCGAATTGGGCCATTCCGTAGATTCTCTTCTTTGAGAATGGAGGAAATTGAGTGTGTCACGGGATTAGCTTAAGGAATGAGGAAGCTAGGAGCGAGATTGACGAGGGGGAGATGAGAATTACTTTAACCATATGAGAAAGACCTTGAGCATTGTGCTGGGTTTTGCGTTGAGTGGAATATGTTGGGCGCAGTATGAGGGATCGACGGCTGAATCCACGAAAGATTTGCCGAGCACCAAAGCTGCACTTCCGTTGACCGATATAGAGAGTGCGGTGCCTGAAGCAAAACTTCCCCCTATCGATCCAAATTCGACTAGCTCGATCCCACAACCGCGTCCTCCTGCAGCCGATCCAAGTAAGGCGGACACGAAGGATTGGGGGCAGGATATGAAAGCTTTGCAGGATGCTGCAAAAAAGAAGCAGGAGGACACGGCTGCGCTTGAGGAGAAGAAGGCGAAAGATGCCAAAGAAGCTCAAGAAAAGCAGGTGATGGAAAAGAAGGAAAAGGCAGACTTAAAAAAAGAGAATGATGGAAGAGCGGCGCCTGCGGTATCTCAGAGCAGTTTGCCTGGGGTGAAGAGTGAGGGCGCGAATAAGCTTACTCCTGTGACGGGTTTGGACGGGGTCCAGCCTCGAGCAATGAATTCTGGGGATGGGCGTGTTAGTCCAAGTTTTGATTCATTTACTGGGCCACAGGGGAGTAGTCCGCTAGGAAAAGATTTTCAGTCCGGTGCGCGCCCCATTATGCCGCCAAGTGGATCTTATGATTCGCGTTTAAACGCGGCGGGTCAGGCGCCCCAAGTTCCCTCAGGTTCGTATCAGAGGATTTCCCAAGATCCCTACTCGGTGCCTCCGGGTAGTGAAAAGAAGGTAACGGCCCAAGTGAAGCCGAGCCCGCTCGTCAATCAGCCTGAGGCTAAAAAGACAGTGGGTGCACCCCCTGCCGCGGGATACTCCCCTTACGACAATCTTTGGAACGTGCCTAATCCACGAACCCCGCCCCGGTTTTAGTACCGGTAGTGGGAGGGCTTGTAGGGGCCGCCAACGGGAATGCCGAGATACTCGGATTGATCTTTGGTCAGCTTGGTTAGTTTGACGCCGATCTTTTCCAAGTGCAGGCGAGCTACTTCCTCGTCCAGGTTTTTTGGCAGGACATAAACCGCTGGCTTGTACAGAGTGCGATTTTTCCAGAGGTCGAGGGCGGCTAGGGTTTGATTGGAGAAGCTTGCGCTCATGACGAAGCTGGGGTGCCCTGTGGCGCAACCCAGGTTCACGAGCCGACCTTCTGCGAGCAGAAAGAGCTCCCGGCCATTCGCGAAGACATACTTGTCGAGCTGAGGCTTGATGTTCACTCGGCGAACTCCTGTGTGAGTGTTGAGTTTATCGACTTGGATTTCGTTGTCGAAGTGACCGATGTTTGCGACCACGGCTTGGTCTTTCATCTTGGTCATATGCTCGAGGGTGATGACATCCCGATTCCCCGTGGTGGTGATGTAAATATCTGCTCGTCCAAGAGTGTCCTCGATGGTTGTGACCTCAAATCCCTCCATAGCGGCTTGGAGAGCATTGATCGGATCGATTTCGGTCACGATCACGCGGGCTCCTTGGCCTCTCAGGGATTGGGCGGAACCTTTTCCGACATCGCCATATCCGCACACCACGGCCACTTTGCCGGAGATCATCACATCGAGGGCACGATTCAGTCCGTCGACAAGGGAATGGCGACAGCCGTACAGGTTGTCGAACTTCGATTTGGTGACGGCATCATTGACGTTGAATGCGGGAACTAGGAGTTTTCCAAGCTCCTGCAACTTGTAGAGCCGGTGCACACCCGTGGTCGTTTCTTCGGCGACTCCTTTCCACTCCTTGACTAGGGCATGGAAAATATTGGGATGTTCAGCATGGACCTTTTTGAGAAGATTTTTGATGACCTTTTCTTCTTCGCTGGAGCTGGGGGTATTGACCCAACCATCGCCGTTTTCGAGTTCATATCCTTTGTGAAGGAAGAGGGTGACGTCGCCCCCGTCATCGATGACGAGTTGGGGTCCAAGGCCTTGGGGGTTGACGATGGCTTTCCACGTGCAATCCCAGTACTCCTCGAGAGTTTCACCTTTCCAAGCGAAGACGGGAACGCCGGTAGCTGCAATCGCAGCGGCGGCTTGATCTTGGGTAGAGAAAATATTGCAGCTGGCCCACCGAACATCGGCTCCGAGGGCAACGAAAGTTTCGATGAGGACTGCGGTTTGAATCGTCATATGCAGGGAACCAGTTACGCGGACACCAGCTAGGGGCTTGCCCTTGGCGTATTTTTCGCGGATGGCCATCAAACCTGGCATCTCCTTCTCTGCAATTTCGATCTCCTTGCGTCCGAACTCGGCAAGGGAGATATCTTTTACTTTGTATTCAGGTGAAGATTTTTGTGTTTTGGGTTGTTTCGTTTTTGGTTCAAGAGTTGCGGTAGTCATGGTTGGGTTTCTCCTATTGGGGTTAGTTCAAGCCTGCGTGACGACGGAGTTCGCGGACACGGTCCGTATGCTCCCACGGGGCGTAAGCCAGTTTTCCCCGATGGCCGAAGTGGCCGTAGTTGGTTGTTTTCGAGTAAATGGGGCGACGGAGACGGAGTTGGCGAATGATTTCGGCAGGGCGGAAGTCGAAAGTTTCGTGGACTGCTTTTTCGATTTTACGGAAAGGGACTTTTTCGGTGCCAAATGTGTCGAGGCACACGGAAACAGGGTGGGGGTGTCCAATGGCGTATGCAAACTGGATCTCGACCCTGTCGGCCAAGCCTGCAGCGACGATATTTTTGGCTACATAGCGGCCCATATACGCGGCACTGCGATCTACCTTGGTAGGATCTTTACCGCTGAAAGCCCCGCCTCCGTGTCGCCCCGCACCGCCATAGGTATCGACGATAATTTTGCGGCCTGTTAACCCGCTATCTCCCTCGGGACCGCCTACAACAAAACGTCCTGTTGGGTTGACGAGAAATTCGGTGTTGCGATCGAGCATTGAGGAGGGAAGGACTCGACGAATGAGCTTTTCTGTAATGAACTTTTCAATTTGCCGGTGGGATACATTTGCAGCGTGCTGGGTCGAGACAACGACTGCAGTGATTCGAACGGGCTTCGAGTGGCGGTATTCGACCGAAACTTGGGTTTTGGCATCGGGCCGGAGCCAGGGGGCTTTGCCGGATTTGCGAATTCGGCTGAGTTCTCGCCCGAGGCGGTGGGAAAACATGATGGGGGCGGGCATGAGTTCCGGAGTTTCCCGACAGGCGTACCCAAACATAAGACCTTGATCACCTGCACCCTGCTCAGCAGTTTTTTTTCCCGAGACACGGCGGGCATCAACCCCTTGGGCGATATCGGGGCTTTGGCCGGTGAGGGCGTTCATAATGTGGACGCGATCGGCGTGAAAGACGTCATCGTCGTTGGTGTACCCAATTTCTCGAATGGCAGACCGAATGAGTTTGTCGTAGTCAAACTTAGCTCGGGTCGTTATTTCGCCTGCCACGACAACGAGATTGGATTTAACGAGGGTCTCACACGCAACCCGACTGGCTGGGTCTTGGCTTAGACAGGCGTCAAGAACAGCATCTGAAATGGTGTCGCATACCTTGTCTGGATGGCCCTCGCCGACCGACTCGGAGGAAAAGATGAAGTTGCCGTGCATTGATTCAACGTATCGCAAAAGTGAAAGCAGGCAAGAATAAATATTGATATATCATGATAAGATGATGAATCTATATGAAGCATGAGTCATCGAGTTAAGCTTTTGAGTGCGTTGGCGGATCCAACTCGTCTACGGATTTTAGCCGCGTTGCGTGAGAATGAGCTTTCGGTTGCGGAGTTGCAGGAGGTTTTAGGGATTGGGCAGTCGAGGATTTCCAATCACCTTGCACAACTCAAGTCGGTGGGTTTATTGCGCGACCGAAGAGAGGGACAAAAGGCTTATTATCGGCGAGCGGAGATGGCGAGGGAGATATGGTCTTTGGCTGAAGGTGCGGCGGGGGAGCTAGGAACACAGGCGCGGGATGGGGAGGCATTGCGGCGCGTGTTGGGGCAACGGCAGGAGAAGTCGAAAAGGTACTTTGACGCAGTCGCGGGTCGGTTGGGTAAGAAGTATTGTCCGGGTCGATCTTGGGAGGCGGTGGGGCGGTTGCTTTTGGCCCTGGCGCCCCGTCAGGTGTACGCGGATTTAGGTGCAGGGGAGGGATTGATTTCTCAACTTCTCGCAGCGCGTGCTAAGAAGGTGATTGCGGTCGATCACTCGCCTCGAATGGTGGAGGTGGGGCGAGATTTGGCCAAACGAAGCGGATTGAAAAATCTGGAGTATCGGTTGGGAGACATGGAGAACCCACCGATTCGGCTTGGGTCGGTGGATGTGGCCATTTTGAGTCAGGCATTACATCACGCGGTACATCCTCCTCGAGTGCTGGAGGCTGCGTGGAAAATTCTTCGACCTGGGGGGACGCTTCTAGTTTTAGATCTTGTGGAGCATACATTTGAGGCAGCTCGTGAAATGTATGCGGATGTATGGCTAGGTTTTTCTCCTGCGGAGTTGGCGCGGTTGATGCGAGAAGCAAAATTTGAAGGAGTGTCTGTCGAGGTTGTGGCAAAAGAGAAAGAGGGCCCGGGGTTCCAGACTTTGCTGGCGGCAGGAAATAGGCCTGAGTAGGGTCGGGTGAGAAAAGTTGGAATGGTTAGGGAAATGGTGCATTGTTTGAACTTCCGCGCTCGTGGCGAAACTGGCAGACGCGCTAGATTCAGGTTCTAGTGGGGCAACCCTTGGAGGTTCAAATCCTCTCGAGCGCAGCGAAGCAAGCGAGAGATTCCATCTGCCGGATGCGATCAAGGATTGGGTCCAGAAGGATCTGGGGATTATGGGGTTAAGACCCTATGGCATTCGAAATAAGGTCGGGGTAAAAGAAGCGAAGGAAGAAAGCGAATATAAATGTCTTGATCCATTATACTAATTACATAAAAAAAGAGGGATGATAAGTTGGACGAACTCGAATTTAGCTTTCGCTGTCCATATGATAATGTTTATTTCTGGAACATGTTACGCAGAATTGGATTTATCGCGCCTTAAGACGGATGATCAGTTATCCAAAAAATCCTCAAATCACTATGGATCAATCAATGATAAGCGACAAGATATCGGAGGATTTGTAACCCTTCGCGATGACGGTAGTTCTCTTAAAGAGCCATTGGGTGGATTTAAGTGGAGATTAATTCTTTTTGGAAAACCTTGCGGAATTGAATCCGCAAAAGCGGAATGCTTAGTGTTTTCAATTCAAGAGGGTGAGGGTGAACTGCCATTACAAGGTAGTTTGCGAATGCACGCAGAACCCATATCGACTGTTTATGATAAAGTTGGAAGTGGAAAATATGGATTCGAGTATTTTGGTTATGCCGTTCTTGTTCGTTCGACTTCAGATACAAATAAATATTTGGTTAAGTCTGACAGAAAAGTCCTTGAGCAGTCGCCTGAAAAGCTTGAGGGATTAAAATCTGGTCAACTTTTGGATAAATCTTGGGTGGTTTTGCGGGAAGGAGTTCGTCCTAGTGAGGGAATTTGGTGTAGGTAGATATTCCAATTATGAGCTATCAAGCTACTCAAACCCATTGTGTATATCTGCTTACAGGTGTTGTTTGTGATCTAAAGATACTTTCTTTTTAAATTGTTGGTTAGGCCAGATATGGAATCGAGGCGAGAAGGCGCTTGGTGTACGGGTGGGTGGGGTGGGTCGTGATGGTTTCCGATGGGCCCTCCTCAACAAGTTTGCCATGTTCCAGGACGGCGATCTGGTCGCTGACGTGTTCCACGACGGCGAGATCGTGAGCGATAAAAAGATAGGTCAGGCCAAGTTTTTCCTGAAGATCCATTAGAAGATTCACGATCTGAGCTTGGACGGAGACGTCCAAGGCGCTGACGGGTTCGTCGCAGATGATGAACTCAGGTTCGACAGCGAGAGCGCGAGCAATCCCGATTCGTTGGCGCTGACCTCCGCTGAACTCATGTGGAAATCGGCGTGCAAAGGCAGGATCAAGTCCCACGATGCGAAGAAGCTCGTCCACGCGATCCATGCGATCCGAGGTTGTCATTTGTGGAAAGTGAATTTCAAGGGGTTCAGCTAGGATAGTTCCAATCCGAAGTCGTGGATTGAGAGAGTTGTAAGGATCCTGGAAAACCATCTGAATCTTTTTGCGGTAGGGGCGAAGTTCAGCCCCAGAGAGGGAAGTGATCGGTTTGCCCTGATAGGAAACCGAGCCAGACGTGGGATCAACTAGGCGAACGATCACTCGTCCGAGTGTGGTTTTGCCTGATCCGCTTTCGCCGACTAAGCCCAGGGTGGTGCCCTGTTCGATTTTCAGGGAAACGTCGTCGAGAGCTTTGACTACACCTGTGGGGCGCTGGAGAAGTCCTGATCGGACAGGAAAATGAACGGAGAGATTTTTGACTTCAAGAAGTGGAGTATTCATTTTGCAACGAGGGTGGTGCGATCAATGGAGGCAAGACGTTTGGTTTTTTGACCCAGCCTGGGAATGCAGTCGAGAAGTGCCTTGGTGTAGGGGTGTTGAGGGGAGCTGAGAATTTGTTTTACGGGACCTTCCTCAACAAGTTTTCCCTCGAGCATTACAAGAACACGATCGGCAAAGTTTGCCACGATTCCGAAGTTATGGGTGATCAGGAGTACGGACATTCCAAGTTTCTGACGCAGTTCCCTAAGAAGATCGAGGATCTGGGCTTGAATAGTGACGTCGAGAGCCGTGGTAGGTTCATCGGCAACGAGTAGCTTTGGTTGGCAAGCTAGGGCCATGGCAATCATCGCGCGTTGCTGCATTCCGCCTGAGAGTTGGTGGGGGTAATCTCGAGCACGAAGTTCGGGTTGGCGAATCCCCACGAGGCCAAGCAAGCGAGTTACCTCGTCTGACGTGTTGGGCAGGTTGGGTTGGTGGAGTCGCAAAGCCTCGGCAATCTGAAAACCCACAGAGAATACGGGGTTGAGAGAAGTGGAGGGCTCTTGAAAGATGTAGGCAACTTTGCCTCCCCGAGCTTGGCGTAAGAGGGAGTTGGAGCAGGTGAGCAGATCAGTCCCATCCTGCCAGAGAACTTTCCCCTGAAGAGTGCAGGTGGGGGGAGGCGGAGTTAGGCGGGTTAAGGCAAGGGCGGCGGTGGTTTTGCCGGAACCGCTTTCTCCCACTACGGCGACGGTCTCTCCGGGTTGAATCGAGAAGGAGAGATTGTCGACTGCGACTACAGGTTTTGGGCCTGAGTGAAAGGAGACAGTTAGATTTTTGACTTCGAGAAGATTCATCGTCCAGGGAGCCTAAATTTTGGATCTACGGCATCGCGCAGGGCGTCGCCGAGAAGGTTGAAAGCGATCACAGTCAGGATGATGGCAAGTCCTGGGGTAAGCAGCCACCAGAAGTTGAGCATAAAAATCTTAATGTCTTGGGCTTGGCCGAGCATCAGACCCCAAGAAGAGGCCGGTTCCTGAATTCCCAAGCCGAGGAAGCTGAGGGCAGCTTCGCCGAGAATATAGCCGGGGACGCTGAGAGTGGCGGCGACGATGAGGTAGCTGAACGTATTCGGAAGAAGATGTCGAAAGAGAATCGTCCAAGGGCGTTGACCCAAAATATTTGCGGCCAAGATGAAGGGGCGCTCACGGAGTGAGAGGACAAGGCCTCGGACGACTCGCGCAGTGCCTGCCCAACCCAGAGCGGAAAGAATTACCACGATGAGTAGGAAGGTGGCATCGGACGGGAACCGAGAAGAAAGAGCGGCCCGCAGGGCCAGAAGGAGATAGAGACCAGGAACAGCCATGAGGAATTCGGTCAGGCGCATTGCAAGAGTATCGGGCCAGCCCCCCAGATAACCCGCAAGACCCCCGATGGTGAGCCCCAGGAAACTGGTCAAGGCGACTCCGATCAGGCCGATACTTAAGGAGATCCCCGCACCATAGAGGAGTCGGGTGAACACATCGCGGCCTGTGGCATCACTGCCTAGTAGATAAATGGGATCAGAAGTTGGGATGGTAAAAAGGTGACGATCGGCAGGGATCAGGCCTAAAAATTTATACGAAACGCCTTTTGAGAACCATTGTAACGGGATGGCTTCGTCGGGTAGAGGTTGATACGAGGCCGTGGAGGGATCCACCAGCTTGTAGCGCTGGACACAAAGGCGCCCGTTTTGCCAGATGAGTGCAGTGGGTGGATGATATGTGCGCTGAAGATTCTGTGCAGAGGGAATTGATGGAGAGAGGAACGGAGCGAAAAGTGCAGCCCCATATAAAACGATAAGGAGACAGGCAGAGATCAAGCCCGCAGGACGACGAAGGAGAGCCCGTACAATATCAGCGGCCATAACGAACCCTTGGGTCGGACCAGGCGAGAGCAAGATCGGATAAAAGATTTCCGATGATCAGAAGAGAGCAACCCACGACAACAGATCCGAGGACGACAAATTGATCTTCGCGGATAAAGGCTTCGTACACGAGACGGCCTAGGCCGGGGTAGTTCATTACGTTTTCAACGAGTAGGGATCCACTGAGAAGGCCCGCGAAGGCGTAACCGACCGTGCTCAAGAGGGGATTGAGGGCGTTGCGGAGGACATGGCGAAAAAGAACAATTTTTTCAGGAAGGCCTTTGGCTCGGGCGGCAGTGACATATTCGGCTTGAAGGACATCGAGTACATTCGCACGAAGAACTCGGAGAGTGCCGGCGACTCCTCCGAGCCCAAGAACGAGTGTGGGAAGAATCAGGTGGTAAGCGATATCGAGAAGCTGTGAGGAGGGAGAAAGGAAGTCGTGATCGAGAGAGGTCAGACCACCGATGGGAAACCAACCTGTTCGTGCGGCCATCCAAACGGCAAGCAGGGCAAGAAAGAACTCGGGAATGGCCAAAGCAAAGTAGGCAGCGGCAGAGGTGATGCGATCGATCCATCCACCTGGGCGTGCGGCGGCGAGGACAGCCAGAGGAATGGCCAGGGTCCACGCGAGAAGAAGGGAGGTAAGACTGAGTAGAAGGGTGGCTGGAGCACGTTGGGCGATGAGTTGTGCGACTGGAACCTTGTAAGTCCATGAGTAACCAAAATCGAGATGCAGGACATTCCCCAGCCAAAGTGCGTACTGCTCATACCACGGACGATCCAAGCCGAAGGATTTTTGCAACTCCGCGATTAGGGCCGGGTTAATATCGCGTTGGGCTTTTACAGGTGTCAGAAAATCGCCTGGAGCAAGACTCATGAGCGCAAAGACCAATAGAGTCACTGCAAAAAGCATGGGCAGAAGGGCGAACAAGCGTCGGAGAATGAAGAGCGTCATGGGGTAATGAGTGGGGTCCAAAGTTCGTCTAGATTCCAGACTAAAGAGCCGAGAGGGGGAATACGGATGTTTTTCCAGCGGTCTTTTAAGCCGACGTAGGCGTTCGCGGTGACAAGGTAGATATAGGGGGTTTCGTCGCTCATAATTTTTTGGACTTCATCAAAATATTTTTTCCGAGTGGGATAATCGAGAGTGTGAAGTTGGTCGGACATTAGTTGATCGATACGAGCTTCCCAAGGGGTGGCCGGGCTTTTTTGGTTTGGATGCCATTGATGGAGGCGACCCTTGGACGAGAAGACCGAGATTCCGCCTGCTGGATCACCGCCTCCTGTCAGCCCTAGCATTCCCGCCTCATAGTCGTACGAGTCTTGGATTTTTCCAACTAAGGTTCCAAAATCAAGGAAGGAGAGATTCACTGTGATGCCTAGGTCACGCATATTTTCCTTAAACGCGGTAGCCATATTTGCGCGAAGTTGATTTTCCTGATTCGTGTTGAGGGTGAATTCGACAATATTTCCTAAACGGTCGCGCAGCTTCTGATCTGGGCCGAGTGAGAACCCAGATTGAGTCAGAAGCTCTATGGAGCGGGCTGGATTAAAGGGGTACTGGGTTACATTTGGGTTGTACCACTTTTTGTTTGCAGGGGTTTCTGGGCCCCAAAGAGGTTGGCCGCGTCCAAAAAGAACTCCGCGGACGAGTCCCTCCCGATCAATGCCATGGGATACGGCTTGGCGAAAGCGCCTGTCGGTGAACCAAGCCAGCTTGTGGGGGGGGACGAAGGGTTTGCCTGAGGCGTCTTTTCCCGGGTTTTGGTTAAACCAGATGAATCCCGTGTTTGGGGAGGGGCCGCGGTTAAAAACAGAAAATCCGTATCGAGCTGCGTATCGATCGATCCAAGCAACGTTGTCGGGTGAGAGGCCTTCGGCGTCCGTTTGCCCAGTGGCAAAAGCCAGGGTACTGGCATTTGCATCTTTAACGAGTTTTGTAACGAGATAGTCCACGTAGGGAAGACGAACCCCTTGCGTGTCGGATCGCCAGTAGTGTGGATTGGCTTCAAAGACAATCCGCTCGGCGGGTTGGTAGGAACGAAGTCGAAAGGGGCCTGTGGCAAGAAGACGACGGGGCTCCTTTTGGGCGATACTTACGTTCCATGCTTTGAGAAGGGATCCGTCGCGGAATGCTGATTCGAGTTCATGCTTTGGTAGGAGCCCGACGCCGCCGACAGTTTCCAAAAAGGGCGCGTAGATTTCGGGAGTGGTGAGACGGACGGTGAGATCGTCGATTTTCTCGACCGTAAATTTTTTTCCATCGACGGAGAGGTCAAAGGCCGCACGATTTGGGAAGCGTGGGTCATAGATCGCTTGAAAGGTGAAGACCACATCATCAGCGGTAAAGGGGTGACCATCCGACCAGCAAACGCCTTTGCGGATGTAAAAAGTGAAGGTTTTGTTGTCGGGGGCAATTTCCCAGCGTGTGGCTAGGCCCGGCTCAACCTCTTGGGTCACTGGGTTATTGTGAACGAGGGAGTCGAGAAAGAGTCCAATGAATCCGCTGGAGGTTGCATCTTCTGAGACGAGTGGATTGAAGGTGGAGGGTTCTCCAGGGGTCGAGTCGATAAAAACACCGCCTTGGCGACCGATTTCGTGTTTGGAGATGTCTACTCCAGCGGGGAGTTGATGTTTTTCTCGAGCTACTTTGGATTTTGGAGTGCAGGAGGACAAAGCGGTGGCCAGTAAGGGCAAAAGAAAACAGAGCCGAAGCATAGGATAAAATCTTATAGGTTTAGAAAATGAATGGAAGTGGAAGTGATGTGTTATTCTTTCGCGGGCAACCCGTGAGATCCGATAAATACGAATGCCAGGCTCCAGCCTGAAAAAGCCAAGAGAAAGTAGGGAATCTGCAGGTTCATGGGCAGACCGTAAAGAAAGAGAAGGATGGGTCCCCAGTACATGTAGTCTGGAAAAAGGAGCGGAAGTACGCGGTCCCGATAGAGGGGCCAGTTCCAAGTCCGTATGATGCGGAGGGGGCCCCACCCAAGTTCGAGCCAGAGAAAGTAACTGACGCTCATGGGTAGAGCAACGAGAGGAATAAAGCAGAAAAAATCGAAAGCGATTTTGGGAAGAACGACCTGCCACTTTGCGCCGACACCAAACAAAAAAGCTTGGAAAAGATAAAAAAGATCTACCAGGAGTCCATTGAACCCGAAAAAGAGAAAGTTCCACCCGAGCTTTCGTAATCGATCGGGAGACCAGCTTCGGTCTGGCCCAACTACGGTTCGGACAGATTCAGGCAAGAGTGTGCCCGCGAGAGCGGTCAACAGGGCAGAGAGAAAAATGCCGCCTGAGGCTTTCCAGTTTGCGAAGATATCAACTGATGCTTGGACTGAAGGGATATGGTAATAGGAAAAGTAGAGACCGATTGCGATGGCCTGAAAAAAAAGAAAAACGCGGTAAAATCGATGGACGGCTAGTAGGCCGGGACGAAGTGCGTCACGCAGAGTCCAAGGGGATGACAAAAATCAGGCCTCGAAGGAGGTTCCGCACCCGCAGGTTTGTTTCGCTTTGGGGTTCACGATTTTAAAGCCTGTATGGGTGAGCTCGTCTTCGTAATCGAGAGTACATGCCTCAAGGAGGGGGGCACTTTCTGCGGCAATAAAGAGACGAGCGCCATTTTGTACTACCTTTTCGTCGGTTGGTTCAGGAAGAGTGACAGCCATCCCGTAGGAGGAGCCTGCGCATCCCCCTTTTTCAACGAAAAGCCGGAGGCCGCGATTGGGATCTCCTTGTGAGGTCAGATTCCGAATCTGGGAAGCCGCACGATCGGTTAACTGGATCATAGAGATAGAGTATGACGCGAGGGGGCGGGTGTCAAAATGCAGGCTTCATGGCCCTACAGAGTGGTTGAGTTTTCAATCAGGGAGGTAGAGTCGATCCATGCACGGAATGCAACTAGTTCAAGACTTGGCCCTCATCATGGCAGCCGCTGCGGTGGCAACGGTCATTTGCCAGAGGCTCAATCAACCTGTTGTTTTGGGATACATCTTAGCTGGGGTTGTGATTGGGCCAAACAACCCATGGATTCGTTTGGTTGTGAACGAGGAGGAGATTCGGACTTTGGCAGAGTTGGGGGTGATTCTTCTCATGTTTTCCGTCGGACTACATTTTAGTTTTCGAAAACTAAAAGAGGTGGGGGCTGTGGCTATCGTCACGGCCGTGGTGGAGATCGCGGGAATGTTCTTTTTAGGAGAGAGGATGGGAAGGCTTTTGGGATGGAGCACGATGGATGCAATTTTTCTTGGGGCGATCCTATCCATTTCGTCCACAACGATTATTGCCAAAGTTTTAGAAAGCATGGGGCTTTTGCGGCCGGGTTTCGCTCGATTGATTTTCGGGGTTCTGATCGTGGAAGATATTTTGGCCATTGCAATGATGGGGATGCTGACGAGTTTTGGAACAACGGGGGAGTTGAGTTGGTTGGGGGCGGGCCAAACTCTGCTGAAGTTGGCCGCATTTTTTGTGGCGGTGGCGGTGGGTGGATTTTTGCTGGTACCAGGGTTGGTCCGGTTGGCGAGTCGGACGCGGATGGAAGAGGTTCTTCTCATTACGGTTTTGGGATTGATCTTTGCAGGAGCCATTTTCGCAGAGCGGTTGGGATTCAGCGTCGCGTTGGGGGCCTTTCTGATTGGGGCGGTTTTGGCGGAGGTGAAAGAGGTGAATCGAATCGAGAAGTTGGTGGCGCCCGTGCGGGACCTTTTTAGCGCAATCTTTTTTACCTCATCTGGAATGTTGATCACCTTTGCGATGACCCCCCGAGGGGTGGCGGAGGTAGGTTTGATTGCGCTTGTGGTGGTGATCGGGAAAATTATTTTCAGCACGTTCGGGGCGTTGTTGGGGGGTGCGGATTTGCGCACGGCGGTTCGGGCGGGAATGAGTTTGGCGCAGATTGGGGAGTTTTCTTTTATTCTAGCTGGGTTGGGAATGAGCCTAGGGGTTACGGGCCAAAGGTTGTACTCGTTGGCCGTCATGGTTTCGGCTGTGACGACTTTGACGACCCCCTATCTGATTCGGGTGTCGGAAGGGTCGGCAGATTGGATGGAGCGAAAGGCGCCTCGGTGGTGGGTCGATTTTTGGAGGTTCTATCCGAGCTGGTTGCGGAGTATGCGTTCGGAACCTGGAGATCGGCACCATGTAGCGCGGCAATTCATCCGAAAACTATTAGGGCAGTTAGGGCTTCAGCTTGCCTTGTTGACGGCTCCCATTTTGGCAGCTGCAGCGTTTTGGGATAGCTATCGAGAAAGATTGCCTGAAACCGTGCGGCTGGCTTGGTGGGGGGGAGGGCTTTTTTGGCTGGGGGGCGCTCTTTTGGCTTTGCCTGTGGGTTGGGCTTTTTTGCGAAAGTATCACGCGTTGGCAATGCTGGTTTCGGAGCTGATTTTTCCTCGAGGAAGTCGTGAGGAAGTGGGATCGGCACGAAAATGGGCCACATTTCTGTTTTGCGGAATGGGGGCAGTCTTGGGTGGCGTGTATTTGCTGGTGATCAGTTCTCCGCTTCTGCCGTCGGGAAAAATGTTTCCTATTTTGATGGCTTTGGTCGTGGCTGTGGGGCTGTTGAGTCGCAAAAAACTTGTGGAGCTGTATGCAAAGGGGCAGAGCGCGATTCGGGATACCTTTGCCGCAGTGCCAGACCCGGGGGAGGTGCGTTTGCCAGGGGATTCGCAGGTACGATCGTTTCGCGTGGGTCGAGGTTCAGGTTTGATTGGGCAGTCTTTAAAAGAGACCGGTCTTCGAAAGGTGAGCGGGGTGGTGGTGGTGGCGATTGAGAGGGCGGGGGGAAGCACGGTTTCGCCTGGTCCTGACGAGAGGTTATTGGAAGGGGATGAACTATTTGTTTTTGGAGAGAAAGGGCAGTTGGAATTGGCGAGCGAGTTTTTTATGAACTGCGGCGTAGTCGAGGTTTAGTGGAACGGCCCTCAGGGGGTGTTTTGGGCTGGTGACGAAACCAGTGAAAGAGGAGGAGTTGAGCGATGCCGCGGTTGGGGCCGAACTTCTGGTGCGACCAGATTTCCAGGTCGGCAAGGCGAAGGGCCTTTCTTCTTTTGGGGAAGTATAGTTGGCGAAGAAGGCGATCGACCCAAACATCGACAGGGAAGGAGTCCCAGCGCCCATACGCGTATAAAAGGACACAACGTGAGATTTTCGGTCCGACTCCGGGCAAGGTCTCGAGATGAGCCGCGGCTTGGGCGGTTGAAAGTGAAGGCGGGATCTCAAGCAGGGAGGGTTGAGCGGCAACCCGTTTGGCCGTGGCTAGAAGGTGGCGAGCACGATAGCCAAGAGCACAGGAGCGAAGGGCTGATTCGCCCGCTTGAGCGAGAGTGTTGGCGGAGGGAAATATGTTTGCGGGGCCTCCGAAGGTCTGGCGCAAACGGGCATGAATCTGGCGGATCTGGACGATCTGTTTGAGAGAGGAGCAGATAAAATTGGCAAGGCACTCCCAAGGGTCTTCGCGAAGGGGACGCAGGCCTGGATATTTCTGCATAGCGGAGAGGAGGTGAGCGTCGGACGAGATTTGAGGATGAAGCAGGGAGGGCAGATCAAGGTCTAGGGTGAAGTAGTTTTGGATGAGGGCAGGGGAGAGGGATGGGTTATTCCAGTGGAGGGATTGACCTTTGATGTGGAGTTGAACGGGTTGGGATGCGATCCAGCCCGTGAAGGTAGAGGCATCAAGAGGATTCCAAGAGAAGCTTTGCCCGCCAAGGAGGGTCGAGGATAGATCTAAAGGGTGAGAAAGTTTGAGGGAGGGCATCGGTTCAAAAGATTAAAGGTTTCGGAATGGAGGAGAAGTGGGATGATCGGGGTTGTGCAAAAAAGATTAATCGTTTTTTGGTTCGTTTGGGTGCTTGGCAACACTGTGCAGTCGCAAATCGGTGAGGAGCCTGTGCGCAAAGCAGAGCTTGTGGGGGAGCAGGTTCGAGCTGCGGAGCCTGTTGTGGAAGAGGTGCGGAAGGCAGGCTGTGTGGATACGAAAAAGGGTTCCGCTCTAGATCAAATTTTATCCACGACTCCTAAGGTAACAATCCAATCTCCGCAGGATGGGCAGGTGATGCCATGGGAGACGGTGGATGTTTTTGTCCAAGTTGAAAATCTAACCTTAAGTGAGGATGGGCATCGTTTGCATGTGATTGTGGACAATGGCTCTCCGATCGAGCACACGAATGTTTTACGACCTGTCATCTTGCGCGGATTAGCTCCAGGAGCACATACCCTACGAATCTTCGCGGTGAAACCCGATGGCAAGATGTTGCCGAACCCGGAGGCTTTGATGAGGGTAGATTTTTATGTGCGGAGGCAGGATTTTTCCAATTTTCAACCTATGGAGAGACCTTATTTAACGGTCAACCTGCCGATGGATGGGATTGCCATTCCTGATGCAGAGGGGAAGGTTTGGTTGGATTTTATGACGCACCAAGCCCCGATGGGTAAGGGGAAGTACCGGGTGAAGGCGGTGATGAATGGGGTTGAGACGATTGTGAGCACCCGGGATCCTCATCCATGGGGCGGCCTGGCGGAGGGGAGGCATCGGGTTGTGATTGAGTTGATCGATGAGGATGGAGATCCAGTCTCAGAAATCTTTGCAAGGGTGGAGCGGACTTTTGAAATTATGAGGACGGTGCGGGCTGTGAATCCGCGGGAAGTGGATTCGGCAAACCTTTGGTTAAGGAACAGGCAGTAGCGGATAAGCTGGGTTACGATCGTTTCCCGATCGTACTAGCTCCGCGAGATGTTAGTCATTTTACGCAAACGAGTTTGCATCCTTCGCATCTTGGCTGCACCCGCGGGCGTGGAGTCTCGATAGCCAGTAAGATGGAGGATTCCGTGAAGAATGTATGTGAGAAGCTCTTCTCGCAACGTCAGGCAGTGTCCTCGGCAGAGTGAGGCAGCGACGGCTGGGCAAACGACAATTTCGCCGTGGGGAAATGCCAGAACATCGGCAGGTGAGGGATCCTGCAAGTGGGTTTGGTGTAGTCTGCCGCTCTCTTGGGGCGATACAAAAACAATGCCAAGCTCGAGCGGGAGTCGCGTGCGGCGATTCTCCGGAAGGTGCAGCAGGGCCGAGGTGACCTTACGACGAAAGTATGCGAGGTTCAGTCGGTGCCGGCGCTGCCGATTGTTCCAATGAATGTGGATGGGTTTTGTTACCACGACGATCCTTAGGATAGCGAATTCGGGGGCGGAGGATACTCTGCAAAGCATGGGCGAGGGAACGTCGTGCCGACTGCCATTCGGTTTGTGTCAGCTTAGATTTCTCCCAATGGCCTTCCTCAAGGCGAGCGGTAAAAAGTTTTTCCACAAGTTTTGCTGCGTCCCCGGGGGCGGGTTTTTCCATTGAACGAGATGCTGATTCAACCATATCGGCAAGGGAGAGCAGTGCCGTCTCGGGGGATTGAGGTATGGGGCCTGCGTAGCGAAAGGAGGATTCGGCAACGGGGGGTATGTCTTCATCCCGAAGGCGGAGGATTTTTCCCCCTGTGCGAGCATCTTTTTCGTGTTGGAGGGCACGCTGATAAAAGAACCAGACAAGAGAGGTGCCGTGGTGTTCGCGGATCGCATCTCGAATTCTTCGGGGAAGGCTATGGAGTCGGGCCAGGGCTAGCCCCTCCTTCACGTGGGCCAGAATAATGAGAACACTCATGGATGGGGTGAGGTTGGCGTGAGGATCGGGATCACTGGGATTGAAGTTTTCGGTGAAGTACTCGGCTTTCTCAACTTTTCCAATGTCGTGGTACAGAGCCATGGCACGGCAAGCGCGAGGGTTTGCGGAGTGGGTGGCGGCAGCGGCGGCTTCGGCAAGGTGTCCAACCAGGATGCTGTGGAGATAGGTTCCGGGAGCTTCGATGGAGAGCTTTCGCAGAAGGGGATGATCGAGGCTGGTGAGTTCAAGCCAGGAGAGATCGGTCGTGCGGTCGAACACAGACTCGAGGACAGGGAGCAGGGCGCCAACAAGGATCGCACCGAGAAGACCAAGAGCGGCAGAGGATAAAGCCTCTGTGACGAGAAGGTCTCGAGCGAGGTTCATGTTGTGCCCGGAGGCAATGATGGTGGTGAGTAGAGAGACAAGGCCAAGGCCCGCACCTGCGCGAAGTAGATCCGAGCGACGAGCGATTTTTCGGGAAAGAAAAATGGCGGCCAGCCCTGTGAGAAGTGAGGAGACCAAGTAGCGCCCGTCCGGACGAAGGAGAAAAAATTCACCCATTCCCAGAAGAACAATCAGAAGAAGGCCTGCCCGAGGTCCTACCAAGGTGGTAAGGACCAGAGCCGCAAGTGCGGGGGGAATCAGGTAGGAGCAGGCTCCGAAAGAGAAGCGGGGTGCTACTGCCAAAAGAATCAGAATAAAGGCGAAATTTCCAATCAAAGTGAGAAGAAAGAGAGCGAGCAGGCGATTTCTTTGAAGAGTTTCAGGAAGAACGACAGAGAGAATTAGCGGGAGGACCACGGCGACGAAAACAGCCGCAATCCAAGCTGAGGGGCCAGTTCCTGCGGGAGTCCAAAGGGAAAGGGTGTACGAGGCGGCGGCGGTAAGGAGAAAGAGAAAAAAGCGAACCGTCCGACTGTTTTCTAAGCTATTTTCCGAGGTAGTACGGCGAGTGAGGGTGGCGGGTGAGCTCACAGGGTGAGGCTGGTCTGCCTGAGTCCGCGGTGCTCTTTGTAGGCGCGGACAATTTTTCCTACCAGTTCGTGGCGGATGACGTCGGTATCCTCAAATCGAACAAACCCGATCCCTTCTACGGGGGCGAGGGCTTGAACGGCTTCGACGAGCCCAGATTTACGGCTGTGGGGAAGATCGACTTGCGTAGGATCTCCCGTGACAATGCATTTGGATTCGGCCCCAAGCCGAGTGAGAAACATAAACATCTGTTCTGTGGTGGCATTCTGACCTTCGTCGAGGATGACGAAGGCTCCATTCAAGGTGCGACCGCGCATATAGGCGAGGGGAGCGATTTCGAGAATTCCCTTGTCCATGAGTTTTTGGATCTCTTCCACGTCGAGCATATCGTACAGGGCATCGTATAAGGGGCGAAGGTAGGGAAATATTTTTTCCTGTAGATCCCCTGGGAGAAAGCCGAGAGCTTCGCCTGCTTCGACGGCTGGACGGGTAAGAATGATGCGGTTGATTTTGTCTGCCTTGAGGTAGGAGATTGCCATTGCCATAGCGAGGTAGGTTTTACCCGTACCCGCTGGTCCGATCCCAAACACGAGATCGTGGTGGCGGATGGTTTCAACATAGGCTTTTTGAAGAAAGGTTTTGGGAAGAATAGCGGGTTTTTTTGCTGAGACTTGGATTCGGCAGGACCACATTCCCTCGAGGCTTTTGCCCTCCCCTCTGTGCACGGCGCGTAGGGCGTGAAGAAATTCATAGCGGCGGACTCGGAGTCCGTGCTGTCGGGCGAGGTGAAGTTGACGGAAGAGTTCCTGGGCGGCGGCAACATTTTTTTCCACCCCATCGATTTTGAGAAGGGTGTCCCGTATGGTGATTTTGACCCCTAGGGTGGATTCGGCCTCTCGAAGGAGGGAGTCATCCGCTGCATAGAGTTCTGAGAGGGTGTGGGCGTTTTCGAACGTGAGGGTTTGATCGCTCATGGGCTCAGTTGAGTTGTAGGGAGGAGGAGAAAAGGGGGAAGAAAGATATTTTCTGGATTAGCGAAGCCGGGAATCGAGCTGGGCTGTCGCTCGTTGAAGGGTGGAGAGTCCGGTTCCAGTTGTTTGCTGGGCGCCTTTGGGGTCGAGGGGGAGGGTGGTGCCTGTTTCAAGCGAGGAGACGAGGGCACAGTACTGGTCATTGATCATCATGCCGAGAAATTCCCCTCCAAGAGTAAGGACAAGATCGCCCGAGGAGGGGGCATACTCGCCCTGAAGTCGGTTGAGGAATCGGGAGTCCATCTCCAAGTAGCCGGGGAGATCTGGGGAGAGTCTGAAACTGCATTCGCCATATCCGTTGCCGCGGGGGGAGATGAGGAGGCTTTTTGGAAACCGAAACGGGTCGGTGGCAATGCGATAGGGGGCGGTCGCAAGGGCGTTTGTATCGGAATTCGGAACAAGCACGATCAGTAAGCGGGGATCACCTTTTCGAAGGGAGTGAAGGGAGGGAATGGGTTGAGGAAAGTTAGCGGGGGCTGGAGGGGTGAGGGATCCAGCGAGGGATTTCCACGAACCGCCAGCATCGCCCAAGGTAAATGGGGTTTGATCCAGGAAAAGCAGTGCGCCGGTACGGGTTCCATCTGTCAGAAGAATGGATTTTATTTCGCGACGCCGTGGACCTGAGCCTTGGGCGGAGGTCCGCTCGGTAACGATGGAAAGGGTGGCACGACGAGCCAAATAATCGGCGTAAAGCGAGTTGGGTGCAACGGGACGATATTCACGCATTTCTTGAGTGATTTCGCCCGACTTTTCGGCCAGACGTGTGACTCCTTGCGAGAGAGATTGGTTTTGTTCGAGAAGCTTTTTCTTCTCTTCCTCTGCAGTGCGAAGAGTGGTTTCAATCTGCCGAGCGCGTTCTTCGGTGGAGCGGGTTATCAGTTGTGCTGCGGTGAGCTGAGAGCGAAGAGCTTCACCCTCTTTTCTTAATTTTTCTTCCGTCTGACGAAGGGCAAGGGCCTCGGCTTTTGCGGCTTCGAGGGCAGCCCGACTTCTCTCTGTTTCCATGCCTGCTTGTTGAGCCAGGCGCAGGGATTCCTGCTCTGCCTTGGTCAATCTCTCAGACAGTTCGGTCGTACGGGCGCGAGCTTGGTCAAGAACGGTGGCACGAGTTTTGGATTCGTCCCGAGTCGTGGCGAGGTCGAGAGCGAGTTTTTCTCGATTGGCTTTTTCTTCCTCTAGGGTGAGTCGGAGGGCGGCGACAACATCTTCACGTGCGGAAGCGGGTTGTTGAGCGGTAGGGGGAGAGGCGGGAAGCTCGTTTTTATCCCATCGGGTGAGAGCGAGAAGGTTGAGAAGGAGGAAATCGCAAAGAATGAGGAGGAGAGTTTTATTCATGGAACAAAGAGCGGAGGGCGAGGCCTCAAAGGGCAGAGTTAGTTTTTTTCGGGAGGGACAAGAAGACGCTGTTTGAGGGCGCGAACGTGAAATATCTTAATGATGGCGACGCCTGCAATTCCAAAGAGGTTGGAGGCGTAGGCGGCAAGAAGGCTGGGTTGAATGAGGCCGATGACTTGGAGAACGAGAGCCGTGGCAGTGCCAGCGATTCCGACGTAAAGGCCTGCATCAAAGAGATTGTCCTCGTTTTCCAAAAGGCGGAGTTTGAGGTTGGTATCGCCCGGGCCTTTCTCGATTTGGCGGATGCGGCGAAGGCAGATTCTGTAGACGGCAATTTGCAGTCCAAGAAAAACGGCCAGAGTGATGAGGTTGGTTAAGTCCATAGCGTTTCCTTTCGGTTGTGTGATTTTAGCTTGGGAGGAGGGTTGGGCGAGACTCAAACGATAGCGGGGAAGAGGGTTGGGGCGAAGCCACGCGGGTTCTAGGGCGGCTCCGAGAAGAAAGGCGAGAAGGATGGTCTGAAGCAAACGTGGGACGACGCGCCAGGGTCCGGGGCTTTGGGGGTTGGGGATGGGAAGCCATCGCCACAGGCCAAGGATGATAAACCAAGAACCGGCAAGAAGGAGGAGGGCTCGGAGTAGTAGAAGGGGTTTTTCCCAGCGGAGAACAAAGGGGAAAAACTGAGTCGGAAAAGGAAACTGGTGAGTGAGGACGGGGCAGTGGCGTTGG
>JBIKTM010000024.1:0-27626 GCA_044348085.1 Methylacidiphilales bacterium | reverse complement strand
ACTTCACCGCGTCCCGAACCATTTCCCGCAACTCCTCCATCGTGTCCCCTTGGGTGGCGATGGCATGCCCCAACGCCACAGCGCAAAAGCCACCGTCGACGTCTTCCGTGACCTCAAAGATAATTTCTGATCCCATACCTCAACTTTGGGTCATATCTTTCCATAGTCAAACCATCGCCCATCTCCTAATTCCTTAATGTGCTTTGCGGCGCTGGGATAAACTGCCCCCCATCGTTCGAAGGCGGCTCCGGTTTGTAAGCAATCGCCTGCTGAACAGCGGCAGCTACCGCCTCACACCACGCCAGCGATTTACTACTCAGATACTCCGTCTCCCAAAAGCCCCCGGTACTCAGTGTCACACTATAGGCCGCATCTTTTTTATGACCTCCAAACAGCAGCCCTACTCCCATAAAAAGCCCAAAAACCATTCCGGGCCAGAAGCCGGCCAATCCCATCAGCAGCCCAAATCCCAAGGCCAACCAACCCACAGTTCGCAATATAGATGCACCCAGATCGTTGGACTTATTTTTACCATACGTCACCGAGGTAATTTCTCGAACGGCAAACGCCTTGTTCCAAGGATGCCCAATTGTCACCAGCGACTCCGTAACCCTCACCTGCCCATCATCAAAGAAAACCTTCTCCCCTTCGTTTCCATCGCCTCCTCCATCCCCAGCTTCTCGAGCACGACCACCACCCAAACCACCACCAGATCGGCTATCTAGTTCTGCTCTTTGCATGCCTTAATCATCTACCACCCCATAGGACATTTACAGGGCTACCTATCCCATCACACATTCCCACATTCCTGGGAATGTGGGAACGTCCTCGGTGTCCTTAGCGTCAGCAGTCCCCGCAACTTTGATTACTTCTTCCAGCCCACCGCCAATCGTCGGCCCTCCACTGCACAGTCGGACAAGTACAGGTTGATAAGGTTCTGATAAGGAATCCCAGTATCCGCAGCCATCGATTTGAAATAATCGATGATGTCGGACTGTAGCCGGATCGTAACAGGTTTTTTCAGCCGCTTGGCGTAGGGATTCTGACGAGCGTTGCTAAAGTTATAGTTTTTTCTCATTTTGTTTTCTCCTCATAGGTTTTTCTTTCCTGCTTCCCGGCCAGCCGAGCCGAGATCAAATCCACAGCCCAATTTAATGGGAGCTTAGTTATATGTATATAAGCAATATGCGGTATTTAAAGTAAAGCAAGACCGTCAAACCCCAAATTAGGCGGTCAGTTATGTATGCCCAATCGCCCAGCTAGGCGGCCTCGGAGATGTCGCCCTACCCAAGTCTCCAATTTGCCTTGGCACTTTCAAACAATCTCACCTTCGCAATCTCCAATAATCCAACATTAAGAATCCGAAATTAAAAATCACCCCCTCCCCTTCCTATCCCCGTCGTGTTCACAAATCCAACAAGAGCTGCGGCGCTTCCACTTTGGGATGGGTGGGACGTTTTTTAGAAATCTGCCGCCTACGCGGGCTCGCTCTTGAGCCGTGCCGCAAATAAACTCCCTGCGCCTCCGCTCGGGCCACGGCCAATTTTCGCCGGCCGAAAATCTCGTCTTTGGCCTGCTTGCTCACTGTCTTGTGATCCACTAAGGGGAGAGGGTAATCGGGACATAGGGTCAGGCGTAACACCTGCATCTGCCATGGCTCGTGTACCATGGCCCCGGCAACGCCTGCTAGCTCTGGCACCCAAGCACGAATAAAGTCGCCGCTCGGGTCTTGATCGTGACTTTGCTTAATCGGCGAGTAAACGCGGATGGTGTTGATCCCCGTTTCACCTGCTTGCATCTGGCACTGCGACCAGTGGATCCCAGGCTCGAAATCGACAAATTTACGGGCCAGAACCAACCCCGCCTCCTGCCAAGGCAACCACAGGTCGTAGGTGGCAAACGACATTAACATCGCCCGCATCCGGAAGTTGATCCACCCGTGGGCATTGAGGTACCGCATGGCAGCATCAATAAAAGGATAGCCAGTGCGGCCTTCACTCCAGGCCTTCAGATACTCTGGATTTCCAGGTCGCGGTCGCATCCCGATATAGATTTTCGCAAACGGCTCCCATTCGATTTCAGGTTCACTCTCCAGTTTTTGCATGAAGTGACAGTGCCAATGGAGTCGCGCCGTAAAAGAACGTATGGAGCGAGACCAAGCCGTGTGACCAGCGGGCCGTTCTCTTGAAATTTGCGAGGCGCGCTCCTCAGCCACTTGATACACCTCCCGCATCGAAAGCGCCCCATAGGCGAGATAAGGCGAGAGTCGCGAGCAAGCGCTCTCCGCAGTGACGGGGGATGACATTTCACGGGAGTAGGCCATCCCGCGCTCATGAAGGAATGTTTTCAGTAAAGCGAGCCCTGCCGCCCGGCCTGGGCGCTGGGGATGGAGTAAAACATCAGGTGCAAGGTTAAGTTCATTCGCAGTAGGCAGAGCGTCCGATGGCGCGGTCTTGGCCCAATCGATCACAGGTGTTGCCGTGATGGGCTGCCGCATCATTTGATCCCAGCGCTTAGCCCAATGATCGCGGTTCTGCGCTCGCCCACGCGTAACTCCGAACTGTCGCCGCTCCCTCCAAGAGATGTCATGACCCCTCGCCCAAGCTTTGACGGCAAGGTCCCG
Organism: Methylacidiphilales bacterium; assembly: GCA_044348085.1. Lineage (GTDB taxonomy): Bacteria > Verrucomicrobiota > Verrucomicrobiia > Methylacidiphilales > Verrucolacustridaceae > Verrucolacustris. The sequence goes on along the minus strand of JBIKTM010000024.1, from coordinate 25,003 downwards.
ACGGTAGGTCCAGGCGTTCCCTGTCTCCTCATGAGACCAAAGATCGAACGGGCCGATACGGCTGTGCAAATCTCCTAAAATATCCGTGGCCGCTCCTTTGCGGATCAATAACTGCCCCGCTTGTGCCGCAATCTCTCTGCCCAGCTCAACAATACAGCCACGCCAGAATTCCCACTGCCGAGCCGAGGTATCCGGCAATTGCCAATACTCAGGCTCTACTATGATCAAAGGGAGGACAGGTCCTAGCTTTGCGGCCTCTGCCAGGGCCGCGTGATCGGATAACCGCAGATCACGCTTAAACCAGACGACTTGAGTCTTCATACGTTTGACACACTACCCATAAAATCAAAACAGCCCTCTTTCACTTGATTGGGCTCGGCTGTTTTTATCAAAAGATCGTCGGGGGCCGACCTCAGTAAATCCTGACTCCCTGCCTCCAGCCAGACCTCTCCCTCGTCCTGAGATAAGATCACGGGCATTCGGTCATGGACCGACCGAACGAGTTCATTGGGTGATGTGGTGATGATCGTAAAAGTTTCCAAAATACCTTCGGGACTATTCCAACCTTCCCAAAGTCCAGCCATGCAAAACCCTTCCCCATCGGGTCGGGCAAATTTCCAAGGGATCTTCTTTTTACCAATCGTCTCCCATTGCCAAAAACCATCGGCAGGAACCAGGCAACGCCTTTTTTGAAAAGCCTCCCGGAATGACGGCTTCTCCGAGATGGTTTCAGCCCGGGCGTTGATGCACTGAACACCAATCTTTGGATCCTTGGCCCAGGAAGGAATCAGCCCCCAGCGAAGATCTGCCACCTCTATCCCTCCCGATCCCTTGCGGATTACGGAAGCTCTGTCTGTGGGGCGTATAATCGCTTGGGGTGGGGCTTTAATCGCAACTTTAGTCTTACCAACCTTCACTTGACCCTTAGTCCGCGAATATCGGCTGCACATCTCTTTTCAATAGGGCTCAACGAGGGCTTTTACAGAGAGAATTGCTATCACCCCTGGCCCAATCACATTTCGCCTCCGGCTTGATTGGCTTTACCCCGTCCTCGAAGACTCGGACTTCAGAAATGAGAAGGGTGAATGCGCGTGCGCGTAAGAGCACAATTCCTCCTCTTGGAAAGGTCATGGCATAGGTCTCAGGGTAAAGGGGGACCAAATGAGCGCCCCCGCAGACCTGCCCCCGCGCTAATCAAATATCGCCTCTGGCGAGTTGTAACTTACCCCGTCCTCGTAGACTCGGAAACAACCCGGAAATGAAAGGGGTGGGATTTGCGCCCCCGCAGACCTGCCCCCGCGCTAATCAAATATCGCCTCTGGCGAGTTGTAACTTACCCCGTCCTCGTAGACTCGGACGGGGTGGGATTTGAACCCACGGTAGGGTTTCCCCTACTCCTGATTTCGAGTCAGGTACATTAAACCGCTCTGCCACCCGTCCGTTTTCAATCATACGCACCACCCGTGCCTTCTCAAGCTTCCCGATTGCTTCCGCCTCCTTCCCACATAAAATCAATCTATGGCCTTCTCCTGCGCCCACTCTCCTATGGCCCTTGTCCTCCTGCCATCTCTGCTCTGCGCAGGGGAACTCCTCCGTGAAGACGATCCCCGCACCTCTGCTATCCCAAGACAGGTCGGGCGCAACCTCTACCTCTACTCAACCCCCAAGGAGTCCACCTTCTGGAAATACGACAGCGACGGAAACGAGTGGCGCAAGGACACTTTTGGAACGATCTGGAAAAAAGAAGCCGGCTCAGATCCCTTTGAAAAAGGCTCTTGGGAAATTGATGGATTCGATCGACGCCAAGCCACCCGCATCGGCCAAGATTCTGTCGTTCAGTTCCAGTTGAACACCGATGGCTCGGTAAAACCTGAATCCGTACGTCGCACCTCCTGGATCGCCAATGTCGACCCCGCCCCATCAACGCTTCCCTCCCACCTTCGAAAGGCAGACCTTGGAAGCTCCTCTTCCAAACCCGCCAACCTCCAACAAGAGAGACCTAAACTTATCCCGGCATCCGCTCCCATTCCTCCCAAATAAAAGCCACCGCCCCTTCCAGTTGACCATCCCCCATTCCTAAGCATAATCACCGCTTATGTCCGATCCTCTCGCCCACGCCACTCTTCCTGCCAGCGGAATCACGGAGCACTTTTCTGAGGAAGCTCGTGCTGCACTGGCTGGTTACGGTGAGTTTATAAATGTTGAACCCCCACACAACCTCGTGGATGAAGGCGCTCAACTGGGAAAAATGTATATCCTAGTCTCCGGAGAGCTCTCTGTCCGCCGCCAAGGCCAAACTTCCGAGCTCGAACTCGCCAAACTGAAACCGGGTGACACGTTCGGTGAAGTTTCCATTTTCGATCCAGGCCCCACCTCCGCCAGTATCTTTCCCACGACCTCATCCCTTGTCTGGGGAATCTCCTGGCCACAACTCGAATTCCTCATGAACAATAACCACCAGCTCAGCGGCATGTTTCTCGTGGGATTAGGCACCATTCTCAGTCGTCGCCTCCGTGAGATGAATAAAAAGCTCGTGGACGCATCACGAGTTTAGCTCGCCGCTCGCGCCTCCCCTTCTCAACTCTTCCCTATCCCTCAAAACAGGGGATTGCCCCTACTCGGGTTGAGCACCATAATCTGGTTATGGATTTCATGACACCTCACAGAGATGGTTCTGGGGTTACTTTAACTTTCGCAGGCAGGTTGGATACTGTAGCTAGCCAAGAACTAAAACTTCCCATACGGGCTGAGTTGGATCGCCAACCCACGAACCTCACCTGCAATTTTAAGGATGTTTCCTATATTGGTTCCGCTGTTCTGCGCTTAATCTTTGAAGCCGCCCGGGAACTCCAGCGACGCAACGGGCTTTTCCGGATCACCCACTGCTCGCCTGAAATTCAGCGCGTCTTTGCCCTCACGGGAATGGATCACCTGGTAGACGGGGGTCAAAGTCCCGCTTTCACTCACGAACTCAAAGATGGGACTCTTCGGATTTTTCTTCAGGGGCGAATGGATGCGTTGCGGGTTGGAGAAATCCGCTCCGATGTCCGCAAGATCCTCTCAACGCACCGAGGACCCGTTCGCTTTGATGTGGGCGCAGTTCCTTATGCAGCCTCGGCCTTTGTCCACCTGTGTATCGATGCATCCAAGACCGCCAAGTCACATGGGTCCGATTTCGGACTGGAGAAAGTCGTTCCTGAAACAGCCCACATTTTCCGGTTGGCAGGCCTCCAATCCCTGATCCTCTCCTCCATATGAAACAGTCTGAGGTCAAACTCACTGTAAAAAACCGGATTGAGGATCTTCTTCGCGTGAACTCGATCTTTGAAAGTTTTGCGACGCAACATGAGATCGGAGGTCGTTTGCGTTATCACCTGCTCGTTTCAATTGAGGAAATTTTGACCAATATCATCAAATACGGATTTGATGAGGCGGGAGTTCACCCCATCCACATCACATTTCGCCACCATCTCGGCACCATCGAAATGGAATTTGAAGATCGTGGCAGAGAGTTTAATCCGCTCGAAATTGCTGAACCAGACCTAGAGACCCCTATTGAAGACCGCCAACTAGGAGGCCTGGGGATTCATCTCGTCAAAAATATGGTCGACCTAGCCGAATATCGTAGAGACGGGGATCGGAATATTCTTTTACTTAGAAAAACCAAGAAAACGGCCGACAACGCCGTCTAATCCATTTTGAGACTGCCCGGCGGCAGTAGGGGTCTTATTTCAGGGCATCGGCCCGAGAGCCGTGGATCGTAAAGAGGGCTGAGAAGCCGCTGATATCGAACACCTCTTTCACGTTGGGCTGGAGCGCCGCCAACGAGATGCCACCACCCGCAGCTTTCATCTTCTTCACTGCAAGAAGGAGAGAGCGAAGTCCGGCGCTGCTAATAAAATCTAAACCCGCACAATCCAAAACAAGACGCTTCTCCCCTTGGTCGATCACACCCACCAAGGCTTGCTCAACTGAGGGGGCGCTTGTCGCATCCACCTTGCCCTGAAGTTGCACCACCGTTCCGTTCCCCTCTTTGCTTGTATGAATTTGTACGCTCATAAGGACAATATCCCCAATTCATCCCAAGGTGTCGAGAGCCAAACTATCCTGAATCCTTGCCACATCTTATCTTCAGGCGATTGTAAAAACTTGTGACGTCTGACCCTCTGCTTGCCCATATCCGCACCGTTCCGAATTATCCGAAAAAAGGGATTATGTTCCGCGATATCACCCCTCTTCTTGGGGACTCTAAAGCCCTAAAGAGTGCCTGCCAACGGATGGCCGAACCTTATTTACGGAACCCTCCCCACTTTGTGGCCGGGATCGAGGCGCGTGGATTTATTTTAGGCGGGATTGTCGCTCATCTTCTCGGCGCCGGCTTCATCCCCATCCGTAAGCCTGGAAAACTCCCCTACAAATCGATCCAGCGGGAATACGCCCTGGAATATGGCTCAGGAACCCTTGAGCTCCACCAGGATTGCGTCCAGAAAGGGCAAAAGGTTCTTCTGGTCGATGATCTGGTTGCAACGGGAGGATCGGCGGAAGCTGCCGTTCTGCTTCTCCGAACCTTGGGCGCTGTCGTGGAAGCGGGATCGTTCCTCGTAGATCTTCCCGACCTTGGCGGAAGGAAACGGCTCGAAAAGATCGGAATCAAGTTTCACGCTCTTCTGGAATTCGCCGGAGAATGATTCCAACCCGAAGGTTCGGCCGAACCGAACTACCGATGCCTGTTCTTACGTGCGGAGGCATGCGCTTTCAGCATCGGTGGGACGAGGACCCCCCTAAACCCATTCCTGCTGAAAATCAGGATAACCTTAAAAAAACCATCCATCGCGCACTTGAATTGGGAATTCGCCATATTGAAACGGCACGCGGATATGGGACCTCGGAAGCTCAACTCGCCCCCGTTCTAAAGAATATTCCAAGAGATAACTTTATTCTTCAGACCAAAGTATCGCCTCAAGCCAACCCAGACGATTTCGAAAAGATATTTAGAACCTCTCTTTCCCGGCTCGACCTCCCTTTCGTGGATCTTTTTTCACTTCACGGAATCAATCAAAGGGAGCTTTTGGAGTGGTCTCTACGACCCGGGGGTTGCTTGGATCGAGCCCGTCAGCTCCAGAAGCAGGGTCTTTGTCGATGGGTTGGCTTCTCGACTCATGGATCTCCCGAACTGGTTGAGGAGCTGTGCCAAGGCGGTCGCTTCGATTATGTGAATCTTCACTGGTACTACATCTTTCAGGAGCACACCCCCTCCCTTGCCGCTGCACAAAAGAACGACATGGGGATTTTTATTATCAGCCCGAATGACAAGGGCGGAATGCTCTATCAGCCCCCTGCAAAACTTACCCAAGCCACGTCTCCCCTTTCCCCGATGGAGTTCAACACGCTTTTCTGCCTTCAAAACCCTCACATCCACACCCTTTCCATCGGAGCCGCCCGCCCGACCGACTTCGATGAACACGTACGCGCGCTTTCCAAGCTCGATCAGACAACTTCTCTTCTGCCCCCCATTGAACACCGACTTCAGCATCTTTGGAGTGAAGCTCATCCTGCCGATTGGAGGAGTAGTTGGGACGAAGGATTACCAAGTTGGGAAGAGTGTCCAAAAGAGGCCAACTTCCGTGAAATTTTACGTCTCCACAACCTGGCGTGTGCTTACGACTTGGTCGAATACGCAAGAATGCGATACAACCTGCTCGGACAAGGAGGCCACTGGTTCCCCGGACGTCCGATGGGTAACCTCACACCTAAAGAGATTCTTCCTGCCTTAGTTCGCTGTCCAAATCCTCAAAAAACGCTTTCCCACCTTCTTGCCGCGCGGGATCTGCTTCAAGGCGAAAAGGTGGAACGTTTGAGCAAGTCGTCCTAATCAGCGTTTGCGCCAAGCTCTGCGATACACTTCGCGACCCTCCTTAGCAAAAAGCTCCTCAAACTCACTCGTAGGCTCATCAACGCCTGTCCATGAAAGGTCCGCAACCCAGGCGGAGCACTTTTCTGCCTCTTTCTGGGCCCACTCAAAATATTCACGATCATCGGTTGTAAGTTTCATGCAACCGCCTGAAATCACGGCTCGAGCCGCATCTTCAAAAAACTCTTTTTGAAGCAACCGATTCTCGTGATGTCGTCTCTTAGGCCAAGGATCCGGATATCGAACTGTGATCGCGTCTAACGATGATTCAGAACAGAGATTTTTTATAAAGTACGATGATTCGAGCCTTAGAACCTTAAGATTGGTGTGCTGATTTCGAATCGCCTTCTTGGCGATCTTTGTCGCACGCCCAAGAAGTCTCTCGACCGCTACGAAATTTCTATCCGATTCACGTTTTGCTCGGGCCTCCGCATAAACCCCATCTCCAGCACCTAAATCCACTTCGACGGGAGAGGAACGCCCAAATACCTCAGACCACACGTAGGGCGGATATAATCTTTGAGAGGAGAGCCAAGGATCTGGGGATTCCCCCAGAAACGGCTTAGCGGCGCTTTTTGGCACCAAGCCGGACGACCGATTTACCAGTCGAACGTGCGCGCACTTTCGAGATCAGCCCATTCCGCTTGCTTTTGCTTGAGGAGTGGCCATTTCGCTTTGCCTTAGCCGCGCTGCCATCATCTGCACCTGCGGGAGATTTTACCTTAAAGAGACGAACATCCCGTAGGCGCGCGATGGATACCTTGGTCTTTTTGGCAGCTTTGGCCCAGTAGACCATGGCGTAGCCTTCACCCACCTCTACAACTTCCCCGCCATCGCTACGGCGAGAATCCAAGCGGGAGATGGTTGCACCACAGACAGGATAAGGTCCCAAGGGAGGCGGCAACCTACGAGTAGACTCATCGCCATGGCCGTTACGACCATTTAATCCACCCACCTCTTTGGTCGGCGCACCTTCCCGTACTGGGATGGCCCGACGCTCTACAAACATCTGAATTGCCTTCTGAACCTCAGGCAAGGAAAGGTGATATTTACGAGCCGTATCCACCATATTGAAGTTTTCCTCCAAAATATCCCGGTCGATCTGGCCTCCAGGACCATTCGGAGAGAGAACAAAGGTCAGATACTTCAAGGAGGTGGAATCCTCCCCTAAAGCATTCTTAAAAATGGAAACGAGAGCGGGAGGCAACGGGTGATCCGAAGCTAGGCAGTTAAGATTCTTCCAAAACTTATTCATAATTGAGTAACAACAGTATGTGAAAAACCCCTGCTCTGGCAAGAAGTTTTAATAATTCAATATGCATACTGTTGTTGGTTAGGGTTTTATATATTTAAGATTATATATATAAAAAGTCGTAATCTACGACCCTACTGCAGTTGCATAATCTTTGTTCATGGCACTGTGGCTTGCTAAGGTGACGGGGTGTTTTCATTCGAACTTCTCCATATTTTTATCCTTGGGGGCCTCCTGATCATCACTCTCAACTACCTTTTCAACCTAAGAACCTTTCGTTTTCCCAAAATTACGTCTCTCCATCACCCCTCCCCGCGAGTTTCCGTTCTCATCCCCGCAAGGAACGAAGAATCTCGGCTCAGCCCATGTTTGAGCACGATTTCCGATAGCGATTATCCGATCCTCGAAATTCTCGTCCTGGATGACCACTCAACCGATGGAACAGCCCAACTCGTACAACAAAGGGCTAAAGGTGATTCCCGAATTCGTCTACTCTCCGGCAAGCCATTGCCCGACGGATGGGTCGGAAAACCCTGGGCTTGCCATCAACTCTCGCAAGAAGCGAAGGGCGACTACCTCCTCTTTGTGGATGCCGATACCCGCTTCTCCGACATCACCATTGCCCATGCCGTCAACCTAGCTCATCACGAGAAGGCCGACCTAATTTCCTTATGGCCCTATCAGGAATCCCTCACATGGAGCGAAAAACTTGTTATCCCCTTCGTCCACATTTTCATCCTCTTTTACCTTCCCCAGTGGGCCAAAGGATCCCTGAGATGTTTTGGAGCGGCGAACGGCCAGTTCGTCCTGTTTCGTCGAGATGCCTACGAAAAGATCAAAGGCCATGAATCGGTCCGAAACCATATGGTCGAGGATATCGCCATCGCCCGCAATATGCGTGCGGCTGGATTCAAGATTCTGAACCTCGACGGCACCAACCCCGGCCACAGGAACGCTCTTGTCGAATGCAGGATGTACACTCGCTTCTCCGAAGTTTGGGAAGGTTTCACAAAAAATCTCTATCCAAGTTTTGACGGAAACTTTTTTGCCTTTTTCTTTTTTCAGACTCTCCAAATCATTTTATTTCTCCTTCCCTTCGCTCTTCTCGCGACTCCTTCCAACAGGGCAATTGTTTGGACCGAAATCGGTATTATTTTCGCTCTCCGTTTTTCATTGGCGAAGCGCTTTCGGCAAAGCTATCTGGGAGCTCTATTCCACCCCATCGGACAACTTCTGGTCCTAGCCATATCCTTCAATTCATGGCTTCAGGCTCTTCGTGGGCGACTTCCGTGGAAAGGACGCCACTACGCTCACACCTAGTGACTTTCTCTCGCCCAACATTTTTGATATTCTCCAGACATGCCTCAACTCTCTCTTCTCGGTCGCAAAGTCTCCGTGCCAGCGAACCCTTCCCTTGCCCGACTGGAAACCTTCCCCAATCCAAAACCGGGTCGCCCCTTCGAAATCACCTTTTCTACTTCTGAATTCACCTCCCTCTGCCCTGTCACCGGCCAACCCGACTTCGCCACCATCACAATTCGCTACACCCCGAAAAAGAAGTGCGTGGAAAGTAAATCCCTGAAACTTTACCTACACTCTTTCAGAAATACTGGATCCTTTGCCGAGGCGGTCACCAACCGGATCCTGGATGACCTCGTTCGCGCCATCTCGCCCGCCCATGCCGTCGTCACGGGCGAATTTGCCGCCCGTGGGGGGGTCGCCCTCAAGGTCTCTGCCTCGTTCGGAAAATCCCGTTAGTTAACTGTTCGTCTTCACGACGAACATCTTTTCCGCGGTCATGTCCTTCATACTTTGGGGAATCCCACCCATGCCCAAACCCGATTCCATCCGCCCCCCGAACGGCATCCAATCCACACGAAATGCGGTATGGTCATTCACCATCACCGCAGTGGCCTGAAGATGCCGGACATAGTAGAAAGCTTGGTCGATATTCTTTGTGAAAACTGCCGCCTGAAAACAAACAGGCAAAGAGTTTGCCCGCCTCACCGCCTCTTCAGGTTTTTTATAGCTGTAAACACAGACAACCGGACCAAACACCTCTTCACTTGAAACCTTCGCATCCTCCGGTGGGTTCCAGAGCACTGTAGGAGCGTAGCAGCTATCGGAGATCTTTTTTCCTCCACACAAGAGTTTGGCCCCCTTTTTAACCGCCTCATCCACCCAGTCTGATACCCGCTGACATTCCGAGTGGCTGATCAAGGGCCCAACTTCAGTTTTGGGATTCGCAGGATCACCCACCACCAACTTCCCAGCCTTGAGAGCCATTTCCTCCGCCAGTTTCTTGGCCAAGGATTCATGGGCATAAACCCGTTGAACTGAAACGCAAACCTGTCCCGCATGATAAAATCCCGCTTTCACCAAAAGAGGAACAGCTTCTTCCAGATTTGCATCCGCCTCCACAACGACAGGAGCAACACCCCCATGTTCCAAAGCACACCCTGCCCCAGCGGCCAACTTACTCCGCAACCCCCAACCCACCTTTGCCGATCCAATAAAACTCAGGAAACTAACGCGTGGATCCGTCGCCAACACTTCCGCATCGTCATTCGAGCAGAACACAGCCTGACACCACTCCCTGGGTAGTCCCGCCTGATACAAAAGCTCCACCAGGCTAAAACAGGAGAGTGGAGTCTTTGAAGCTGGTTTGATGATGACCGGACATCCTGAAGCGATTGCGGGAACGACCTGGTGAATGATCAGGTTGATCGGATGATTAAAGGCACTGATTGCAGATACAACGCCGAGCGGCTCACGAAAGGTGTAAGCCATCCTCCCCATGGAAGCCTCGTTCAGATTCATCGGAATCTCCCGACCTAGCAGCTGTGGAATCGTACGGATCGCGACCCGGACTCCATCGATCGCCCGGAGAAGTTCCGCTTTTGTATCCAGAAAGGGTTTTCCGCCCTCTGCCACAGCCTGCTGGATCAGTCTCTCCTGATTTACTTCAAGCAACTTCCCAAACTTTTCTAGAATCTCAACCCGCTGGGGAATGGTTAGCCATTTTGAACGATCTGCAAAAACTGCACTCGCCCGTTCAAGCGCTGCCTCCACCTGTTTTCGATTATGAATCGAAACCTCCCCGACCTTCCTCCCATCGAAGGGACTTCGAACTTCAATCGTTTTCATAGAGAGATGCAGGCGCCGGGCTGCATCACCTCGACTTGATATCCGTGCTTACCTACTTCACGAACAAACACTCCAGGATCCACCTGAATCGCTTCAAAAGTGTTATAGTGCATCGGCACCGTAAGTTTCGACCTCAACATCCGGACCGCTTCCGCTGCGTCCTCCGCACCCATTGTGAAATGATCACCGATCGGCAACATCGCGAGATCGATCTGTTTTCGCTCCCCCAAAAGTTGCATATCCATGGTCAGGGCCGTGTCCCCAGCAAAGTAGATCGTTTTTCCCTCAATCCGAAACAGGAAACCTACGGGTGAGCCCAGCATCACCGGACCGCTTGGTCCCTCCACAGACGAAGTGTGATGAGCAATCGTCAACTGAACCCTGCCGAAGGAGAAATCTTTTCCTCCACCACACCCAAGCGGCTCGACCTTAACCCCTTGAGCTCCCGCATGCAGAGCCAGCTCATAAACCGCTATCAGAGTCGCTCCCGTCCGTTTCCCAATCGCAACTGCGTCCCCGTAGTGATCCGCATGAGCATGACTCACCAAAATAAAATCACACTCAACGTCTTCCGCCTTGGCCGCAGCTTTAGGATTCCCTGTCAAAAAAGGGTCGATCAAAATCTTGGCCTTTGGGGTCGTGATTAAGAAACAAGAGTGACCCAAATACTTAACAGAGACGATCGAAGTCATATTTTATATTCTCCTCAATTGTCCCTGGGTAAACAAGCACGCCTTAAAGCCTAAAACGCCTTCACCTGCGCCAATGTTTCAGCCAATCTGATTCTATGCGTATCCCGATTGACCTTCCGGCTTGGAAAGCTCTTGCAAGCCATGCCCCAACGATTCCGCCCATGCGCGAACTCTTTGCTAAAGATCCTAATCGTGCCTCCACCCTATCCCATCGCTGGAACGATCTCTTCATCGACTACTCCAAAAACCGCGTCACCCCAGAAACTCTCAATCTCCTCCGCCAGCTTCTCAAAGAGGCCAAGGTTGAAGAACTCCGAGATCGAATGTTTCGCGGGGATAAGATCAATCTAACTGAAAATCGTGCCGTCCTTCATATCGCTCTTCGTCGCCCAGCCAATCAACCCCTGATCGTCGAGGGCAAAGACCTGATGCCTGAGGTGGAGGCCACCCGTCAGCACATGAAGGTCTTCTCCGAGCAAGTCCGGTCCGGATCGTGGAAAGGATACAAGGACCAACCTATTTCCGACATCGTGAACATCGGTATCGGAGGTTCTGACCTCGGGCCTGTCATGGTCACAGAAGCCCTCAAGCCCTTTGCTCGCCGAGATTTGAGGATGCACTTTGTCTCCAATATCGACTCCACCCAGCTGGTCGAAGTCCTTCGGGTCTGCAAACCCTCCACCACCCTCTTTCTTGTTGCCTCAAAAACATTCACAACCCAAGAGACTTTGACCAACGCTCACTCAGCGCGTTCTTGGTTTATGAAGGAGGCGAATGACGAGAAACACATCGCAAAACATTTCGTTGCGCTTTCCACGAACGAGACCGCTGTAAAGAAATTCGGCATCGATCCCGCAAATATGTTCCCCTTCTGGGATTGGGTGGGCGGACGCTACTCACTCTGGTCGGCCATTGGACTCAGTATTGCCCTGTCGATTGGTTACGATCGCTTCACAGAACTTCTCGAGGGTGCGCATGCCATGGATGAGCATTTCCTCAAGACTCCTGTAGAACAGAACCTACCCATGACCCTTGCCCTCCTTGGAATCTGGTACAACAACTTCCACGACGCCCAGACTCACGCCATCCTGCCTTACGATCAGTATCTCCACCGCTTCCCCGCCTACTTCCAGCAGGGCGACATGGAAAGCAACGGCAAGGGAGTGGATCGTGACGGCAAACCCGTCACTTGGAGTACTGGTCCGGTTATTTGGGGAGAGCCTGGAACCAACGGCCAGCACGCATTCTACCAACTGATCCACCAAGGCACTAAACTGATCCCCTGCGATTTCCTCGCTTCCGTAGAAACTTTCAATCCAATGGGACCCCACCACGACATTCTCTTGGCCAACTTCTTTGCACAGACGGAAGCTCTCATGAAGGGCAAGACTGAGGCCGAAGCCCGTGCCGAGCTCACCCAAGAAGGACTGAAAGGCGATGCTCTAGAAAAACTCATCCCCCACAAGGTCTTCACAGGCAATCGACCGACAAACTCGATTCTAGCTCAACGATTCGACCCCAAAACCCTTGGCAGTCTGATCGCCCTTTACGAGCATAAGATCTTCGTTCAAGGAGCCATCTGGAATATCAACCCCTACGACCAGATGGGGGTGGAATTGGGCAAACAGCTCGCCAAGAAGATCGAACCTGAATTGACGGCCTCTGGTCCAGTCAACTCACACGATTCGTCGACGAACCAGCTGATCAACGACTACAAAAAGCGAGCTAACCGCATTTAATCTATCTTCATAGAAAGAAACATGAAACGCAGCCTCCTCCCAATCCTTATTGTTGGGAGCGTTCTTTCCACCTCTTTTGCATGCACACGGATTCTTTGGAATAACAACCAGTTCGGAGTTCTCGTCGCGCGTTCCATGGATTGGCCAGAGAGCACAGAACCCGTGCTTTGGTTCCTCCCCCGTGCGATGAAACGGGATGGCTCCAAATGCGGAACAGAGACAGTGGTGAAAGAGAACCCCCTGCGTTGGACTTCGAAATATGCAAGTCTGGTCACCTCGATTTACGGGGTCGGAACCGTTGATGGAATGAATGAGAAAGGATTAGGCGGACACTTACTCTATTTAGCAAAGACCGAATTTGGCGCACGAGACTCCAAGAAGGGCGTTTCCGCCATTCTCTGGCTTCAGTACGTGCTGGATCAGGCTTCCACAGTCCAGGAGGCACTAAATCTTCTCCAAAAGGTTCAACCCGTAATAATTCAAGCCCACGGGCACGACGCCACGGTTCACCTCTCCCTGGAGGACCGTAGCGGTGACTCAGCGATTATTGAATATTTGGATGGCAAACCGAAGATTCACCACGGCCGCCAATTCACCATCATGACCAACGACCCGCCCTACCATGACCAGCTGGATCTACTTTCCAAGATGGACTTTTCTCAACCAGGGCAGGATACGCCAGTTCCAGGAAACATCTCCCCGCAGGATCGTTTTCAGAGAGCCACCTATTTTTCACGCTTTTTTCCAAAACCTGAAAATATGCAGGAGGCTTTTGCCACTATCTTGGCCGCGATTCGCAGCGTCTCTGTTCCCTTTGGAACTCCGTACAATAAACTGGGTGACGGATTTCCTGTTTATAACACCGAGTACCGCACGGTATGTGACCTGAGTCACGGGTTCTACGGATTTGAGCTCACCACAACTCCGAACTTCTTTTGGGTGGAGTTTGCTGACTTCCCGCCAGACAAGACCCACTCCCCCATGTCTTTAACTCCGGGAAGCCTGGATCTTGCCGGAGATGTGTCGAATCAGTTTAAGCCCGCCCAACCACCATTCTAAGGATCAACCGCCAACCGGGTGCCAAGTGGTCTTGATCTCCACTGTATCTAATATTCGGTAAGGGTCCTCGTCGGATTTGACCCCCTGATCTCTCAGAAAAAATCTCTTTAAGTTTAGAGCACAGGCCTCGCGACTGGCCGTGTGTTCCTTCTCATCGCCTCCCTGTACGACCAAAGCGTTTACATCCATGTGACTGGACATCTGCCCGACTAGCTCCTCCCTAAGGCCACAAAGAAGATTGATTACTCCATGAGGAATATCCGATGTCGCTAATACTTCCCCCAACTCCATCGCTGCGACCGCGGAACGACCCGTCGAAAGCGCAATCACCGCGTTACCTCCGACGACAATCGGGGCGATTCCAGAAACCAAATCAAGGAGAGGTCTTTTCTCCCCAGCGACATAAGCCACCACACCCATCGGCTCGGTTACAGAAAAATTGAAGTGTGGCGACGATACTGGGTTCACAGATCCAAAGATCTGCAAATACTTGTCCGACCAACCTGCGTAATATACGAGTAGATCAATCGCTGCGGATACCTCCGCCTTGGCGGCAGATGAAGAGAGCCCAATCGACTGTAAAACCTCACGGAAACCAGAGGCCCGCCCTTCCAGCATCTCTGCCGCCCGATAGAGAATCTGACCTTTTAAATAGGCAGATGTGCCCGCCCAGCCCTCCGCCGCTTTTCGGGCCGCCACTACAGAATTCCGGAAATCTTTTCGCGAAGCACGACACACATGCCCCAGCCATTTTCCACCTGGCGCCTCCAAATCCAAGGCCCGACCAGACTCCGACCGGACAAAAGCTCCGCCAATGAGCATCTTGTACGTTTTGCGAACATCCAAGCGTCCGTTGTTTGCACTGGTTCCGTTACGACTCATGACAGCTCCACATACGGACGCAATCCGTGCCGTCCCCCTTCACGCCCATATCCACTTTCTTTGTATCCACCAAATGGGGACGCAGGATCAAACTTGTTAAATGTGTTCGCCCATATCACGCCTGCCTTAATTCCACGCGTAACCTTAAAGATTTTAGCACCTTTATCGGTCCAAACACCTCCCGAAAGGCCGTACGGCGTATTGTTCGCCTTTTCCAAGGCCTCATTCAGGGTTCGGAAGCTCTGGATCGCCAGTACTGGGCCAAAAATCTCCTCCTGAACAATTCGGTGAGACTGGGCTACTTTTGTAAAAAAGCTGGGGCGAATGAAATATCCCTTATCAGGAATCGGGCAGTTCGTTTGAAATAGTTCCGCTCCCTCTTCCTGCCCTACTTTGAGGTAATCCTGAATCCGATCGCACTGGGCCTTGGAATTAATCGCACCGATATCGGTGTTCTTATCCAGAGGGTCTCCGACAATCAGATGTGCCATCCGCGCCTTTAGTTTGGCTACCACCTCTTTTTCCACGCTTTCCTGAACCAAAAGCCTCGAACCCGCGCAGCACACGTGGCCTTGGTTGAAGAAGATTCCGTTCACAATCCCCTCCACGGCTTGGTCAATCGCGGCATCTTCAAAAATAATATTCGCCGCTTTACCCCCCAGTTCGAGAGTCAGCTTCGTGGGCCTCGCAGAAAGGGACTTCTGGATCGCTTTTCCGACTTCCGTTGAACCCGTAAATGCAATCTTATCCAGCCCTGAGTGATTCACTAAAGCGGCACCCGTCGCCCCGGCTCCTGTAATACAATTGAAAACCCCTTCGGGTAGCCCAGCTTCTTGGCAGATTTCAGCAAAAAGCAGTGCGGTTAAAGGCGTGGTCTCTGCTGGCTTCAGCACGACCGTATTTCCGCAAGCTAAAGCTGGGGCAACTTTCCAAGCGACCATCAGCAAGGGAAAGTTCCAAGGAATGATCTGCCCAACCACCCCGATCGGTCGGACCGCCTTTCCGGGAAAAGCGTATGGCAACTTGTCCGCCCAACCCGCGTGATAGAAGAAGTGCGCAGCAGCCAGAGGAACATCTACATCGCGTGATTCCCGAATCGGTTTTCCCCCGTCCATCGACTCCACCACCGCCAACTCTCTTGCCCTCTCCTGGATGATTCGTGCAATCCGATATAAATATTTGCCTCGCTCCCGACCTGACAACTTTCGCCAAATCTTTTCATACGCAGTCCGAGCGGCACGAACCGCTTTATCCACATCCTTTTCCCCCGCGTCTGCCACATGAGCCAAAACCTTTTCAGTCGCAGGGTTGATCGTAGCAAAAGGCTTTCCAGAAGCCGCAGGAACAAACTTTCCACCAATAAAGAGACCATACTGATCCTTCAGCTTGAAGTGATCCGAGCTTTCAGGCGAAGGGGCATAGCTCCAATTGGAACCTTTTGTGGGATTCTTTGTTTCAGTCATTGGAAAAGTAGTCCTGTCCTTGATACACCCCAGTCCGCTCTTTTTCCAGTTGCATCAGCATGTCATTGGGAAGTTTGCTCGCCCCAATCCGAAAGAGATCGGGCGTTAACCAAGCAGGACCGAGGATTTCCCGGACCATAATCAGCAAATTCAGGGCAGCTTTGGCATTGGCAATGCCCCCCGCTGGCTTCATTCCGATCCTTTTTCCCGTCTTTCGATAGTAGTCATCAATGGCCTGCAACATCACCAAAACTACCTCTGGTGTAGCTGCAGGCTGGATTTTTCCCGTGCTTGTTTTGATGAAATCAGCTCCTGCTTGCATGGCGATATCACTCGCGAGTCGAACCCGATCCAAAGTTCCAAGCTCACCCGTCTCTAAGATGACTTTTAAATGCGCTTTTCCACAAGCGTCTTTAACCTGCCGAATTTCATCCGCAACGCGCTCATACTCCCCGCGAAGAAAATCCCCACGGGAGATTACCATATCAATCTCGTGCGCCCCCTCCCCCACAGCGAATCGCGTGTCCTCCAGCTTCACGTCTAAAGGATTCATTCCACTGGGAAATGCAGTGGCAACTGCCGCCACCTGTATCGGAGTTCCCTGAAGGGATTCCCGGGCAATTCGCACCATCGTCGGATAAACGCACACCGCTGCAACCATCGGCAGATCATCTCTTCCCGAATGCAAATGAATCGCCTTAGTGCAGAGTTGGCGAACTTTACCAGGGGTGTCGGCACCCTCAAGGGTGGTTAGATCGACCATGGAGAGAGCCAGCTTAAGCCCCTCGATCTTCGAGGATTTTTTTATACTCCTCGTTGCCAAACGAGCGACTCGCTCACGAATTCCCACTTCATCCACGGGATGAGGCCGAAGATCTAATGGCACAGGCAAAGTAGCACTCAAGCTCATATTCCCCTTACTTAAGGGATTTCGATTATCCCGCTAAGAGGGGTTGGGGTCAAACCGTTGCCGTGCCGTTTGAATCAGCGAAAATCGCTTTAAGCTCATCTTTCGAGCTGCGCCCCAACCAACGCGTGAGAGTTTCGGACCCACTCTTCTTGGATTGATAGGCACGCAAAACCTTGTCGATGTATTGATGCACTTCTTCATAGGGAACCTTGGGCTGAATAAGCACATTGAAGCGGGCATCAGCACCCGTTTTTCCACCTAGGAACATATCAAAACACTCCTTCTTTACCCCATCCACCGTCCGTGTGGCCCCACGAAAACCGATGTCCGCAATCTGATGCTGTCCGCAAGAACTTGGGCATCCACTAAAGTGCACCCGAACCTGATCTTTGTAGTACGAGCACAACTGCTCAAGCTCACCCACCATGCGAATCATGCGATTCTTTGTTTCCCCGACCGCTAAATTACAAAACTCAATCCCTGTGCAAGAGACGCAACCCTTGCGGAAATTACTTGGCTCAACAACAAGTCCCGAGGCCACTAACTCCTTCTTTAGAGCTTCCACATTTTTCTCGGGGACATTGACGATGATCAAGTTCTGCTTGTTCGTCCCACGAATTCCAACCTTCCCCTTCTCACCATACTTCTCAGAGAGGTCTGCAATAATTTTCATCTGAGACCCAGTCAGTCTTCCTCCTGCCAAGCAGATGCCGACCCAGTAAAACCCTTTTTGAATCTGCGCATGGACACCCACGTGATCCGACTCCGGGTTCTCAGGAAAAACAAACTCCGAGTGACGTTCGAACTTTCTATTGGCAACCCGCTCAACCTCGGAAATAAACTTCTCTGCACCCCAATCCGCCATCAAGAATTTGAGCCGCGCTCTGGCCCGTTTATCTCGAAATCCATGATCCCGATAAATAACCGAAGTGTAGTGAACGATGGGGAGAATATCTTCAGGCTTTAGAAACACAGGGAGGGTTTGAGCCAAGTGGGGAGCAGAGGAAAGACCTCCACCCACCTTGATTCCATACCCCTTCTCTTTACCCCTCTCCAAGCCAAAGACGCCCACGCAGTTGATGTCGGGCTGGGTGCACATGATCCGACATCCCGAAATGGAGATTTTATACTTCCGCGGCAGGTTCGAAAACTCAGTGTTGTTTGTAAGGTGAGCATCCACGGCACGAAGTTCTGCCGACGCGTCTAAAATTGCGTCAGGGTCCATTCCCGCCACAGGACAGCCAACGACATTTCTCGCAATGTCCCCGCAAGCCCCACTGCAGGTGATCCCGACCGAGTCCAACCTTTTGAAAATTTCGGGAAACTGCTCGATTCGCAACCAGTGCAACTGAATCGTCTGTCGTGTTGTTACATCACCAAACCCGTGGGCAAATTTGTCTGTTAAGGCCGCAATTTCCTTAAGCTGCGCAGGGTTTAACTGACCACCAGGAATTCTCGTCCTGAGCATGAAGTAGCCATCTTCTTTAGGCTTCTGTTGGTACACTCCGTACCACTTGAAGCGCATAAAGTCATCTGCCTCAATGGATTGAAATCCAGACTTAACGTACCTAGGGAGGTCGTTGATTACATCCAGACCATCCTTCGCCAACTTGATCTGCTCCTCCTTGGTTTCCCCAGGAGTGAAGTTGCGAGGCGTGGAGAGCGTTGTGACCATGGCTTAAACTACTTAAATCTTAAACTGATACAAGAGTCGGGCTTACAGTTTTGTGTCATTGACGAAAAGCACTCCTTGCCTTGAAAAAACACCGATTCCAACACGTAAACCAGGGCGAATGTCCCGAGTTGATATCGACATAACTTTCGACCTTCCCTCCCCTTCCTCGCGGCTTCGAAACGAGATTCGACTACCCCGGGAGGTGGCAATAACTGCAAACTCCTTCGAAAAATCAATCTCGAGGGGATGTTTTTCCAGTCCGAACTCTGAGCAAGCCTTCACATACTCATCCCGATTTCGAATCACAACCTGAGGAGCGCTCTTATCCGCTCCGGGTCCAGCTTCGCCTAACCACTCACGTAGCACGGTGACCTCCTTAGGAACGTTTGTAGAGGTGTCCCCACACAACCCAATCGAGGAGATGCTCAAATAAAGGAGTAATAAACAGAGACGCACGTATTAGCTGGGTATGGAGGGAGCTGATTGCGTTGAGGACTCCAACTGGACTCCCAAATCCCCTATTTTCGCCCAGCTCATTCCAGTGAAAGCAGGCACCTCCATCGACATCGCTTTCCACACATCTTCGACAGAGTGAAGTGAGTTGCCGCCCGTACAAGCCTCTCGAAGGTCCCGCAAGATTATCCAATCCTCCCTAGCCTCACCTGGTGCAGACACTGCCCTCGTCATTCGTTGAAGTCGCCCATGCACATTCACCATTGAACCTGTCTTCTCTGCCGAGGCAGCAGCAGGGAGAACAACATGAGCCGCCCGTGTTGTTTCGTTTTGTAATATTCCGGATACAATAAGTACCTCCAATTTCGCTAAAGCACTTGCGGAAATTCCCGCTGGAATCACATTTTCGCCACCCAAAACAAAAAGGCCTCGAATCTTACCCGAAGCAATCTCTTCCCCCCAACTGCTAAACTTTCTCCCCCCGGACGACAGCCCCAAAAGTTCCGCCCCACGACTATTTGGATTCCCATCCCCACTTCGAAGGAAGGAATCGGCTTGTCCTAGGTTTTGAACCCCATCCACTCGCGTCACCCCCAGCTCGGCCAGCAAGCGTTTGAGTACAAAAAGCTCTTCATTCGTCAGGCGAGCCGATGCAACCACAGCCATTTCCTCTGGCTTCACTTTTTTCAGACCCTCGGCTGCTCTCTGAATCGCATCTGCCCAAGTCCCTGGGAACTGCTGTCCCGCAGCTTGAAGAAGAGGACGGGTCAAACGATCCTTCGAATCTAAATAGTGGAAATTCAACCTTCCAAAATCGCACATCCATTGAGAATTGACCGCCTCATTCTCTCGCGGAGTGAGTCGATGGACCTTCCCCTCGCGAGAACCCACCGTGATATTACAACCTGTCCCACAGCTGGTGCACAAACTCTTGGACTCTTTAAGAAACCAGACTCTCATCTGAAAACGAAAATCCTTGCTCGTCAAAGCTCCCACGGGACAGATATCCACCGTGTTGAGTGAATAGGGATGATCAAACCTCTTTCCAGGGTAAGCCGTAAGCGTGCTGTGACTTCCTCGATTTACAAACCCAAGCACATCCTCCTTACCCACCTCACTCGAAAAACGAATACAGCGAGAACATAAAATACAACGTTCGTCGTCCAACACGATCCGTTCTCCTAAGTCCACGTTTTTAGGCTTCTTTACCTTGTTTTCCACGAAACGACTCTCCCCTGTTCCGTACTCCACCGAGTACTCCTGCAACTTACACTCCCCGGCCTGATCACAGATTGTGCAATCCAAAGGATGATTAATCAGAAGAAACTCCATCACCCCATTTCGACAATCTTTGACAAGGGCTGAGTCCGTTCGAATTCCCATTCCAGGAGTCACTCCTGTCGCACACCCGATTTGGGGTCTGGGCATCCAAGCAATCTCAGGCTTTCCGTCTGGACCCAAAATTGGTTTACGGTCAGGCCCCATCTTGGGTGTTCCCATCTCAAAGAGACACATCCGGCAGTTTCCAACTACAGACAACTTGGGATGGTAACAGTAGTGCGGGATAAACTTCTTAGACCTGTGCGCAACCTCGACCACGTTCAATCCGCGGGGCATCTGCATCCAGACTCCGTCAACTTGAACATCGATCAAATCCTTCTCGTCCTTGGCCACGTCGTGATTCCAAGGATTCATTGAATGGGTAGAGCAACAACTCATAGGTTTCTCAATGGGTCAGGGAGATTGTGTCCCTTTTTGCTGCAGTTCCATTTCTACGGATGCGAATCTGAATCTCCTCCTTGAACTTGCCGATAAAGCTTTGCACGGGCCAAGCCGCTGCTTCGCCAAATGCACAGATGGTGCGTCCCGCAATCCGGTCTGCCACATCCTTCAAGAGACCTGGATCGCTATCCCTTCCATGACCTTCCGCGATCCGCGCCAGAATCTTTTTCAGCCACAACACCCCTTCTCGGCAAGGAGTGCACTGCCCGCACGACTCGTGAGCATAGAAGGTCGAAATATTTGCAAGGCACTCCACCATGTCCCGAGTATCATCCATCACGATCACTCCACCTGACCCCGCCATACTTCCAGCTGCTGCCAGGCTATCAAAATCCATCCGTAGATCCTCAAGTTTCACCTCTCGGTCGACCATGTTCCCTTGCGCATCCTTCTCTTTGACTTTGAACACCTCTCCAGCCCGTAAGACTTTTGCCGAGGATCCACCAGGGATAACTGCTTTTAGCCTTCTCCCATTCCGAATTCCGCCGCACACGCCATAGATTAACTGCCCTAAGGTAATGCCCCCACAGGGAAACTCGTAATATCCGGGTTTGACGACATCCCCACTTACGCACAGCAAACGCGTTCCCGTGTTATTCGGTCGCCCAATCTTTGCATATGCATCTCCGCCCATTTCGACGATGTGTTTCACATTACACAAAGTCTCGACGTTATTGACGATCGTAGGACTCATATAGAGACCCAACACTGCGGGAAAGTAGGGAGGCTTGATCCGGGGATAAGCTCTCTTTCCCTCCAAAGATTCGATTAATCCTGTCTCCTCGCCGCAAATGTAAGCCCCCGCTCCACGATGGACATAGATCTCCAAATCATAGCCGCTTTTTAAGATATTCTTTCCCAAGAAACCTACCGACTTCGCCTCCTGAATCGCTTTCTCGAGAACTTTATGACCGAAGGTGAATTCACACCGAATATACAGATAAGCCAGCTTCACCCCGTTTGCAAAACAGCTAAGGATCATCCCCTCAAGCAGTTGATGCGGATCTTTATAAATAATCTGGCGATCCTTAAAGGTTCCAGGTTCCGACTCATCCGCGTTACAGATCAGATAAATTGGCTTTGTAGCCTTTGACGGATCAATGAAACTCCATTTCGTGCCTGTCGGAAAACCAGCGCCCCCTCTTCCACGTAACTGGCTCTTTTTTACTTCATCACGAATCGCAGAGGGGCCCATCGCAAGGCCTTTTTTCAACATCTCATACCCGCCGTGCTTCAAATAACACTCCATGTCCCGAGTGTATCCAGGGGCATCAATGTGCTTAAAAATCAGACGCTGCTCAGGAATGGGCATCTTGTTCCCCTACTTACATCCCGCTACAAGTTCCGCGGCCCTTTTTTCATCCACTTTTTCATAAAACTCATCATTCCTAAGAATGACGGGAGCCGTCCCACATGACGCAAGACACTCGGAATACTCCAAAGAAAATCTGCCATCCTCACTCACCATCGCTCCCTCATGCCCATCCGCTTTGAGGTTCATCAATTTCTGTAATGCGGCAAAAGTCTTTCCCGCACCCCCCAAAGCACATGGAAGGGTTCGGCACACGCGAAAGTGGAACTTTCCATACGGTCTCTGACGGAACCATGGATAAAAGGTAACCAGCTCAAGCACCTGAATTTCCTGGAGAGATAATCTTTTCGCAATCCACTCCACCCCACGAGGCCCGATGTATCCGAAGGTTTCCTGCCAAAGATGAAGGAGAGGAAGAACCGCGCTCCTCTTTGAAACTGGATAGCGAGCCACCAGCTCGTCCGCCTGCTTTTCCATCTCAGCTGAAATCTCACCCTTTTCAGGAGAGGCACAATTCTCCGTCCCTGCACGCAAGGGAGTGCTCATCGATCACACTCCCCCATCACAAAATCAAAACTTCCCAAGATCGCAGGTACATCACTGACCGTATGGCCCGGCAAAAGATGATTCAAGATACTCAAGTTACAAAATGAAGGAGCACGGATTTTGAGACGGTGGGGTACACCACCTCCTCGGCTATTCAGATAAAAGCCAAGTTCCCCTTTTGGATTTTCGGCTCCGAAATAGACCTCTCCAACCGGCGCATCCGGGCCTTGTGTCACAACCAAGAACTGATGGATCAACTCCTCCATCTTGGTAAGAACCTTGTCCTTCGGGGGCAGAACATTCTTCGAGTCGTGGACCTGCCAAGCTCCCCCTGGCATTTTGGCTACCGCTTGTCGGAGAATCAGCACGCTCTGGCGCATCTCCTCCATCCTTACGGCGAAACGATCGTAACAATCCCCTGTCGAACCCACAGGGACTTCGAAGTCATACGTCTCATAGTCAAGGTAGGGAAACGCCCTGCGAACGTCATACGGGTTGCCTGACCCCCGAAGATTGGGTCCCGTGAGACCATAATCCAGAGCCACATCATCGGGAATAATCCCCAAGTCCTTGGTCCGATCCACAAAGATTCGATTCCGATTCAGCATCGAGCCAAATTCATCCAACCGACCAGGAAATTGCGCGCAAAATTCGGTCACGCCCTCAAGAAAACCAGGCGGAATGTCCCGTGTCTGACCACCTACCCTCGTGAAGCTTGTGGTGAAACGCGCCCCTGTGAGAAGTTCGATCAAGTTGTAGATCTTTTCCCTTTCAGTAAAGGTGTAGAGAAACATCGTCATCGCACCCACATCCATCGCAAAGGCCCCTAGCCCGAGAAGATGCGCCGAAATGCGTGCAAGTTCGCAACAGATAACTCGAGTCACCTTGGCTCGAGGAGGCAGCTCGAATCCCATCAACTTTTCGACGGCACAGGCGTACGCCACGTTGTTAGCCAACGGAGCCATATAATCCAATCGGTCGGTGTAGGGCACGAACTGGTTCCATGTCATATTTTCGGCAATCTTCTCATCCCCACGATGAAGATAGCCAATATCTGTGTCGGCTTTGGTAATCACCTCTCCATCCAACTCTAAAACCAATCTCAACACCCCGTGAGTGCTGGGATGCGAGGGTCCAATATTGAGAATCAATTTCTCGCCCACATCCTCCATTTCAGCGGTTCGATTCGCAGCATCTCCAAATTCAAGCGTGGTCGCACTCACAGATTCCTCTCCTCTGCTGGGTGTGCCCGAGGCTCGCGATCTTGAGTCAAGGAAGCCGAGTTCGTGACGAAGGGCCCCCCTTCCAAGGGAGCTTTTGCGGTAAAGGCGATATCCGGCATCTCGGTGGATAAGCCTGCTAAGGGAAAATCTTTTCTTAAGGGATGATGCGGATAGCCATCCCACATCAAAATTCGCCGAAGATCTGTATGTCCGGCAAAGCGCACCCCCACCATGTCCCACGCCTCTCTCTCATGCCACTCGGCTGTTTTCCAAATATGCGAAACTGTTGGAACCGAGTCCCCCTCTGAAACTTTGGTTTTAATCCGAAGATGCTTTTTGCGTTGGATGTCACATAACTCGTACACCACCTCGAAACGGGGATCCTCGCCATGATGATCCACTGCCGTGAGATCGACGAGGTAGGTAAATCCCTTGGCCTTGAGCGCCGCCATCTGCTCTGGAATTTTTTCCTTCTCTAAACGCCAAGAAGTTTCCCCACGAAAATCGGCCAGCTTTTCAGCCCCTGGGAGAAATCCCTCGGTTGCAGATTCCAAACTTGCGCTCATGCCACTTGCTTTTGTCCCAGCACAACTCCTCGACTATGGGCAATCTTATCTTGAAGTTTCATTAAGCCTTCAAGAACTGCTTCAGGTCGTGGAGGACATCCCGAAATATAAACATCCACAGGAATGAGGTGATCGATTCCTTGTAGGACCGCATAGCTCCGGTACATCCCACCCGTGCTTGCACAAGCTCCCATGGCAATGCACCACTTCGGCTCCGCCATCTGATCCCATACCCGCTTCGTCGCAAGGGCCATCTTATAGGTGACCGTACCCGCCACGATCATGAGATCGGATTGGCGAGGGGAAAAGCGCATCACTTCCGCTCCAAATCGCGCAATATCAAAACGACTGGAAGCAGAGGCCATAAGCTCAATAGCGCAGCAGGCCAACC